>JBBTTF010000001.1:0-717305 GCA_038064375.1 Patescibacteria group bacterium | reverse complement strand
CGAACTTTTTTATAATATCTTTTGGGAAGCCGTTGATGACTTGAAGTGGCGCTGTTTTACTCAGTATGGCCGTTCCGGAGTAGCCGGGCTTGTCGGCTGAGTACCAAAAGGCGTCGTAGCCATCGATCGGAACTTCTATCTGTTCTGGCTTGGCCTTAAGCTCCTGCAGACATAGAATATCCGGTTGCTCAGAGTCCAGAAATGGCTGCCATAAACCCTTCTTGCTGACGGCTCTGATACCATTCACATTCCACGAATAAACTTTAATCATTGGGCTTAAGTATAGCTTTGCCTAACGCAATTTGCTAGACTGTGACCTTAGATGGCATATAAAAGAATTCTTCTAAAGCTCTCCGGCGAGCAACTAGCCGGCAAATACGAATTTGGTGTTGACCCTGAGATAGCTTCATTTTTGGCCGCCGAAGTTAAGAAGCTTATTGATAACGATATACAGGTCGTAATGATTGTCGGTGGCGGCAACATGGTGCGTGGCGCTGAGATTGCTGGTCACGGAATACGCCGTGTGACTGGTGACCAAATGGGCATGCTAAGCGGACTTATGAACTGTATGGCACTGACTGACATCTTTGAGGCTAATAACGTACCAACTCGCTGTCTAAGTAACCTATTTGCCCAACAAGTAGCCGAGTCCTACTCATATCGTCTTGCCGAAAAGCACCTTCAGAACAAGCGCGTGGTGATTGTGGCTGGTGGCACAGCTCGTCCATACGTAACTCACGACACTGCCGGTGTTAGCTTTGCTCTAGAGCTCGACTGCGAGATCGTCCTCAAGGCTACTAAGTTTGATGGTGTTTATGACAAGGACCCAGCCAAGTTTGATGATGCTGTTAAGCTCGATAGTGTTAGCTTCCAACAAGCTGTTAGCGACGATTCGATTCAGGTTATGGACAAGGCTGCTCTCGGTCTTGCCATGGAACAAAACAAGCCAATTGCCGTCTTTGATGTTATGCAAGCCGACAACCTATCCAAGATCGTCAACGGCGAATCCGTCGGCACACTTATTAGTTAGATTTCTAGATCGTTGACGTCTAGCAAGATTTGATCACCGGGGTTTGTCTCGCCCCTAAGTATTCTCTGAGCAATAGTATTCTCTACTGCCTTTTGTAAGGTGCGTCGCATCGGTCGCGCACCAAGTCTTGGATCATAACCAGTCTCCACGATTTTATCTACAGCTGCTGGTGTTAGCTGCACCGAGATATTCTGAGTCGATAATGTTTGATTGATCTCTTTCATCATCAGGGCGACAACTTGGGAAAGTTCTGATTGTTCAAGCGGACGGAACAGCACAGTCTCGTCAAAGCGGTTTAGTAGCTCAGGCTTAAACTGTCCGCTCTTGATGAGTTCGTCAGTAAGTTCGCTCTGGAAGCTTTCGATTGCTTCGCCACTTTGGACTCTCTCGCGAATTGTTTGCGCACCGGCGTTTGAGGTACAAATAATAACGCAGTCTTTAAAAGAAACAACTCGACCAGAGTTATCCGTCAGCTGTCCTTCGTCTAGTAGTTGTAGCAAGAGGTTGAGAACGTTGGTGTGTGCCTTCTCGATCTCGTCCAGCAGTACAACGCTAAAAGGTTGCTGACGTACCGCCATGATCAAGCTCATGGTGTCCGTCTGCCCATCGGACAATAATCTTTTAACATCCTCTGGTTGCTGGTATTCGCTCATATCAAGTCGCAGCATGTTTGATTCGGCGCCAAAGTAAGTTGCGGCGATTGCCTTGGCCAGCTCTGTCTTACCGACACCAGTCGGGCCAAGGAATAGGAAGCTGCCAATAGGTCGTCGAGGATTGGCTACGCCGGCGCGGGCCCGCCTGAGGGCGTTAGCTACAACTCCAACAGCTACAGTTTGATTGATCATGCGTTCGTGAATCTTATCTTCTAGGTTTAGCAACGCATCAGCCTCGGCGGGTTTAGCGGAGCTAACTTTGACGCCGTGCATTTGCTCGACGGCCTTCTGCACGCTATCAACTGTCAGGATGGAGTTCTGGTTGTACTGAACCGCCTGCTCCAGTAACTTAATGGCTTTGCCTGGGTAAGCTTCATCTTGTTCGTAACGGCCGCTTAGTCTGTAGGCTTCATGCAGTGACTCGTAGGCGACTAATATGTTGTGCCGATTTTCTATTCCAAGTATCTTGTCTTCTAGTACACGAATTACGCCTGCTTCTGGCAGTTCTTGAATAACAACTGGCGTCATGAGGTTAGCAAGGCTTTGATTTGTGGCCTTAAGCCTTTGGAAGTCATTTGATGACATGGCTAGAATGATCTCGGCCGACCTTGCCTGGATTATCGATAGTAAGATCTGGGTGCCATCAAAAGATCCGGGTCCGCCGCCAAAGAACAATTGGGCATCGTCAAAGAAAAGTATTATGTGACCAGCGTGCGAAGCCTCGCCGGCTAAGCTCAGCATAATTTGCTCCAAGTCACCTTGTGCGCGGGCGTTGGCGGTTATGTCTGTGGCACTGATGTTTATTACTTGGTGGTAAGCCAGATTATTCGTTGACTTGCCTTCTATCAGTCTCTGCGCCAAAGCATGGACACTTGTCGTCTTGCCGATGCCGTCAGGACCAATTAGCGCCACCGCTCCGGTCTTATTGGATAGGATTGATTCCATAGATTTTACGCCTTCAGAATCGATTAGGGCTCCAAAATGTGCGTTATGCTTTTCGATCTCAAGACTGACGTTGTAGCCAAAACGATTAAGTAGCGGCGTAAAGCCAAAAGCCCAGTCGCGGCCGATGCCACCGGTGTTCTTATTGGAGTCGCGTTCTTCATTAAGGCTGCGTGCCAGCCAATTGGCGACTGCCCCAACATCGTCTGGCTGAATCTTCAGTTTGACCAGCTGTTGCTTGATAGTCGGTGAGGCTATTAGTAGGCCGGCGACAACAAAGCCGAGCTCGATTATCTCGCTCTTGTTTTGGTTGGCGATGTCGGTTGCGATATCCATGGCCGGCTTAAGTTCTGCCTCGTCTGTACTGAGCAGCGGGCTGATTATTTCATCAAGCAACAACAAGTGGTTCTTAAAAAACGAAGCCTGCCAGTGACTTGATATTGCTTGCCAGACAGCTTGCGGCGTCTGCGGGGTCTGGTTGGTGATGCGCGACAAAACATCTACGGATAATCGGCCATTGAGGTCTTCTGTTGCGAACGGCAACACTGATAATTGTCGTTTGTACCAGATAGCTGGCAAGAGGCAAAGTATGGCCGGAGATAGAACAATCAGACCGAGCCCAAAATCGCTTATTACAGCTAGCGCCAAGGCTGTTAGGGCAAGCGCCGCCGCCAATGCGATAAGCACATTGTAGCCAGTTGGGCCGATCAACTTGCTGAGTCTTGCCTGTCGAGCGCGCGAGGCATCAACGTTGATTAGTGCGCTCATACGACAAGCCCCGCAATAATTAATACGGGTATAGCAGGTGGCAACAAAGGCCAGACAACCAACTCCAATATAGACACAAGAGCTGTGACAACTAGGATTATCAGTGCCGCAAACAAAACTCCTAAGCGCACAAAAAAGCCAATCATACGACTAAAGGCATTGTCGCCCCATGCACGGAAGCGTTCACCGATACTGCCGCCACCGTAGGTTATGATTCTTCGCCATGGTGAAAATAAAGTTCGCATCAATTGTGTGACCGAAAAGCCATTAGCTACAGACTGAAGTCTAAGCGGCAGATTGTTGGCGACTTGTTTCCAGCCACGACCGTACCACCAAGAGAAGAATTCGAGGACCAACATAAGCATAATTGTAACACCTAACATCCCCTTACAGCTACTGACCGGACTATACTTGGCAAGTAGCGTAGCTTAGATTAGCTGGATCTTGGTGTCGAAGCAGTTATAAAGCCCCCTGATCTTTACCCTGAAGGCGGTTCCATGGTTACGCACCGACCCTTTAGGCCGATAATACATCCTGAAATCTACGACAATTGCGTCTTGCTCGACCAGCGTCTTGAAGCGCTCAAAATTAAATCCATCAAGTAAGTAAGCCTCGGAGTAGTGAAAGTGTTCGTCGCCATTTATCTCTTGTGAGTCAGCCAAAGTGTAGACTAGGGCCGGAAGTTTAGCCTCGAATTTATTTTGCAAATCGTTTATATCCCAATAGATATCAATTTCGGTAGACTTGCCGACAATACGCACTTTATCTTTCTCTACTTGTAGCCTAAGACCTTGGTTGTTGAATTGTTTACAGGAAAGCGTGCTGTGCAACTCCTTGGATCGGCCATTATCGCGCTTAGAATAACCAAAATTATCAAGCAGCGTTCTGTCGCGATCTCCGCCTTTAGGCCGTGGCTCCAGAGTGAATAGGGTTAGCATCGATTTGGAGCTGCTGCGATAGGCCTTCAGCTCGGCCAGCTCACCTATGTCGGGCAAAGGGATGTTGTTCTCCTTGATACCTAGCAGGTCCTCAAGTGTTTTTCCGATACCGGTGTCACCCTTGCGGTGAGTCTTAATAAAGCCGAGTTTTTTGATTTCTTTTAACTTTGTCTGCAGTTCAATGAGGGTCATGTTTTCTTTCGTGATAGGGGTTATATCGACTTATTTGGCGGAGGGAGAGGGATTCGAACCCTCGATAGAGTTGCCCCTATACCACCTTTCCAAGATGGCGCACTAGACCACTATGCGACCCCTCCATAACGGGTCTTAGAACTTAGGTAAGTATAGCAAATTGCCCACCGTCTTAATAATTACTACAAAACACCTTGCTATGTTGGTCAAGACAGAGTTAAACTAAAGGAGAGAATGGCCTTAATAGAACTACAAGACGTCAGTAAACTGTACGGCTTCGGCGACGCAACTACCCTTGCGCTCGATGAGGTCAACTTAACTATTGAGAAGGGCGAGTTTGTGGCGGTCATGGGGCCTAGTGGCTGTGGCAAAAGCACCTTGATGAACATCATCGGTCTGCTAGACCGTCCTAGTCACGGACAGTATCGCCTTGATGGCAAGCCAGTTGCTCGATTGAAGCACAATCAATCTGCCAAGATCAGGCGCGACAAAATTGGTTTTATCTTCCAGTACTTTAATCTTTTGCCACGCATGACAGCGCTTGAGAATGTTGCCCTGCCCCTTGCCTACAAAGGTATGAGCCAAACAAAGCGCCTTAAGACAGCTAGCCAGATGTTGGACCGAGTTGGTATTCAGAAGCGCGAATACTTTTTGCCTAGTCAACTGAGTGGCGGTCAGGCGCAGTGTGCCGCTATAGCCCGTGCGCTCGTTAATAATCCTCGCTTGATCATCGCCGACGAGCCGACTGGCAACCTTGACAGCGTTAGCTCTCGTTTGGTTATGGAGCTACTGGCTGACATTCACAAGATGGGTAATACGATCCTTTTTGTGACTCACAACCCAGAGCTTACTCGTTATGCTACGCGGGTTGTTTATATGCACGACGGCAGTATTATTCATGACGAGAAGACAGCGCTTGGTCGGGTGGCTAGCACTGCTAAGAAGGTTCTTTACACCTTGCCAACTACCAACGCCGAAGAGGATGATCTGGCCGGTGTTTCGGTTCTTATGAAGGCTTTGCCAGACAAGACGCCAGCTCGAGCTAAGCGCAAAAAAGCTACCGCCAAATCCAAGTCGACAAAACGCCCTAGGGCTAAGGCCAAGACTGCTAAGCCAGCAAGGAAGAAGACATGAGAGTATCAGCAAGCCACCTTAAAGCTGGCGTAGATTCTGTTAGGAATGCCAAAGTTAGAAGTTTCTGGACCATGCTAGGCGTGATTATTGGCGTTACCTCAGTCATTACGGTTGTAGCAATCGGCGAAGGCATTAAGCAGCAAATCAGTGGTCAAATCCACCACTACGGTAAGGATCTGATCACCATACGGCCAACGCAACTTGGCAACGGCTCTGGTGACAACCCAGCTAATTCCAACATTATATCTGGTCTAAACATCAGAGGTACTTTGGGCTCCAAAGACATTAGTATTATTGAGCGATCTCCTGATATAGCTGCCAGTGCCCCGTTAACAATTGCTAGCGGCACCGTAAAGGGCGACTTTGGTAATTATAAAGATGGCTTTGTGATCGGTACAACTGGCGACTTACCTAGCCTTATCAATCAGTCGTTGGCCTATGGATTGTTCTTTAGTCGTGACGAAGATGCCAATGTAGCCATTATTGGTCAACATGCTAGCGAAACTATGTTTAGCGCTGATATTCCGCTTGGCCGAAGCTTTACCTTCCGAGGTGAGAGGTTTATTGTTCGCGGAATCTTTAATCAGTTCAATACTTCGCCCCTAAGCCAGCAAGCGGACTTTAATAACGCCTTGTTTGTGCCGAATAGTGTAGTTGAGCGTTTGACCAAAAACACCGCTCCAACGTACGAGATACTGGCTAGGCCAAACGATTCTGATCGTACGACTGCAGTTGCAGCTAAGTTACAACGCGATCTTGATACTGCACATGGTGGTGACAGCGGGCTTGCTGTGCTTGCTGGTAGCCAGAATCTCGCGGCCGAGAACGACATACTCGACCTGCTTACTCGTTTGATTGCTGGTGTGGCAGCTATCTCGCTGGTTGTTGGCGGCATAGGTATTATGAACGTTATGCTGGTGTCAGTCTCAGAGAGATTACACGAGATTGGTATACGCAAAGCTGTTGGCGCAACCAATCGTCAAATAATGGGTCAGTTTATGATAGAGTCTAGTGTTCTTAGTCTGACAGGTGGAGTGATTGGCATTTCTCTAGCGTTTATCATTGAGCTAGCGCTACGCGCCTTTACCAATTTGAAGCCCGTTATTAGCTGGGAGATAGTCGTAATTGCTACTGGCGTGTCGCTAATTGTTGGCATTGTCTTCGGAACAGTCCCTGCTATCAAAGCCGCTCGCAAAGATCCGATTGAAGCCTTGCGTTCAGAGTAGATTTAGAACAGAGCCCATAGTCCGGCGCAACCAACTACGGACATTATCAAAGTTATCGTCCAGCCAGCATAAGTTGTTGAACGCTTGTTAGTCCAGCGTCCCATGATCTTCTTATTGCTGCTCATAATAACTATCAGAGCTAATATGACAGGCGCTACTAAGCCGTTTAGGAAGGCTGAGTAGATCAATGCCTTTATTGGATCAATGCCTAGGAAGTTCATGCCGAGACCGACAAGCATCGATATGATAATTATTCCGTAGAATGCACGAGCTTGGCTAAGGGGACGATATAAGCCTTCCTTCCACTTAAAGCTTTCGCTCAAGGCGTAGCTACTGGCTCCGGCTAGTACAGGAATCGCCAACATACCCGTTCCGATGATTCCGCCCGCAAATAGGAAGAATGTTGCATCGCCGGCAAAAGGCCTCAAGGCTTCGGCAGCTTGAGCAGCCGACTCAATGTTGGTTATGCCGTGGGTATAAAGAATTCCGCCACAAGCCGCAATGATAAAGAACATAACTATTTCGCTCAAGAACATGCCTGACCAGACATCGATCCGCATGCCCTTAATATCGGCTGTTGCCGTAGCGGTTCTGCGTTCGTGTTGTGTCACTTTGCCTTGCAGTATTTGCTCTTCAACCTCCTGCGAAGTTTGCCAAAAGAACAGATAAGGTGAAATCGTGGTGCCTAAGATAGCGCAGAGCAGAATTAGAGATTCTTTGCTGGGATGAATGCTTGGTATAAAAGCATGTGGCAGAACCTCAGCCCAGTTGAGATTGGCAAGAATGGCCGAAAAGACATAAGCCAACAATACAAGCGCTAGCCATTTAAGATATCGAGCGTACTTGACGTAAGGTGTAAATATTTGCAAGAACAAGCTAACGGCCGTAAAGGCTACAACTAGCCAGCCAAAGCCTAGACTAGGGTTAAGCAGCTGTACTGCCTTGGCCATGGCCCCTAAGTTAGCGCCAATGTTGACAGCGTTGGCGACAAATAGCAGCATAGCGCAGGTATATAGAATCTTGCGGCTAAAGTGGACTCGGATGTTGCCGGCAAGGCCCCTACCTGTTACTAGCCCAATTCTGGCGCACATTTCTTGAACGATTGATGCTAACGGGAATGTCCAAGCAGCTAGCCACAAAAATTGATAACCAAACTGAGCACCGGCTTGTGAGTAGGTGGCGATTCCGGAAGGATCGTCATCAGAAGCGCCCGTAGTCAATCCGGGTCCGAGCATGTGCCAGTAGTCCTTGCTCTTCTGAACTAACCTGTTAGTTGGCAAAGAGTCATTGATCTTTTGCGAGGCAGCAACGGTACGCTCCAAAAATTCTGCCGGAGCCTCTGCACCCTTTTGAATAATGTGTTTTTGTTTTGTCATAACTCGTTGATTGTATTATAGCCTATCGGTTGCGCGTTGACTCATATGGTTATTTACTTATGTCGGACGGCGATGAACCTAGCTTATAGGCTTTCAGGTCATCTGACTGTTGTGACCAAGCATCTAATACGGGCTGAACAACTCTCCAGCTGGCAAGCACCTCTTGGCTAGTGGCAAACAAGGTGTGATCGCCGCGAACAGCATCGACAAGTACGCGCTCATAGGCGTTAGGATGACCATTGTTGGTAAAGTCGTTGAGATACGTGAAGTCCATCGCAGTTGTCTGGAGCTCGTGCGAATAACTGGGCTTTTTGGTAACTAAGTCGAGCTCAATTCCCTCGTTGGGTTGGATTCTGAAGCGTAATTGGTTGCTGACTGGGTCTGGCGGGCTGTGAAAGGTTATGTTAACTTCGGTTTTGCGCTCGTTTAGGCCTTTGCCGGTAGATATTGTGATGGGTATCCCCTGCCAGCGCGGATTATCAATATAGACGGTTATGGATGCGTAGGTCTCGGTGACAGATTCTGGGTTGTCCACTTCTTGCCTGTAGCCTTCGTATTGTCCGCGAACTGCCAGCTCGGCTACTTTGTCACTCGGAACCGGCAGGACCTTGTCTAGGGCGGCTTGCTTTGAAGCATGAATATGTTCGCTGTCTAAAACGTCTGGCTTATCCATAGCGACGATTGCTAATACTTGTAGCAAGTGGCTCTGAATAAAGTCCCGAAGTGCGCCTAGCGGTTCGTAGAATGCTGTGCGGCCTTCGATGCCAATCTTCTCATGGGCGCTAATATCGATGGCGGCAATATGCTTGTTGTCCCACAAGGCTTCAAAAATCGGGTTATTAAATCTAAAAACTAGTATGTTTTGAACGGTTTCTTTGGCGAGGTAGTGATCGATTCGGAAAACTTGTTCTTCGCTGAAGACTTCAGCCGTCTCGTTAATAAGTTGCTGTGCGGAGTTAAGATCAAAACCAAAAGGTTTCTCCACCAACAGACGCGTAACAGCGCGGTCGTGCTGACAGCTCTTATTAAGATCTGCCTCACCAAGCAGTTTGATAACTGGCGAATAGGCTTGAGGTGGAATTGATAAGTAGTAAAGACGATTCATGCAGACGCCCTTCTCATCCTCGATAGCATCTAGCTTCTTGTGTAGTTCAGCGTAAGCCGTAGCGTCGTCAAGATCCATTTGGAACATCTGGGTGTGTTCGTGCATTGACGCGAGAGCTTTTGGATCACAGACTTTGTCGATTTCGTTGACGCAGAGTTCGACTTTTTGGAATAGTTCTTCGGTTGATGTTGGGCCGCGTGTGATGCCTAGGATCTCAGTCTGTTCGTGTAGTAAACCGTCCTTCATCAGGTTGTATAGCGAAGGCAGCAAATACCTTTGCGACAAATCGCCGGTGATGCCAAATATAACTATTATTGCCGGCTCGAGCTTGGGTTTGCTAGCGGCTTGGTCCATTACTTGTGTTCCCCAAACTGATCGTTATATATGTAAACCTCAGATATATCCTTTAAGATTTCGGAAGGCTGTTTGGCTAGTCCTAGGCTCTTAGATTTGAGCGTACCTAAGGCGTGATGCTTGGTGTTGCCGAATGCGAACGTGTAGGCGGCGTCTATCTTGCGCAGGCCTGCAAAGGATAACGTTAACCTGTCGTGAGGCGTGCTTGTATAACCGATGGCCATATCAGGTGTATCCTTTGTTGCCGGTGAGTCGGGCAAAACTCCTGCGATATGCCCGTCAGTACCAACCCCCAGCTGAGCTATGACAACCTCATTATCGGCAAAGGCTTTACTAGCTAGCTGGTTGTAGTGGTCAACGGTCTGCTCTAGGCTCAAGTCTGCTTTCAAAACCGGCAAAAGCTTGGCTTCTCCGGAGTGAAAGCCGGCTTTCATGAGCTGGGCCCAGTTGGATTCTTTGTGTCCAACCTCGCCATAGCGTTCGTCTACCAGCATAACTGTCAGATTCTTGGTCAAATCAAAAGGGATATTATCCATAATCTGAGCGCTGGACGGAATGTTTGACCCGCCACTAACTATCCAAAGTACTGACTTGCCCTTAGCCAGTTCACGTACCAGTCGCTCAGTCAGATCGGCCACGCCATCCTCCCAGCCGGCCGTAAGAATAAATTGCATACCTACACTATACCAAACAGAGGGCTGCTAGTCTCGGTAAGCTACTTGATGATGACTTGTTTGCGTTCTGGGCCAACGCCGATTTTTTTGACCGGAACGCCTAGTTCGGTCTCGAATAGCTTGATAAACTCTTTGGCCTCAGCTGGAAGATCGCCAAACTTACGCACATCGCTAACGTCCTTAGTCCAAACTTTGCACTTTTTGTAGTTGGGCTTGCAGTCTTCGAGGGCTGCCGCTGAACTCGGTGCTGTTAATCTATCTTTGCCCTTGTAGTTGTAGCTAGTGGCCACTAATAAGTTTTTGCCGTAGCGCGGAACGTGATCCAGCTTAGAAATAGCCAGCTCGTCTATGCCATTAACGCGAATGGCGTTGCGAAGTTCAACAAGATCAGGGTAGCCAATTCGTCGTGGTCTCTTGGTGGTGGCGCCGTATTCGCTGTCGGCTGCGCCGCGGATACCGCGGATGGTGTTGCCTAGCTTCTCGTCAGTTATCTCTGTAACCAAGGGGCCGCTACCTACGTGCGACTTTACTGCTTTAGCCACACCGGTAACCTTGCCCAAGTGCTTAGGCGACACGCCAAGACCGTCCAGTAGACCGCTAACGGTGGTAGATGACGAAGTAACAGATGGATACATGCCGTGGTTGATGTCTAGCCAGTAAGCTTGGGCGCCTTCGGCCAAGACTTGGTCGCCAGCATCTAGGCGGTCATTAATAATCTCCACAGTGTCTGCAAGATAAGGCTTGAGGGCTTCGGCGGCTTTAAGCCAATCTTTGGCAGTAGCCATTAGCTCGGACTTTGATTTGCGCTTACGCCATGGGAGCTGGTCGTTAAGCTCGCTGAGGCCTTCGTAGGCAAGCTCTAGGAGCATAGAGGGCTTGGTTATTGATTCCATGCGCACACCCTCTCTCAGGTACTTGTCGGCAGCTACATAGGCGATACCTGACTGAGTACTGCCCTGCGCGTTGACGCCAAACTCTCTCAAAGAGTCCAGTCCAATGTGGTGAGGCATAACAAGGTGGGCGATGTCGCTGATAAGCAGGTTGTCCGAAGTGACTTCGATTCCGGTGGCGCGAATATCGTTAATCTCGTCGACCAAACGAAGTGGGTCGACGTAGACGCCATTACCGATAATATTCAGTTTGTTAGGATAAGCGATGCCAGAGGGTACTTGGTGAAGAGCAAGTGGCTCCATACTGTCGGGTATTACGGTGTGGCCTGCATTAGCACCGCCATTACCGCGGGCTATGATGGCATAATTATCTGCCACGAGGTCGACGAAACGGCCTTTGCCTTCGTCCCCTCTTTGTAAACCGACTACCACATCTAAAGACATACCTGATAGAGCATACCTAAGAAGAGGCCGATGTGCAAGTTAAAAGACCGCGATATGTATCTGTAAACGTGGCCTCTAAGGCTATATTTGGTTTTCGCCTTCAAAGATGGCAGAAACAGAGTCGCTAGTGGCGACGGCGTTGATTGCGTCAGCCAACAGAGGTGCAACTGATAATACTTCGAGCTTATTGGTGATACCGTTTGGTTCGATCGGCACGGTGTTGGTAACAATGATCTTCTCAAAGGCTGAATCTTCTATGCGTTGTAATGCTTCTCCGGACAGTATGCCGTGTGTAGCAAGACCGTAAACTGACTTGGCACCCTTATCTTTCAGCATGTCGGCGGCAGCGCAGAACGTTCCGGCGGTGTCTACCATGTCATCAATAATTACACAGGTTCGGTCCTTAACGTCACCGATTAGATGCTTGGCTTCGACGCTGTTGTGCTTGGTGGTTGAGCGCGACTTATGAATTATGGCCATGTCTGAGCCCAATGAGCTACTGTAGCGTTCGGTTAGCTTAACTCGTCCGGCGTCTGGAGCGACGAACACAAAATCACTACCGAAGTTGTCTTTGATATAGCGCTTGAACAAAGGCATGGCTATTAGGTGGTCAAATGGACCGTCAAAGAAGCCCTGTGTCTGGCCGGAGTGCAAATCGATACTCATGATTCGGTCAGCGCCAGCTACTTTTAGGGTGTCAACTAAAAGACGCGCCCCAATTGGTTCGCGTCCTGCAGATTTACGATCTTGTCTGGAATAGCTGAGAAGCGGGCAGACTGCCGTGATGCTCCGTGCTGATGCGCGCTTAGCCGCGTCAATCATTAGAAGCTGCTCATAGATAGCGTCGTGTACCTTGGCGCCATGAGTCTGAATAACAAACACGTCGTTGCCGCGCAGAGACTCTTTGATGCGAACGCTAATCTCACCATTGGCAAAGTTGCCGAGTTTGACTTCGCCTAGTTCTACGCCAAGTCGGTCGGCGATTTCGGCTGCAAGTTCTGGGTGAGCACTGCCGCTAAGCAGTTGCATGCGATTAGTAGTCCCAACTTGATTCATAACATTAGTGTAGCATGTGGACTGTCCGACAAAAAAGACTACTTGACTATATATGAGGCCAAGAGTACACTTTTTACTAATTGATACAGAATTTTGAACAAAATCAGCTGTTTCAGGACAATCAACTTAACGTTTTGGGGAAAATATGGCACTAAAGAGCAAAAATAATCAATACGTTAAGGTCGCATCTCACGAAGGTATTAAAGGCCAAGTCAAAAAGGTCGTCCTTCTCTACTCCGGCGGTCTAGACACTTCAACAATGCTTAAGTGGATTCAAGAAGAGTACAAGGCCGAAGTGATTGCCCTGACAATCGACATTGGTCAACAGACAGATGACCTCGAAGAAATAAAGCAAAAAGCACTCGATTTGGGTGCTGTTCAGGCCATTGTTGTAGACGCCAAAGAAGAGTTCGCCGAAGAATATATCTCACGCGGAATCAAGGCCAACGGCATGTACCAAGGCCGTTATTACCTATCAACTCCACTAGGTCGACCGCTGCTAGCCAAGTGGGCTGTTAAGATCGCTGCTCAAGAAGGTGCCGACACTATTGCTCACGGTGCCACTGGTAAGGGTAACGACCAAGTTCGTATCGAGGGTTCTGCTCTAGCGCTTAACCCTGACATCAAGGTGATTGCACCAGTTCGCGAATGGGGTATGGGCCGCGATGAGCAGCTCGAATACTGTCGCAAGCACGGCATCCCAGTTAAGCAAACCAAAGAAAAGCCTTACTCTTATGACGACAACATGTGGGGTGTCACCGGCGAAGGTGGCGAGATCGAGAACCCTGCTCTGATTCCGCCTTTGGATAAGATTTTGCAAGTTTGTGTTGTTCCTGAGAAGGCCAAGGATACGCCGGAGTACATAACTATCGAGTTCGAAAAGGGCTTGCCTGTAGCTGTCGACGAAAAACAGATGTCACTAGTGGACATTATCGAGCAGCTCAACACTCGTGGCGCCCAGCATTCCATCGGTATTACTCACCTGCTAGAAGATCGCATTATTGGTCTTAAAGTACGTGGTCTCTACGAGGCACCGGCTGCCGAAACAATCATTACGGCCCACCAAGCGCTCGAGCGCTATACCTCTACTCGGCAAGAGAACGAGTTTAAGACAATTGTAGACCAAAAGTGGGCCTACCTCTGTTACGGCGCTCTCTGGTACGAGCCTCTAATGGATGACCTTAACGCCTACATCGATAAGGTTAACGATAAGGTAACGGGTAGCGTTACTCTCAAGCTTTACAAAGGTAGTATCGAAGCTGTCGCCGTGGAGACTCCTAACACCGTCTTTGACGAGAAGCTGGCGACATTCATGGAAGACGGTAACCTCTTCAATCAGAACTCCTCAGCTGGCTTTATAGAGCACTACACTCTTCAGATGAAGCTAGCCCAGCGCCGTCAACGAACTGCCTTGCTAGCCATTGGTGGCCGCAGCCAAAAACTCAAGCTATTGCCACAAATGAAGTCACTTGATGCCATGGGCTATCGCCTATATGCGACTTACAAGACCTTCAAGTTCCTAAAAGCTAATGGAATCGAAGCCATACTAGTCAACAAAATCAGCAATCCAGAACTCAAGCCAAACCTAGCCGATCTACTTGATGCTCGACGCTTTGACATCATCATCAATATCGCTACTGCTAAGGACGGTGCAGCTACTAAGATCAAAGAAAAGACCGACGGCCAGACAATTCGCGAAAAAGCCGTTAAGTCCAACACTCCGCTAATTACGTCTGCAACAGTCGCTGTCGATGTAGTCTCCAAACTTCCAAAGGCGAAAGTCTAGTACGGTGAAGATGCTGCCACCTGTCAAACGGGTGCTGGTATGTCGGCCCAATAACTTCAATGTTGACTATGTGATTAACCCTCACATGCAGCCATACTCGGTTGACTCCGATAAGGCGCTAAAGCAGTGGGAAGGCTTAGTGTCGGTGCTTGAGGAGCTAAAGATTAAGGTTGAGGTGATCGAACAGCGTCCCGAAGTGCCTGACATGGTGTTTGCAACTGACCAAGGTATTGTTCGTGATGGTTCGATCTTGCTAGCCAATTTCCGCTACAGTCAGCGTCAGAAAGAGCGTGTCTACTACCGTGAATGGTTCCGCGAGAATGGCTTTGGCCTGCGCGCCCTTTCTAATATCTTCCCTTTTGAAGGTGGCGATACGCTGTTTTTTAATGACATGCTGTTCGTTGGTACTTCCTTCCGTGCCAGTGTTGCTAGTTGTGAAGAACTGTCCAAGAAGCTCGAGCTGGATGTTATTCCTTTGAGGCTAGTAGATCCCTACTTTTATCACCTTGATATGTCCTTCTTGCCGATCAACAAAGACACGGCTTTTTGTTACCTACCTGCCTTGTCGGAGAGTTCGCAAAACCTGCTTAAGCGCCTAGTGCCGAACCTGATTGAGCTGTCTGAGAAGGCCGTCAAAGCCTATGCGGCTAACTCATTTGTCAGCGGCGATAATATTCTCGTGTCGGCAGGTGTGCCTAAAGATTTCTTGGATGATCTCAAGAAACTGGGCCTCACGACGCACGAAGTTGACGTTAGCGAGTTCAAAAAAGCTGGCGGTGGAATCCACTGCTTAATTAACGTGTTAGAGTAGAGATAATGGCATCACAAATCGACCCCAAACAAATACTGCTCGACAAGATCAAGGCCAAAGGCGGCTGGGTTAATGCTCACGCTCATATCGATAGGTCTTATATTCTCAATGAGGACAACTTTGCTCTTGTGAACGGCACGTTGCAGCAAAAATGGGACTACCCTGACACATACAAGTCAGCCGCAAGCGTTGATGATATATATGCCAACATGGTTAGAGTTATCGAAGACATGATTCACCAAGGCGTCCAAGCTATCGGATCATTTATAGATGTAGATCCTGTAGTCGAAGATAAAGCGATCGTCGCCGCCAAGCGGTTGCGCGAAAACTATGGCGACAAGATCGAGATTAAGTATATTAACCAAGTTGTTAAGGGCGTGCTGGATCCTGAGGCGCGTAAATGGTTTGATATTGGTGCTGAGTTTGTCGACATTATCGGTGGCCTACCTGAGAAGGATGAAGGCCGCGAAGCCGAACATCTGGATGTGCTATTTGAGGCTGCCAAAAAGAATGGTGGTAAGCCGCTGCACATTCATGTTGATCAATATAACTCTCCCGACCAGCGCGACACTGAACTGTTAGTGGCAAAGACCGTTGAGCATGGATATGAAGGTAAAGTTGTAGCCGTGCATTGTATTTCTGTCGGCGCACAGCCCAAAGCTTACCGCCATGAGCTTTATAAGAAGATGAAGGACGCTGGTGTTATGGTTGTGGCCTGTCCATGCGGCTGGATAGATAATAGCTGGGTGATCGGACAGCCAGATGACATCATCGGGCCTATTCATAACGCGCTAACACCTGTCAAAGAAATGATTGAGGCTGGCGTCGTGGTTGCTCTCGGCACTGATAATATCCGAGATATATACAAGCCGTTCAATGATGGCGATATGTGGACCGAGCTAAGGTTCTTGCTTGAAGGCCAGAGATACTATGATCTTGATGCTTTGACTGAGATCGCTACTAGCAATGGACTCAAAACTCTATTTCTATAAGCTAGCTTTGACCTCTGCGGCGAGTTGGTCGTTCCACATGGCAGCGGTAACAGATTGAACCACATCTGCACCGGCTGCACGGTAGTCTTGAAAGTCTTGAGGCGTCATTACACCACCGATGCCAATGATCTCGTACTCAAGACCATGTTGCTTACGAAGCGCATCTAGCTTCTTAACCATGTCTATGCCCGCCCATTTGATGCCTGAGCCACATATACCGGCCCTAAGACGGCCTTCGCCCTTGAGCAGTTGCTTACCTTGCTCGTCAACTACTGGGGCTTGTAGGGTGTTTATGGCGGAAAAAGCTGACAAGTAGTCCTTGGTGTTGAGCACAATTTCTTCCAATAATTCTTGCTGTTCATCTGTAAAGTGGCCAATCTTGGCCATTAGCGGAGTATCGCCAATTGCGGCCTTGGTGCGCTTGCAGACTTCTATGACTGCGTCGTAGGTGTAGCAGATAATGCCCTCGTTGGCGACGTTTGGGCATGAGAGGTTTACTTCTATGGCTGGTGCGCCGGCACTTACAGCGAGGGCAGCTGTTTTGGCAAAATCGTCATAGTAATCTTCTTGAGTAAAACCTTCTTGGATGGTGCCAACCACGCTAGCTATCAACAATTGACCTTCGCCTTGCGCGGCGACGGCTTGCTTCATGTCCTCTACCCAAAAGTCAGGACCGCGCGATGGGTTTCCGAAGGAGTTGGTTATCGTTAGCTTTTCTAGAGCCGCATCTGTCGTTTCGTGGCCAATAACTGGCTTAGAAATATCATCTAATGTTAAGTCGCCCTCAACATCTATGTACACGACGTTCGGGAACTCGTTGACAGTAAATGCAACACTGCGCTGAGTCTTGTAGCAGAGAACATCAAAGCCCTTTTGGAAGGCGCCGCGGATGTGCTTACTAGTAGGGAGTGAACCGGCACCGATGCCGAATGGCGAGTAGAGTTTGTGGCCTAGGAAGCTATACGACGGCTCCCCGTTGTTTTGATAAATAATGGTATCGTCAGAAAGGAACGGTCCGTGATCAAAATTGTCATCAAATGTCTTGGCCGGATCAAAGAATGTGGCTGGCTGATTTGGCAATGTTTACCCCTTATCTTTCTACATGTATAATAGATGAAAACGACGCCAAAGTATATGGATTTCAAACTCAAACTCTCAGCCCTAGTGGCAAAAAACAACTCGTTGCTTTGTGTTGGTCTTGATCCTGACATTACTAAACTCCCTGAAGCTTTAAGCGGCAGCGAAACACCTTACTTTAGTTTCAACAAGGCAATTATCGACGCTACGGCCGATCTAGTCTGTGCCTTTAAGCCCAACTCGGCCTTCTATGAGGCTCGTGGCGCTGGCGGTATAGAAGAGCTTAAGCAGACTTGCATGTACCTCCAGCAGCGTTATCCCGAGATTCCGATTATCTTGGACTTTAAGCGTGGCGACATCGGTAATACTAACAATAATTACGCTGATTTTGCCTTTGACTATCTAGGCGTTGACGCTGTTACCATTCAACCCTACCAAGGCCAAGCAGCCGTTCAATCCTTCTTAGACTATAAAGATAAAGGAATTATCATCCTGTGCCGCACCTCTAACACTGGCGCTGGCGAGTTTCAAGACTTGGAAGTTGGCGGCCGTAAGTTATATATGACAGTAGCCGACAACGTCGTTAATAACTGGAATGCCAACGATAACTGTCTCTTGGTTGTTGGAGCCACCGCGCCTGAGGAGCTGGCCGAGATCCGTCAACTTGTTGGTGATGATATGACTTTCTTGGTGCCGGGCATCGGTGCCCAAGGCGGCGATGTCGAAGCGACAGTCAAAGCTGGTCGCAACGCTTCTGGCACGGGCATGATTATCAACTCATCTCGAGCTATCTTGTACGCTGATAGTAGCGAGAACTTTGCCGACGTCGCCCGCCAAAAGGCTCAAGCAGTAAAAGATGAAATTAATAAATACCGAGGAGGTAGTCAATGAGCATCGAAGACCAGAAGCGAGAATTAGCCCTTGATTTACACAGGATTGGCGCCTTGAAGTTCGGCGAGTTTACGTTTAAGAGCGGCATTGTTAGCCCTATTTACGTAGACCTAAGATTATTTATCAGCTATCCAGATGTGCTTAAGAAGGTTACAAAACTATATGCCCAACAGCTTGAGTCGTTGAAGTATGACCGCTTAGCCGGCGTTGCTTACGCGGCGATGCCGATAGCAGGAGCTATTAGTCTAGAGCTGGAGCAGCCATGGATTTTTCTACGCAAAGAAGCACTTCAGAAGGCCTACGGTCTTGAAAGAAGCCTCGAGGGCGAGTACAACAAGGGTGAAACGGTTGTGATGATCGAAGATCTTGTCACAAAGGCAACTTCTTTGATAGAGGCTATATCGCCGATCGAAGAACATGGATTAATTGTCAAAGATGCTGTTGTTCTCCTAGATTACGGCAAAGGCGGAGGTAAAAACCTAGCCGATAAGGGTTATAATCTACACGCTTTCATGACTATGCACGAAATGGTCGACATCATGCACGCCGAAGGCAAAATCGACGATGCCAAGTACGAGCAGTCAGTAAAATTCCTAGAGTCCTAGGCTTTATTGTTTTCGACCCATTGGCGGGCGTTCTGGAAGATTCGTAACCAAGGAGAATCCTCAGACCAATCCTGAGGGTGCCATGATAGTTGTCTGGACTGGAAGGCGCGCTCAGGATGCGGCATAAGGATAGTGGCCTTGCCGTCTGGTGTGGTTAGCGCAGTTATGCCGTCAGGTGAGCCATTGGGGTTAGCTGGGTAAGTCTCTGTGACTTTGCCCTTGCTGTCGACGTATCGCATGGCAACCAAAGCTTCTTGCTGATCTTTGCCGTCAAATTCTGCCCTGCCCTCGCCGTGCGCAACTGGTATCGGCAGCTTAGAGCCAGCCATGCCTTCAAAGAAGATAGATGGCGACTCACCAATCTGAGTCATAACAACACGGGCTTCAAATTGCTCGGACGCATTCTTGAGGAAGGTTGGCCACTTTTCGGCGCCGGGAATGAGCTCTTTGAGGGTGGCTAGCATCTGACAGCCATTGCAAACACCTAGCGTAAAGGTATCTTTGCGCTCGAAGAACTTGCTGAACGTGGCACGCAGATCTTCGTTAAATAAGATTGACTTAGCCCAGCCTTCACCGGCTCCGAGTACGTCACCATAACTAAAGCCGCCACAAGCCACCAGCCCCACAAAGTCATCAAGATTAACCTTGTCGCTAATAATGTCATTAAGGTGAACATCTACGCTTGTGAAACCCGCCTTATCAAAGGCGGCAGCCATTTCGATTTGACCGTTGACGCCCTGCTCGCGGAAGATAGCGACTTTTGGCTTGTCTGTGTATTCGCGCTTTAGATTTTCAAAAGTGACTTTGGCAAACAAGCCGCTATCATCGCTATCAATGTTTGCAAACTCTTGGTCGGCGGCCTCAGGATTGTCGCGCAGTTTTTGAAGCTGATAGCTGGTGTCCGCCCACCAACTTTCGAGTTGGGCGCGGGTGTTTTTGTAGACCGTCTCGCCATCACTAATAATAATTTCTTGAGATTTTGTTGGTTGTCCGATCTTGGTTGCGCTGCTACCCAAAGTCTTTAGCACTGCATCTAGATCTGAGGCTTTGACCTGAATGACCGCGCCCAGCTCCTCGTTAAATAGTTTCTCTAGCGTGCTGCCGGCAAGTTGATCGAGCTTAAGGCCTAGCCCACAACGGCTAGCAAAAGCCATTTCTAACACGGTTGTCAGCAGCCCGCCGTCCGAACGATCGTGATACGCGAGTATTTTATTAGCTTGCCTTAGGCTGCTGAGGGCCTCGAAGGCTGACTTAATATTTGTGGCATCTGCATCAGGAGTTTCGCTACCTGTCTGGTTATAGACTTGGGCCAGAGCTGAGCCACCGAGTCGGGTCTTGCCGGCCGATAAGTCAACCAGCACCAAGGCAGTCTGCTCATTAGAGTTCAACTCAGGAGTCAGAGTCTTAGTGACGTCTACAACTGGCGTAAAACCGGTAATTATAAGCGACACAGGAGATGTGACGCTTTTTTCGGCGCCTTCGTCTTGCCACTTGGTGCGCATACTAAGTGAATCTTTGCCAACGGGTATCGTTAATCCCAAGGATGGAGCAAACTCTTCGCCAACGGCTAGGACACTGTCATAAAGATTCTCATCTTCTTTGCCTGACCCTACAGCGGCCATCCAATTGGCGGAGAGCTTAATGTCAGAGAGTTTTGCAATATCTGTAGATGCAAGGTTAGTGATTGTTTCGCCAATGGCCATACGAGCTGCAGCCGGTGCGTTAATAATCGCTAGTGGGGTGCGCTCACCCATGGCCATGGCTTCGCCCTTGTTGCTGTCAAAGGTCGCGGCAGTCACCGCAGCATCGCTGACCGGAACTTGCCACGGTCCTACCAGTTGGTCGCGCGTTACCAATCCACCGACTGTCCGGTCACCGATTGTTATCAAGAACTTCTTGCTACCAACAGCTGGTAGCTTAAGTACTCGCTCAACTGCGTCTTCTAGTTTTATAGAGCTCAAGTCTAGCTCGCTGCTAACGGTTTGCTGACGAGTAATTTGCTTAGAAATCTTAGGCGGCTTACCAAACAAGACATCCATAGGTAGATCAACTGTCTTATTGCCAAATAGTTCGTCGTTAACTACAAGTTGCTGCTCATCGGTGACCACGCCGACAACTGCAAATGGCGAACGTTCGCGCTCACAAATCGTAGTGAATAGCTCAAGATCATCAGGTGAAATACCGAGAACATAACGCTCCTGTGCTTCATTGCACCAGATCTCCAGAGGCGAGAGACTAGGTTCGGCGCTTGGAATATCGCGCAATTGAAACACTGCGCCACGATCAGAGTCATGCACAAGCTCCGGCAAAGCATTGCTTAAGCCGCCTGCGCCAACGTCGTGAATTGTAATAATTGGGTTGTTATCACCGTATGCCCAACACTTGTCGATGACTTCTTGGGCACGCCTCTCAATTTCACCGTTGCCGCGTTGAACTGACGCAAAGTCGAGTGAGGCCTCTTGGCTGCCAACTTGCATGCTTGACGCCGCGCCACCACCTAGGCCAATCAGCATGGCTGGCCCGCCCAGAACAATAACCAAAGATCCGACCGGTAATTGATTCTTCTGAACGTGCTGGTCGCGAATGTTGCCAAGGCCGCCGGCGATCATAATTGGCTTGTGATATCCCCAAGTATCGCCGTTTACTTCTTGCTGGTAGGTACGGAAGTAGCCAGTTAGGTTTGGTCGACCAAACTCATTGGCAAAGCCTGCGCCGCCAATTGGTCCTTCTAGCATGATGTCTAGTGCTGAGACGATGCGGTCTGGTTTGCCGTAGGCTTGCTCCCATGGCCGCAAATAGTTTGGAATCTCAAGATTAGATACCGTAAAGCCCGTGAGCCCCATTTTGGATTTGGCACCGCGGCCGGTGGCTGACTCGTCACGGATCTCACCGCCAATGCCTGTGGCTGCACCAGGTATTGGAGCGATGGCTGTTGGGTGGTTGTGTGTTTCGACTTTTATGACGCTGTGAACAGGTTCTTGGTGGTACTTATAGGTTCCGTCGGCCGGATCGCTAAAAAAGCGACCAGCTTTTGGTCCAGTGATCACCGCCGCGTTGTCGTGGTAGGCTGACAAGACATCCTCACCCCCTTTTTCATAGGTGTTCTTGATCATTTTGAACAAGCTCTTGGGTTGAACTTGTCCGTCGATTGTCCAATCAGCATTAAAGATCTTATGGCGACAATGCTCACTGTTAACTTGGGCAAACATCATTAGTTCGGCATCAGTTGGGTTGCGACCTAGGCCTGTGTAGGCGTCGTATAAGTAATCGACTTCGTCATCGGCTAGGGCTAGGCCTAGCTCTTGATTGGCTTTGACGAGTGCCGACTTACCGGCTGAAATATCTACAGTTTGCAGCTCACTAGCCTCGGCCACCTCAAACAATACTTTTGCAGCTTCGACATCATCAAGAACAGTTTCGGTCATGCGGTCGTGTAGTAGTGCAACAATTTCGTCGCTACGCTTTGAACCGCCAGAAATGTAATAGGCCACGCCTCGTTCAACACGATTAACGGCTGTCAGGCCGGAGTTGTGAACGATGTCAGTTGCCTTGCTGGACCACGGCGAGATTGTGCCGACTCGCGGTACGACTAAGTAGAGTGCGCCCTCGGACTTGCCATCAAATGGTGAGCCATAGGTCATGAGCCGTGCTAGACGTGAATCTTCTTCGGTTGACAGCTGATGGGCAGTGTCGGCTACGTGGATATATTCTGCATCAACACCGGAGATTGTGGAGTCTATTGCCTGAAGTCTGGCGAGCAGTTTTTTCTTGCGGAAGTCTGATAGTGCGGCGATTCCACGGTAGACCTGCACTAGCGTAGCTCCAATGTGTCGCCCTCAAAGGTAATGCCCTTAGGTTCGATAATAACTTGCTTTGGTCCGGTTTGAACTTTGCCGGCGATCCATGCCTTTAGACCGCTAGAAGCGGCAATATCAACCACTTGCCCCGCCTCAGCAGCCGGCAGATAAACCGCAAAGCCAGCGCCCATATTAAAGTTGCCGTACATTTCTTGATCGTCCGCGCCAGCTTGTTCTTGCATAAAACCGAACTCCGCAGGAGCCGGCGGAACTTCGCTCATAATATAACTGAACGGTGCTGTGGCACGCATCAGCTTGCGCCAGCCGTGGCCAGTAACGTTAACCATGTAGTGCAGGTCTAGCTTGGCTTCTAGCAGCGCCTTAACTAGATCAACATACAAATGAGTTGGTGACAGAATTGCTTCGCCGAAGGATCGTCCGTCGGTGAGCTTAGTCTTATATATATCTGGGTTCTTCTCGGCAAGGCTGCGGACAAAGGTAATGCCGTTAGCGTGAATTCCGCTACTTTCGATCAAGACAATCGAATCGCCTTCGGCTAACTTATCGCCCAAAACCAACTGCTCTTTATTGCTGACCACTCCAACTGCCGAACCGCCAAGGTCGATAGTGTCCGGATTGATAATTCCCTTTAGGACTGGTGTTTCGCCGCCACCCCATGCGGCGCCAATTGATTGGCAGGCGGCGCCCCAGCCTTCTATAAGGTCGCGGGCACGTTGTTCGTCGTTCATCCACTGTGCGTCACCAATTGCGAAGTAGGCGTTGACGACTTGTGGCAAAGCGCCAACCACGACTAAGTCGTTGACAATCATGGCAATGGTATCTTGAGCTATTGAGTCATAGTGAGTTTTACCAGTGTAGGCGCGGACAGCATCAGCCACCAGATTCTTGGTGCCCAAGCCCTCTACAACTAGTGAGCGATAAACGTCGCCATCCTCCCAAACGTAGGCCGATTCGCCACGACTGGCGGACATTTCGACAGCGCCAAAACTTCCAAGATTGGGAGCGGTGCCTAAGGCGCGCTTTTGAGCTAGGACTTTGATCGGATCTATAGCGCTGTAATCAACACCACTATCAGCATAAGTTTTACCTGACTGCGCCACGCTTTTACTCCTCTTACTGATCTATTGTAGCAGGATAACTTGGGGCTTGCCAGAGTCGTGCTAAAGGTTTATTATAAGGATAAGTAAGTTATAAGCGCATGCGGGCCTTTTTGCTATCAGATCCAGCGAAAAACGTAATCGAATGCGCTTTTGTTACTTCTAACGGTAAAATAGGGAGTCTAAATGCCACTAACAGCCCCCATGGATGAATTCAAGGAAAAATGTGCTGTTTTTGGTATCATCGGACCAAAATCCAACGACTCAACGGGCCTAGAAGCGGCCCGTTTAGCTTTTTATGGGCTATGGGCATTGCAGCATCGTGGTCAAGAAAGTTCTGGCATTGCCAGTAGTGATGGCAAACAATTGTTTGTGCATTCTGGACCGGGACTTGTAGCTACTGTTTACCGCGAAGAAGACTTAGAGCAGCTCCCAGGGCACATCGCTGTTGGACACAATCGCTATTCTACATCTGGTGGAGCGGATGATTTTTATAACCAGCCTTTTGTCGATCACAAACGCGGCATTGCCTTTGCACACAATGGCAATATACCTGATTGCACCCTTCTTAAGGAATTCTTAAACAATCGTGGCGTTAAACTCGACAAGTTCAACGACTCTTACTTAATGACAGAAGCCATAGGCTGCTACATGGATGACGGCCTCAGCCTAGTTGAAGCTATCAAGAAGTGCTACCCACTATTTACGGGCGTCTTCTCCGTTGTCGCCATGGGGGTCGACCGACTAGTTGCCTTCCGCGATCCTAAAGGTGTTCGACCGCTTTCGATTGGTGCACTCGATGGCGGCTATGCCGTGGCATCTGAGACCTGTGCTTTTGACACAATTGGCGCTAAGTTTCTGCGTGATATAGAGCCGGGCGAGCTGGTTGAGATTGATGACTCGGGCATGACTTCGCACCAAGTTGTCGAAGGCGAACTCAAGCTAGACATTTTTGAGATGGTTTACTTTGCTCGTCCTGACAGCATGATGATGGGCAAGCGGATTGATCTTGTTAGGCAGGACTTTGGACGTGCCATGGCTAGTGAGTTCCCAATTGATGCCGATGTAATTGTGCCCGTGCCTGACTCGGGTATTCCAGCGGCTTTGGGCTATTCGCAGGCGAGTAATATCCCTTTTGAAATGGCACTCATCAAGAATCGTTATATACATCGAACTTTCATTCGCCCTACCGCCCAGCTCCGCGAACGCGATCTTAAGATGAAGCTCAACCCGGTTATCGAACTCATGAAAGATAAACGGGTTGTTTTAGTAGACGACTCAATTGTGCGTGGTACGACGATGAGGCACTTGGTGTCGATGGTATTTGAAGCCGGCGCCAAGGAAGTCCACCTACTTATTACCTGTCCACCAGTTCGCTACCCCGACTTTTACGGCATCAACACGCCTAAGCAGTCAGAGCTCTTAGCGGCCTATATGACAGAACAAGAAATGACCGACTACGTAGGCGCAACCTCGCTACACTTCTTGTCATTTGATGGAATGATCAGCGCAACTGGCTTGCCAGCCACCAACTTTACAACCTCTTGCTTCAATGGCGACTACCCTATTCCTATCGGCAAGCGAGCTCTCGAGATCAAGATGTTGGCAGAGGGCGAGACTTTGCCCAAAGTCGATCGCACAGAAACCAAACTGGCGACCGCTCGCTCCGCATGAAGCCACGCATCGCCGTCCTAGCTTCGGGGAGTGGGACAACGGCCGAGGCCTACATTCGCGCTGGCCAAAACGGAACAATCAACGCTCAGGTCGAGCTAGTTATCTGCAATCGCCACGATGCTGGTATTTTTAAACGTATTGAAGACCTAAACGCTGAGTTCGGTCTAGACATCAAAACGTTGCTTATTAGTAATAAGACTCATCCGGCAGTCGAGGGCGAAGAAGCATTACGCGGCCGCCAAACGATGGCCGAAGAGGCTGCTATACTCGAGGCGTTGCAAGCTGGCGACTTTGATCTAGTGGCTTTGATGGGTTACATGAAGCATGTCGGCCCTAGTCTAGTTAAAGCCTTTGGTTGGCAGGCCAACTACGACAGTATTTATCAGGCTATGATGGTCAACACGCACCCAGGACTGTTGCCAGAGACTCAAGCCTTGTATGGCGAGAAGATTCAGCAATATGTTTTGGACAATAACTTGCCTGCGGGCGGCCAGACCCTTCACTTAGTGGCCGAGGAGTATGACGACGGGCCGGTCATTGCTGAGCACAAAGTTTCAGTCGAGGCTGGTGATACGGCTGCGACTTTGTTTGCACGGATTCAGGCGGTTGAGAAGCGGTTTGTGCCAATAGATATAGAAAACTTTATACTTGAACGAAAGCAATATCTTAAGCAACAAGGAGGAATGTGATGGCGGAAGTCTTGGTAATTGGTGGTGGTGGCCGCGAGCAAGCCCTAGCATGGAAGCTAGCCCAATCACCCTCTGTCGACAAGGTGTACGTCGCGCCGGGTAATGGTGGTAGTCAAGGTATTATTGAGAACGTTGATATTGCTTTTGACGATGTGCCGGCTCTGCTCAACTTTGCGCAAAAGAACAACATAGCCCTAACGGTTGTTGGCCAAGAAGCCGCCTCCGAGGCTGGTGTAGTCGATGCCTTTAAGGCTGCCCAGCAGACAATCTTTGGTCCATCTCAAGCTGCAACCAAGATCGAATCGTCCAAGGCCTTCTCTAAGGACTTAATGGCCTCCTCCAAGATACCAACAGCAGAGTATCAAAACTTCACTGACGCTAGCGAAGCACTTAAGTATGCCTCTAGCCGACCTCTGCCGGTTGTGATCAAGGCCGACGGTCTAGCCGCCGGCAAAGGCGTAGTAATTTGCTACAGTGTCGCAGAGATTGAGGAAGCTATTGATGAAATTATGATCAAGCGCAATCTGGGTGCCGCTGGTGACACCGTGGTTGTAGAAGACTTCCTTAAAGGCCAAGAAGTATCCGTGCACGCTCTATGTGACGGTAATCAATCCGTTATCTTCCCTGCATCCCAAGATCACAAGCAAGTCTTTGATGGTGACAAAGGCCCCAACACTGGCGGAATGGGCGTTATCGCACCTGTCTCATGGGTTACGGATAAGCATCTTGAGTTTGTGACTGACAAGATCGTGCAGCCTGCCCTTCAAGGTCTAGCTGACAAGGACGCCTCATTTACTGGTTGTCTATACCCCGGACTGATGATTGATGGCGATGAGATTAAACTACTAGAGTTTAACGCTCGCTTTGGCGATCCCGAGGCTGAGGTGTACATGCGACTCTTGGACGGCGATCTTTACGAGATATTTAAAGCCTGCGCCGAAGGCCGACTCGATCCTTCGATGGTGACTTGGAAGTCTAGTTTTGCTGCCACAGTAGTATTGGCCTCTAAGGGATACCCTGCTTCATACCCATCAGGTTTGCCTATCACTGGCATAGAAGAGGCCGAGAAGCTCGACGATATTGTGGTCTTCCATGCTGGCACCACTCGCGAAGGCGATGTCGTGAAGACTGCTGGCGGCCGTGTGCTTAATGTGACGGCGCTTGGCGACACGCTAGAAGAAGCTCTTGATAAAGCCTACGCCGCAGTCCAGCTAATAAACTTCGACGGAATGCATTACCGAACTGACATTGGCAAACGTCCCACTGGCAGCTAGCCTACTGGTTTAGGTAGGCTTCCCAGCCCTGTTCTTGGACTTCGGCGTCTTTGGCTAAGACTTCATCGTGCTGTTTTTGAACGAATTCAACATATTTGGCAGCTAGTTCATTGTCGCTTAGGGCGAGTATTCGGATAGCCAATAAAGCACTGTTCTTGGCGCCGTTTTCGGGCATTGTGGCAAGAGGAATGCCGGGCGGCATCTTAATGTTTGACCAGAAGGCTTCATGGCCACCATTGTCACGTTTAATGGGGATGGCAATTACGGGTAAGGTTGTCTCAGAGGCTGTCATGCCGGGCAAGTGTGCCGAACCGCCCGCTCCAGCAATAATAAGTTTGATACCACGGCCAGCAGCATCACGAGCGTAGCTTGCCATCTCATCCGGTGTACGATGTGCAGAAACAATCCTAACCTCGTTAGGTACGCCAAACTCCTCTAGTAACTGAGCGGCTTGGCCCATCACGTCTAGATCGGAATCCGATCCCATAATTATGCCGACTAATGGATTGCTCATAATGTCTCCTATATGGTTATTAGCGCCCTAGCCTGTTCGGCTCGCTGCTTTGCTTCTTCGATGGTTTCGCCTGTTGCCGTGATGTGACCCATTTTGCGGTCGATCTTAGTCGGCGATTTGCCATAGATATGCACCTTAGTATGAGGCTCTTGCTCAGCTTTGTCGATGCCTACGGTCTCAGTTGGCCCATCACGTTCGCCAAGAATGTTGACCATAGCTGCTGCCGGTACAACAAGATCGGTTGAGCCTAAAGTCATACCAGTTATAGCGCGAATATTTTGTTCGAACTGTGAAGTCTGGCAGGCTTCGATCGTGTAATGTCCAGAATTATGAACTCGCGGCGCGATCTCATTAACAATTATCTGGCCGGATTCTGTCAGGAACATCTCGATGCCAAAAACCCCAGCACCTTGTAGGTGCTCGGCAACTTGATGAGCCACAGCCTCGGCCCGTTGACGTTGGGCATCAGTGATGGCTGCGGGTGTAAGGGTCTCTACGCAGATGTTGCGCTCGTGAATAGTTTCTGTCACGGGGTAGTTGACGATTTGGCCATCTTGGCCGCGGGCAATCATGACTGCAACTTCTTTGACAAAAGGTACGAACTTCTCAGCGTAAAGCTGCTGCCCTTCAAAGTTGTCTAGAGCTGTTTTAAGCTCGGCTGAGCTGCTGACAACTTGGTTGCCGCGACCATCATATGCGCCATGTCGAGTCTTGATCAGCATTTTGCCGCCGAAGTTCCTGAGAGCCTGTTCGGCTGAGGGTAGGTCTGTTATTTCGGCAAAATCTGCGAGCGGAATCCCTGCTTTAGCTAAGAACTGCTTCTGCGCAAACTTGTCCTGAATCATGCCAATCGTGTCGGGCGATGGATTGACCTGCTTTCCCTTCTCGGCCAAGTTTCGCAATACGTCAACATTGAGGTGTTCGATCTCAACCGTTATGTAGTCGACTTCTGACGCTAGCTTTCGCAGCGACTCTCCATCGTACAGATCGCCGATTATTTCTTTGGCTCCGACTTGTGATGCTGGCGAATTGGGAGATGGGTTGAGGACTACGACTTTGAAGCCTAGCTTAAGTGCTGGTTCGGTCAACATTCTAGCTAGTTGGCCGCCGCCAACAATACCGATCGTGCCTGTTTGGCTCATCTGATAATTATACCGTATAATAGAGGTAATGGATATACAAGCGATCGCCACGACTGATTTTCGATTTCCACGGCAAACCGCACTCTATCACGGCAAAGTACGCGACGTTTATACTCTCGAAGATGGGCTGTTGGTCTCCGTGGCCACTGATCGAATTTCTGCTTTTGACGTGATCCTGCCGAGAACGATTCCCTACAAAGGACAGGTTCTCAATCAGTTAGCAGCCCACTTTTTGGAAGCCACTAAGGATATAGCGGACAACTGGCTGATTGCCGTACCAGATCCTAATGTCAGTGTTGGCCATAAGGCCGAGCCTTTTAAGGTCGAGATGGTAGTTAGAGGCTGTTTAGTCGGTCACGCATGGCGCGAATATCAAGCCGGTGCGCGGCAGCTCTGCGGCCAAGAAATGCCAGAAGGTCTAAAGGAGTACGACGCCTTCCCTTCGCCAATAATTACGCCAACTACCAAGGCTGATGAGGGGCACGACGAGGATATTTCGGAGGCTGACATACTATCAAGCGGTTTGGTCAGCAAACAAGACTGGCAACAACTAAAAGGCCTCACTCTAAAGCTATTTGCTCGCGGACAAGAGATGGCCAAGGCACAGGGGCTGGTTTTGGCAGATACCAAGTATGAGTTTGGTAAGTTGGATGGCCAGATAATCCTAATTGACGAAATTCACACCCCTGACTCGTCGCGTTACTTCTATGCCGATAGTTACCACAAGTACGTCGATGGCGGCTCAGACAAGCCCAAGAACTTGTCCAAAGAGTTTGTGCGAGAATGGCTGATGGAGAATGGGTTTAGCGGCCAAGACGGCCAAGAATTGCCTACAATGACCGACGACTTCGTGACCCAAATATCAGATCGCTACATCGAGCTTTACGAACAACTGACGGGAGAAGCATTTACCAAAGTAAGCTCAGATGATTTACTTAAGCGTATACAAACAAATCTAACTAACTACTTGGAGACCAATCTTGAAACCAATTAATCTACCAACACCTAGCGATGGACCAAACTTCAACGCCATCGACCCCTTAGACGGTCGCTATTACGACCCAGAGACAGCCAAATACCTATCCGAGAGCAGTCGTATTGCCTACCAAGCCTACGTAGAGGCCGCTCTGGGCCGTGCACTAGCCGAATTCGGTGTCTGTACGCCTCAGGTAGCAGATCAGATAGAAGAGGCCGCTAGCAAGGTCACAGCAGAAGCTGTCGCCGAACAAGAAAAGACCACCAAACACGATGTTAAAGCCCTAGTTAACGTCATCAAGGCCAATCTGTCAGAGGAAGCTCAACCTTATGTTCACTTCGGTGCGACCTCTTACGACATTGTGGCTACAGCCTTGAGCTTACAGCTAAAAGACGCCATTAACGAAGTTGTCTTGCCTCGCCTCCTCACACTGGAGAAAACTCTGCTGACTCTGACCAAGGACTACGCCGAGACTGTTCAAGTTGGTCGAACTCACGGTCAGCACGCTGTTCCGATCACTTTTGGCTTTGCGATGGCCGAGTACGTCAGCCGAGTTGGCGGAAGTATCAGTTCTATCCGTGTACTCAGCAGCAAGTTAAATGGTAAATTCTCAGGCGCGGTGGGTGCTTACAATGCTTTGAGTCTCTTTGTTGATGACCCACTTAAGTTTGAGCAGACGGTGCTTGGTTACGTCGGGCTAGAGCCGGCGCCGTATTCAACTCAGATTATTCCAGCCGAAAACTACGTTCGCCTACTCGACGAGTTAGCCATTACGGCTGGCATTATGGCCAATCTTGCTCACGACATGCGTCACCTTCAGCGCAGCGAGATTGCCGAAGTTCGCGAAGCCTTTGAGGCCGGCCAAACCGGTAGCTCGACTATGGCCCACAAGCGTAACCCATGGAACTTTGAGAACGTTATCAGCATGTCTAAGCAAGTTACGGCCCAGATTGTTAATGCCAACCTCAATATCAGCAGTGAGCACCAGCGCGATCTAACTGACTCTGCCTCAGCTCGCTTTTACACGATTGTTTTGGCCAGCGTAGCCTCTATGGCCGAGCGCCTCAACCGCGTCATGAGCAAGATAGAGGTTGATCCTGAGAACATGAAGCGCAATCTCTATATGAGTGGCGGCGCGATTGCGGCCGAACCCCTCTACTTACTGCTAGAAAAGTATGGCCACACTACTGCTCACGAGGTTTCCAAAGGATTGGCTCACCAAGCTCTAGAGGCCGGTCAGACTTTGTTTGAAGTTGCCGCTGCCGACGACGGAATTACCGACTACTTTGCTAAGTTCACCGACGCCGAAAAGAAGATTCTACAAGAGCCAGAGCAACACTACACAGGTCTAGCCTCTCAGAAGGCCCTTGCCGTTCACGATCACTGGCAAACCAAACTTCAAGATTAGTGGGCGTAAAAGCCGCGCCCAACTTTATCAGGCACCATAACGATACTGACGCCAGCACCAGATAAAGTCTTAATAACCGTCTCGTCACCAATCGAACCGCTAGAAGTCAGAATGGCAGCAACACCCGCCTCGGCTAGCAATGAAGGACCATCTGGGAATGGGAAGAAGCTGTCGCTGTACGCCACGGATCCAGCCAACTTGGCCTGGTCGAGGACTATCTTAAGAATCAGCTTATTGCCATTTACTGACAGTTGAGGTGGTGCGAGGGTTGTTCGAGCTAAGGCCAGTTGTCCAGCACCGACTCGATCTTGTTGACCAACGCCATTGCCGATAAGCTTGCCGTTTTTTACCAGAGTAATGGTATTGCTGTTACTGGTAGAGCCAACGCCCCAACCAAGAATCATGTCCATCTTTTGTTGATCACTTACCGAGCCGTGAGTCTGAATATCACTAGCTGAAAGATCCATCACAAAGTCGTAGTTGGGTTGCTCCAAGTTGCCGCCACGGACAGGTCGAGAGCGTCGAGTGCTATCGAGCGAGGACTTATCAACCGAAGACAATGCTGGGTTTACGACAACGCGGAGTTTGTTGCGACTAAGTAGGTACTGAGCTTCCTCAGAAACCGAAGAGCCAACCACACCATCCAACATACGAGGTCTGTCACCCTCCATAGCGTAGTGCATCAGCGCGTCGGCTACTGGCTCGTCGATCGGCGCGTTAATCATTATGACGCCACCAAAGATAGCGCGAGTGTCACCCATCAGCATCTTTTGAATAGCCTCTACAGCTGTTTGACCAACGGCTGCACCACAAGCGTTGCCGTGCTTAACGCCGACAGCAATAAAGGGCACCTTACCAAAGTTAACGTCAAAGCCAGCGGCAATATGAGTAACGGTCTGAAGCAAGCGGTCGATATCTGTCATGTTGATATAGCTGCGTTCCATTCCCTGAACGTGCTCAAACTGGTCAATGCCGAGTGGATCAACAGCGACACGGTTGTCAGCATAGAAGCCGGCCTCGGCTTGCTGAGGGTTCTCGCCGTATTTGGTTGGACTAGATAATCGAGCGAATGAGCCACTAACAGATGTGCCGCTGAGGTATTGAGCAGAAGTCATAATGTAGCGAGCGGACTCGTACTCGGCGCGTGCAGCCAAGTCGTCAAGGAACTCTGCCTCAGAGGGCTTGCCCGCCTTGAGCCATTCGATAACAGGCGTGCGCTGAGAAGCATGAGATAAAACAATACGGCGGCCTTTGGCAGCTGATCGCAGCATAGTTGGTCCACCAATGTCTGTTTGGGTAATAACGTCTTGCTTAGTAGAGCCAGTCTTGGCAATTGCCTCCTCTAACGGATACATGTCAACACAGACTAGATCAATAAAAGGTAGATTTAGCTGGAACATCTCGGCCTTGTCTTCCATGCTATCTTTGTCGGCCAAAAGTCCAGCTGATATTTCGCGCGAGAGAGTGACTACACGGTGGCCTAGGATGGCTCCGCCGCCAACAAGCTCTGTAACATCGCTGACAGGTATTCCAGCTGCCTCAACTGCCTTTGCTGTGCCGCCGGAGGCATAAACATGCCAACCCAGCTCAACAAGACCTCGTGAGAAGTCTTCAATTCCTGTCTTGTCATACACCGAAAGCAACGCAATAGGTTTAGTCTCGCTCATCAATCCTCCGTAGTTTTTGGCTTTTGCCAGCCTCTGATACCTATTATTATCGTATAGTTTGTCGATCAGAACAAGCTCAACCGCAGACAGAACGTCATTAGGCAAAATTATCATGACCTTGTTAGAATAAGCGTAAAGGTCTATATGAATAAAAAACTTGCAATACCAACAGTACTATTCTTAATAATTGTAGTCGCTGGCGGACTTATCTTCGCGTTAAATAGCCCAACTTCTGGGTCAGGCAGCAGCTCAAGGGCAGCTACCGCAGCAAGCGTTGTTGCAAGCGACAAAGGTTCTAAGGCGGGTACTAGTGTCGTTGTCGAAGAGCCAGTCACCAAAATCGGCACTATCTCGTGTCTTAAGGTAAAGGATAATGATGGCCCGCAAGCTACTAGCTGTGCCGTAGGTGTGTTTGATACAGACGGCAAGACCTATGCATTGTACTCTGATGATCCAACTGTCGTTGGTGACTTAAGGACAGGTCAGAGAATACAAGTCACCGGTTTACTAAAACAACAAAATACCGAGTTTGACATCTACGGCGTAATTGTCGTTCAATCCATCAAGCAACTTTAATGGTTGGATAAACTGTTGACTATGTTTTGAACGAATCTTCCAATCACCGGAATATCATTAAACAAGCTAAGCCCCCATATAACTAGTCCGACTACCACCGTACCAGCTAGGAATATGCCCACACCGTACGCGAGGCCGCGAATAAAGCTGTACCACATAAGTTTCCACGGCTTGCCGTAACCGACAGCTACAATATCTTCGAGCAGGATGCCGATCTTCTCGTAGTCTGCGCCTTTCTTCTTTTTTTCGTCTTGTTTCATGGCTTAACCATATCTTTCATGACGACATTGAGTCAAGCGATCATGCCACAGGCTCTCAATGGTGTATGATTTGAGTATATGAACGATGACATCCAAGCATTTAACAACTCTAAGGAAGGCGAAGACAAAGCAATCTGCGACCTTCTGGCAAAAGCAATTAACGACAACCTCGCTAAGGCCGAAAGCAAGATATGGCATGGTGCACCTGTCTGGTTCTTGGACGGCAATCCAATTGTAGGCTACGACGTTTTAAAGAACTGCGTCAGATTATTGTTTTGGAGCGGCCAGTCCTTCGATGAGCCTAGCCTAAGTAACGAGGGTAGTTTTAAAGCTGCCGAGGCGCGTTATACCGCAGCGAACCAAGTTAATGTCGAAGACTTAGAGCGCTGGCTCAAAAAGTCGATAACTATCCAATGGGACTACAAGAACATCGTCAAGCGCCGCGGCGTACTGGAAAGACTAAAGTAGCTCAGCGTTTTTCGGTGGCATCTGCATGCTGCGCTTGAAGCAGCAGGGCCTTCGCTTGCCTGCCTTGAGCATTGAGCATAACTTTTCTGGCCGCTCTTGAAGTGTTTTTGGTAGTTTGACCGAACCCATCCAGTTGAGCCAGTCCCAGCGAGCCATTGGTGTTATATCTGTCCACACGGCTTGTGCTTGTGGGTCGGCTGCTAGAGCCTTCTCAATGTCGGCTGTTAGCTCGGGCTCTGGCCAGTCTTTGGTAGGCTGAATCTCAAGATTAACGGTGTCACCTGTGGTAACGTCGGCTGCCTGACGCAAATCCTTGTCGACCCCAAACCAATGACTTCCCTGACCGTCTGGTTGTATTAAAACTCGAATGCGAACGCCGTTGAGAGTCCCCTTGACCATGACCATGCCGCGCGATGGAAGCTTGACACTGGCATCTGTCGGCAAAGTAATCAGCATCGACGAGTCGACTTCTGCGGCTGGATCTGGTGTATTCATCTTGGCTTTGAAGCGGATTGGTGACATTCTTAATAATTATACGCTGCTTAGATAGACTTCCAAGAAGGCCTTAAGACGCAGTCCATGACAGCCCCGTTACATGCTAAACAAAGCTAAACGCCGTACTTGGCTCTAATCTGGCCTTTGTTTACTCCGTTTACAAGATTTGTGTAACCCATCCCCCTCAGGATGTTAATCGATACATTGGACCTACTTCCCGAAAGGCAATAGAGAACAAGTTCGGTATCTTTTGGTACACCATCCAGCTTTTTAGCTCCTGCCATTAGTTTTGATGGCGGTATGTTAATCGCACCTTTAACGTGGCCCATCGCAAATTCGAGCGGCTCACGCACATCTATAAACATTCTTCCCATAACACTCCTTAATAATTTAGTTATTCTTTAAGTCTAATGTAAATTATTTACATTAGCAACAAATAAGTCTATACTGATGGCATTATGAGCAATACAGTTATCGCACAGCGTCAAACTAAGTATTGTCAGGCAATCGAGAGAACGCTTGACTCTCTTGGGCATGCTACAAATACTGACCTGCTGACGGAATTAAGAAAGGTTTACCCCGACGTAAGCGCAACGACAGTACACCGCGCTACTGCTCGATTAGCATCTCGCGGAACGATCTCACTTGCGCCCCCGTCGATAGATGGGTCAATGCGCTATGACTCAAATACGACGCCCCATGATCATTTTCAGTGTGTGTCGTGCGGGATGCTTCGCGATACCGATGTGAAGGATCGAGTCGTGCCAATACTTGAGTCGTCGATTGGAGACTGTTATATCTCGGGACGGCTCACGATCAGTGGTATATGCAAACAATGTAAGGAGAAGATATGAGCAAAAGAATTAACCCAAGAATATTCGCAGCTATAGCGGTTGGTGTGTTGGTTCTGGCTGGTGCGGGGGCATATTTTGCACTACATCGTGCATCCGATAGTACACAAAACACCGCAGGTAAATCAAGCACGATCACAAGTCAAAACATCACAACCGGTACCAAGACACAGCCTGCAGTTGCCAGCAACTCTACAGAAGATCTGCTTCTGTACCTGATTGAAGAAGAAAAGTTGGCGCATGATGTATATACGGTCATGTATCAAAAGTACGGCGCTAATGTTTTTGGCAATATTTTACAAAGTGAATCAACGCATCAAGGCAAAGTGTTGACGCTCCTGCAGGCACGCAACATCATGGACCCACGCTCAGCCGAAGTAGGTGTATTTAAGAATCAACAACTACAAGCGTTCTATGACCGATTAATTGAACAAGGTAACAAGAGTGCAACCGAAGCATATAAGGCGGGAGTTGCCATTGAAGAAAAAGATATTGCAGATATTAGTGCACAGCTAGCAACCGCAACGGACGATGATGTGATTACTGCGCTGGTGTCATTGCGCGACGGTTCAGAGAGCCACTTACGCGCATTCAACCGACAGCTCTAGCGCGACTACTGGCTTAGAAGTATCATGGTCTAGAACGAAAACAGAGCGCATTCCTGCGCTCTGTTTCTTGCTGCTGGTCGCCTCAAATTTGGGCGATTATCCAGGCTGCACCTGCTAGAGCAAGCACAAAGATGCTCAGCCCCACGGGAGAACCCCAGCTGAACCATGAGCCCCACGAACGCCAATGTTTCTTTGACAGCTCGTACCAGCGCATTTCATCTTCTTTTGTCATTTTTGACATACGATGACTCCTTATTAAGCTAATAGTGAGCCTCTATGAATAATGTGAGCCAGTGAATAGTTGTTCTTTGAGGCAAAGAGCTATTCGTTGTGCTGGGCTTATCAACATAATTAGTATACCAAAAACATGTGACGTACACTTGCCTGTTAGATACTTCATTGCGGGAATTTTGACATAGGCGTATTCTCGCCGAGAAGATGGTAAGAGAGGTATGAGCCATAGTCTCGACTAATTCACCTTCATCGCCGATTGAATTTCAACCTAAACTTTGACTTTCGGTCAAGGCTACAGACTATCGCTAACGTGATTTGCATATGAAGAAGTTTTATAAGAACTTATTCGCAGTTATTGTTGTTGCTTCCGTGATATTCGGTTTTGGAGGGATTATTGTTAATGTGTACGCTGCGCAGCCAACTGTCGATCTGCAGTCCGCCACACCTTTCGTGATATTGTCTGGAACTCCTAATATTACCGACGCAGGCAATTCCTCAGTGATTACAGGTGATGTTGGGCTCAGTCCGGCAACCGGTGCAGGTATAGGCTTGTTGTGCGCACAAGTCGCAGGCACTATATACTCGGTTGATGCGACAGGCCCTTTGCCGTGCAGGATTACGAACCCTGCTCTTCTTACCTCAGCCAAGAACGACTTGACGGCAGCTTTTATTGACGCAGCCGGACGAACGCCTGTTACGACCGTGCCAACTGAACTTGGAGGTACAACCGTGACTGCAGGTGTCTATGATTCGAACTCAGCAACTTTTGGTATTACCGCAGGAGCGGGAGCTTTGGTGATAGACGGACAGGATGATCCCGCATCCGTGTTTATATTTGAAATGAATGCTGCAGGCACAGGACTGACCGTTGGGCCTGGTAGTACGGTTTCGCTGATCAACGGTGCGCAGGCATGCAATATTTTTTGGCGGGTCGACACGGCTACTATAGATTCAGCAGCGACGTTTAAGGGCAATGTGCTGGCGCTGAATTCGATCACGGTCAACAATGGGGCAACAATAGAAGGAAGACTATTAGCTCGCAACGGGAACGTTACACTGATTAATGACACCATAACGAGGCCTGTCTGCGCGAGCGTTACGCCTTCTGGCTCGCCTTCAAGTTCCACTACAGGCAGCAGTTCTACATCTGGAGGCCGAGGTGGCGGCTCATCTGACGCAGTTCCAACACTGCCCAATGCAGGCATCGGCACCGATGATAGGGGTGGCGCGCTTTTGCCATCATGGTACCAGCCAGAGTTTATATTTCGTACCACAGCACGCTATAACTAGGCATGAAACGGCTAACGACAGTTCCTAAGGGAGAATTGGCGCTAGTTGTTTATGTATTGGTTGGGCTATGTCTGGTTTTGCTGGTGCATCTCGCGTTGGCGAGTTTTCTCGAAAGCAGCGCGACGTCACCTGCTGCTAGGCCTCACAAACAAGTAAAACTCGGTCCTGGGTTTCCAGTGCGTCTAGAAATCCCCAAAATTAATGTGAGTGCCAACCTTGACTATGTAGGCTTAACCCCCGATGGAGCGCTGGCTGCACCAGATACGCCTATGAGCGCGGGCTGGTACGATAAAGGACCCCGTCCGGGCGAAAAAGGCAGCGCGGTTATCGATGGCCACTTTGGTTGGAGAGATAACATACCAGCAGTTTTTGATAACTTGTCTACCCTTCAGAAGGGCGATAAGATCTATGTTGTCGACGAAAATGACAGAAGAATTGCTTTTGTGGTCCGTGAGTCGATCGTATATGGCTCAGATGGAGCTGTGCCTGCCGTCTTTCGTTCAAGTGACGGCAAAGCACACCTAAACCTCATTACATGCGAAGGAACCTGGAACGAACTACAACAAAGCTATTCCAACCGATTGGTAGTGTTTACTGATATGGTGACGAGGTAGATGCCGCTAACTCGCTGTGTCGCTTGGGCTTGACCGAGCCGAGTAAACATAAGTACAATAACAAAACTTTGACGTAAAAGCAAAGTACTGATAATATATATTCAAATTTCATAATTATGATCGGGAGGTCACCATGAGGTCATTTAAAGTAATAGCGCTTATCATCTTTTTTTCAATATCTTTAGGCCTGCCGATGGCTGCAAATTCTCGTGTCTATGCGGAGCCAGTTGATCTGCAGTGTTGGTATTATAATAACGAATTCTCCTCATACACTTCTGAAGGGTGTGACCTCGGCATAACTAAGCAAGTAAGTGTTAACGGTGGCCCTGCCTCTGATGCTGACACTCAACCAGCAGGTTTGCAGGCACGCATCGGTGACATCATAGTTTGGACAATTACTGTTAGTGACTACAGTGACCGCGGGCTGTCACCAATCGGCATCGTCACAGTACGTGATTTGCTGCCAAGTGGCGCAACCTATGTTAACTCAAGCGCAACAACTGGCACGTATTCCAATGTTACCGGTGATTGGGTATTTACTATTGACGAGAGTTTGCCTGCTACCTTAACAATAACCACTACTGCAAATGCTGCAGGTGTTATTGAAAACACAGCCGCATTTACTGACTACCTTCCTAACAACTGTGACGGCCCATGCGAAGACCCTCCATTTGTCGACGCAGTATCGGCGAACAATACCAATAGTGCCTTCGTAAATGTAGTATCTGACCCTGTTGTCGTTGCCGCCACTAACCCAGTACCACCAAGCACTGGATTTGGCGTAGATGTAGCAAATCCGCTACAAACTCTTGCGGCATACCTAGCTGTCGCCGCTGGTCTCTATGTTGTGGCGCGCAGAATTCGCCGACCAGCTGCCAAATAAAGGATATCTGTGATAATTGACTATCGCCGTAGCTATATAGGCATAGTTATCTCGATATATACTGCCTGTTTGTTATGGGCTGATTTTGCAAAAACTTTAGCCGCCAACTCAAAAAATATACTTAAGTCTGACTTTATCCCTAGGGCACTCGTAGTGATTGCGCTAGGGCTAGTAATAGCTGGTTCTGCTATAAGTCTGATGGAATGGAGGGCCAATGCGATCACTAATCGTCAAGCCGAGGCAACAATCTCAAGGGCGAACCGAGCAGCGCCTACGGCGCCCGCTATATCTGCAAACGGCGCAGCCCCCACGACGAATAAGCCGAGTGATAACACTTTGAATAACTATGCGGTCGGGCCAAGCCAGCCAAGAATATTGACCATCCCTAAGCTTGGTGTTAATGCTCGTGTTCTGTCGGTTGGATTGACCAAGGAGGGAGCAATCGCTGCTCCTGCAAATGTTTATGATACTGCTTGGTATGATCAATCCGCTCAACCCGGTCAACCAGGCGCCATGTTTATAGATGGGCATGTTTCTAGCTGGACAACTCAAGGTGTGTTTCATGGGCTTAAGACGTTACGCCAAGGCGATTTGATACAAATAAAACGGGGCGACGGCGCTATATTTAATTATCATGTAGTTATGACCAAAGTGTACGAAGCTAACGGCGTTGACATGGATGCCGCAATGGCGCCAATTAATCCTAGTCGCCCGGGGTTAAATATTATGAGCTGCTCTGGCAAAGTGGCTCCAGGGACAAATGAGTTTAGCCAACGGATAGTAGTCTTTGCCCAACAGGTCTAAGCCCATATCTTTACAAATACCGCCAGCATGCGGGTGCCTTGGCTAGTCTTGTCTTGGCTGCGCAATCGTTAGAAGTTTCGCAATGCCATAAGCGATCAGTAGATACACGATGATTGCGACAAGCGTCGATACTTCAAACTTCGATTCACCGTACACTTGTTTATAATCGAAAAGACCAAAGAATGGTGATGCAAACGGATGAGAGGCCGAGTATATAAAATTTGCAAAACTATTAGCAGTGTTAGCTCCCAAAAGGATGAATGCAAAACGGAATACCAACAAGATTGATATCAGTCCGGCTATAAACCAAACAATTCTAGATGCAATCGATGATGCACCTACAGCGTGATTTGATTTATCAGCTACCTCAGTTGTGCGAACGCTTGCGGTGCCATCACTATTCACCTGTCGTGTCTGCCTGATTTCATCAGCCATAATGTTCTGCTCCTATTTTGTTGTTGCTGATCGGCAGTATGCGCGTTAATGATATGAATGTAAGTAACGTATCTTACAGCAAGAAAGCACTTCGCACGAAGTGCTCATACTTGGCTCGTCAGACAGGCCGCGGACATTTAAAAAGTATGGCTATAGTTTGTCAAACGATTCAGCAAGGGTCTGCACTGCTGCTGCTAAGTCTGGCTCACCCGCGAAGCGAGTGTAAGATAGCGAAAACGTGTTTGTGCCGTCAAAAAGCGAGTAAATAATCTGTTGGGTGCCTACGGGAGGGTATCCAATTATGTTCTCGGTAGCAATCGTGTAAGTTACCTTACTACCGGTAATGCCGTCTATTGTTACAGGGCTATAATTTACGCTGGCGTAGTGATCGTCTGACGTGTAGTATTCCTCGTTGTGGCTAGTGTCGCCGCTATTTTTACTCACTGCTACAGTCCCGCCGGATTCACTTGCACATTTACCTAATTTGTCGGTTGTGGGGGCAAGAAATAAAATGTCGCTATTGTCGGCGCAGGTAGCACTGACCCAAGTTGCAGGTAGGGCGACTCGATACGCTTCGCTAACGGGCATTGCATATGCTGGCTCAGCTGCCTCGCCTGCGCCGTCCTTGTCACTTGATGAGGCAGTTTTAGTGTCTGCTCTGCTACTAGGCGTGTCTTTGCTCCAAATCCTCCAGCCAGCAAAGCCAATTATCGCCAAAAGCAATAGTATCAATATTATAATTAGTGGTGAGAATCCTTGTTGGTTGTGCCGTAGTCTCATAGAAATGTGCCCTTGTTATTGTAGTTATGGCAGCATATTAGCATAAGCTTGTTTGTTGAGGCAAAATATCTCTGAAAACAGAGGTAGTATGAGCCTACAGTTGGACTAGCCGAAAACGACTCAGTATAGACATAAGTTTGCTTGAGTCTTTTTTTGGCTGTTCCGGCTCTTCTGGTAGAGGGAAATTGCTGCTTAAATATAAATGAGTGTGGTATCTGATTTCGGTCGGGTCGCTAGTAGACCCCTTACGCGTGCCGTTCTCCTCGGTTTCAAGAGTAATATCAACTATTGATGACCCTTCTTTCCATTCCGTTGTTTTTAGAGCATTACCGAGTTCTATGACCAAAACAGGACGCTTGTATTCAAAGCCACGCACACCTTCGGGCGTTATTGTTTCAGTAAGTGAACATTCACCATGAATTGGTGTTGTGATTTCTCTTGTTTGCGTACCGTCTTCAGAGATTGCGAATACGGCTTTGTGTTCATCTAGTATGCCAATAGCTAGTTTAGTAAGATTCGCTATCTGGCTTTGTTCTGGTGATATTGCGTTCTCAGGCGCAACCACTTCATTCATAAAACAAAAATACCACATTATGTGATATTTTACAAGGCTCGGCTCCCCTTGTTGACGAGATTCGCAACTTTGTTAACGCTGATTGAACAGGTAGTGACCTAGTCTGCAGCTCCGCTGAATATCTTGACTATCTGTCGCTGTTCTTGGTTCAAGTTAACAGGTTCAGTAAGGGCCGATGCATCAGCCGGTACTTCTACTTTTCCTGCTTTGCAGTCGTCAAAAGTACCAAGTTCCATCCATGGATTAGGTTGCGGTGCCTCGGCAACATTGATAGCATCGTATGGCTTATCTTCTACAACAGCGCTGTGTAGGTCTGTACTATACGTAATTGTGCACATCGCTCCACATACTCTACAACCAACTAATCGTTCGGCTGTACCGTCTTCATTAATTCGCTCGCCTCCATAAGAGGTTGACCCAGAAGAAATACTCTCGCCGCTGGCAATTTGATTGGCCAAACAGTCGCCGCCGTGGGTGTCAGCGTTCATCTGCCGTAATTCAGTTTTAGTCGCCTTCAATCTAAATTGAAATTCATCGACAGCTACTCTGGTTGGTTCAGCTCTCTCAAGCCATTCAGCATCACTCATAAAACTAAAAATATCACAAACAGTGGCATTTGTAAATAGCTTGGCTCACAACGATAGAGCAAGTCATAACCGTTATCAAGCGAGATTTAGAACGTGCTAAAATTTAAAAGTAAGGATTGAGTATGAAACTAGTAGTAAATCTGCATATCTCAGTTGACGGTGTGGTTCAGGCTAACGGCGGCAACAACGAGGAATTAGATCCAGGAATGACACGTGGTGGATGGGCTCTGCCACACTTTGACGAAGAGTCCATGGAATATGTAAATCAGTTTTATCAGAGGGCTGAGGCTTTTATGTTTGGCCGACGAACTTACGAGTTTTTCGCAGAGTACTGGGGTAAAGTTCGAACAGATATGGACAACCCAATCGTAGACGCACTTAATACTAAGCCAAAATATGTGGTGTCAGATTCTAAGTTTGACCCACAATGGCAAAGCAGTACTCTAGTTTCGGGCGATGTCGCCAAGCAAATACGAGAGCTGAAATCAAAGCAAGGGGGTGAGCTACAAGTGCACGGCAGCGTTACTCTAGTACAGTGGTTACTCCAACAAGAACTTGTAGATGAACTGTATCTACTTGTGTGCCCTGTCATCGTCGGCGAAGGAAAGCGTCTTTTCCCAGAGAATGGTATCGATATAGGTCTAGAGTTAGTAGAATCACGGACATTCCCAAAGGGTATCAATTTACTTGTCTATAAACCGCTCAGTCGACCAGAATACGCCTAAACAACTAGGTGGGTTTCAATTCTATTCTGGGTATATAAAAAGTCAGAACCATTTTCACAGTTCTGACTTCATCTAGTACGGCTTGGCTCTCTCTTGTAGACGAGCTTCGAAGCTTCGAGGCAACTCAGGTCAATTGTTGCGTGGCGATGTCATTGGGTAGTCCCCTGAAGTAGAATTCGGCTCTGCCCATACACGAAAACTTTCTATCTCACCATCTAATCTGTAGATTTCAGTAAACTTGACACCATAGATAGGCGAAACATGGTAGACAATACGCTCATAGCCAATAAGCGAACGATCATCACCTTTTGACCCTGTCTCTTCTTGGGTTGCGGCCGAGGGGTCAATACCCATGGTTGCGTAAAGTTGCTGTAGCATAAGTCGTGATTCTTCATTGCAATCACTCGGTAGTATGGCTGAAACCGGCGGGCCGTCTTCTCTGTCTGGATTGATAAGAGTAAGAGTTGAAAAGCCCTCAGCACCACCAGAATATCTCAACGCGTCTTTGAAGTTGTGGTGAACCACATCTCTAAATGAATATGGTACTGTCCGTATCAGTTCGCTCATAAATATAAAATACCACAAAATGTGGTATTTGTATAGTGTTTATGCTTGGCTCCGGGGACTGGATTCGAACCAGCGACCTAGGCGTTAACAGCGCCCCGCTCTACCGCTGAGCTACCCCGGAATATATGTGATTAACTCCGCCGATTATAGCGGATACGGTGTTCCCAAGCAAGAAGTTAAGCCCGCAAAGAACGCGGCCTACTCGCTAACAGTAACATCTCGCCAGAAGGCGACGTAGTTACTAAAGTCCTTCCTGACTCTCTCGATGCCTGATGGTAGCGGCTCAGGATATGACCATGCGTTGTCTTCGCTGAGCTCGCCATCCTTGCCAACGTTAAAGTACTGACAAACACCCTTCCAAGGGCAAGTGTAAGGCGTAGGGCTCTCTTGCAGATAATCTTTGTTGACACTGTCCGGCGGGAAGTACCAATTGCGCTCAATATAGATCAGATCCTCTTTGGGAGCTTCAGCAATGACGATACCGTTCCAAATAGCTTTCATAATTCTATTATAGCCCAGCTTGGATAGGGTGGCATAGTTATCGCTGAGACTTGAGCTCGGCCTGAGTCCGGCGGTCATCATCGCGTTGCTTAAGAGTCTGGCGTTTGTCATAGCGCTTCTTACCCTTACCAACAGATATGCGCAGCTTGATATAGCGGCCACCAGTCAGCATTTCTAGCGGTACAATCGTTTTACCCTGCTGTTTGGCAGCAATCAGAGCGTTGATCTCGCGTCGCTTAGCCAGTAGCTTGCGGGCACGTGTCTGATCGGACTCTTCAATCGGAATACCACTAGTGCCAGATATGGTTGCGTTGATTAAGAAGAGCTCCTCGCCCTTAACTGTCACATAGGCTCCGCGAAGTTGTCCATGACCCATTCTCAGACTCTTAGTCTCGGCTCCAGAAAGCTCCAGACCCACCACCAAAGAATCGCCGAGCTCATAATCATGTCGAGCCCGCCGGTTACTAATAGTCTTCGGCTGGTTAGGTTTCTTCTTAGCCATAACAGGTATAAGTGTAGCTCACTCTAGAGCATTTGACAATATGGAGTATAATATTATCTCGTAAGTCTAACGGATTCCCGCAACACTACTGGCAGTCTCTAAACTCTTCCCGAGCAACATTCCAAAGGCTGCCGTCGTTCAAGACGACCAGTCGGTAGTACCAATACTCAGCTCCCCACATATATATCTCGCGCATTCCGGTTGCCTTGCCGTAAGCAAAGCGGTCATCTAGTCTTTTGGCGTTTAGAGACTTGTTTTGCTCGTCTAAGCTGGTCACTGTAACGCTCTTGCTATCTGGTGGCCACGCCTCTGCCTGAAGTTCGCCCAACATCATATCTTTGCCTAAGAATATCTTCTGAACCCCCGCAATATAGCCATAAAACCACGCTGGGAACGGATACTCCAGATAACGATGGCTAAAGTTGCCATCCCAAACGCGCTTATAAACAGAAATACTAAACTTGTCCGGTTGCGGTTGTCCAATCGGGAAGCCCTGCGCGTTGTTGCTGCGACCGACTATGACTTCGTGTTTTGGATCTAGCTTTTTGACCAGATTGTACTCATCGATCAGGCGCTGACGACTATGATCTGTGCAGATACCAAAACCTTTGAGGAAGTACTCGTTCTCGAGCTGGTAGCTTTGTAGGCTGGGCGAATCTTTGTAGCGCTCGACAACGGCCGCAATATAGCTGTTAAGTTGTGGGTACCACTGCTCGGGTGGCTGTTTGGCTGCCCAATCTGGCATGTGGCATTCTGGCCAGCGCGGCTGCCTAAGACCAAGAGTCAGAACAATTTGGGCATTGGCCTTCTCAGCCTTCTCAAACTGCCAATCTAACTGGCTAAAGTCATAATTGCCTTTGGTGGGCTCGCCCTGATTCCAATAACTGACTAGACGGAAATGTTTGACGCCAATCCCCAGCATGGCGTCCATGGTCTCTTGCGGATCAATCCCGAGACTCTCAGCATAGGCAGGAATAAAGCTGACACCTAGCTCAAGTGGCTTAGATGATTGAGTGTGAATATACCACTGAGCAATGCCGTACATGCCGCCAATAATAACCACTAACAGCGCCACAAGCCCCATAACGAACTTATGCCAAAGCCCGCCGCGCCAATAGCGAGCCGGCCAAGCCGCAGCCTTTTTTATTACCGGTCTAACATGCAATCGGGAGCGCTTTGCCATATAATTGAATATCTAATCTATGAAAGTAAGTATTGTCATTCCAGTATACAATGAAGCTTCCCAGTTGGGAGCTTGTCTCAAGGCCATAGCTGCCCAAAAGGTCACTCCGTACGAAGTCATAGTCGTCGACAACAACTCCTCAGACATGTCTATCAAGGTCGCTAATGCCTATGATTTTGTGACAGTTATCCGTGAACCTCGGCAAGGCGTCTTGCACGCACGGACACGAGGCTTTGACGCTGTTCGCGGCGACATAATTGCACGAATCGATGCCGATAGTTTACTCCCCGACAACTGGGTGGCCTCAGTTAAGCAGGTTTTTAAGGATCCTAACGTCGATGCTGTGTCGGGTACGGCTCAGTACTATAACGTGGCAGCAGCCGGCTTCTTTAACGCCATAGACCTTTTCTTTCGTCGCCGACTTAGCCGTCAGTTGGGTGACCGTGTCTTCTTGTGGGGCGCCAATATGGCGATGCGCCGCAGTGCGTGGCAAAGGGTAAAGCCGGCACTTTGTGACCTCGGAGGGATCCACGAGGACTTTGACATTGCAATTCATTTGCAAGAGATGGGCGGCAACGTGACTTTTGACGAGCGCCTTGAGGCTCAAGTTAGCTCACGGCGAATCGACACCAACTTCGTGGACTTTATGAGCTATGCGTGGACTAGTCCACAAACTTACGCCAAGCACCACATCACTAGTCGCTGGCATATGTACGCCCCACTGTTGATATGCGCAGTCGGCTACTTGCCTGCCAGAATCATGCACCGTGGCTACGATCCAAAGACTGATAGCTTTGTGTTGCCGAAGGTTTTTGTACCTAGCGGCACTATCCAGCGAGTCGACCCAACAACCAACGTCGTCTAGACCCGACTACTGATTATTGGATATGTAGCCGCCCTTGCTGGTCTTGGTTGGCTTGCAATTGCCCCATAAGCCTTTGTGAGTCTTCATGGCCGCCTCTTGGTCGGCCGCAAACTGTGAAGACTTAGTAAATGGAAAGTACGGATAGTAAAAGGCGTAGCCGTTTTGCACTAGCTTTTGGTTAACAAAAGTTCCATCTGGTAGATACACGTAGCGCAGCAACCTGTTGTAGCGGTCTCTGTCAGTGCTCAGCGAGTCGGAGACCAGTCGAACCTTGTTGCTGCCGATGATGTTCTTAGTGTAGGCTGCGGCAGCCGGACCATAGCATTGCACCGGCGTGTTGGGCTTGTGCGTTTCTGGCGTATCGATGCCGACAAAGCGAACCTTCTCGACTTTGCCGTTCATATTAATCGCGATTGTGTCGCCGTCCACAAAGTTGGCGATACTGTACAGGCCGGGCTGGTCTTGCGTGATAATATCGCCACCGGCGCTAAGCCAGCCGTTCTGCTGCGCCCAAATCACTGCCAGCGAAACAACCAAAGCCAGCAAAGACATCCAAGAAGATTTTTTGTAGTACCTGCGCGACATACTACTGACTAAGTAACGTCATCACGTTACTTGCGTCAAGTTTCGTACCGTCAATTTTAATAACTTTTTCATCTTCGGTTGGTGGCTCAAGCTTGCTGACGATGTTGTCGAACTGCTCTTCTGTCATGCTGACCATGTAGCCGTTGCGGTTAATGGCGGGGCCAACGGCACGGCTCTTAGCTATAGATTGTGGTGTGTTAAGCCAGATAACAAAGGTGGCGGCATCTTGGCGGTTTGCGATCTCGCGCAGCTTCTGACGATCTTCTCGAAAGTTAAAGTTCGTATCAAAGATGACGCTTTTGCCTTCGCCAAGCAATTCTTCGGCCTTCTGATTGAGCTGATCATAAAGTGCTAGGCTCTCTTCTTTTGAGTGAGTTGGGTCAGGAAAACGTTTGTGCCTCTCAGCGTCTGACCAAAGGTGAACTGCGCCCGTCTGCTCGGCAATTGCCTGAGCCACGGTAGTCTTGCCGGCGCCGGGGTAGCCAACCAAAAGATACAGAGTCGGCTTCATTAGTAATCTATGCCCTTGTTAGCTAAGAACTTGTCATCAAAGTGGTGTTTGATCTTTTTCATGTCGGTGGCGATATCAACTTTTTCTAATAATTTGGTTGGGAAGTCACGGCCAGTTAAGCACAAGCTAGTGTGCGGCGCTAGGTCGTCTATCAATTTGGACAACTGTTCCTCTGTTAATAGGCCGTCATGAACGGCATTGTTGATCTCATCACAGATAACTAGGTCGTATTCGCCGCTGTTAGCGCACTTTAGCGCTTCTTGGTAGGTCTCCAGTGCCGCCTGTTGGTGTTGTTCTTCGGAAATGTGCTGTTCGCTAAGTTCGCCAGCCTGATAGAATCCTTTACCCCCCTTATAGAAGTGTAGCTGGTCTTTATATATAGGCTGGATATCTCTAATAAAGACGTGCTCGCTGACGCCCCAATACTTAATAAATTGAACAAAGGCCACTCGCCAGCGATTACCCAAGGCTCGCGTCAGCAGCCCTAGCGAAGCCGTTGTCTTGCCCTTACCTTCGCCGGTGTATACGATTACCACCGACTCTTTTGTCTCAAAATCTTCAAACGACATCTTACCTAATATGGTACCTCATTCTAGAAATATTTGACTCAGAATGCTATAATATATACTCTATCATTTGTCGATAGCAAAGGATCAAATCATGAATGTCTTCAGAAACGGTTCTAGAGTTCCTCAAGAAGTTACTGCTGCTCAGGCAGGCCTTGATGCTATCGGCATGCACGCTTTGGGTCGTGAACTTACGCCTAATGCAGACGGTACTCCCCAAGAGCGTCTTACTGCTATCCAAATTCGTCACATCGGCCAAACTTTATCGCTGCCTGTAGTAAATCGTAACGATTCAGAAAAAGAACTTTAGACACTAAACGAGCGAATGTGCCTTGAGCGAAGCGTCTATCCGCGGTCGGTCAAAACCGACGATGATGTCGCCAGCCAAATCAATAACCGGGATTCCGCGCTGACCGGACTTCTCAACGGCTTCCATGCCCGACTTAGGATCTTTATCAACGTCAATGTAGGTATAGGCAACTTTTTTGTCATCAAGATAGCGCATCGCTGTGTGGCAGAACGCACACCACTCAGCTCCGTAAATTGTGATTTTTGAATCTGTCATAGTACCTCCATGATAGCACTATACTTTGTAAAGTAAAAACCTCTTGCGTGACATAGATCACATCTGTTATAATCGTAAGTAATGACTAAGACGAAAGCGCCTCACAAGACGCCCTCGCCTGCTGAAACAGCAAAGCCTCATACTGTGGTGGGCTCAAGTGCAAATAACCATACGGCTATATTTGTTAGTGCTGCTTTGGATATGAGCTGGCGGCTGGCCATAGCTGTACTGGTGCCAATAATTGGCGGCTTCAAGCTTGATGAGTATCTCGGCATGGCGCCATTGCTGACAATTACCGGCTTCTTGGTGGCTATGGTTGGTATGACGTTTGTTATGTGGCGTACACTTCAGGAGGTAAACAACCTACCTCTAAGTACTAAGGAGAACAAGACATGATCAGCGGTCTCTTTACGCGTTTTGCTGAGACTGGACCGTCTGTTCACGTTTCTCCTAGTGCGGTCTTTGAGGTCGGTGGCCTAACAATCACTAACTCGATTCTTTACGGCTGGGTCTGCGCAATAATTATCATAACTCTTATGGTTTGGGTTGCCCGTCGCGTGACAGTTAAGCCGCAGGGCGGCCTAGTACAGTTCATAGAAGTCGGAGTTAACTTTATAGGTAATCTTGTCGAGAATAGCTTTGACGATAAGAAGGTTGGCCGCAAGTATGTACCCTTCTTTGTGACACTGTTTTTCTTCATCTTGTTTAATAACTGGCTAGGTCTTATGCCAGTTGTCGGCGAAGGCTTCAAGTCTGGTGATGCGCCACTGTTCCGGCCGTTCACCGGTGACCTTAACGCAACCTTGGCGATTGGTGTTTTCTCAATGATTTTGGTCTACGGAGCATCGATTGTTGAATCAGGTGGTCTGCGCAAGTACCTTAGACACTTCTTTATTGGTAGCCCGCTCAACCCGCTCTACTTGGTGATTGGTCTGCTAGAAATGTTCACCGATTTAACAAGGGTGCTAAGTCTGTCGATTCGACTCTTCCTCAACATCACTATTGGGGAGATAGTTATCGCGGTCTTTGCTTATTTGGGCAGCGTTGCCGCACCTGTTAGCGCCCTGCCGTTCACCATGCTGGAGTTTTTGGTGGCAGCCCTGCAGGCCTACATCTTTACCATCCTTAGCATTATGTACCTTGCTATTGCAGTAAACCACGCCGCAGAGCACGCTAGTCACGACAGCTTGACCGATGATGACGTTCCTGAAACAATAGATGTAACATCTTCAGGAGCAGTCCATGGGCGGGCTTAAGCTTGGTTTTGATAAAGTAAACGTAAATTAAGGAGTAAATATAATTATGGCAATCTTCGCAGAAGCAATCAACACAGCAATCATCGGTAAAGGTCTGATGATTGGTTTTGGTTTTATCGGCCCAGCTATTGGTATTGGCTTGATCGGTAGCAGTTACTTGCAGGCCGTCGGTCGCAACCCAGAAGCTGCTAAGTTCTTTGGTCAAGCTTTGATCTTTGTGGCTATCGTCGAGTTGTTTGGTCTTTTGGCCTTCGCCTCAATCTTCATTGTTAAATAAGGAATAAGTTAGACAAAGAATGATTCTACCAACCACTACATTTGCATCAGAGAGTTCATCTGGCTTAGGCGCGCTTGGCGTTGACGGCAGGGCTTTCTTAATTCAGTTCGCAACTTTTGTGCTGGTTTTTTTGGTACTCAAGCGCTTTGCGTTTAAGCCGATCATCAAAGTCATGGATGAACGACGCGAAACCATTGAGAGTGGCGTGCGCCTCGGCGACGAAATGCAAAAGGCACAAGTTAAGCTTAGCGACGAGATTGAAAAATCGTTGCACAAGGCACGACAAGAAGCTGATGGCATAATCGCCAGTGCTCAAGATACTGCTCGCCAGTCAATCCGAGACGCAGAAGACAAGGCTCGTGACAAAGCCGCCGGCATTCTCAAAGAAGCTGACGGACGGATAGCGACTGATACTCAGCGTGCTCGTAAGCAGCTTGAGAAAGAACTCGTTGGCCTAATCTCTGACGCTACAGAAGTCATAATTGACGAAAAAGTCGACGCTAAGAAGGACGCCGCTCTAATCGAGCGAGCCCTGAAAGGTCGCGTCTAGCAATGAAGACTCCTAGGACTCGCATCGCCAGCACTATAGCTGCCAAAACTCTCAAGGCTGGTAACTCCAAGAGCTTGAGCAAAGAAATCGCGGCTTACCTGCTAAGCGAGCGACGAGTCAACGAGCTTGATTCCCTACTTCGTGACGTCCAAGATAACTGGGCTCAGTCTGGTTATGTTGAGGTGGTCGCTAGTAGCGCCTTCCCGCTAACAGCTACTGTCAAAGCTGATATCACTAAGCAGATCAGTCAGCTTTACCCAGATGCCAAGCAGATTATCGTTACCGAAGTTAATGACCCAGAAGTAATCGGCGGCGTTAAGTTGAGTCTTGCTAATCAGCAGCTTGACCTAACTGTCGAAGCGAAGCTAAACAAGTTTAAACAGTTAACGGCCGCAAGCGGAAACTAAGAAAGGAATATACGTGCCAGACCTATCCATAACAGAATTATCAGATGACATTAGAGCGGCAATCGCTGAGCTAAAGCAGCGTCCAGACATCGAGGACGTTGGTGTTGTTACCCGCGTTGGTGACGGTATTGCTTGGATCTATGGCCTTTCAAAGGCTGGTTATAACGAAATGCTTGAGATTGATGGTGCAGAAGGCCAAAAAGTGACTGCCTTCGCCTTCAACCTTGGCGAAGACGAAATTGGTGCCGTACTATTAGGCGAAGATACTCAGGTAAAAGCTGGCGCTAATGTCCGCTTGAGCGGCAGCGTTCTAGAAATTCCTGTTGGTCCAGAAATGGTCGGCCGCGTGGTTGATCCACTAGGCAACCCCCTAGACGGCGGTGATCCAATCAAGACCAAGCAAAAGAGCCGCCTTGAGCGCCAAGCGCCTGACGTACTCTCACGTAAGAGTGTCCATGAGCCGCTCATGACAGGTATCATGGCTGTTGATGCCACTGTTCCAATCGGTCGTGGTCAGCGTGAGTTGATCATTGGTGACCGCCAGACAGGTAAGACAGCTATCGCAGTCGACACCATGGTCAACCAAGCTCGCCAAAAGACCGGCGTCATTAATGTCTATGTTGCCATCGGTCAAAAGCTTTCTAAGATTGCTGCCTTGCAGGAGCGTCTAAAGCGTGAAGGCGTTATGGACCAGACAATCATCGTCGCCACTAGCCCATCCGACCCTGCTGCGATGCTCTACCTCGCTCCATATGCCGGTTGTGCCATGGGCGAATACTTCCGCGACAACAAGCAGCACGCTTTGATCATCTATGATGACCTATCCAAGCACGCCGCCGCTTACCGACAGATGTCCCTACTACTTCGACGTCCACCAGGACGCGAGGCCTACCCAGGTGATGTTTTCTATATTCACTCACGTTTGCTAGAGCGTTCTGCTAAGTTGAGCGATAAGCTTGGCGCTGGTTCTTTGACTGCTTTGCCTATCATTGAGACACAGGCCGGTGACATTAGCGCTTACATTCCGACTAACGTAATTTCGATTACCGACGGTCAGGTATTCTTGGAGACTAACCTGTTCTACCAAGGTATTCGACCAGCTATTTCGGTAGGTCTATCAGTGTCGCGTGTTGGTGGTGCGGCTCAGACCAAGGCCATCAAGGCTGTCGGCGGTAGTCTTAAGCTCGAGCTAGCCCAGTTCCGAGAGCTTGCTGCTTTTAGCCAGTTCTCAACTGATCTTGATGCTGATACTCGTCAGATTATTGAGCGAGGCCAGCGCCTAACAGAGCTTCTTAAGCAGGCCCAGTATAGTCCGTACGCTATCTGGGAAATGTACAGCACGCTTTATGCTGCTAACAAAGGCATTTTTGATATTATTCCACTCGAAAAGGTCAAGCAGGCCGAAGAGGCTTTACACCGTGAACTTAAGAGTAAGCACGCTAAGCTAGTAGAAGCCCTCAACACTGGTGACAAGCCAACTGATGCCCAGAATGAAGCGTTGCTTAAGGTCGCTAAGGCAGTAGCCGAAAGCTACAAAGCGGCCAAGAAAGCAAGCAAGGAGTAGTAAGCTTTGGCTAGCACGATTGCCCTCAAAAGACGTATCACCTCGATTAGGGGTACTCGTCAGATAACCAAGGCTATGGAGCTAGTCTCGGCTAGCAAGCTGCGGCGCGCACAAGAGTATGCAGCGGCGAGTCGCGAATACCGTGATCTTGCTTACAGCCTATTGCAGCGCCTTAACGCTATGGATGAGGTTGCCAATCAACCATTGTTCCGCAAGCGCCCCGTTAAGAACCGCCTGTACGTAGTGGTGACCAGTAATACTGGCCTAGCCGGAGCGTACAATGCCAATACACTTAAGTCTTTGACTGTTGGTCTCAAACGCGACCAAGCGGAGAAGGTTAAAAGCCACGTTGTTACTATCGGCAGCAAAGGTGCGCAGTTTGCTCGTCGATTAAATAATGTAGATCTACTAGCGGCTTATCCACCTTTTGGTGACCACCCGACCGCCAACGACGTCCGACCGATCCTAAACACCATCATGGAGCAGTACAAAGACGAGAACGTTGACGAAGTTAATATTCTCTACACCCAGTTTAAGTCAACCGTTGTTCAGATATCCCAGAGCCAGCAAGTTCTGCCCGCCCCGCTGATTGATGTTGATGACAACACGGTTCCGGTCAGTAGCTTTGAGCCTGATGTCGAGACCGTTGTCGACCAAGTTACCACCAGACTGATTGAAGCCCAGCTCTGGCAAGCCGTCCTAGAGAGCCTAGCTTCAGAGCATGCCATGCGTATGCTGGCCACCAAGAACGCCACCGATAACGCCAATGATCTGATCAAGGACTATACCTTGGAGTTGAACACCGCCCGCCAATCCGCGATTACTCAGGAATTGGCCGAAATATCAGGTGGCGCAGAAGCATTAAACGGATAACCCCAGACTAAAGAAGGAGAATATATGGCAACAGCAACCAAACAACAAACTAAATCAGGCAAGATCACTCAGATTGTTGGTGTCGTCGTTGATATCGAATTTAGCACCGGCAACTTGCCAGCTATTTATAACGCTCTAACCGTGGAGCTTGACGGCAAGCAGGTCACTCTAGAGGTTGCACAACACCTTAGCGAGTCAAACATTCGTGCGATTGCGCTAAGCTCTACTGATGGTCTCGAGCGCGGCACCGAAGTCCAAGACACAGGTGCGCCTATTAGTGTGCCGACCGGCGACGCAACTCTAGGCCGCATGTTTAACGTAATCGGCGAGCCAATTGATGGCAAAGCCGGTACCTTCAAAGAAAAAGCGCCAATTCACCGTGCTCCACCACCCCTTATAGACCAATCAGGTAGTGTCGAGATCATGGAAACAGGTATCAAAGTTATTGACCTAATCTGTCCAATGACCAAGGGTGGTAAGGCTGGTCTGTTTGGTGGTGCTGGTGTCGGTAAGACCGTGCTTATTCAAGAGCTGATCAACAACATCGCTAAGTTCCACTCTGGCTACTCTGTTTTTGCCGGCGTTGGTGAGCGTACCCGTGAAGGTAACGATCTCTACTACGAAATGGAAGAATCAGGTGTACTTAAGAACACTTCTCTAGTCTTCGGCCAGATGAACGAACCACCAGGTGCGCGTCTACGTGTTGCCCTTAGTGCTTTGACCATCGCTGAGAGTTTCCGTGACAAAGGTAGCGACGTGCTACTTTTTGTCGACAACATCTTCCGTTACACTCAAGCCGGTGCCGAGGTTTCTGCCCTACTTGGCCGTTTGCCTTCAGCCGTTGGCTACCAGCCTAACTTGGCGCAAGAAATGGGTCAGTTGCAAGAGCGTATTACCTCCACTCGTGAAGGTTCTGTAACATCTATCCAAGCTGTCTACGTGCCAGCTGACGACCTTACCGACCCAGCTCCAGCCACAACCTTTGCTCACCTTGACTCAACTATCTCTCTTAACCGTGCGCTAACCGAGATTGGCATCTACCCTGCAGTCGATCCGCTAGACTCTAGCTCGACTATTCTTGACCCCGAGATCGTCGGCGAGGAGCACTACAACGTCGCTCGCGAGGTGCAACGTGTCCTGCAGCGCTACAAGGACCTACAGGACATTATTGCCATTCTTGGTATGGAGGAGCTCTCCGAAGAAGATAAGCAGCTTGTGGCTCGTGCACGACGCATACAGCGTTTCTTGAGCCAGCCATTCTTCGTGGCTGAGCAGTTTACTAACAACCCCGGTCAATACGTTAAGCTATCCGACACCATTCAAGGTTTCAAGGAAATCCTCGAGGGCAAACACGATGACAAGCCAGAAAGCGCCTTCTACCTCAAGGGTGGAATCAAGGATGTAATCAAGGCCGGAGCAAAGTAGACGTGTTTCACTTTCAACTAGTTAGTATTAGTGGTAAGAAGTTCGATGAGGACGTCTACGAGGTTATATTGCCTACTTTAGACGGAGAAATCGGCGTGCTTCAAGACCACATGCCACTAGTTAGTGTTGCCACTACCGGTGCAATTGCGGTTCGACGTAATGCTAAGGACTCTGATGCTCAACGCGAATACTTTGCCACTAACGGAGGTGTTGTAGAAGTTTCTGGCAACACTTTGCGTGTGCTAGTTGATGAAGCCGACAGCGCTGACGAGATTAACGAAGCTGAAGTCCAAAAGGCTCTAGATCGTGCTCACAAGATGAAGGCCGAGGCCAAGGACGAGATAAGCCTAGAACACGCTCAGGCACTCGTTGACCGTCAAGGTGTTCGTTTGCAAGTGGCTGGCCTTAAGCGCCGCCACCAGCGCAAGTAAACTTATAGCTTATTGACGTGTCTTTTTTGACTGCCTAGCTAGTGTGCCGGGCTTCTGGCTGCCGCGTGTTCGGCTAACACGGCCAAGACCAAGACCAAACATATTATGTCTTGATAACTCTAATTCATCGTGCGGGTGAGATATTGATTTGGCTAGTTCACGCACAATAATAGGTGTGTTTTCTGCATCAACCTGAAGTCCTGCAATAGCCTGTCTATTCTCTGGGCTTAGTGAGATCCTCAGTGAACCCACACCTATTCGTTTTGCTTGTAGCATGGCTTCGGTAAGCTCTTCGCCCACTAGGGTGGTTAACGCTTCAGCTGATCGTTCCGCATCTGTATCTAGTAGCGTGATGGTGTCTGGCCTAACTGGAACATGACTATCAAGTCTTACTGCGAGCGACTCATTAACATCTATAGGATAAGTGTCTTTTGGTCCGTCTTTGTCCCACTCAAAAAAAGCCACGCTGAGCCCATTATCTAGCTCATGGTGCGTGTAAACCGTAACTTCTGGTGATCTTATTCCGCTCATATACGGCAATTATAACCTAATTCCCGATCCAACAACTTGATTTTTGTCACATTTGGACTATAATATTTTTTACAGTAAGCCATTAATTTAATCATAAATTCAAAAGAGATACTCATATGACAAGCGGAGAAATATCTAATGGTGAATTATCAGCAGAACAACAAGCAGGCCCAGAAATGAACGGCATTCAAGTAGCAGTTACTGATCTAGGCCCCAGAAACAAAGGAACTTTTGGCCCACACGCCGGTATTGCGGAAGCAGATTGCGTTGCAATCGCTGAGGCGGCCGCAAGTGAAGCGTATACTCGCGAACCTACCAACAGATGGCGTTGTGTAGATGGACGTCAGAGCCCAGAAGAAGTACAAGGAGCTGGCAGGGTTGGGGAAGCCTATGCTGACCCACAAATAGCCGGCAGCATACCAGTTAGCGAAACCGCTGCTGCCTTTATGGATGAGCCAACCTCTCACAAGCCTCACAGTCAAAATCTTGCCGACAAGACTAGACAAGCAATAGAGGACGGACTTGAAGTTATCGTTCATGGTGACGATGCCAATCATAAGGCTGGTTGTAAGGCTAACGTCGATGTCAGAAATGCTCTTCTGTTTAATGCCGAGAACTCTGATGTTGTAGTTCCAAAAGTATGGGAAATTTCTAAAGCTTTGGGTCTCCAGCATTGGATTGATGAAGACGACGTAACTAAATCGGTAGTTAGTGGCGCTGTAGCTGCTAAGAACGATAGCTTGTGGGACGTTACTCCAGAGCAAGCTGTTGACATAATGGTTGCTAATGGCGCTGAGTACGAAGAGCTAGTTGATGTCCATAGCGAAATGACAGAGCGCGTCGATATTACACCTACTACTTTTGATAAGACCAGTTTTATACAAGATCACAGCACCCCAGCAAGTAAAGTACAGGCCTTTGCAGCCTCCCTAGGGTGTTATAAGCAAGAAGCTTTCCGTCGTGCTGCAATACACGGTCAACACGAGCGTGAAGCTGCTCTACAGACCATGCGTGTAGTATTGTTTAACGCTGGTTTGTCAAAAACACTGATAACCGAAGGTACCAAAGTCGGTTTAGTGGTTCCAGCCCAGTAAAAGTCTTTACAAAACTGTCGTATCAGGTTAATCTTATGACATCAATTAAGTGGAGGTTCCAAGAATGTTTGGAAGACGCAAAGTAGCTGCCCTTGTGGGTGAGTTTATAGGTACAGGCGCATTGACGCTGCTCATTCTGAGCGTACAACGATCAACAATAGGTGTGCCATTTTTTGTGGCTGCAGCCGCAGGTTTAACCTTGGCATTAATGATATTTGCCTTAGGCCGTGTAACTGGTGGTTATTTTAACCCAGCTATCGTTATCGGTTTCTGGACAGCCCGTAAGCTATCCACAGTAACAGCTGTTCTCTACGTTATAGTTCAGCTGCTTGGTGCTTGGGGTGCATACTACCTCTACACTTACTTCGTAAAGAATGACTTACAGCCTATCGGAGGCACCTTCACAGCTCGTATTTTGACTGCTGAAGCAATCGGTACTGGTCTATTCGCCTTCGGTGTTGCTGCAGCTGTTTACCAGCGTGTTGGTATTGCCGTTACGGCTTCATTCGCAGGTGTAGCTTTGATGCTCGGTGCAATCGCTGCATCTTCAGCTTCACTAGGCCTGCTTAACCCTGCTGTGGCTCTTGGAGTCCGCGCATGGGTATGGGGAACTTACGTACTTGGTCCAATCATCGGTGCTATCATCGGTGTTAACCTTTACGCCCTACTATTTGCAGAGGCTGACAAGTCGGCTGCAAGTGTTACAAGTGTCGTTAAGGCCGCTGTGACCGGCAAGAAGCCAGCCAAAAAGAAGGCTTCTCGCACAAAGAAAAAGTAAACACTAACTTAGTTAGAATAGGCTGCCCGCATTATGCGGGCAGTTTTATTTTGCCCATGTTGTAGATTGATAAATTACTGCTAAGATGGTATGCTCTAGTTTAAGTAATCGAGGTGGGCTAAACCAGATAATGGAGATATTGCCCTTATGATCGAAAGCCAAACAGCTGCCCGAGCCGTTGCAAACACGCTACCAGTAGTTCGGGCCGTAGCTGGCCCAGTAATCGCAAAATATATTCGTGAGACTCCTGCAGACGAAAGATCGTGGGCAATGGGTGCTGCGGTAGCGACCCTGTCAATAACCGATAAGTTAGACGGAACTTTAGCAGCACGTGCTGGCCCAACTAAGGTAGGCGGCTGGCTAGACCAAATGGCAGACAAGGCCTTTGTTATACCCGCGCAGGTAGCGCTCCAGTCTACTGGCGAAATGCCAACCGTTCATCCTGTCTTGAAGGTTGCCCGGGACGTATCTTTGAGTGGCCTGCGGTGGTGGGCGGCTTCAAGTGGCAAGGATGTGTCTGCAGGTCGTCAGGGCAAGCAAAAAACAACAGCCGAAATGATGACACTAACTGCTGCTGCCTCGCCACTGGCAACTAAGCGTGATCTAGTTAGGGCCGGAGCCTCTGTAGCAACCGCAATGTCCTTAACCAGTTTCTTGGAGTATTTGACCGAATACACCAAGAAAGATACCAAGCCTAATGATGAAGCGACTGCAAGAAACGGTATGGCGCGACAGATATTTGCTAAGCCAATCAACGCAGCTGTTGATATTATCGATCACAAACTACCGCAAGTTACTCCAGATCATATAACCATGCTAGGTGAGCAGCTGGTCAAGTCCTCTGTGATTATTGCCGCCCTAAAACCTGAGAATTCTGCTCTGCCAACAGCACTATACAGTTTTGGCAGCATGCTAGATGCGCTAGATGGCAGTTTGGCTCGTAAAAAAGGCCAAGATAGTGGCGGAACGACCGTGGAAGGCATGCTCAAGGATGTAAAGGCCGACAAACGCCAAGAAATCACCACCTTCTTAGCTCTGTCCATCATTGCCCGTCGCCGCGGCAACAATGTCGCCGCTAACAATTATGCAATTGCCACAGCCACTACTGCCCTTTCTGCTCTATTTAGGGCCGAGGCGGAGACAAGTGGTCAAATAGTTGCTGAGGGTGGAATTGGCACAAGAGTCGGGCGTGGTGTTTTGGGAGGCGTAGGACTGGGGCTTAACCGCCATCAAGACGCATCTGACATTATTAGTGCAGCGGTTGCTACCGGCAACGTAAACACCGTAATAGAACGCCGACATGTTGCAAAGAATGGTAGCTCATCTCCGTACTCCAAAGGTGAAAACACTGACCCTACGTTTCGAGAACATGCCGAAATACGAAGAAAGGCCCTGTTGCCATTGGCTGTGAGCGGGGCTGCACTAGGCGCTCTAGCATTAGTGTACAAGGGCGGCGCCAAGAGATAGGTTATGAGCGCTGAGCAGAATAATTTTCAACAAATAGCTGAGGCAACTAAAGGCGTAGTTACCCCCGCGAATGCAATTGATGCGGGAGCATTTGCGCTGGCAGCAAAGTTCGTACCCAAACTAGATAGTTGGCGAGGCATTGCAGCAGTCGCGGTGTCTTATGCTTCGGATGTTATTGATGGAAAGGTCGCTAGAGCAACTGGCACTAGCAACGAGCTTGGCGCTGCCGTTGATGCTGTCGGCGACAAGATTAAGACTACATATGCTGCTTATCACATTGCCAAGATGAATCTAGCCTCCAAGCCCCTGCTCGCAGCAGTAGCTTTACAGAATGTTGCTAATGCTGGAGCGACTGTTTACGATTCGCTAGTGAACGATAAATCTAAAGTCGATGTCAGCAAAGCGGGTAAATACAGCACATTTTCTAACTCGCTGGGCATTGGTCTGCAAGTGATAGGCACTGAACTTGAAAAAAATGATCCACAGAGGGCCCGAAATGCTAGAGTCGCTGGTGCGGTTGTTGGTTGGGGTGGTCTAGCCGTCTTTGGCGTCAGAGCGACAAGAGACTATTGGCGTCAAGCTCGATCGAACTAGACCTTGCCGCTTAGCAGGTCGTTCTCAAAATCAGCAATGCCCTGCGCATCTGGTGAGTAGCTGTTGGTATTCGGAAAGCTGAGTTGGCTAACATGTCTCCAAACGGCTTGAGTAAGGCTCCGTAGCCTCTCTAGGCTTTCTGAGTCTGGATTAAAGCCAAGACTTAGCTCCTTGGGTGATTCAGCCTCCACATATAGCATCTGGGTCTTGATTGTCGTAGCCGACTTAAACCGGCCACTCTCCTTAGCCATAAGAGCGTAAAAAATTAGCTGGGTTTTATGGCGCCATGCTTTGATCATTTTTGCTTGGTCTCTGGTAGAGAAGTTATTGAGCGGCTTACCTGTCTTGTAATCAGTAATTAGCAGCACATCATCATCAATGTTAATAAGATCGAGCTTACCAGATAAAGGCACATCGCCAAGTTGCAACTGACTGATACCGATTTCGGCTTGGCCGGACTCGCTTAGCTTGAACCCCAGTTTGCCAAATAGCGCCTCCAAGGTTTGCTGACCGTGAGTGCGGTAGCGTTCTAGTTCGGCGCTGGGTAGTGGCTGTTGTTCGAGACTGTCACTGTAGCTTTCGTACACTTTAGGTAAAGAGAAATCGCCGGCGTTAGTAAGTTGCTGAGCAGTCTGTAAGGCTTTGTGAATAGCTGTACCATAAGCCATGGTTGGAGTGGTGATATCAGGTAGTCGTAGCAACTGGCGTTCTAAGAAGCGTTCTGGGCCGCCCTCGCTAACATCTAAAAACTGCAGCAATGCCGTGACACTTAATTGGTAGCCTTCTAGTCGCTTTGCTAGTAAGGCTTTCTCATTTTTAGTATCAAGTCGTGGCCATGATAGCGCTGATTCAAGAACTTCTACGGGCGGTTCGGCATTCTGCTCATCAATCACTTCCAAAGGCAGGCTGTTGATGAGAGGTGTTGGCAGCAAGTCTCGGCCGGCGCCATCAGTATTAAAGCTGCTGACGATCAGCGAACTTTTGGCCCGAGTGGCCGCCACATACAACAGTCGTACATAGTCATCATACTGTTCGCCATAAGGCTGAAGCGGTAAATTGGCTGGTGGCTTGCGTCCGATGTGCCTAGGCTTCCAATTGTCTTCAATGGTGTCTAGGACGAATACAGTATCAAACTCCAGTCCTTTGGCCTTGTGAACGGTCATGAGCTGAACCGCTTGGTCCCCACTAACAAACCAAGACTGATCGGTTATTGGCCTGCCTAGATCGTTATGTAGCCGTGTTAGGCGTACAAAGTCGTCAATAGTCGTGTTCCCTTCGCGGGCAATGGCGAACTCATCTGTGGCTCGACGCAAAGTCTGGACGGCCGACAACCCCTCTAGATACGTGTTATCAATCTCCCTGCGCTCTATATAGTAGTCGCGCAAAGGGCTACTAAACTTGTCACTTTGTCTTAGTCCCAAGATGTACTCCAGCATGATTGGTAGTGACTCGTTTGATGCTTGTCTGGATAGCCAAAGCAGCCAGTTACCAATCTCTACTAGTTGTTTGTCTTTGCTATTTAGTAGGCTGTCGAGCCAGTTAGCCTTGGGATAGTTGGCGATAGCTAGCTGCCACAAGGCTTTTGACTTAATATTCCACGCTGGATGTTGCAACAAAGTAGCCAAGTTGTGATTGACGCTGTGATTGTCGCCGCGTGTAATGCCAGCTGTTATCTCGGCTATCAAGCAAGCTTGCTTGATCATAGGGTGCTCAAGGACGTTGTTTTGTTGCTCGTAACTTATTGGTACGCCGAGCGTATTGAGCAGGCTACTTAATTGCCGCAAACTACTATGGTTGCGTGCTAATACAGCGATACTTTGAGCTTTATCTGTGCTCCATTCTGCCTGAACTCTTTTGGCAATGGCTGACAATTGGTGCTCTCTTGTTGGGTATACAATGTGCGAGATTGTGCCTTGTTTAGGACTTGTGGCGGCCTTAAGATCTTTGTTAAGGTCGGCTTCGCGCTTAACAAGGCGATCATCAGCCTGCTCAATAACTGTTGCTGCGTTGTTAAGAACTGCCTGAGTTGAACGGTAATTTTCTTGAAGGACGATTATTTTGGTTCCGTCATAAGTGCGCCGGAACGACAGCATATTGTTGAGTTCGGCACCGTTGAATGCAAAAATCGACTGATCGTCATCGCCGACCGCCATTAGGTTTGGTTTATTGCTGCTACTGTAATGGGTTGCTACGAGGTGAGCCAATCTTAGCTGAGCAGCATTAGTGTCCTGAAATTCATCAATCAATACATATAAGAAATGCTCCTGAACACTTGCTAGCAACTCTGGATTTTGCTCAAGCTGTGAGATGACCTCGATGATCATGTCAGAGTAATCGTAATATCCACGGCCGTGTAAGACGTCGCGGTAGCTGGCGTAAACATCGGCTACAGCTAGCCACCAACTGTTGCGCCGTCGCTCGTCGAACATGCCTTTTTCGCCGGCGACAGTCTGAAGCCACTGTCGCTTCCACTTGCCTGTTTGAGTCGTTTTGCCCGTACCCTCATCATCGGCAATCGCACGAGCGAGCCCATCCTTTAGAACGGTACTAAGCGAAGTTAGGGGCGTTACGGCCTCGTCAATTGATTGGTCTGGCAGGTCTTGTATGGCTTGGTTGAGTGCAGCTAGTTTCTTGTGGCTCAGGGTGTCACTCAAGGTATCGATTAATTGCGGCTCGATCAAGTCAATATAGGCGTTGTTAATCTCTATCATTGCCTTAAGCTTGTCTGGTGTCAGGCCCGCCTCCTTAGACAGCCTAAGAGCCTGCTGAACATCGCTTAAGGCAGTGTATGCACCGGCGAACTTGAGTGCCAGAGGGTTGTCCAAGGGCAACTTAGCAAGAATATCTTGAATAATCTCAAGCTGGACTGCGTCGGGCGCGATATTGAGTCGGGCGCCGTTCCAGAAGTAGTCCGGGTACAGGTTCATTATCTCGGCTGCAAAACTATGAAAGGTCCTGACCATAACATTGTGAGCCTCGGGCCCAACAAGCTTGGATAGACGTTCACGCATATTGGTGGCGGCAAAGTTAGTAAATGTTAGACAAAGAACACTGGCTGGATCGGTATCTGTCTCTTTAAGAATGTTGGCAACTCTGAGGCTGAGCAGTTGCGTCTTGCCTGTGCCGGGCCCAGCTACTACCAATACTGGACCATCGATAGCATCGACAGCCTCTAGTTGTGCTTTGTTGAGCTGCCCATAGGCTGCCTCGAACTCCTTATTCATGGTCCTATTGTATAGCTAAACAGAGGCAACTGCACATATTTCGCAGTCGTCGTCGCGAGTGAATTCGGTCAAAAATTGTCGAGTGGCCTTAGGCCATGGTTCTAGATCGTGAAAACCGACTAGGTCGGCCGATTCGCGAATAATCCAGCCAAGCCAACCATAGATACGGGCTTTGCCCCACTCAACCGCTGCCCAACGTGGTCCTGCCGGTATAACTGTTACGACACGCTTGGCCACGTAACTCTTAAAATCTTTGCCGTTTTCGCGTCTTATTAGGTTTTTGGCTACGAATTCGCCGTCCCTCAAAGCTGTCTGAGCGAGGCCGCTGTACGGCGTGTTGGCATTATCACCGATTACAAAAATATCGTCGGCCGCCTGAAGGTAAATATCTGTCGCGACTTTGCCGCGTCCTAGCATCACAAAAGCGTTCTCGGTAAAGAAAGGATGATTTGTGACGCCAGCAGTCCAGATAACTGTGTGGCTGCGTATTGGCTTGCCATTGACTGTAAGTCCATCAGCATTTTGGCCTTGAACGGCGCTGCCAACATAGAGTTTGACGCCAAGCTTCCTAAGTCTGTGACGAACTTTGCGAGAGGTGCGCTTGGACATTCGTGGTAGTAGGCGGGGGGCGGCCTCGATCAGATCGACATGAATCTTGCGAGTCTTTACTCCGTGACTCTTCATAATATACTTAAGATAGCTAGGTAGCGCACCGGCAAGCTCTATGCCAGTTGGGCCGGCGCCAACAATAACGTAATGCATGTCTGGTCGACGTTCGTCGGTTAGCTGATTGTGTAAGTGCGCCTTAAAACGTGCCACTTCGGCCTGAGACTTAATGCTGTAGGAGTATTCGGGCAGCCCTGGTATTCCAAAGTAGTTGGTTACTACACCTAGGCCCAGTATTAGGCTGTCGAACTCATACACCTTGTCATCTGTTGTCGTGATGGTCTTGGCTTTGCGATCGAGTGTCTTGGCCGTGCCCTGAACGATGTTAATCTTCTTCTCGGCAAAAATCTGAGATAAGGCTATGCTGGAATTGTCATGGTGACCACCAGTTGCTGTGTGATAAAGCGTTGGATAATAGCGAAAGTCGACGGCGTCGCTAAGCAGGGTGACCTCAAAGCGAGAATCATCAGCTAACTCTAGGGCAGCCTTGGTGCCGCCAAAGCCTGCACCAACAATTAGAACGCGTTTTTTGCTCATAATACGCTTATGATTATACAGATAAGCAATCCGGAAGCTAGTACTAGACTATTGCCTTTAGATAGGTCTGCCACTGTTGATCTGTTTTTTGGCTTGGGACAGCTTGAGTTAACCTCTTGGCAACATCGCCTGAATAAAAGTGTTTTATGGTCTTGGACAAGTCTTTAACATCATCGGGTTTGCACAAAAGCCCGTCGACCCCATCGTTTATCTGTTCTGGCATGGAGCCAACAGAGGTGGCTATTACTGGTAGCCCATAAGCGTGTGCCATTGTCACGTTCCAGCTGGCTGTGCCGGTCTTGTATGGGAGGACTAAGGCATCTGCATTGCTCAGAAGGGCTGGAATGGCCTCAGATGGCACGTAACCCTCGGTTATGGTCACCCTTCTGTCTAAGCCAAGTTCCTCCATGATCTGGCGGTAAGTATCTGTTCCACCCCAAAATTCGCCTGCAATGTGTAGTTTTACTGACGGCACCTCTGCAACTGCTCTCAGTAAGACGTCGACACCCTTGTAGGGCCTAATGAAGCCAAAAAAGACCAACTTGTGGGTCAGCTTCTTATGGCTGCGCACTTCGGGCGGTTTGCCGAGTAGGATCAATGGCAAGCCAACAGTTTTCATTTCTGTTGCTTTAGATGCAAATTGACTGGCTAGTTTGGCTTGTGCGTCGGTGTGGGTGATGATTCTGTCGGCCCGTCCAAAGATGGCTCGAGTTAGGCTCTTGTCGCCTTTGCGCGGCTTATGCGCGACAGCATTGTGGCAGATAATTGTTATCTTTGGGCCATTCTTGCCGACGGCCTTGAGGATGTTCAAATACACAGGGCCTTGAATAGTTGGCACCCACCACGCAAAAATGACTTGATCATAGCCACGTAGCTGACGACCTAGCCTCAGCCAGCCTAGAGGATTCTTCCATGACAAAACTCGCTTGGATGGGCTAAAGAGTGGTAGTTCTGGCTTATTGTCAGGTACAAACTGCGCGCCAGGGTAGAAAAATGGATACTGACTCTTCCATGACACGAGAGTAACGTCATTGCCAGCCTGTTGCAGGTGATGGGCAAGTTCGGTGGTGTGTTGGGCAATACCGCCCTTGTAGGGATGTGTCGGTCCAATGATAGCTATACGCATTAGTGTTATGAGTATAGCAAAGGCTTGCTTTTTGTAGCTTAAACCCCTTAAGCTTAGGTAGATGGAAGAAATGACAAAAGGGCTAAAGCAAGCTGGCTTTGGTGGTGAGTTTGATGATTCACCAGCCACACTGGATACCTATAGCCACGATGCTTCAATGTTTGAGCTTCGGCCGACACTAGTAGTTAGGCCTAAAGACGGCAATGATATAGAGCGACTGGTTAAGTATGTGGCCGACAACAAAAAAGCTCATCGTAAGCTCAGCCTAACGGCGCGTTCAGCCGGTACTGATATGTCAGGCGGTGCGATTAATGACTCGATAATTGTCGATTTTCGCGAACACTTCACTAGTATCAAAAAAATAACGCCAACCACTGCCCATGCTCAACCGGGCGTACTGTATAGGGATTTTGAAGTCGAGACATTTAAGCACAATGCCTTGATGCCGTCCTATCCGGCGTCGCGTGACCTAGCTTCGATTGGTGGAATGGTCAACAACAACTCCGGTGGTGAAAAATCTTTGGAATACGGAAAAACAGAAGATTTTGTAACTCAGCTTGAGTTTGTATTCGCAGATGGCATCGAGCGTACGGTTAAGCCACTCAATAAGACCGAGCTAGACAAAAAGATGGGGCAAAAAGACTTTGAAGGCGAAGTCTACCGCAAGTTGTTCAAGCTCATCGACGACAACTACGACCAAATCAAGGCTGCCAAACCACATGTTAGCAAGAACTCTACTGGCTACAACCTCTGGGATGTTTGGGACCGTAAAACCGGAGTATTCGACCTTACTAAGCTAATTGTCGGTGCTCAGGGAACATTAGGGTTTGTGACTGACATCCACTTCCGCTTGGTTCCTAAGCAGGCTCACTCGGGACTTTTGGTCTTATTCATGAAGGATATTGATGACCTTGGCGAGGTTATTCCAAAGGTTTTAGAGTACAAGCCGGCAACTTTTGAATCCTTTGACGATGCGACGCTTAAGTTGTCAATCAGGTTTATGCCGAGCTTTCTCAAAATACTTGGCTGGAAACGGTTTATTCACCTTTTAATTACGCTGATTCCTGACGGCTTGCAGCTACTCCGCGGCATTCCTAAGCTGATTTTGATGATTGAGTTTAATGGTGAGACTGAGGAAGAGGTTCGCCAAAAAGTCCACGCCCTACACTCTGAGCTGAGCAAAAAACGGGCACGCTATGAGATTAACGGTTTTGAGGAAGACGCGACTGAGGGTAAGTCCGAGAAGTTCTGGATTATGCGTCGATATAGCTTTCAGCTACTGCGTAGCAAAGTTCACGACAAGCACACGGCACCATTTATTGACGACTTTGTGGTTCCACCGGAGCATTTGTCAGAGTTCTTGCCTAAGCTGCGCAAGATCATCAAAAAGTACAAGCTATTCGCTACAATCGCCGGCCACATGGGCGATGGCAACTTCCATGTTATCCCGCTGATGAGGTTAGAGGATCCAGAAGATCGTAAGAAGCTTCTACCAGCCATGAAGGCAGTAAACAATCTAGTTCTCAAGTACGGCGGTTCTCTGTCGGGCGAGCACAATGATGGCCTAGTTCGCGGTCCGTGGCTTAAGATGATGTACGGACAAGAAATGCTCGACCTTTTCAAAGACGCCAAAGATATCATGGACCCCCAACACATCTTTAATCCTCATAAAAAAGCCAACGCCGACTGGGAGTATAGCTTCTCTCACATTCGCGATCACTTCTAAGCCTATTTAGTTTCGACTTTTGACTTCAGTTGCTTGCTGGCATGCGTGCCAAAAATGAATAAGGCCAAAATCAGCAACAGTACGACGTACATTGCCCTGTCCAGAATGTTGGCAGCGACAATAGTTGAGCTGTCTATATGGTGCAGACGCTGAGTAAATAGCAAGAACGATTCACGAAATCCAATAGCGCCAGGTGTTAACGAAACGAACAATGCAAAGTTGGCTGCACCGGTGTAGATAATGGCCTGTGTCAGGGTTGTGTTTGGGGCTAAGCTTCGAAGTTCGGTAAAGTAGATGGCCGCAACCAGAGAGACTTGCAAAAAGCTTGCAGCCGCCAAAAAGTACCAGCCGGTCAGGTCGAGCTTGCTCAAGCGGCTCAAAGCCAAGCGGTCTTGCCTAAGCGCTATGACAACGATAATGCCCAAGACAACGGGCACTATCAGCCACCATTTGAGTACGCCAAAAAACAAAAACATGGCGCTAAAGGCCGCATAGAAGAAATAGTAAACTAGTGTCGCGACTCCGTAATTTTTAAGATTAAGTTTGTATTTGCTCTTGAGATATACGGCACGGAAGGCTGGTCCACTCTGCAGGGGTCCAAAGAAGTTTATTACAGATGAGTAAGCTGTCAGTAATAGACTTTCGGAGTTGCTCATGCGCAGCCTACACAACCTCAGAGTGCTCGAGTTAATCAGTGCTAAAGCGCCAACAGTACAAAAATACAAAGCCAATATTATTGCAATAACCGTAGGCGATGTACGGCTTAGTTGCTCGCCAACACTTGGATTGTGAATAAAGTAGTAGACGAAAGCCCCGATAGTTGCCAATACAATGGTGATAGCTGCGATTGGGCGCCATAAGGGTAGCTTCATAATGTACTCATATTAGCCTAAATCGATTTAATTTGCCTATCGCGCGGCCTTAAGTAAATTTGAGATATACTATTGATCAACACATGAAAAAACCAAGCACCTCAATATATCGACGTTTTGTCTCCATCGCTGGCAGCAATAAGTTCTTCTGGTTTGTGGTGGGTCTGTTGGTTTTTCAGGCACTATGGATAGCGCTTAGCGGGCTGTATCCTATGGCTTTTGATGAGAACTTCCATTTGGGACTGATCCAGTTGTATAGCAGTCACATTAGTCCGTTTTGGGGGTCTCAGCCAGAGTCTGCTAATGCCTTTGGGTCGATCACTAGAGATCCTTCGTATCTTTATCACTATATATTTAGCTTCCCCTATAGATTCATAAGCCTATTTACCGATAATCAGACAGCACAAGTCATTATTTTGCGCCTGCTCAATATTGGTTTGTTTGCCTCAGGGCTAGTGCTTTATCGACGCTTACTACTCAAGACTGGTGCTCACAAAGGCATTGTTCACTTTAGTTTGCTTGTCTTTGTGCTGCTGCCTATTGTTCCACTGCTAGCGGCTCAGGTTAACTACGATAATCTGTTTTTGCCGTTGACGGCTCTAGCGTTGCTCCTAACGGTCAAGCTGGATAACAGCATCTACAAGGCCAAAAAGTTTGATATCACAACGCTGTTGCAGTTGGTGATTGTTTGTCTGGCTTCTAGCCTTATTAAGTATGCATTTTTGCCAATATTTGTAGCCATAGTCGGATTCGTGCTCGTCAGAGTATGGCTGTACTATCGATCATTTGGCAAGTTGTGGGCCGGACTGGCCGCAGGTTGGGGGCGTTTTGTCGGCTGGACACGCGTTGGGCTGGTCATTGGTTTTGTGATTGTGACCGGGCTGTTTATTGAGAGATATGGCGTGAACCTAATGCGATACCACACGCCCGTGCCTGACTGCAGCGCTGTCTTAACAATTGAGCAATGTAGCGAATATGGGCCATGGATTCGTGATCACGATCTCAAACTTAACAAGTCAGATAATGCTTCACGAAGTCCAGTTACCTTCACCCATGAGTGGTTTTATGGAATGTGGCTGAGAACTTTCTTCGCTGTTGATGGTCCAACGACGGGCTTCCAGACTCGTGGCCCACTGCTTGTGCCGGGGATTGCAGCCATAATCTTTGCCTCTATTAGTGGTCTTGTCCTTTTGTTAACTTTGCCGCGTCTTTTTAAACGCTACTCGGCACCTGTTTTGTCACTATTCATTGCCGTCACTATTATCTTTATAGCGCTGCTATGGCTTGATGAATTTGAAGCCTTCCTAAGAACCGGCAGGCCTGTGGCCATTAACGGTCGCTACCTCTTGCCCGTTATGCCTCTTTTGCTGTTCGCGGGTGTTGCGGCATGGAATAAACTGCTTGGTCATATGGGGGCTCTCAAAATGGCTTTTGCGACAGTTGTCGTATTGTCGATGCTATGGGGCGGCGGCGCACTAACTTATGTATTACGCAGCAACAACGCTTGGTATTGGCCAAACTCGACCGTTCAACAAATCAATCAGACTGTTAGGGGCGCCGTTGGCCCACTGACGCCTGGCTATGATCAGCAAGGCCAGTTTTTACCTTAGTTAAAACGTTGGCGCTTGGCTTGTTCGAGGTTGTTTTCTATCAAGATGCGGTTGATTCGTATAAGATCGGCGATGATGTTAAGTACTAGGCACAAGAAGGCGGTTGTCATTAACAATGAGCCGACAAGCAGTGATTGAACGTGACCACTGGTCGTTCCCTCCTCGATGCTCAAATATATAAATCTGGCAAATGGAACAAGGCCAAGTATAAATAGTACTCCGCCCAACCAGCCAAAAATTATGTAGGGCTTGTACATAACGTAAGCTCGAATAATCGTAACGGCTGATTTGCGAACATGCTCAAAAGTCGACTTAAACAATCGTGACTCGCGTAACTTGGGGTTAGTATCGATAGCCACACTAGCAATATGTAGGCCTTTATTGCCAGCTTGGATAATCGTCTCGGTGCAATAGCTAAAGCGAGTAATAGTGTTGAGTCTTATGAGGGACTCGCGACTGTAGGCACGGAAGCCGCTGGCAGCATCAGGAAGATTTGTGCCAGCTGCTTTGTTGACCACTGCACTACCAAGGCGCTGCAGTAGCTTTTTGGTTGGCGAGAAATGACTGATTTTGTGTGTTTGGCGATCGCCAATGACGATGTCTGCCTTGCCATCAACGATTGGTTGAACCAAGTCGCCGATTCTCCCTTGAGGGTACTGGTTGTCGCCGTCGGTGTTTACGACAATGTCCGCACCTAGCTCTAAGGCTTTTTGGACACCATCATGAAACGACCTGCCAAGTCCTTGATTGCGAGCATGACGAACAAAATGTTTTACTCCTAGCTCCTTGGCTACATCAATCGTCTTGTCGGTCGAGCCGTCATCAATGATCAGAACAATGATTTCATCGACGCCATCGATGCTTTTTGGAATGCTGTTTAGAACCAAAGGCAGCGTCGCCTCCTCGTTTAGGCATGGTATTTGAACTACAAGCTTCATGACCTACAAGTATAGCTTACAGAGGTCATAAAAAACAGACATTAGCTAAAAAAGACTCGCATTAGAGCTCCAAAATCGGTATACTAGATACTAATTCGATGCCACAAAGATCACGACGCACCCCTGTTAACAGTAAGACCGCATATGCGCAACCGGTTCAAGATATCGTCACGGCTCAACAACAAGCTGCCCGATTTCCGAGTGTTGGCATGACCCTGCCAAGTTATCAATATGACTCTCGTGACAGGAGGAAGCGATCAGCTGGCGGATCAGTTCTTCTCAAAAAAAGCCGTTGGCAAAGATTCCGTGACCGTGTAACCCTTAAGCGTGTCGTCATAACAATGGCGGTTATTTTGTTGCTTGGTGGTGGTTGGCTGGGCGGCAAATTCATATACAACACCCACAAGTTGTTTGGTGGCAACATTCTTAGCGTCTTTACTACGACCAAATTGCGCGGTGAGGATGACGGGCGCGTCAATATATTGCTTGCCGGTAACTCAGCTGATGACGCTGGGCATAGTGGGGCCAATTTAACTGACTCAATCATGGTCATGAGCATTGATACCAAGAACAACAAAGCCTTTCTGCTTAGTATCCCTAGAGATTTATGGGTGCGTGTTGCTAATGATGGCCATGAGAAGATCAACAGCGCTTACGTTACGGGTGAAGAAAATGAGTTTAGTGAAGACGGTTACCCCAAGGGTGGTATGGGTCAGCTAGAACAAGTCGTCAGCCAGAGCTTAGGCATACCAATTCACTACTATGCCTTGATAAACTACAACGCCCTGCGGCAGTCAGTAGATGCTGTAGGCGGGATAGACATTACGATTAAAAGTAGTGACTCGAGAGGGCTATATGATCCAAATATCGACTGGGAGACCAAGGGTCCACTCGTTAAACTTACCAACGGCACCCATCATCTTAATGGCCGACAGGCTTTGAATTTGGCACGTGCTCGCGGTGATGCGTACAATTCATACGGCTTTGCTGCCAGCGACTTCGACAGAACCGATAATCAAAGAAAGCTACTAGTGGCTCTTAAAAATAAGGCGGTAACTGCTGGGGTTCTTGCTAATCCTGCAAAGCTAAGTAGCTTGTCAGATTCCATAGGCAATAACGTCACAACAGATTTTCAGTTTAATGAGGTTCGTCGACTGTATGATCTTGTCAAAAAGATAGATAGTGGCAATATCCAGTCGCTCAGTCTTAACAAGGCAAACGGCAAGAACCTCCTAACAAGCTATTCGACACCAAATGGTCAATCGGCGTTGATACCGGCTGCGGGAATTGATGACTTTAGTGCTATTAGGGCCTTTATAAATCGTCAAATGACTGCCAGTCCAGTTGTTCAGGAGTCAGCTAGTGTCGTTGTGTTGAACGGTACAAGTATCAACGGCTTGGCAGTCAAGGTTGGCAAGAGCCTGACCAGTAAACAATTTATAGTTGACTCAGTTGGAGATTCGCTTAACTCGGCTCAAGTAACGACGGCGATTATCGACGCCACCGGAGGCAAAAAGCCCGCCACAAAGGCTGCGTTAGCCAAACTTTTTGGCAACCACACAACAACCCAGAACCCATACTCCAATGCATATGATGCCGACTTTATAATCATTCTTGGTACTGATCAAGGCAAAACAACAACCGCCGGCTCCACCTCTGTTCAGTAATAGCTGTATTACGAGTTCAATGGTATGATAAGTTTGTAATGACTGACCAAGTAAGCCTCAACTATTTACACGCCTTTCTTCAGCGGCACCCCATCAAGACCTATAGAAAAGGCGAGATTATACTGTTTCAGGGCGAAGCGCCACGCAGCGTCTATGTAATTAAAAGCGGAACTACAAAAGCCTATAACCTTAGCGTTGGCGGTGACGAGAAGCCAATCGCCTTTTATTCTAATGACCATGCTTTCCCTGCTTCTTGGATTTATGGTAAGGCCGCTAGCGCAATCTATTACTACGAAGCCTTTACGCCTGAGGTCGAGCTTTACGTTATTGATCGTGAGGAGTTTTTGGAGTTTATGATCAAACGGCCCCGCCTGTTGTATCAGGAGCTCGAGAGAATGCTGTCTGACCAGCTAGGAGCCTCGATAAGGCTTAACGCTCTTCAGCACTCCAGAGCCAGCGATAAGCTGATCTATACGCTTCACTACCTTGCAATAACTCACGGAAAGAATTTGCCAAACAAGAAAGTTGAAATTACGCTCGACCTGACGCATCAGGATTTTGCCAATTTGACTGGCCTGACTCGAGAAACGGCTGCCACGGAGCTCAACAAGCTAAAAAAACAAAAAGTCATTGAGTACGCAAAGAATGTGCCGTACACACTAGATCTTAATCGCTTGATTAAGCTACTCAACGATCAATTTATAGCCGATATCGAACTTACTTCGCTTTAGTCTTTGTCTTGGTTTTGGCCGATTCAGCCTCTGGCTGTAAACTTTCGCTGACTACTAGGGCAAGATTGTGAGGAGCTGTCCACGACTTGATAATGCAACGGTGTGCGCCGAGCTTGTATGCTTCGGCCACCTCTGGTGAGTTTTCCATATTCGTGAATATGAGGACTTTGACATCCTTGTGATTGTTCTTTTTGGGCGTGTTCCATTGCTGTAGGAACTCGAGACCACCCATAACCGGCATCAATAGGTCTAACAAGATTAATTCTGGCTCGAAGCCTTTGAGCTTTTCTAGAGCCTCTTTGCCGTCAAAGGCAGCCACTACTTCATGACCAGCATGCTTCAAAATTAAGCAGTAGGCTTTATTAAGATCGTGATCGTCTTCAACAACTAAAATTTTTGACACGAAAAACTCCGTTTATACGCTTATTCTATTTATAGCACAACTATTGCTTGTAGACATGTAGAATTTTTAACTGGATCTAGCTGACTCGCTAAGTTTTTTTGGCAATCTCTTGCTTCGCGGCAGACTAAAGAAAAACGTTGTGCCCTTGCCTTGGTCGCTAACAAACCATATTTTGCCGCCCAAAGCATCCAATAATCCTTTGACTAGATAGAGCCCTAGCCCTGTACCGGTTGTTTCGCGTTTAACCACGTTATGGGCTCGAAAGAATTTACTAAAAATCTGGTCTTGTGAGTACTTGGGTATGCCCCAGCCGCTGTCACTGACTTCAACTAAGATGTCGGCTTGTCTTGGACGAATTGTCAGGGTGACTGTTCCAGAGTCGGGGGTGTACTTAATGGCGTTGGCCACCAGATTGGTCATGACTTCTTTGACGACTAATGTGTCGGTTTTGATCTTAGTGCTGCCCCTTCCCTTTACCCTAGAGGATAGGCTTATAGATTTGCTACTCGCCATGAGAGAAAGCTCTTGAATAACTTCGTCAGCTATCTTGTCTAGTTGAAGCAGTTTGGGTGTGACGGCAATTGTGCCACTTTCGATGCGCGTGATATTGAGTAAATTGCTAATTAGCTCATTCATACGGTCAGTTGCGCGAATAATAGTGCTAAGTGACTTCTTCTGAGACTTATTAAGCTCACCCATGTAGCCGTCAAACAACATGTGAGTGTAAGTTTTAATAGCTGATAACGGTGTGCGTAACTGGTGTGAGGCCAGCGATATGAACTCGCTTTTCATTCGGTCAACCTCTTGCTCAAACGTGATATCTCTAAATACTTCTATCGCGCCGAGCGGCTTACCATTAAGTAAAATTGGCGAAGCGTTGATGGCTAAAGCAATTTTTTGGCCATTTTTTTTGCGGTAGTAGGTTTTTTCGGCTATTGGCTTGCCTGTCAAAAACGCTTTGATAATCGGCCGATCGATCAAATTTATTGGTTCGTCGTCCAGCGATACTGCCATAATCTTCTTAGGAAACCAAGTGCCAATTAGCTCGTCCTCGCTATAGCCGAGTAATTGCTGAGCGGTTGGATTAACGCGGGTAATCCTTCCAAACTCATCTGTTGTTATGGCTCCATCGCCAATGCTGGTGAATAAGGCCTCAGCAACAGCCCGCTGTTCTTGCGCAGCGCGCTTTGGCTTGGCTAGTTTCTGTTCAGGTTGTGGCATCTATATTGTGGTTATTGGGCTTGGTGCTTGGTGCTGCTCTGCGCTGAAAGTTTGTGAAGTTCAGAAGTGTATTCCTCTACCAATCTACCATCTTCGGTCAAATATGCTGCAGCGGCACGGGTCCAGTCGATAAGCGTCGGCATGTCACTGCAGCAAAGTTCTTTCGGTTGTTTGTTGAGAAGGCTCTCGACCTGTCTGGCTATAAATCGGTTGGCCGAAGGGCCAAAATAAGCGCGCGTTACGCTTACCACTTGGTCATAAAAGGATGAGCCAGTCCTGGCGCTCATGGCATTAACAGTCATCAGTACCTCTGCTTAATTATGTAATTATTAAATCACATACAATTACTACAAAGGGTAAGATTTTCAACAGAAAGACCGACTGGGCAATATATCAGTGGAGTCGCTTGTGCTTAATAACTGACTCGGTAATAATGTCGCTATATGGATAAGTCGACAAGTATCAATTTCAGGGTTAATAAAAAGCAAATATTTTTAGTCCTATTAATGGTGATCGGGCTGTATGTAATCGTACCGCAGATTGGTGACTTTAAGTCTAGCCTACACTTACTACTTAAGCCTCAGCCTCAGTGGGTGGTTGTAGCAGTTGCTCTAACCGCCATGACATACTTCGCCGGAGCTCTAACTTACCTCCTGCTCGCATTCAAAAAGCTTCGTTACCAACAGGTGGTTTTGGTCCAACTGGCCGCCATGTTTATCAATAGGTTGCTGCCGGGCGGAATCGGCGCTTTGGGCGCTAACTACGCCTACCTTCGGCATGCTAAGCATTCTCCTACCCAAGCTGGCAGCGCGGTCGCGATCAACAATTTGCTTGGTGTGGTCGGTCACGTTGTGCTTGTAGTCTGCATTATGTTGCTATATTCCGGTCAAACTAACTTTGTATCTGGCGGTAATAAGTTTATTAACCTATTGTTGGTGCTTTCGGGCATCCTAGCAGTGGTATTCGTTTCGGTTTACTTGGTCTTTGGACGTAAAAAGTTTGTTAGGGCTCTAAAGGATATTCGCAAACAATTACTTAGCTACAAAAAGAGACCTTTACGTTTGCCGCTTGCTCTGTTGTCGTCAATGTCTTTGACGGCATTTAATGTTTTGTGTTTGTCGGCTTGCGCTATGGCTATGGGGGTTCATGTTTCTTTTGTGGTGGTTTTGCTCATATTTAGCTTTGGCGTGGGTGCTGGTACTGCCACGCCGACTCCAGGTGGTCTGGGCGGCTTTGAAGCAGGCTTGGTGGCTGGTTTTGTGGCGTACGGAGTGGCGACGCCAGTTGCTCTTGCGGTCGCCCTGCTCTACCGAATTATTAGCTATTGGTTGCCATTGCTGGTTGGGGGTGTAGCTTTTATAATATGCCAGCAGCGCCAACTCTTTTCGGTCAAATAACCAGCACTGAAGATGTGTTTACAGGCAATGTGCTGACAAAAGTAGCTACATCTGAATGCGGTTGAATCGATTAACAGAAAACGCCAAAGCCGCAACACAAGTGATACTTATAACAATCAAGTCGATAGTTATGCCAAAGTGTGTCTGGTTTATCAAAAAGTAGCGTAAGGCGTCAACCATGTAGCTTACAGGGTTAAGGGTGCTAATAACTCGCAGCACAGTAGGCACGTCTGTCAGAGGGTACAACGCACTAGATAAGAAGAATAGAGGCATGACAAGCAAGTTGTTGATGCCTTGGAAGCCTTGGAAGTCTTCTACGCTAGATGCAATCGCGGCACCAAAGCAAGCTAAAGCCACGCTCATGAGCGCTAAGATCAATAAGGCAGGAATAACCATCAACCAATCAAATGGTCTAAACCCAAGGAACAACGACAGCACAAACACTAAAACACCTTGCATAATGGATATCGTAGCTCCACCCATAGCACTACCCAATAAAATCTTGGTACGCGACACTGGTGCGACTAATAGCTCCGACAAAAATCCAAAGCGCTTGTCCATGAGGATGATAACTCCCCAAAAAACGCCCGAAAGAAGCACCGTTTGGGTGATTATGCCGGGAACCAAGAATTGCAGGTAGTTGCCTTCGCCAGCACGTTCGTAGATAGCGCCAATTCCGTAGCCAAGGGCAAGTAGTAGCAGGATGGGTTGGCCAAGAGTACCCAGAATACGCGAGCCACTACGGAAATAGCGTCGGATCTGTCTGAGCCATAGTGCGTAGATTACTTCCATAATTATTCCTTAGCGTAGATTCTTATTACGTAGAGCTGTCTTAAAGTTGAGCCCGTTATTATTACCAGATTCTGCATCGTCTCGGGTGGTTGTTCCTGTTAGCTTGAGGTAGGCGTCTTCTAGAGTTGTGGTCTTAGTCTGTTTGCATAGCTCTGGAGTGGTGCCGCGAGCTACAATTTTGCCATGGTCTATGATTGCTATTCGCTCAGCTACAGCCTCGGCTTCATCGAGGTAGTGAGTTGTAAAGAAGATTGTCATGCCCTTTTCGTCGCTAAGTCGCTTAACATAGGCCCACATTAGATTGCGAGTCTGTGTGTCGAGGCCTAGGGTCGGCTCATCAAGGAATAGAATGCGCGGCTCGTGCAACAATCCACGTGCAATCTCTAGACGTCGACGCATACCGCCCGAGAAAGTCTTGATCATTGAATCTTTGCGGTTCCATAGTTCTACAAGTTCTAGTAGATCTTGAATGCGCTTGAGTCGCTCTGACTTTGGTACGCCGTATAAGGTGGCGTGAAGATCCATGTTCTCGTAGGCCGACAGTTCTTCGTCTAGACTCGGGTCTTGAAATACGATTCCGAAGGCTTTGCGTGCCTCATCTCGCTCTTTTGCTACATTATGTCCGGCCAAATGTAGACTTCCACTTGTTGGCCGCAACATGGTTGTGAGCATCTTAATAGTAGTGCTCTTACCTGCACCGTTGGGACCCAAAAAAGCAAAAATCTCACCTTTTTTGATCTCAAAAGAAATGCCATCTACGGCAGTTATGTCGCCAAACTTTTTAACGACGTCCTTAGCTATAATAATGTCCTGAGCCATATGTTAATCAATATTATAGCAGCCAAGACTATATTTTTTATATCATCAAGCTTTGATGACTGTAGTCCAGTCTTCATCTCCTTGGCCATCTGCTTGAGCATGCTTGTAGGCCGTCAAAATATCGTCCAATATCGGTGTGGTCGCTGAGCCAGATAGCTGTTTTGCATACTCGAGATCTTTGAGAATCCAATCTACTGAGAATGTAAGCGGTATATTCTCCTGCTGGTAAGCACGCCATGCAATATCGGTCACAACGCCACCGGGCCTTTCACTTAGCGCATCACCAACTTTATTGGCATCTAGTCCGTTGTCTGTTGCTAGTCGCATCGCCTCACCAAAAGCGGCTATGTGTGCTGCCTGCAGACTGTTAAGTACTAACTTGTACTTCATTCCTGACGTCGCTTGGCCAAAGTATAAAACCTTTGAGCTGATTGCTTCTAGGTCGGGCTTGAGGTTGTTGAGGTTTTGCTCGTTGCCGCCAACTAGCATGGTTAGTGATCCGCTTTCCGCTCCTATTCGACCACCGGTCAGAGGCATGTCGAAGAACGCAAAGCCTTTGTCCGAGCAGGCTGTTGCCAGCTGACGAGTCCAGTCGATAGAAAAAGTGCCACTAGCAATTAGCGTTTTGTCGCCGTTAGCGCCAGCCATAATTCCCTCGTCGCCCATCCAAACTCCCTGTGAGGATTTATCGTCGGCAGTCACTTCGAATATAATGTCGGCTTGCTCGGTAGCTGCTTTTGGACTTGTGGCAATTGTGGCGCCGGCAGCTTGTAGGTCCTTAGTTTTTTCTAGTGATCGGTTCCAGATGGTTACTTGGTAGCCATTCTCAAGGTAATTGCTAGCAATACCACTACCCATAATTCCCGTACCGATGACAGCTATTTTCTTCATCTTCAAAGTATATAACAAAGTTAATGCGCTTAACCCGAGCATCAGATGGGTTATAATAGAGATAAGATGTCTAAAACAGTTCTGGCGACGCGAATGGCGACTATGGATGAGAGTGCGACTTTAGCACTCAATGCTCGCGCAAAGCAACTCGCTGCCGAAGGTAAGACGATTTACAACCTAACCGCCGGCGAGCTAGCCTCCGACACCCCTGAGTATATTCAAGAAGCGGTCGCGAGGACACTCAGCCAGAACAAATACACGCCCGTCGCTGGCTTGCCCAAGCTAAGGCAACAAATAGCCGATGCGGCACGTATAGCTTATGGTCTAGATTGGATTGAATCAGATAACGTCGTAGTGACCGCTGGCGCTAAACCGGCGCTTGCAGCCAGTCTATTAGCGATTGTTAATGAGGGCGACGAAGTTATTTTGCCAACACCGGCTTGGGTTAGCTACAACCACCTGATCGAACTAGCCGGTGGTGTAGTGGTCGAGGTTCCGTTAACCGATACTTTTGATCTTGACGCAGAAGCTATCAAGGCCAGCCTAACGTCTCGTACCAAAGCCATAATTATCAACTCACCGCACAACCCAACGGGAGCGATCTTCTCCAAGGCCGCCCTGCAGGCCACGGCAGATGTACTGAGTGGCACCGGTGTGACCGTAATCTCTGATGACATGTATGCCAAACTGGTTTACGAGGAAGACTTTACTCTCGCACCGACCTGTGGCTTCGAGCAGCTAATTATTATCAACGGCTACTCCAAGAGTCAGGCCTTGACTGGTTGGCGAATCGGCTATGTGATTGCCCAAACTGAAGTTGCTGACGCGATAACTCGCCTGTTGAGTCATATCACCGGTAATGCCGCGGTTCCAAGTCAGAACGCAGCGATTGCTGCAATGGAGCTTAATGACACGCCTCCAGCCGAAACGATCGAGCTGCTCAAAGCCCAAAGATTAATTGTTCACGAGAGCTTAAATGCTATTAAAGGACTTAAACACCATATGCCCGGCGGAGCTTTCTATGTATTCATTGATTTGCGTAATGTGACAGATAATAGCGCCAAGTGGTGTGAAGATTTGCTGGTAGAAACTGGCGTTGCCTTGGTGCCAGGCGAGGCATTTAGTGCAGCTGGTTTTGCTCGTTTATCATTTGTCACCGATCAGCAAACACTTAGGACTGCCCTAGACCTTATTGGACAATTTGTAGCTAAAGGAGCGCAGACGTGAGAAAAATTCCGGCCACCATGGCTACCCAGCACCCCGACAACGCCAACGCCCCATATTGGGATAAGGCTGGCCAACCTTTTATCGGTGCTTATCAAGAAATGAAAGAGGCCGTCGCCTGCTTTAAGGATCTTGGCGTCAGCGAGTTCATGTGGGACTGGGAAGGTAAACACGCTGACGCGGCCGTAATTGACCGCTTGTTTAGTGAATACTATGACTATTTTGCCGAGAACCAGCTCGGACGAGACGAGTTTTTGACGTTTCGTTTGCCAAACATCTGGGAAGAAAAGGGTTATAGTCTGCTTCAAGCGATGACAGTAATCCTGACCAGCGAAGACTTTGCTCGTGATCTCAAGTACCAGAACCGTCCATTGTTTGAGGTAATCCTGCCAATGACAGAGCGCGCCGATCAACTTATGCATATGCACGAGTTATTTGAGAAGCTTGCTCAGTTTAAGTCCAGCCAATTTACGCCTGATCAACCGGCAAATACTGAGTACCTAGAGCTAATTCCTTTGGTTGAGAGTGTTGAAAGCCAGCAGGCCGTAGCTGAGCTGCTTACCAAGTATGTTGAGCTGCATAAGCAGCACTTTGGTCGTCAGCCAGAATATATTCGACCTTTCTTGGCGCGCTCCGACCCTGCGCTTGTATCAGGTCTGCTGTCGACCGTCATTGCTAACAAGTTGGCCTTATCGCGTGTCTACGAGTTTGCTGAAGATACAGGTATAGCTGTTTACCCGATCTCAGGTGTCGGTAGTTTGCCCTTCCGAGGCGGTTTGACACCAGATACGGTGGATAGTTATATCGCTGAGTATCCCGGTATGCGAACTGTTAGCATTCAGTCCTCCTTCCGCTATGACCATCCGATAGAAGAGGTTAAGGCAGCCGTAGCTCGGCTTGAGAGTGAGCTGCCCAACACGACCCCAGTTATTATTAGTCAATCAGATCAAGAACGATTGGTATCTATCGCTGCTCAATCCACGGGATTTTACCAAGACGCACTGTCGGCTATCGCCCCAGATCTACAGCCGATATTTGATGCTGTTCCAAAGCGGCGCGACCGTCGTCAACACATTGGCTTGCTGGCTTATGGTCGCTCGTTGGGCGAGCACAAGATGCCGCGAGCAATTACTTTTACGGCTGGATTCTACTCAATTGGTATACCACCAGAACTCATTGGTCTTGGGCGAAGCCTTAAGGCGTTAAGTACAGATGACTTAGATTTGATCAAGCAGCAGTATAGTAACCTTGTTAGCGATGCTCAGAGTGCCGGTAAGTTCTTTAGTCAAGAAAACTTAGTAGCCTTGGCAGCCAAGAACGAAGCATGGAAACAAGTTCAAGAAGATATAGGAGCTGCGCATGACATTTTGGGCATCGAGTTTGGGCCCGAGACAGAAGACCAAAAGAAACACGCTGAGTTAAGTGCCAAAGCTCTGACGTTGACTGAGTCGCCAGACGAGCTCAAAGCCTTAATCAATGAGATGGCCATACTTCGCAAAAGTCTCGGCTAGACGGGCTAGGCGTCGTAAGTACTGGAGCTGGTGTTTCCGCCGTGTCCGGTCCAGTTGGTGTGGAAGAATTCACCACTTGGCTTGTCGGAACGTTCGTAGGTGTGAGCACCAAAGTAATCACGTTGGGCTTGCAACAAATTAGCCGGTAAGTTCTCTGTTCGGTATGCGTCGTAGAACGATAAGGCAGCACTCATGGCCGGCACTGGAATACCTGCCTCCACGGCTGTAGCAATGGTCTTGCGCCATGCGCCCTGACTGTCATGAATAGCATCGACAAAAAACGAGTCAAGCAGCAAGTTGTTAAGCTCTGGATTTTTGTCATAGGCCGATTTGATATCACCTAAGAAACGGCTTCTGATAATGCAGCCGCCGCGCCACATTAAGGCTATACCGCCGTAGTTTAGGTTCCAGCCGTATTCTTGGGCAGCCGCTTTCATCAGCATGTAGCCTTGGGCGTAACTGACTATCTTAGATGCATATAAAGCAAGGCGAATACTTTCTACAAAAGAGTCTACATCTTGTGGTGACTGCACGACTGGACCCTTGAGGGTGGCCGAAGCCTCAACGCGCTCAGACTTAAGCGCCGAGATGCAGCGTGCATAAACCGCCTCGCTGATAAGACTTACAGGCTGTCCCAGTTCGGCTGAGCTTATAACTGTCCATTTGCCTGTCCCCTTTTGACCTGCTTTATCCAGAATCTTCTCTACCAATGGTTGGCCATCTGTGTCTTTGAAAGCTAAAATTTCGGATGTTATCTGAATCAAAAAGCTATCAAGCTCGCTCTTGTTCCAGTCAGCAAAAATACCGGACATTTGATCGGTGTTGAGGCCCAAGTAGTCACGCATTAGCTGGTAAGCTTCGCCAATAAGCTGCATATCGCCGTACTCGATGCCATTGTGAACCATTTTGACGTAATGTCCGGCGCCGCCCTCGCCAACCCATTCGCAACAAGGCGCACCGTCGTCGACTTTTGCAGCGATAGTCTGGAATATTTCTTTGACGTGAGGCCACGCCTTACTAGAACCCCCAGGCATAATCGAAGGACCATTGCGGGCACCCTCTTCACCACCAGAAACACCAGCGCCAACGTACAGCAGGCCTTTTGCCTCGATCTCTGACACTCGTCGAGCCGTATCTGTAAATAACGAGTTGCCGCCATCGATAATTATGTCGCCGGCTTCAAGGTGCGGCAGTAATTGTTGAATAGTTTGATCAACTGGCTCGCCGGCCTTTACCATTAACATCACACGGCGTGGTGCTTTGAGGCTGTTTACCATTTCTTCAATTGAATGCGCTCCAACCACATTTGTGCCGGCGGCCTCATTGTTTAAGAAATCGTCGACTTTAGAGGTTGTTCGGTTGTAAGCGACCACCTTAAAGCCGTGATCGTTCATGTTAAGGATAAGATTCTGGCCCATGACGGCTAGCCCAATAACGGCTATGTCTGCTTGCGCTTCGGTCGCTTCACTCATATTTGTCCTTCTTTATATAACGTATCGTTACCTTAAGTATAGTATATTTTTAAATCTAGCCTTAACTTGTGCCAACAGCCCCATATAGTATTAACTGTCTACAGTGAACAAACGCATAAATCGAAAAAAATTTAAGACCGGCGCAGTCATTTTACTAATAGTTGCCGTTATTGTCGGCCTTATCTTGTTTGCGATGAACAGGCTTAACCAACCGGCCAACGGCACCATTATTCAAGCAAATACTACAGAGCTTACTACGCCACAGCCTAGTGTCAGAACGCTAGACAACAAGTATTTTACAGTTCAGTATTCTGGGCGTTACCAGCTACTGCCTAGCACAGAAGCGTCAGCGTCACTGCAGTACTGGACTTTGGTGGCTCATCAGCAGGCCGGAGGCAATATTCAACGCAAACTAAGTATTATAGTTGCTAAGCTGCCCGAGGGCGGTGTTAAGGAAGATAGCGCTTACAAACTATATGATGCTCATCCCGAACTCTACCAACTCACACAGGTTACATATAGCGGTGAGACAGTTTTTGCGGCCAAGCGCAGTGATCCTACTTTTCAACAGACGGTATTGTGGCCGCATGGCGAATATCTATTAACGGTTACATTGACTGCCGCTACTGAGACCGACATCGCTAATGACGAATTCCAGTCCCTGTTAACATCACTTCGCTGGCGTTAATAAAAACTAGTCATATATAATAGTGTTTATGTTGGGAGCAATATTACCTGTTGGAGTTTTGATGTTTGCCGCCTTCCCAGGCACGTCAAATTATCAATTGAATAGTTACGGATTTGGCAGTGGCGGTGCGTCAAATGCTACGACCAGCAACTATGCGCTTGAAGGCATAACTGGCGAGCTTAATGGTCCGTCGTCATCTACTGCGACATATAAGCTAAAGCCCGGGTTTGTAGAGACGCAACAAGCGCATGTACCAAAAGTCGCAACTTTCGATAATGGCGGCGGCAGTTACTACAACAAGCTGCACTTTGTTATTGATCAGCAAGGCAATCCTACTGATGCGCTCTACGCGGTATCTATAAGCACCGATAATTTTGTTAGCAATATCAATTATGTCAAAAGCGATCTGACAGTCGGGGCGACACTGGCCTTAAGCGACTACCAGTCGTACTCTGCTTGGGGCGGTTCAGGCGGAGCGAATATATCCGGCTTACAGCCTGACACGACATATTATTTAAGGATTAAAGCGACGCAGGGCAAATTTACAGAGTCGCCATATGGGCCTATTGCCTCAGTAGCTACTACTAACCCGCACTTATCATTTTCGATATCAACCAGCAGTGTTAGTATGGGGTCACTGATAGGCGGAACTGTGGTTGATTCGCCATCCACAGTCGACGTGACCTTCGACACTAATGCTGCTTCTGGCGGCGATGTGTACATTAATGGCAAAAACTCCGGCTTGTTTAGCGTCGCAGCCAGCAACACCATAACGTCATCCACGGGTGACCTCTCGGCACTGTCTAGGGGCTTTGGCGCTCAAGTGACTGCCACAGGTGCTACTAGCGGAAGTTTCACAAGGGTAGCACCTTATAATGGAGCATTAAACAATGTTGGAATAACAGACGCAACAATTAGACGAATTATCACCGCAACAGGACCAGTTGTCGGCGGAACAGGGTCAATAAGAATAAAGGCCAAGGCCGCCACAATCGAAAAAGCAGCTAATGATTACACCGAGACAATAACATTGTTAGCATCAGCAAGTTTTTAGCAAAACTTGTGTATTTTATGCAAAACTCATAAATATTAACAAATTAAGTTGACATTATTAAAACATAACTGGTATTCTTAGCGTAACACCTAAAAACCACTAAAAAGAGGGTCAATAGTGATAACAAAACTAAAAACAAACTTCACATCTGTAACAGCTTTCGTAGCGATCGGTGCGTTATTGCTACCGGCATTTATTGCTATTCTGGCGCTTCAGAACGCCAGCGCCGCTAACCTAACAACAACCTATCTAAGACTCAATAGGCTTCAAGCTGGCGCGGGTACCTCCGTACGGCTTCAGTTTACTACTGTTGGAGCTGGCGCCACCAGTGTCGCTGTTAACTTTAATGGTGCTGACGCAACTACATGGACAGCCAGTAGCGGTGCTGTAAATACCACCCAAACAACCAATACTTCTACTTGTGCAACTGAGACTGGCGATACTGCTCTGCCTGGAACACTTTCTGCCTCTGGATCTGGTTCAACAGTTACGATTACTGGGGTAACTGCTCTTTCAGCAACTACTACTTATTGTGTCGATTTGACCTCAGCAACGGCAGTCACTAATGCGACCGCGGGCGAGTACCACCCAACAATAACCGTTGGTAGTGATTCGAGTACTGTGGCGTTACGAACAATCTCTAACGACCAAATCGTCGTTACTGCGTCAGTTCCCCCTACATTTAACTTCGTACTAAGTGGTAATACGGACTCATTCACTTCTAGTCTAAGTACATCTTCGGTTGTATCAACTACAGGCCGCACGGTTACGATTACAACCAATGCTGCGTCTGGTTGGATTGCATGGGTTAAAGGTCTTAATGGCTCGAGTGGTGCTGCTACCAAAGGCGCCTTGAGGTCTGCTGCAGCTTCTAACTTCACGATACCCACCACTAATGCCAACGCTTTGGGTAGTGCTTCGCACACCTTGACTACTAACACACAGGACTACGGCCTTGGCGTAACAATTAATACCGATGCTTCTGGCGGCGGAACCGTCTCAGTTGACGCTGCCTATGACGGTACGAGCAGCAAAGCTGGTGTTCTTGACCCAACCAATTTCCGACCAATCGCTAGCGCAGACGGCACAACTACAGGTGATGTGATCACTCTGACAGAACGCGCCACCATTGATGGTGCTGTGCCAGCCGCAACCGATTACACTGACACCTTGTCTGTTATTGGAGCCGGTAACTTCTAGCCAGTAACAAGTTAGATCATATTAAGAGTCGCAAACGCGGCTCTTTTTAGTTGCTAACAGTTCCGCTACGCTGCCAAATCCTGTAGAATAAGTGTAAATATGAGGGTTTTGAAGTTTGCATTGTTTATATTGGTGGCGCTCTTCTTCCTCACTCCCCTCCAAACCCAAGCCGCTCCCAATGATGGCTCCCTCAATCTAGTAACATCACCACTGCCCATAAGTCTTAGTGGCCCACCTGGCAGCACTCTTACAACTGACATTCGCATCAAGAATGGCAGCAATCACGACGAAACCCTCAAGGTATCTCTGATGAAGTTCTCTGCCTACGGCGATGAAGGTAAGCCAGCTATCACCGAAAGACAGTCTGGCGATGACTACTTTGACTGGGTTAGCTTCTCCCCTCAGACTTTCAATGCTCCACCGAACGAATGGATAACTGTTAAGATGACAGTCAAGCTGCCTAAGTCTGCTGCCTTCGGCTACTACTATGCGGCTGTCTTCTCTCGTGCAGGGGCTCCTGAGAAGTCCTCAGGCCGCCAGAACATCATTATTGGCTCTACAGCCGTCCTAGCCCTAGTAGAGGCCCAAGTGCCTAATGCTAAGCGTACGGCCGCCATAGCCAGTTTTAGTGCCGATCAGCGCTTTTATGAGTTTCTGCCAGCCACTTTCAAGGTTAAGGTACGTAACAGCGGTAATGTCCATCTAATACCGACCGGTAACATCTTTATTAACAGAGGTAACAAAACAGTCGCCACTATTAAGGTGAACTCCGCTCAGGGCAATGTATTGCCTAACAGCAACCGTGTATTTACATCCGTCTGGAAGGACGGCTTCCCTGTCTATCTAGATAAGGAGTCGGGTGGCCAAGTGGTGCTCGACAAGGCTGGCAAACCAGTGACCGACCTCAAGTGGGACTTTAGCAAGGCATCTAAGCTTAGATTTGGTCACTACACTGCTCATCTACTAATGGCCTATGACAATGGCAAGCAAGATGTACCACTAGAAGCCGTAGTCAGCTTCTGGGTTATACCTTGGAGGGTTATAGGGATGACTATTTTAATAATTGCTCTGCCTGCACTGCTTGTATACCTAATCATGAAGCGACGATTTAATAAGCTTGTGAGTGCCAAAACAGATGGTAGCAGGCGCAAAAAATGAAATTATTAAGCAGGCCGATACTAACCGTTATAGGGCTAAGCTTGTTGCTAAGTTTCCTCACTCCCCTCCAAACCCAAGCCGCTCCCAATGATGGCTCCCTCAATCTAGTAACATCACCACTGCCCATAAGTCTTAGTGGCCCACCTGGCAGCACTCTTACAACTGACATTCGCATCAAGAATGGCAGCAATCACGACGAAACCCTCAAGGTATCTCTGATGAAGTTCTCTGCCTACGGCGATGAAGGTAAGCCAGCTATCACCGAAAGACAGTCTGGCGATGACTACTTTGACTGGGTTAGCTTCTCCCCTCAGACTTTCAATGCTCCACCGAACGAATGGATAACTGTTAAGATGACAGTCAAGCTGCCTAAGTCTGCTGCCTTCGGCTACTACTATGCGGCTGTCTTCTCTCGTGCAGGGGCTCCTGAGAAGTCCTCAGGCCGCCAGAACATCATTATTGGCTCTACAGCCGTCCTAGCCCTAGTAGAGGCCCAAGTGCCTAATGCTAAGCGTACGGCCGCCATAGCCAGTTTTAGTGCCGATCAGCGCTTTTATGAGTTTCTGCCAGCCACTTTCAAGGTTAAGGTACGTAACAGCGGTAATGTCCATCTAATACCGACCGGTAACATCTTTATTAACAGAGGTAACAAAACAGTCGCCACTATTAAGGTGAACTCCGCTCAGGGCAATGTATTGCCTAACAGCAACCGTGTATTTACATCCGTCTGGAAGGACGGCTTCCCTGTCTATCTAGATAAGGAGTCGGGTGGCCAAGTGGTGCTCGACAAGGCTGGCAAACCAGTGACCGACCTCAAGTGGGACTTTAGCAAGGCATCTAAGCTTAGATTTGGTCACTACACTGCTCATCTACTAATGGCCTATGACAATGGCAAGCAAGATGTACCACTAGAAGCCGTAGTTAGCTTCTGGGTTATACCTTGGAGGGTTATAGGGATAGGCCTACTAGTTGGCCTATTTGCTGGGGTTGGTATGTGGTCAACCGGCCGCTCTGTAGCACGCAAAACCAAGTCGGTCAGAAAAGGTGCCAAGAAGTGAAGATAGCGGTCATTACGCTAGCTATTGTCGTAGCCGTAGTGTCAGCCAATCAGTCTGAAGCCTTGGCGCAGCCAACTTCTCAAGTAACTATTGTCCCGTTTTTGCAGACTGTGAGAGTTGAGTCGAATGAGCCAACCAAGACAGTTGATCTGACAATCACTAACAGATCAAGCAAAACCCAAAACTTTCACTTGAATGTCCTTAACTTCGGCACATTAAACGAGACTGGTGGACTGGTGTTCTCTGGTAACAATGCCAGCACACTAGCAAAAAAATATGGTCTAGCGACGTGGCTTAGGTTGTCGGTCAGTGACTTGGTGCTAGAACCTACCCAGTCATCAACTGTTCAGGCGACAATTATCAATGATGTTTCGTTGACCCCTGGCGGACACTATGGAGCAGTAGTCGCCTCCGTAAACACCAAAGACGACGTTGGCGGCAACAAGGTCAACGTTAAGCAAGAACTGTCGTCTTTGATTTTTGCGACTAAAGTTGGCGGCGAAAAGTACGACCTTTCTCTCAAAGGCGTCAAATATGATGTTGGATGGGGTCAATTGCCGTCACAAATCACTCTAAGGTTCAAAAATACCGGAAATGTTCAGGTTGTTCCAAGGGGTATTGTTAAGATAGTTTCGCCGCGTGGCAATGTTGTCAGCCAAGGTGTTATCAACGAGGCTTCGTCGTATGTTTTGCCAGAAACATATCGCCAACTCCCCGTGAGCCTAAAGAGTGTCGCAAAAGAAGGTATTTGGCCTAAGTTTTATCGACTAGACGTTTACTACAGATATGATGGGATCAACAGCTTCACGGCCAAAAGTTATACGTTGTATCTGGTAAACTGGGCAGCAATTGTGGCGTTTATAGCGACAACAGCACTCATTGTTTTCATAATTTTTAAGGCTTGGAAATACGAGATGCACAGACGCTCAAGGCCCAAGCCAGTGCCAAAAGTGGTTTATAAAAAGCAAGTCGCAAAGCGAGCTACCGAAAAACCCAAAAAGAAATCTAAAAAATCACCCAAATTAAAAGGCAAAAAACAGACCAAATAAATCGGCCATTAAGCTTGTTATGCTTCCCCTATGGGCGTATTATAAAAGCGTAAGTACTGAGGATAAAAACGCTGGGAAAAAATAGCAGGAAATCACGGACAGCTTTTTGGCGCTGGTTTTTGGCGCCGGTGTTGCTGTTTGCTTGGCTGGCACTAAGCATTTCTATACCTGTTAAGGCGGCAAATCCGGATATTATTAGCTTCCAAGGTAAAGTTGTAAACTCGGACGGAACAAACGTCTCTAATGGTACATATAATTTTGACTTTGTTTTGTATGACAGTCCTACGCTAGGTGCGCCGAGCGACGGAGTACATGACAAATGGCACGAGCTCACCAAGAGTGTGACGGTCACCAATGGCGTATTCCAGACTAATCTTGGTTCGGCGACGCCACTGCCGGACTTTAACGCCAACCCTTCATTGTACCTAGCCGTCAGGTTTAATGCGGATGCGGCTGGCTACATGAGCCCTAGGGTGCAGATGGGTTCTGTTCCATACGCTAAAAACGCTGATACCGTAGGTGGCGTCAGTAGTAACAATATTGTTCAACTCGGCGTTACGCAGTCTGGTAACATCAATATCTCTAGTGGTACGTTAACCTCTGGCTTGATTAACGGACAGACAATTAGTTCTGCGGCAAACTTGACCGGCACGCTTAAGATCGGTGGTGCTCTTGGGGCCTACACATTAGATGTTAATGGTGATATTAATGTCGTGTCTGGATCGGCCTACAGACTTAACGGCGTTGCTGGTGCCAACACAACATGTACTGGTGGGCAGTACTTGCAAAATCCGGTCATAGCCGGCGGTATAACTACTGGCGGAGCATGTACGGCAGTGGTTACAGCTGTTACCACCGTTGGAACATTCTCCGGCTCGTCTCAACCTAATGGAGCTTCGATCGCCGGCAACACCATTACATTTGGACCGGCAGATGGCACAAACCCTGGCATGGTAACTACCGGTACTCAATCTTTCGCTGGCTTAAAGACGTTTAGCTCTGGCCTTACCTCAGCAACAATCAACTCCACAGGCAATACTGCTATTGGCAGTGCTGGCGCATCGTTAACTCTCACTGGTAGCGCTGCGTCAACTATAGTACTGAACGGCACAACAGTGGATGCAAATGAGTTCAATTTACTTAATGGTAAGGATGCTGCACTTGTGGATACTGATGATGCAGTAGCAACAGCTATAACAGGTACTGGTGTGCTCAATCTCGGCTCAATTGCTACAGGCTTTGGTGCGATAGACGTTGGCGCAGATGCAATTACTACATCCGGCACAATTGGTACGGCGGGTGTAACAACAATAACTGGCGGTACAGGTACGTTTAGTGGTGCTTTAGCAGCCAATGGCGGGATCACCTTCGATAATCCAACCGATACTTTAGGTGCGCACACGCTGGCAGGTACGCAGGATGCCAACAGCAACTTGATACTCAACATCGGTAATGGTGGCACTGACTTTACGGCTGGCGGTGGTTTGACTTTGGCTGGTAGTTTCTTGTCAAATGGCGACGTTACTCTAGGTGACGCAGCAACAGATGGGCTTACATTTATCGGTGAGCTGAGGGGTGGCACGCCGCTGATGTTTGAAGGGGCAACTAATAATGATGTGCGTACCACGTTTGCCTTTACGGACCCAACGACAAACAGAACCATTACCTTCCCTGACTCAACTGGTACCGTGTTACTAGATTCGAATATAAGTGGTGACGCGGCAGTCACAAGTAGCGGTGTGCTCACGGTCCAGCCCAGCGCCATCACAAATACCAAGCTAGCTAACTCCTCCGTTAGTCTCGCGCTCGGAACAAGCGGAACAGATATTAACTGGCAAGCATCCTCAGTAGCTCTTGGCGGCACTGCAACACTTAACTTACCGGATGCTGGTGGCTCGGCGCGTGGACTGGTGACAACAGGCGCACAAACTTTCGCAGGAGACAAGACGTTTAGCGGCACAATTAACTTACCGGGCGGTGGCGCTATATCTAACTTTACATGTTGTGGCAACTCAACATGGATCGATATGCCAACAACCGGCGCTTCAGGCATTGGTTCTGGTGGTGCGGGCTCTAATCCTTGGATAGCTTATGTACCGTCACCCGGCGCTTGGTTTAGCGATGCAGTTGCAGGTGATATAGCATACCGCAATACTGCAGGACGACTTTTGTTTGGCAACTCGTCAGGCAATGCTTCGACTATTATCAGCAGCTCCGGTCTAACGCTCCGATCTACCAGCACAACTGAGTTCAATGTTCAGAATGCGTCCAGCGTCGACGTATTTAATATAGATAGCACGAATAATAGAATCGTAGTTGGGCCGGCGGCTGGTGCGGCCACTCCAACACTGCTAGTGGTTGGTATAGGCACAAGTGCCGGAGACCCGACAGGAACGGATGGAGCAATATATTACAACTCAAGCTCGGCCAACTTTAGGTGTTATGAGAACGGCGCATGGAGAAACTGTTTAGGCGCATTATCTGTCGCAAAAACTGCCGACCAAAATGTGACAAACAGCTCAGCTTTGACGGACGCGACTGACTTGTCTTTCCCTGTTGCTGCCAACGGTTACTATACTTTTACTGCTGTCATTGCCTTCAATGCGCCAAATACAACGGCAGATATTAGGTGGAGCATTGCCGCGGCTACAGCAACCGCAATTAATGTCGCTGGTGAGGCGCCGCTAGCGAACGGATCGGCTACTGCCACGTCAGCCTGCAGCTTGATCACGTCTAACACGAACTGTGACGTCGCTAGAACAGCAAGCGGTCGAGGCGTGATGCGTATCAGTGGATTTGTACAGAATGGCGCAACACCAGGGACAGTTCAGTTTAGGTTTGCACAAAGAATTGCCGTTGCTGGTCAAAGTGTGACGATTTATAAGGGAAGCTCAATGAGCTATCAGCTAACACAATAAGGTAATAGCTGCATGGTACAATATGCTTAAGTTTTAACGAAAAAATTATATGAAAATTCCAAGGGTGTGGCATGGTAGAATCTGGGTTTCGTTACTTGTTATAAGCCTGTCGATTGCCATAATACCCTCACCGAAGGCCCGTGCAGTTCTCGAAGAATGTTTGGTTTCAGTCTCGCCAAACTATGCCGACGTAGGGACTGACACTTTTTTTGGGCTTAATGTCACTAACAACAGCTCAAATCCGATCCGCTGGCTTAGGGTGACGGCGCCCGGTGATGGCGTGTTCACGGTCCAAAGTGGATCGGCAACTGGCTGGAGCCCAAATGCTACAGCCAGCAGCGTAACTTTTACGACTGGCAACTTGCCTAGTCCATACGACCAAGAGTTCTTTGTGCTTTCGTCGGTTAACCTAGCAACTGACGTAACATCATGGATAGTAGAGGCCTCTGACGACTTTTTTGGGAGTAATGCTATTGCGTGTTCTGGCAACACGGACGTTACAACAAGCGGAGCAACCATAGCTGTTTCGAATGTGAACTTGTCTGCGCCGACAGACAACAGCGTGCATGTTACATGGAACACTACAATCCCCGGAACTTCACAAATCGAATATGGAACTACGGCCAGCTACGGCAAAACGACTGCCCTCGATAGTTCTATGGTGACTTCACATAGCGCAACAATCACTGGCCTGAGCCCAAGCACAGCCTACCACTATAAGGTTTTGAGCAGTGATGCCGAAGGAAATACCGTATCATCTGACGACGGGACATTCATCACGAGCGCGAAGGTAGTGGCTTCGCAGCCAAAGACAGCGGCTACAATAAGCACTAGTCCAATCCAGTTGTTGTCAAAACCAGCTGAAAGGACGCCACCGACAGTAAGTATGACAACTTTAATACCTAAAGCCGTTAAGGCGGCTCCTAAGATTGATGGAGTTGCAGATGATAACAATGCCCTAGCTCGTATTGAATACTCTACAGATGGTGGAAAAAACTGGTTGCCTGTCGACGAGGCTGTTGGTCTTGGCAGAACACATGCAACATTCAGTTTTAGGCCAGTCAATCTCGAGGAGGGTAACTATGATTTGCTTGTGCGCGCCACTGATATTTCTGGCAACACCGGCCTGTCGCCAATAAAGGTCTTAGTGATTGATCGTTTGCCGCCGATTGTTGGCGGTAATATCCTTACTCTTGGACCACAGATTTTGGCACCTGACAGTGAGGGCACAATCTCGTCTCTAGTAGGTGTTGACCAAAAGCTTACACTTAGCGCTGTTGGCGGCCCAACCTCCATAAAAATCAATGCAATATATGACGGCGCCAAAAGCAAAAAGCAAGTCTTTACCCTTACTAAGTCACCAGATACTGGTTTGTGGTCAGGAGTTATAAGTTTCAGTCAGCCGGGTAAGTACAGCTTGGTTGCTGAATCAATTGATGGTGCGGGTAGTAAGACGACCAAAGCACTTAATACCGTTAATGTGTATGGAACGGCGAAGACAGTGGACAAGAAAACTGGTAAGCCCCTACAGAGCGAGGTGTCACTCTACTACCTTGAGCCAGACTCGCAGACATGGGTTTTGTGGGACGGAGAATCATACGGTCAACACAATCCTCAAAAGACGAACGGTCGAGGTGAGTTTACGATCTTGCTTCCACCTGGCAAGTATTACCTTAAAGCTACGGCAGCTAAGCACGAAACGCTTATAAGTAGTATTTTTGAAACAAGTCATTCCAAGCCGCTTACTGCGAGGCTGGAGCTTAAGCCTCTAACAGGTATTAATATTGGCTCTTTCCATCTTCCCCTGCCCTCGTTTGCTGTTCAATTGGTTAGTGTCAGCGATAGCGATCCAATCCGGCAATCATCGACAGGACAAGGCACGCTAGTCGGCAAGCAGATATCAGACTTCAAGCTTGAAACCACAAATGGCAAAGTATTTCGCACGGCTGATGTGTTAGGCAAGCCTACTTTGATATCTTTTGGGTCGACTTGGTCGCCTACCACCGCCGAACAGCTGGCTGTATTGTCGAGGCTACAGACCAAAGAAAAGTTTAACATCATACCAGTAGCCTTACAGGAAGGTGCACCGAGAGTGCAGGCATACACGAGCATATCAGGTCTAAGCCTTAACTGGCTAGTCGATCCTGACAGCACGCTCAGCAACAGCTACGGAGTTCAGAGCCTGCCAATGCACTATTTTGTAAACCGAGAAGGCGTTATAAAGCGCATTGTTGTTGGGGTTTTGAGCGAGCGACAGATCATTAATATTATGAATGGTTTATAGGGATAAACAACTATGATAATGACTGTGCTTAAGGTATTATTAATGAGAAATAGTAGCTAGTTGGTGGGTACATAAATGCTTCCGATCCAGTTTTTTGGACAAAACATACACTTTGCTATTAGCCTGTTTGCGGCTTTAGTGTTCTTTGCAGTCTTTTGGCTGCACTTTGATGCGTGGACAGCAAAAAAGCAGCTAAGAGAGGCAGTCAATTGGCTTGGTTTCTTGCTATTAGCATTATCTTTTGTAGTTTCGGCGACTATTATCGAGCAATCAGTTTTGGGCAACTCAATATTTGGAGATGCATCAGAGAATATTGCTTTGGTTCTTCGTATTCTTGGATACATTGCGGTAATAGTCGGTCAGCTTATCGACCCGCTTCAGCTTAAACCCAAGCTGGCGGGACTTGATGAGTCGGAATACACAAAAGGCGTAGCTTCTACAGAACCACCAGATCAGGTCGACAACCCGACCACAAAAGCGCCGGCTGTGGTTGGGTTCTCAGGTGTTAGTGGTCTTTTGCATATATTGCCGCCGCTAGGTGCTTTGACTATAGCGGGCCTCTACTGGCGCCGCGCAACCACTGGCCTCGAAAGACACCTTAGGCCGGTAGCTGTCTCCTTCCTGCTACTGTTTGCGTTTGAGCTTACGTCGCTCAGGCAATTGTGGGAGGCCAGCAGCAATCCATTGATAGCTAGGTTTGTGGCACCGTTTGCCTCGGTCTGGATTATCGAGCACATCTTGCTCTTACTAGCAGTCATAGTGCTGGGAAGATGGGTCTGGAGGTATCTCACGCGCCGTTTTATATCCCAGTTATTTATGATATTCACGTCCCTAACACTGGCCATTTTCTTACTTACGACGGCCAGCTTCACATATTTGTTAACCAACAATGTCCAAAAGGCTTCACTCGATAACCTCAGCACTGCTGCAAGCGTTTTGGGCTATGCAATTGACGGTAAAAAGGCCGAAACGCTAGCCAACAGTGAGTCTGTGGCAAGCAACCCTGACATAGCTGCAGCTATTGTAGCTAAGGATCACGATCGATTGGTTAACACAACCACAAGCTTTTTGCATGATAAGAAACAATCGTCGCTGGTTATTACAACTAACGCTGGACAGGTCTTACTAAGAGCAGAAGATCCAGATCGCTGGGGAGACTCCTTATCTTCGGATACACTAATACGACGTGCGCTAACTGGTCAGTCAGGCTCGACCGTTAGCTCTAAAGCTGGCGTTCTGGCACCTTTGGTATATATAAAATCTGCGACTCCAATCCGCGATTCGGGTGGAAACATCGTGGGTGCTGCTGTTGTTGGCCTTGTAGCCGACAATGCATTCGTAGACGGAATTAAGAAGTCTACAGGTCTGGATAGTTCAATATATTCAGGCAACGTCCGATCTGCGACAACCTTTATTGCACCTGATGGCACTTCGCGTTGGGTCGGAGTAAAAGAAACTAGTCCGTCTGTGAACAAGACTGTTTTGCATGACTCCAAGGCATACAAAGGCACTCTAGGTATTCTGAACCGTCAATTCCTCGCGGTCTATGTGCCGCTCAAAGATCTCGACCAAAGTGTTGTAGGAATGTTGTTTGTGGGTCAGCCTCAAGTGTCAATATTACAGGCTGCTGGTCGCTCTGTTCAGCTAACGTTCATCGTGACGGCTGTGCTGTTGATGGTATCAATACTGCCGGCGTACCTGATAGCGCGCTACTTAGCAAAGCAACTAGATTAAGATCTGCAAGATCGACATGCTGCAAAATATTCAAAAACAAACAAAGTCAGGACTCAATAAACGGGTCTCAAAATCTGTTAAGGCCCACCGAGTAGTATTTGCCTGCTTATTACTTATGTTATCCAGTATTCTCTTGGCTTGTGGCTATGTGCTGTGGGCTATGCTTACCGGTAATCCATTTGGCTGGGGAGTTTTTCTTGGTTGGTCATTAGTACTTAGCCTGACAAACGGCATACTACTGACGGCTGGTTGGCACTACAATCATTATCTTAGTAGGCGCATACAAGTTATGTTGATCGATTGGGCCGGCACATCTGTTTGGTACTGGCTAGTTGGCCCCGCATACCAATATCTAATGATGGGTCTTAATAATATGCAGGTGACCGTGTTGGCTTTTGCGTACTTCTGGGAAGTGCCAGTAGTTGGCGGTCTTTCATTCCTCTTTACACAAAAGCTCTTTACGCCCCTAAACAACTATTTTCAGACCGGTGAGACTGATGACCCAGAAGGACTGTATAAAAAGGCCGAGCTATTCCCTATCAAGTCATTTATGAGGAATCTTGTTGCAGCCACTGGTGGGTATGCGATTGGCGCAGTTCAACTTAGGTACTTTGCCGACTTGCCGCTAATCGAATGTTATAAAAATGTTGGAGTCGGCTTTGCTATATCATTTTTGCTAGGTTTGTACTACTTCTTGGTGTTCGATTCTTACGTCGGACTTATCAAATCAAAACTGATAAGGCAGTACGATTTAAGGAACGTAATCACTACCAAGTATTATCAAAAAATATTGGGCATTGTCGTGCTCTTGGTGGTGGGTAGCTTCTCGCTAGTCATACTACTGTTCGTTCAGTCATTCCAGCTAATCATCAAGGATAACGTTAACACACAGGTCTGGACTGCGATGCGTGGATTCTCGACCCAAAGCGATCTGCACAATAGTGATCAGCTTAGTAGTCTTAACATTGGTGAAAGTAGTCAGGTATTTGTGATTAATGAAGCGAGTTACGTTCCATTCGATACGCTAACCTCCCAGACTCAGTCATTAGTAAAAACTCATGAGTCAGGCTCGTTACTAGATAGCAAGACCGATGCGAAACTTATCAACTTCCAGACTTTTGGCACTGAGAAGCTGGTGTCGATCACCTACCCTAGTGATTTTTATGGCACCTTGATTAGCGTCTTTTGGCTACTCGTGGCTGGCGGACTGCTTGTAACCTCATTGGCGGTTGTGGTGATGGTGGTAGTCAACAGAACCCTGACCAAATCCATTACGGCGTTGACCTCAGCGGTCCTCAGAGCTCAAATAACGGGCTTTTACATCGAACCTATGATCAACACTGGTGACGAGTTCGAATCGCTTTCAAGGGCCTTCAGTCACTTCACAAGCCAAAACCAAAAGCATATATCTCAACTCAACCAAGAACACGCTAGGCTACAAGCTGCTATAAACAGTTTGGATATCGGTCTACTGATGACATTTGAAGATAAACAGATACTGTCCTACAATGCTGCCCTGCTGCGCGTACTTGGCGTTAAGAAGAAGCCAAATATCAAGACTGATGAATCCGACTATGTCATCGACATTCTAAAGGAAAAATTGCAGGACATCCCAGACCTTGACCTCATGGACACCATCAGACAGTGTCAGTTAGACGGCCAGCCGTTTACTATAAAGGAGGCGACCTACGGCAACCGTATTCTAAGCATTTTTGGGGCTCCGATCATGGTTCACCTTGATAAGATTATTGGCACTATTGTTCTTGTAGAAGATATTACTGAGCGCAAGGTGCTCGAAAGATCAAAGGACGAGTTCTTCTCGATTGCTTCTCATGAGCTACGCACGCCACTGACATCGATCAAGGGCAACAGCTCGATGGTTCTTGATTTCTACAAAGAAGAGCTCAAGGATCCACAGCTCAATGAGATGATTAGTGATATTCATGAGAGTGCCGTCAGGCTGATAGAGATTGTTAATGATTTCTTAGATCTGTCACGACTCGAACAAGGCAGACTGAACTTTAACTACGAAGAAGTAGACTTAGAAGCGATTATTGAAAGTGTAGTTTATGAAATGAGAACCGTGATAAATGAAAAGAAAATATATCTCAAGGTCGACAAACTTACGCTCGATACGCTACCTAAGGTCTGGGCTGACAACAATCGACTTAAGCAAGTTGTTTATAACCTTGTTGGCAATGCGGCCAAGTTTACAGAAGAAGGCGGCATAACGATTAGCGCAGTGCTGGATAAGCAGTTCGTCAAAGTTAAGGTCATCGATACTGGCCGCGGCATGACCCCAGAGTCGCAGCAGTTGTTGTTCCATAAGTTTCAGCAGGCCAGTAGCAGTCTCTTGACACGTGACACAACAAAAGGCACAGGACTCGGTCTGTACATCTCCAAGATGATTGTGGAGAACATGGGCGGAAGTATAACTCTAGACGAGTCGATTGAAGGTAAGGGCTCCGTCTTTAGCTTTACTATCCCAATATCCACTCCAGAACTCAAGATTCAGGCCTCTGACAGTAATAAAGAAGGATAGCTTAAGAGACCGAAGGAACGTCGTTACGGGTGTAGCCAGCAATAATCTCGTCAACCATATCGGCTATCTCTCGTGGCTCGTGCTCGCTCTTGATGATGTACTTGACGGCACCTTTTGATAAAGCCGTCTCTGCATCCTGCTGGCCGGCTAAGTTAGTCAGCATCACCACTGGAATGTGACTTGTAGCTGGGTCTGCCTTGAGCTTTTCGAGAACTTGAAGGCCGTTCATCTTGGGCATCATAACGTCCAACAAAATAATTGTTGGATTTGTCGACAGAACCTTAGCTAAACCTTCTTCGCCATCACCGGCGACTTCTACTTCGTATTTTTGGAATGTGAATATCTTTTGGTACATCCGCGACATTAGCGGATCGTCTTCAACTATAAGTACTTTTGTCATGGTTCACAGTATAGACAGCGCTTAAGCTTTCGTAAAGCTTAAAATATTTGCCTAAGTGGTGGGTTCGCCTGATGTCATTCCGGTAGAGCTGTCGGTCTGGGCACTTTCCTTGGCTAGCTTAGTTATTGTGGCTGACTTTATGGCGTCAGTAGCTACAGGCACCTCGAAGCTAAAAGTAGTACCTTGACCTTCTGTCGAGCTGGTCAAGGCTATGTTACCGCCCATGCTCTCCACAATCATCTTGGAGATGTACAGGCCAAGTCCCGTGCCTCTAGTCGTGTCTCTGGTGATAAGACTGCTGCCAGCCTGCTGAAACTTATGGAACAAAAGCTTTTGAGCCTCAGGTGACATTCCTCGGCCGGTATCGGTGACATCCACCTTGATAAATTTGTTTTCTTTTTCAGCACTGATCGTGATGCCACCTTCCTCGGTGAACTTGGCGGCATTGCCAACAAGGTTATAAACAACTTGCTTAAGTCGGTTCTTATCGACCCATACCTTAGGCAGTCTATCTAGGGTGTGGTCAGCTACCTTTAGGTATAGCTTCTTTTCATTTAGAACTTGCTTCATCTCGTATGCTACGCTTTCTACAACTTCTTCTAGAGAGACTTCTTCGTACTCAAAGTTCATTTTGCCCTGTTCGAGTCTGGATGTATCCAAAAAGTCGTTAACAATCTCGATAAGGCGCACTGAACTATCGTGCACATCGGTAACCATTTCTTTAAGCTGAGGATCCTGTAGTTGCTCCTTGTAGAAGTCGAGGATCATAGATGTGTTGCCCTTGATCGATGTCAACGGTGTGCGTAGCTCGTGAGAAGCAATCGAGAAGAACTCGTCCTTTGACCTTTCCACCACTTTTTGTTCGGTTATATCCTCAATCAAAACAACGGTACCTATAATCTTATCGAGCTGCACCATGATAGGCGCACCGAAGATAGTCAGTATACGGTTGTCGTAGCTAGCCTCTTTGATGTGAAAAGGCTGTCCCGTAGATTGAACATTACCAATTGCCGCTTTTAGGTCAAGCTGTGAAGCTAATAGCTTAGTCTGCAAAGTTTCAATATCAATTTTGTGCTCTTGGTCTTGTCCGTCAGAGATACTCAGTATGTGTGGTAAAGCAGCATTATACGAAATTGCCGATTGGTCCTCAAAGGTCATTAATAAGCCGATATCGAGGCTGTTAATCGCCGACTGGAGACGCGCGTGCTCTTGGTTTAGTTCGTTTGTGCGGTCAGCAACCTCTCTCTCAATGACTGCCTTGGTGTGCGCAATAGCTGTTATATCTGTCAGAACGACAAGGTACCCGTACGGTTGATCCTCATCATATACACTGCTGATTGAAAGTTTTGTGATGATAGTTTGCCCTTCGGCGGTATGGAATTCGACTGCGTCCAAAGTAAATCTGTCTTCATTCTTTAGCGGGTCAAATAAATTGTGCTGAAGCTGCTGAGGTGTCCAATCGGTAGCCATAAAGTCACTTAATCTTTTGCCTGCTAGTTGCGCAGATGATAGGCCAAACATCCTCTCAGCTCCAGAATTAACAAAGTTGAGGCTGAGGTCAGGCTTAATGCCTATAACTGCTTCGTTCATGGTGTCTAAGATTCGCCCAGCAATGACCGCTGGAGTAAGACTAAAGAAGCGATACCTAAGAATACTGTATGAGATGATTATGGCGCTAATGGTCATAAACATGATTGTTAACCTTGGAACTGCAGTCACGTGAAGTATCGGAAGCAACCCTTCGGTGATGGCCCCAGTTGCAAGCGGAATAGCAATCGCAATCATGAATAGCCGTGACTGTTTGCGCAGTGTTGGCTCTATAGTGCGTTTGTGAAACCTAAAGAATAGAACAAACGATGCGGATACTAACAGGATAATCCATGATACAAGCAAAATATATGCTGGACCCGTAGGACTGTGGTACCCCCAAGCTGCGTTTAGGGCAAGATTCGGGTCAAAAATATACAATAAGTTGGTACGCTCATTTACGTAGACGAATACTGCATATACCAGAGCTAACGCTGGAAACACCCACGGATTCTTGGCTCTCCTTGGGTCGATATAGGTTAAGGCGAACATATACAGCCCCATAGGCAATGCAACTGATCCTATGACCGTCATCGACGACCAAAAGGCGGCCGCTTCAGGTGTAGCACTTAACCTTGTCATTGCTTCTGCTCCAGCCCATACTGCAACGCTTACCAAAAACAAGCAGAACCACATGATTGAATCAGTACGCTGCTTAATACGAAGAATAAGTGTCAAGGCGACGAGGTTGCTGACAAGCGACACAATTGACAATAGCGCATATGGACTAAATCTCAGTTGGCCGGATTCCGGTCGTCCGTTAATGATAATCAAGCTAACTAGAATCACTAAAAAGGTAGCGGCCAGAACGACGACAAGTACCTGTACAAACCTCGTAATGCCGTCAGTAACTTCACGAGTTGAAACGATTTTTTTCTTCCCACCACTTCTCATGCTTATATGATACTACTCAATACTACGTAAGCGTTAGCAGTTTAATTCTAAATTGGCTGAGCATACAGGTCTAGTACAGTTTAACAGGTTAAAATGGGACAAATGAGACACGAAACGCATATATCCTGAGTGTCTCATTTTTAAAGGATTATTTCAGTGCCGTCCGGAGCTTTATAGGTTTTACTGAAGCCTTCTGAGCTAACCTCACTACTTACTGGCTTCTTCTTCAACTTTCCGCTCTTGATAACCAACTCTTTCATGGCTTCTTCGCCCTCATAGGCTTTAACACGGCCGTTTAGGTACCCAAGTCGATAAGATATGCCATCGCTCATTAGTCGCCAGTTGGTATCGCTTAGGGCGCTATCAACTAGCTTTTTCAATGTCTTTCTGCTGTCGTTATCGTTACGATCGGGCTTACTGTCCAAACAGCTAAAGCCAACATACACATCACGACCCATTTCAGGTTTATCTAGGTGGAATTCTATATAGCCAGCCTTTTCTAGCACAGGTGAAAGTAGTGTCACTAACTCGGCAATCTTTGGCTTCTTCATTTCCTTTACGGCATCATAAACGTGCTTGTTATCTTCACGTTCCTTAAACTCTTTGCCAAGCCTAGCCATTTCTATAAAGTCATGTCGCATATTAAAGAGTCGATCACGGAACTCTTTGTCTTCTAGACAGAAGTGTATACGGTCGGTAGCAAATTCAGGGTCGGGCTTTTCTTTCTTAACCGATAAGTCCATTTTCTCTTTAAAGATGTGCTTACATGACGTGCAGGTATAGGTAATGGTGATGGCGTTCTTAGTTTTAGTGGTTTTATGCGTAACTTCAGATTTACATTTTGGACATATGGTAGGTTTTACCTTCCAAGCGGTGCCGTCTTCCCAGAAAGCGCTATTTTTATCGCAGTGCGGGCAATGTAGCATAAAAAGCACCTCTTCTGGGTCATCTATTTTATAATCTTCGCCCCTGTGCATGAGCGATTTATCTATAATTCGAAGCCCATGTTTGCCGCAGTGGTGACAATAAGGCTCTTCTGTCAGACGAGCTGATGCTATTTGCTCGTCCTTGGCTTCATCTCGTTCCATCCATTCACGTATATGCTCATCACGTTTCTCGTAACGCTCAAGCAATTCATTGCCAACAGTCTGCATATAGAATACGTTTAGTACAAAAACGTTGCCGGGTCTGTCTATCTTTTCGTCTTTGGGTAGCTTATTTTCAAAATCTTCGTAAAAATCGTAATAATACTTGATGCTACGGCGAGCAGATTCTACTGTGAGTTTATCGTAGAAGTCTTCGTAATATTTGCGTTCTTTAAGATGTGTGTACACATATACATTTTACTACCGAGGTATCCAAGCTTGCTATTTTTTACGGTTCTTCCTAGCAAGACTTAAATGGTATGTATGCATGTCATCAGTATCCTTTTCCGGATCTATATCAGTGCCGAAGCTGAGCCCACGCCCACGCCGATAGGGACCAAACTTAGCAGCAAAATCACCTTTGAACTGGTACAGCGTGTTGAATTCATTTTGACCTGCGTGTTGACCATAGCCTTGCTGCCACGGCCGTCTGCCGTATTCATCAAATGCTGTAGATCTACCGTCATCCCACCCCATAATCATTTCACCACCAAATTCAACACCTCGAGGATCGGGCATTAGCAATAAACCGTCGCCGTAAGTATTCCACTCGGATTTCGACACATACTTATCTGGGTATAGCCAATCTTCCTTTGCTGCGGCAATATACCTAAACGCTCGACTTTTTATAATAAAGTTAATCTCCCTTACTTCTTGTTCAGAAAGTTCACGCATTGTATGGATGTTCTGGAAGTTAAACATTGCTGAGCGCATAGGATTTGAGTTTGGGCGTTGCACGGTACCATATTGATAAGGGTTCCTAGCCCAAGAAAGATTTGTAAGTATCAGCACTTTATTCAGAGACAAGGGAAAAATTGTGTGGGTAGCATTTAGGGTAATATCGGGGTCATTTGAGCCTCTACACCACTTCTTATTGCTCGGACCAAGAAATTTGTTGTAAACAGTTACTGGGTGGTCGGAAACTATGAATTTAGTTTCCGACTTGGTAGCATCGGCAATTTGCCAGATACATTCAACCCAGATAGCAGAATGTATCTGCCTTAACCGGAGCATTAAATTAAGAATTGAATTTCTGTCGGTAGTATTAAGTTGATTTGCTAACCAGTCTAAGCCCTTTGGTGTTCGGAGTTTTTGGGTACTCATGTATAGCATTAGTTTATGCAGTGGATCACCATCCCAGCCTGACTCAAGATGTACATAATCTGTAAAAAACATAACCGCATCGCGACCTTGATCATCTACTTTACCAAAGAATATTTTTTCAATTTCAACTTGTCTTTCATCTCCAAACCATGTGGTGTATAAGTCATCTTCGGCAAAACAAAGCCGCGTTCCCTGTAAATAAACTGAACGTTTCGGATGAACTACGCCTCTTGGGTCGATGAAAGTACCCGGTTTAAGGTCGAGATAGTACAATTCCTTATTCTCTTGTCCCTCGGGTATGAATCGTTTTTGGTACCACTGTGGCACATAGTGATTGCTGAGATATTCAGAGGACATTTTGCCAGCAACTCTTACGTTAGTGGCTTTTTAATAACCTGCACAGCAACACCGGCAATTAACCGTTCAGCTTCATCTTCTGGATGAATAAATATTGGCTCATATTCGTCAGTGGATTCGGACAGTAAAGTAATTCTCTGCAGGGTACCATCGCTTCCAAATTCAGGGGCATATTTCTTTATATTGGCCAAGTTATTAACGGTAGAAACTACATAATCGTTGTTTTTTGGCTGTGCTTCGCTATCGACGATAACAAAATCGCCATCTTCTATAGTCTCCCCGTATAGTCTGGCTCGGTTCATCGAATTACCGTCTGCTTTGATTGCAAATAACGAACTAAACTTCTTAGTGTGTAGTAGGCGTGATGAGATGCCTAGCTGTCCTGCTGGCTCTGCACCCGCAAATCTCGCAGCTGGGCCACAATTAGCCGCACCAAGGTAAGGTATTGTAACTAGATCAGCACCATCAAGCATGTTTTGCTCAACCCGAGAGGCCCTGAAAGTACCTGTTCGACGTATCAGGCCCTTCTTTATAAGTTGTTCACGATGATACTTAGCGGTTTGTGGATGAACACCTAGTTGACGGGCTAGTTCACGGATTCCAAGAGCGTTAATATCCTTATGGTTTGCCAACTCTAGTATTTGTTTCTGTGTCTCATTCATAGGTGTAATTATACATGTCTTACCATCAAAACTCAAGTGTCAACAACTTTGTTGACACCCGTTTAGCAGTTCGGTAAAATATAAGATAGTGATCAAAGTGCATGGTGGAGCACAGGGATACACAAACGTAAAATTTAACAACTAAGCGAGGGTAAAAATATGAGCTTAACAGTTCACACTCAACAGGGTCCAGTCCAATTTGACGGCCCGCATACCTCAACTGCTTCACTTTTAGCGCAGTCAGGTGTGTACGTAATATCAACTATAATAAACGGCTTGCACAAGGTTTTAGATGTTGGCGAATCTGAAAACATACAAAATCGTGTCGGTTCGCACGACCGCAAGGACCAGTGGACTCCGCACATTAGCGACAGGCTATATGTTTCGGCATGTTATTGTAGCGCCGTAGAGAGAATGGCTCTGGAGTCTGCTGTTCGCGGCACCCATAATCCGCCGTGCGGGATTCGTTAGATATGCGAGGTCTAATGATATGGATGCCAACAAGATCCTCCAGATCAAACTAGCCGGTGCTTTTAACTTCTGTGGCAGTATATCGGCCATGAGCGGTGTTTTCGCCGCTCAAGCTACTGCTGCTAAAGTATTGCAGCAGCAAATGGAACCCATGCGCCGTGCTCTTGAAGTAATTAATGAGCAAATGAAACAATTTGCCCAAACAATCAAAACAGTAGTAGACAAAATAAAAGCCATGGTTACCAGTATCTTTAGTTGGAGGCCACTAATTTATGTTGTGCCACCAGCAGAAGCACCTACTAAGCGGCTGGATCGACACCTGGCAATGGGTGTAGATCCACATGGTTGGTTTATATTTGGAAATAAGACCGTGTTCCGTCTGCACTCACGAACATCACGCAGTGGTCGGTTTTTACACAAGCTATTTCTACATTTTTCTGATGTGGTTAGCTACGATGAGATTCAAGAACACATTGGCTCTGGTGATCGCAAAAAAGCTTTTAAAGACCTAAAGTACAAGCTAAAGCAGGAAGGCTACCAGCTGGACTATGTATTGGTTCGCACCGAAGGTATAGCACTAAAAGGCATTGTAGCTATATAAAATAACAGTAGTAGAGACCCTTAAGAGTCCTGCCGTAAATCGGCGGGATTCTTTTTAATTAGCTTGTCATTAGTTAAAAGAAAGGCAATAAAATGACAAGCAAATTATCAATTCAACAGGTAAAAATCGGCGACCTAAAACCAGCCGAGCATAATCCGCGCAAATGGAGCGATGAAGCGATTGAGCAGCTGAAGGACAGCATCAAAAGTTTTGGCTTAGTAGATCCGATATTAGCCAACGGTGCAAATGAACGCAAGAACGTGGTGATCGGTGGCCACTTTAGGTTAAAAGTAGCTAAAGACCTTGGCTATACCGAAGTGCCAGTTGTCTATATAGACATACCAGATATAGAGCGCGAAAAAGAGCTGTGTTTGCGCCTGAACCGTAACCAAGGGGAATGGGACTGGGAACTACTATCGCAGTTCGACGAAACTCTTTTGGCGGATATTGGGTTTAGTAGCGAAGAAATGGATACCATTTTTGATCTAGAAGATGTGGCGCCAGAGAATTTTGACCTAGACAAGGAGCTTAAGAAGCTCGACATCAAGTCTGTAAAGGCCAAAAAAGGTGACGTTTACAAATTGGGCGAATCTCGGCTGATGGTTGGCGACAGTACCATACCTGAAGACTTCGATAAGCTCATGAACGGCGAGCTCGCATCCATGTGTTTAACAGATCCGCCCTACATATTAGATTACCTGCACGCCAAACGCGGTGGTAAGCCTACTACTGGATTTGGTGCAAAAAAGAACCGTCGATACCTAGAAACAGATGAACTGCCAGACAATTTTACTGAACTATGGATGGGTAATGTAGCACGCTATGCCAAGCCCGATTACAGCATCATAGTTTATGAAAATTGGAAGAATCTCCGTGTTATATGGGCTGAGATGGAGAAATATTGGAAGGTAAAAAACATGATTGTTTGGCACCTACCCAATAGACACCAAGGCTTTAGCGCCAAGTATAAGTTCTTTAGTAAGCACGATATAGCGATGGTTGGTGGTAGTGGAGCAGTGCCCTATAACCACGACCAAGAACCTGACGGTTTGCAAGAAGAATACGAGACAGCTCTTTATGCTATCGCTGGTAAACCCCAATGGGAGGGTTACAAAGGGGGTAAGAAGTACCAACCTACTGATTTTATTGAGTACCAAGCCAGTGATGAAAAAAGTTCTGGTCAAGGTGTAATCTTTGGCACCAAGCCAATTGAAATATTGGTGCCATACATAAAGGTACTTACTAAGCGCGGGGATCTAGTAGTGGAGCCGTTCTGCGGATCGGGGTCAACGCTTATAGCATCCACGAAATTAAAACGACGTTGCTACATCATGGAGAAATCCCCTGTATACGCAGAAGTTGCGCTAAAACGGTGGGAAAAGCTAACAGGCTTAAAGCGTGAGCTATTGCCATGAGTAGAAATATTGCAAAAGACAAAAAGGCGTTGCTAGTAAAGCTTCGGGCAACGCCAATCGTGGAGGTCGCCTGCAAACAAGCAGGCGTCCCACGAAGTACCTTCTACCGCTGGTGCAGGGATGACGAGACGTTTGCAGAAGCGTGCGATGAAGCAATTGACCAAAGTGCAGGCCTTATTAACGATATGGCCGAAAGCCAGCTTATAAATGCCATTAAGGACAGTAATATGACGGCAATTATGTTTTGGTTGAAGCACCACCACCGCATATACCGCAATCGTCTTGAGATCGACGCCAAGGTAGAAGGCGTTCAACAAGAATTAACAACTGAGCAATCGGAACTAGTCACGCAGGCACTTAAGCTTGCGGGGCTCATTAAAGATGAAGGAGATACTACAGATGAAACCAAGTGAATTACAAGAGAAGTTATTTAAAGATCGGGAGTTGCGTGCAGCAATTACTTCGCAGAGCCATGAGTGGTTCTTCTCGACATATTTTGCCAATTACCTAACAAGCGAATCAGCCGAAATACATAAATCGCTGTTTGCGGTAACAGAAGACGAGGAAAACCCGCTGTCGGTGGTCGTGGCGTTTCGTGGATCCGGCAAGTCCACCATTATGACCATGAGTTACCCAATTTGGGCAGTGCTAGGCAAACAGCAAAAAAAGTTTGTGCTGATTGCCAGCCAAACACAGTACCAAGCACGAGTTCACCTTATGAATATTAAGCGCGAATTAGAAAGTAACGATCTGCTAAAAAACGATATGGGTCCGTTTGTAGAACAGCGTGAAGAGTGGGGCTCAACCTCGCTGTATATTCCAAAGTACAATGCTCGTATAACGGCTATCTCTACAGAACAAAGCGTTCGTGGCATCCGTCATGGTCGTTATCGCCCAGACCTCATAATAGCCGATGACGTAGAAGATATGGCGTCAGTGAAGACCCGTGAAGGCCGTAACAAGACCTTTGACTGGTACACCAGCGAGATAATCCCTGCTGGTGACACTAATACTAAACGTATTGCGGTTGGTAACTTATTGCACGAAGATTCGCTACTGATGCGGCTTAAGGATCGTATAGATGCTAAAGAAATTGATGGCATGTTTTATGAATGGCCAATCATGCGAAAAAACCGTAGCATGTGGCCGGGCAAATACCCTGACAAAGCAGCACTAGAAAAGCTTCGTAGGTCGATTGCAAATAACATATCTTGGGAACGTGAATATATGCTCAGGATTATACCTGACGAAGATCAAGTTATTGACGCACGCTGGGTGCAGTACTATGACGAGCTACCTGCCCGCGATAAAACCAACGAATATATCAACTCGTTTATATCGGTTGACCTTGCGATATCGCAGTCAGCTACAGCAGACAAAACAGCGATTGTGATTATTCACCTATATGGCTACAAACCAGAGAATAGACGTTACTACATTGATGTCAGGTTCGTGAACGATAAGCTTACACACCTCGACACACTAGATCGCATTACCAGCATGTACCAAAGCCTAGCAGAAGGTAGTCGCGAGACACCTATGGTTCTGGTAGAACAGGTGCAATATCAGGCTGCTGTGACCGAACAGCTTAGGGATCGGCACTTAAACGCAAAGGGCATACGCGTGCATACTGACAAGCGTGCAAGGCTACAGCTGTCGAGTGCACTATTCCAAATGGGTAAGGTGTACTTCCCGAAGGACCGCAAGATTGCACCTATAGTGCAGCAGTTGGTCGGCTTTGGTGTAGAAAAATACGATGACCTAGCAGATGCCATTTCTATGGGGCTAAACTACATCCAAGTAAACGTGCGTTGGGAAATATCATTTGCCATTGGCAACGTACGCGATGGTCGCACGGTTGAATACTGGGCAATCAAATACTTAGACGAGCAAAAGAGGCGCACATAGTTCTTGCAGGGGTTCGGTTATATACCTTCTACAAAGGTTTCGATAAAGTTGTTTAGCTTCTTGCTAATCTTTGTAATAACCGAGTCTCGCTCTAGGATCTTTGGCTTCTCTTTTAGGGTGGCAGCAAGCTCGTTACGACGAGGTTTACGCCCAGTGAATAGGTAGTCATTGATCAGCTTCTGTAGCTGGTCATTCATCAAGCCTTCTTCTACGCACATAGCTTCAAAGGCCTTAGCGCGTTCAGCGGACCAGAAGGTATCGAACTCACCAGCAACGTCATCGGCATCAGTAATATCGGGAATATTTTTGGCAATAAACTTTTCGATTAGCTCACGCTTGCTACGAAGTACGGCATCACCTGCAAGTGTGTTCTGTATGCCACCAAGAATCTTGGCCTTTTGTTCTTCGCTTGCTCCAACCAACTGTGCAAGCAAGCGAATAATATAATCAACGTTTATTTCGTCACGACGTATTAGTTCGAGCTCAAAGTCAACATCCTCAAGTATTGATACCTTTTCTTTTTCTTGGTCGCTACGTACTTTATCGTAAATATCTAAGTACTTGCTCTTAAAGTCTTCAAATGTTTGGGCGGACATGTTGGTATCATCAAACTTAAAGTCGGCAAACGAAAGTAATACGTTTCGTATACGCATCAGTTCACGGAAGTTAGTAACGAACCGTAGTTCTTGTTCTTCTCCATGCAAAATATCCACATCATCCGGAGTTGGTGTTAGCTTTTGCATTTCTGCGAGTGCGTTATTAAACTCTTCTAGGTACACCTCATACGGATGCATAAAGATAATCTCTTGGGCATCTTTATTACTGAATAACGCTATAGCATCGTCTGTAGCCTTCTTAAGATTACGGAATACGACAATATTACCTTGTGATTTTTGTTCATTCAAAATACGGTTAGTGCGTGAGTAGGCTTGCAACAAGCCATGATAGCGTAAGTTCTTGTCAACGTAGAGCGTGTTAAGTGTAGGACTATCAAAACCAGTAAGGAACATATTAACTACTAGTAAAATATCTACCTCGCGGTTCTTTACGCGTGTAGCGATGTCGCGGTAGTAATTATAAAAGCTCTTACTATCCTTAGTAGTGAAATTAGTGCCAAACATAGCATTGTAGTCTGCAATATAGCTTTCGAGTTTGTCACGCGTGTGCGCGTTCATCCCTGCGGTAATGTCTATCTGAATATCTTCGTCTAGTAAGCCGTTAGCATCTTTGTCGTCTTCGTTTGCGCTGTATGTAAAGATTGTTGCAACCTTTAGATTATGAGCACCTTCGGCTTTCTTGGTCCTAAACAACTCGTAGTACTTGGTCAATACATCCACACTTGCGACACAGAACATGCCAGTGAACTCGCGTGAGTGAGTCTTGCGATCGTGGTTGGCGATAATATAGTCAGTGATTTTACTTAGGCGCTGAGGCGATTCCATCAGTTCTTTGGTATCGATTGCTTCTACATCAATATCTATTGCATTAGCACTGTTGGCTTTTTCGCGGTATTTACCAACATACTCAACAGAAAACTTCAGCACGTTCTCGTCGCCGATTGCATCTGTGATTACATACTTGTGCAAGCACTCGTCAAATAACTGCGCTGTAGTACGTTTGCCAAAAGTATTGCCGCTGGCATTCTCTGCAAATATTGGTGTTCCAGTAAAGCCAAACAACTGGTGGTTAGTAAAATATTCTGTAATTCGTTTATGCGTTTCACCGAACTGGCTTCGGTGACATTCATCAAAAATAAAGACAATCTTTTCATCGCGCAGATTATCCATCTTAGCAAGATGGTGATCACGGCTTATTGCTGTGTTGAGCTTTTGTATGGTCGTAACTATTAGTTTTGAGTCACCGTTGAACTGCTTAACGAGTTGTTTTGTGTCATCTGTGCCATCAACGCTGCCTTCTTTGAAGTTGTTAAATTCTTTTATTGTTTGTGTATCAAGGTCGTTGCGGTCAACTACGAATACAACCTTATGCACTTCGGGGATATCAACAAGTATCTGACTCGCCTTAAATGATGTGAGCGTTTTACCAGAACCAGTGGTGTGCCAAATATAGCCGTTCTTTGTGCTATTTTTTACGCGCTCAACAATGGCTTCGGCTGCATAAAATTGGTAGGGACGAAGGAGCATTAGTGTCTTGTTCTCTGCAAGGACTGTATATTTAGCCACCATTTTAGCGACATGGCATTTTTCTAAGAATACTTTGGCGAATTCTTCAAGCTTGGTGATTCGGTTATTGTCTTTGTCAGCCCAGAAGCTTGTGAATTTGAATGACTGCTTACGATTATTTGCGTAGTACTTTGTGTTTACACCGTTACTAATAACAAATATCTGAATGTATTGAAATAGACCATACGATGAATCGTAGCTATGGCGTTGGTAGCGGTTTGTTTGATTGAAGGCTTCCTTCAACTCAAGACCACGACGTTTTAGTTCAATTTGTACAAGAGGCAGCCCGTTGATAAGTATCGTAACATCGTAACGGTTCTTATAACTGCCCTCCATCGTAACTTGGTTCGTTACTTGAAATTGGTTCTGACACCATTCACGAGTATTGAAGAATTCTATATAAGCGCTTGAGTTATCGTCTCTTACAAGATGCATATGATCACGTAGGATATGAGCCCTGTCAAAAACACTACCTTTACTGAGATGATTCAGAATTTTCGCAAACTCTTTTTCGGTAAAAGTAATCTTGTTGTGTTGTTCTAGTTTATTCTTTAGGTTTCTGAGCAACGAAGACTCGTCACTAATAGAGACTCGCTCATATCGCATCTCTTCAAGTTGAGCTACAAGATTATTTTCTAGTGTTTGTTCAGATTGCGTACTCATAAATCACTATTCCAGCGAGATCGCTCTACTGTCGTCTTCAAGCAGCTTTATTTTATTATCCAAGCTCGAAAGAAAGTCGGAGATTTTGGCAAACTCGCCTTCATCGACAGGTAGCGATATTGACTTGCCATTCAGAAAGTCGTCGTTACCTATATTCATGGTGTTTTTTGCACCTTTGTGGATTAGCGGATTCAGATAATTGTACGTATTAATCCAATTTGAGAAGTAATGATCAAGTACGCTACCAATTGTTTTACTCTTGGGTTTGTATACAGCGTAGAGCACAGACACTACTCCATAACGGTCAAGTTTGTTTTGTTTGATGATCCCATAAGGATAATCTTTGGTAGGGCTTTTTGTGTATATGACATCGTCAGGATGAACAACTTTATAATTTGAAATATTGTCCGATGAATATGATCGACCTAAATGTTCGATCTGGTTAATAACACCTTTATTCTTCGCCACTGAAAACACTTCAGAGTACTCATTTTTAGAATTTCTATGTTTTCTTTCTGACAGTAAATCTTTTAGCTTGTATTCTTTCCAAGTAGGATAGTTGACACCTGACTTTGTAAACCTTATCTTACCGCTAAAAATATCTTGCATTACGCCTGATTTGTAATCTTTAAGTAAAGGTAGATTGTTGCCTTTTGGCTCGGGAATACCTAGAAGAGCACAATAGTCTTTAATGCTTGAGTTCATATCATCCATAGCTCGTTCGGATTCTTCCAGTTTTTTGGAAGCCTCAGCCAAATTGATCACAGGTTGCTCTATTGAAGTATCGACATATTTTGCAATATTTAAGTCACAATTGTTTGCCTGGATCTCTTTAATCGGTGCTAGATAGCTGTATTTCTTTTCTGTAATCCTAGATTCATAAGCTTTTGTTATTCTCTCAATGTCAATTTCGCGTAGACGATTTTGAGTACCTTTTTCAAAATCTTGAGATGCGTCTATAAATAAGACATCGTCAGGACTTGTTCGACATTTCTTAAATACCATCACACAAGTCGGTGTATCGGTGCCATAGAATATATTGATAGGTAATCCGATTACCGCATCAAGGTAATTTTTCTCAAATACTAAATGCTTACGAATCTTTTCTTCACTCTTTCGGCGATAAAGCGCACCATGTGGCATTACTACGGCCATTGTCCCGTTATCGTCAAGTTGATAGATCATATGCTGAATGAATGCATAGTCTGCTGGTTTGGTCGGTGCAAGAACTCCGTACTGGCTAAAGCGATCATCACTCATGTGGATGGGGTTTGATGACCACTTGGCACTAAAAGGCGGATTAGCCACTATTGCTTCAAAACGATATTCAGCATGTTGTGGATGCTCAAGTGTATCTTCTTGACGAATGTCGAACTTAGAAAAGTTTACATCGTGCAATATCATATTCATGCGGGCCAAATTATAAGTCGTATTATTCATCTCTTGCCCGTAAAACATACCAACTTCATCTACCTGCCTAGCAACACGAAGCAATAAAGATCCTGAACCACAAGTAGGGTCGTATACGCTCTTAATCTTCTTTTTGCCAGCCGTCACAATTTTTGCTAAGACAGTACTGACTTCCTGGGGTGTATAGAATTCGCCAGCCTTTTTACCAGCACCACTTGCGAATTGACTTATTAGATATTCATACGCATCACCAAGAATATCAACTTTCGAATCTTCTAAGCGAAAATCAATTTTATCTAAGTGCGCCAATACCCTTGAAATTAGCTCGCTCCGCGCATGAACGGTCTTACCTAGTTTGTTTGCATTAAGATCAAGTTCTGAAAATAGCTTGTCGAAATCGTCTTCGCTATCAGCGCCCAACGTACTTTGCTCAACGCTATTAAGAGTTTTTTCTAGTTGCTCGATTAAATTTCCGTTCTTCGATCCATGTTCGGCTACATAACCAAATAGTTCGACAGGTTTTAAAAAGAAGCCAAGAGAGTCAATTGCGTCTTTTCTGACGGCCTCAATAATAGACGCATCTTCAGCAACTCGTTCATCAAGATCTTTATATAAACGATTATCAGCCTCGAGAATTTCGTCTGCAAACAATGTTAGTTTTTCTGAAAGGTATTTATAAAAAATGAAACCAAGAATGTAGTCACGGAACTCATCGGCCCCCATTTTGCCACGAAGCTCGTTTGCGATATTCCATAATTGTGTTTGCAGTTGCTTTTTTTGATCTTCAGACATTAATTTTATAAAACCTTTCCGTTAAGTTTATTCTAACACTTTTCAAGAGGTTAATTAAACAGGATACTTTGTAGGTTTTCACAATACATTGCGAAAGATGTAAGATAGAGCTATGGAATTAGCAAGATTAACAAAATTACCACTTAGAACGATCTGGAAGCATGAAGCACTCGACTTTACGCAGTGGTTGGCTTTGCCAGAAAGCTTAGAGCTTTTAGCTGAAACCATTGGTGTAGATTTAATGAATGCACAAACTGAAGTTGGCGTAGGTCAGTTTAATGTAGACATTCTTGCAGAGGACGAAAATGGCCACAAGGTTGTCATTGAAAACCAGCTAGAGAATACTGATCATGATCACTTAGGGAAGCTAATAACTTACGCATCTGGGCTTCAGGCTGAAATCTGCGTATGGGTTGTTGCACGAGCTCGGCAAGAACACGAGCAAGCTATCAACTGGTTGAATGAGAACACCACCGAAGGTGCAAATTTCTTCTTAATCGAGGTTGAAGCATGGAAGATTGCCGATTCACTGCCTGCACCGAGGTTTAATATAGTAGCTAAGCCGAACGACTGGGCAAAAACAATCAAGCAACAAGGTTCGGGTGGTAGTAAAATGACCGACCTCAAACTTCAACAGCAAGCATTCTGGGAGAAACTTCGTGAATATGGTGAGCAGAATGGAAAACTAGTTCGTAATTGGCGTAAAGCGTTGCCTCAGCACTGGTACAACATAGGAATTGGTTCGACACGGGCAAAGTTAGCTGCCAAAGTAAATACGCAGGACTCATATGTAGGCCTTGAACTGTACATATATCAAGACACAGAATTATTCTACGAACTACAAGCGAAGAAAACAGAAATTGAAAGTAAGCTAGGTTACGCCGTAGACTGGCAAGAATTGCCAGAACGCAAAGCCAGCAGAGTTATAGTTACGAAATCAGGCAACTTCCAGAATGAATCAGAGCAAGATGAGTTAATTGCATGGCTAGTTTCTAAGGCTGACGAATTTACAAAAGTATTTAAAAAACTCCTCTAAAATTACCTAGACTTACAGATAGCTCAGCGGTACTGTTGTCCTTACTATGGAGACATCACCAAGCCTTAAATACTGTTTATATGCCCGCAAATCAAGCGAGTCTGACGAACGTCAAGCGATGTCAATAGACTCTCAGATTAAAGAGATGCAGGCTATGGCCGAAAGAGAAAGCTTAAATGTTATTGAGGTCAAAAACGAAAGTTTTTCAGCAAAGGAATCTGGACATAGACCAGTATTCAACGAACTCCTCCATGACCTTCGAAACGGCAAATTCAACGCAATACTTACTTGGGCACCAGATCGTCTAAGTAGAAACGCAGGAGATCTCGGTTCATTAGTCGACCTTATGGACTTAAATCGACTACAACGAATTCGTACATTCGGACAATCTTTCAGTAATACTCCAAATGAGAAATTCCTTCTTATGATCCTATGTTCGCAGGCTAAGTTAGAGAACGACAATAGAGGCGTTAATGTAAAACGTGGTATTAGAGCAAAATGCGAAATGGGATGGCGACCAGGAGCAGTGCCAATAGGTTATGTAAATAGAGCGTTTGGTGGTGTTAGAGACATAGTATTAGACAACGATCGTGCGCCAATCATAAAGGAAATATTTGAGCGCTCAGGTTTGATGAATCAGAGCGGACGTACCATTAAGGACTGGCTGGACAGTATCGACTTTAGAACTAAGTCTGGCGCGTTATTGTCGCTAAGTCAGATTTACAGAACATTAACCAATCCTTTCTATTACGGCTATTTTGAATATCCAGCAGGTGGTCCGCTATATGAAGGTAAACATCCGCCAATAATCACAAAGGAGCTTTTTGATATTGTTCGAGCTAGGATGGATTCGCTTGTGCCAGATAAGCCTGCATGGGGATCAAAAAAGTTTCCATTTAAACATCTATTCTACTGTGGAGCATGCGGCTCAAGGCTAACGGTTGAGGAACATTTCAAAAAGCGAGCAGATGGTGGCAGAAATCGGCACGTATATTACAGGTGCACTAAATCTACAAAAGACCCTGACTGTGCAGAGCGCTCAATAACTGCAACCATGATCACGGAACAAATACTTGCAATGACAGATGCGGGAGAATTCGATGATATTGAGCCAAACGAGCAATTATTCAACAAGATCGAACAATACAAACGCGTTACAAGCCAGCTTATTAAGGATCATGGAATTGAAGCATCCGAAAGAGCACATTTTAGAAACTATGCTAGCTATGTTCTTAGACAAGGAAACATAAATGAACAAGATGGATTCATAAGAGGACTAAACTTACCGCTCTTCGTAAAAAATAAGCAAATATACCGCAGACTAAGCGTCTAAACAAAAAGAGTCGGATAAACGACTCTTTATGCTAGTATTTCTCTCTTTGCTGATGCAAAAGCAGAATGAGGGACATAGGTCTCAAATTCTGCTGTCGCATCTGGCTGGGGCGGAGGGATTCGAACCCCCGAATGCCAGTACCAAAAACTGGTGCCTTACCACTTGGCCACGCCCCAATGAACAGATTGAATTTTAGCGTAATTAGGCGTTCTGCACAACCACTATATAGGTGTTAGCCATTTGACGAAACAGGGGTTTGCTGCTACAATCGCACTAATTCCTTACAATCTAGTATGTCCAAAAAAGCCTCAAAGAATCCCGCAGACTACATAGTTCCGTTGAATATCAACGGTCTTGAGGGTCGTATGATGCAGGTGCCCTCCCCTAAGACCAAACAAGCTGGCAACCGTGAAATATTGTTTATATACGGTCATCACTCGAGCTTAGAGCGCTGGTGGGGCCTAACTCAAGTCCTAAACCGTTACGGAACCGTGACAGTACCTGATCTACCAGGCTTTGGTGGTATGGATAGCTTTTACAGGATTGGCAAAAAACCGACAATTGATAACTTAGCTGACTATCTAGCAGCTTTTATTAAGCTTCGATACCGGCGCAAGAAGCTCATGATTGTTGCTATGAGTTTTGGGTTTGTTGTGACGACGCGTATGCTGCAGCGCTATCCCGAACTCGCTAAGAAGGTCACCCTATTGGTAAGTATGGTTGGTTTTGCTCACAAGGATGACTTTACCTTCAGTAAGCCTCGTTATTACGGTTATTTGACAGCGTCTCGAATAGTATCAATGCGCTTGCCTGCTTTATTCTTTCGCTATGTTGTACTACATCCTTTTATACTGCGCAATTTTTACGGCCGCACCCATAATGCTAGGCACAAGTTTGCACAGGCTACGGATGCCGAAGACCTAGAACGCCTTAAAAATGTTGAGGTAAGACTTTGGCATGACAACGATGTTAGAACGTGGGCCTACACAAGTGTTCAGTTCTTAACTTTTGATAACTGCAAAATACGGGTCAATTTGCCAGTTTGGCATGTTTCGGTCAAGGCTGACCACTTCTTTGACAATCACTTGGTTGAACAACACTTGCGAGTTGTATTCAGCGGCTTTCATACCGACGAGATAGCTCTAGGCACTCATGCACCTAGCGTCATGGCCGACGAAAAGGATGCCGCGCCTTTTATACCACCAAGACTGCGCCGTGCCGTTACGAGATTACCTAAGTGATATACTCTAACTAAGATGAAAATAGGCTTAGTTTGCCCATATACCATTAATAAGCACGGCGGAGTGCTAGAAGTTGTATTGGCTTTAAAATCCGGCCTAACCGAGCGTGGACATACCGTCAAGATCATCACACCAAAGCCACGTGGTGGCGAGCTTATTGATGACCCAGATATGATATTTATTGGTAGCTCTACTGACTTTAGATCACCTACCCAAACGACCGGACAAGTTTCCAGTACAGTTGATACTGATGAGATCGATGCAATCCTTGCGGCTGAGAAGTTTGATGTGCTGCACTTCCACGAGCCTTGGGTGCCTCTATTGAGTCGCCAGCTATTGCAGCGCTCTACAAGTGTTAACATTGCTACCTTCCACGCCAAAATACCCGAGACAATGATGAGTCGCAGCGTTATTCGCGTAGTCACGCCCTACCTCAAATCTGTTATGAAGTATTTGCATGTTTTGACCGCCGTATCCGACTCAGGTGCCGAATACGCTGCAGGCCTTACGGACAAGTCAATTACGATTATCCCTAACGGCATCAATCTCGATAAATATCAGTCAACGCGGATGTCCCACAAGCCAAGCGGAACAAAGACCGTCCTATATATTGGACGCTTGGAGCGCCGCAAAGGCGTTAAGTATCTTTTGCAGGCTTATCAGTTACTAGAACAGGATAACCCTGATGCACAGCTGATAATTGCTGGCGATGGCCCTGACCGCGAAAAACTCGAGCTACTAGCCGATGACCTTAAGCTCAAGAACGTCAGCTTCCTAGGTTATGTTACCGAGGAAGAAAAGCTAGAACTGCTCGCAGATGCCGATTTGTTTTGCTCACCGGCTCTCTATGGTGAAAGTTTTGGAATAGTCTTGCTAGAGTCTATGGCCACCGGCACAGTTACAATTGCTGGTAACAATTCAGGTTACGCCGACTTAATGCACGGCCTCGGTGCTATATCAATAGTTAACCCGCGTGACACGGAAGAATTCGGGCGTCGCTTAGAACTCCTAGTCAATGACCAGCCGCTACGGACTATGTGGCAAAAATGGGCTAATGATTACGTTCAGCAGTTTAGCTATCCTCACATTGTCGATCAGTATGAGGAGCTCTACAAAGATGCGGTCAAGGACTATGCCGAGCAGCGCTAAAATGCTCAGAATTGGCCTAGTTCTCGATGATAGCCTTGATAGCCCTGATGGTGTTCAGCAATATGTTTTAGCGATTGGAGAGTGGCTTAGATCTCAAGGGCACGAAGTTATATATTTAGCTGGCGAAACTTCCCGAACAGATATCAAAGGTTTATACAGTTTGAGCCGTAACATTCGGGTTAAATCCAACGGCAACTACCTGACAATTCCCTTGCCTACATCAAAATCCAAGTTGAGAGCCTTCCTGAATCAGCAAAAGTTGGATATTTTGCACGTTCAGACGCCCTACAGTCCTTTTATGGGGGGCCAGCTTGTTAAGGTTGCTGCCGATACCACTGCGGTTATCGGAACTTTTCATATTTTGCCAAATTCTCGCTCCATTAGCTTTGGAACACACTTATTAGGTCTATTGTCGCAACGATCACTGAAGCGCTTTGACAAGATGCTGAGCGTCTCACCTGTGGCTGCAGTCTTCGCCAAGCAAAGCTTTGGAGTATCCTCGACTGTACTGCCGAATGTGATTGATTATGCACGCTTTAAAAAGGCCAAACCACTAGCTAAATATGATGATGGCAAGCTGACTGTTTTGTTCCTTGGCAGACTAGTGCCTCGCAAGGGTTGTTTGCTTTTACTTCAGGCTATCGACCTATTGCTTAAGAATAATTCGGAACTGCCGGACTTTAGAGTCGTGATTTGCGGCAAAGGCCAACTACAAGCGAGTCTGGAACAATTTGTTGATAAGGCTGGTTTATCCAAAATTGTTGAGTTTACTGGCTATGTTAGCGAGGAAGATAAGCCCGCATACTATGCATCGGCCGATATCAGCGTCTTCCCGAGCAGCGGAGGCGAAAGCTTCGGCATTGTTTTGCTTGAGGCAATGGCTAACGGTCGTTCGGCAGTTTTGGCAGGTGACAACGCTGGCTATCGATCGGTTATGGATGGTCAGCCTGATCTACTCTTCAACCCTAAGAGTGTTGCTCAGCTTGCTCAAAAGCTACAGGAATACCTTGTAAATGCTCCAGAGCGCCAGCAAATGGCCGCTTGGGGCTCAAAGTACACTGAGAACTTTGACGTCAATATAGTAGGAGAAAAACTACTTAGCATTTACCGTGAAGCATTGCACAAACGCAACAAGTTATAGATAATACCAACAACATGAGGTTTTGGAGGGATCAATTGAAAGACTCAAAAGAAGTACACATTACCGTGTCTACAGCTACATTTATCAGGCTTGCCTTGATGATCGTTCTGACTATTGTGCTGCTTTTGTCGATCAGACGAGCCTCACACGCCTTACTTTTGATATTTACCGCCTTCTTCTTAGCCCTAGCCCTCAACGCTCCTGTGCATTGGTTGGGCGAAAATTTGCCAGGCAACCAGCGCGGTAGTCGTTCCATGGCAACAACAATCTCGTTCCTTTTGGTGATACTGCTGCTAGGCGGCTTCATAGCTAGTCTTGCCCCGCCGCTAGTCAAGCAGACTGAGAATTTTGTTAGCGTTGCTCCTCGCTTAGTTAGTGATTTTCGCAGTCAGGACAGCGAGACTGGACGCTTTATTAGAGAGCATCACTTAGAAAAGCAGGTCAACACCGTGTCGACGCAATTATCCGATCGCCTTAAGAACGTTGGTGGATCTGCATTTTCAACAGCTCAGAAAGTCGGGGGCAGCGTATTTTCTCTACTTACCATCTTGGTGCTTACCTTCATGATGTTGGTAGAAGGGCCTAGATGGTTGAGGTTTGCGCGAGAGGTCGTGCCTGACAAACACCACGAGACTTCCGATAGACTGTCCGCCGAGATGTACAAGGTAATAAAAGGCTACATCAACGGACAAGTTGTACTGGCGGCGATAGCGGCCATATTAATCATGCCTGTGATTTTACTCCTAGGCATCGATTATCCGGTAGCTCTGCTCGTGATCATCTTTATCTGTGGGCTTATCCCGATGGTCGGCCATACAATTGGTGCGGTTATTGTTACGATCGTGGCCCTATTTAGTTCACTTGGCGCAGCAATCATTATTTTGGCCTACTACATTCTTTATCAACAGATTGAGAATTATTTTGTGCAGCCTAAGATTCAAGCTAATTCAACTAATATGTCTCCACTGTTAGTCTTTATGTCGGTGGTTGTAGGTGTCAGCTTTGGCGGGCTATTCGGTGCACTAGTTGCCATCCCTGTCGCTGGTTGTCTAAGAATTGCCGTACTAGAGTATCTCAGAACGAAAAAGATTATCGACACACCCGACTTTAACGAGTATGTAGCCGGTACCAAATAGAGCCTTTAGGCGTATCACGAACGCCTATGCCCTGTCCTAGTAGCTGATCGCGGAGTTCGTCCGACTTCGTCCAATCTTGAGCCTCACGGGCCTCCTTGCGGCCCACAACAAGCTGTTTCTGGTCGTCTGATATATCTGGCCTAGATGACAGCTCCAGCCCATAAAGCCCGTCTAGAGCCTCTAAAAAGGCTTGGAAACGTGGTCTATAGCCGTTTGACTCGATATGGCTCACGTATGAGCTAAGGCTGCTCAGAGCGCTCGGTGTATCAAGGTCCTCGGCTAAATCCTTGATCTGGGCAGCAATAAGTCCGTCGTAGGTCTCATACTTTTGTTCTTGAATCACATCTGTGGCTGCAATGGCTTGATGCTTAAGGTCTGCAAAATCGTAAAGATTATGGAGACGGTTCTGCGCCGCCTCGAGATTATCCCAAGTAAAGTGAGCTTGCTTTCGGTAATGCGCCTGTAGGACTAGCAAACGGAAAGCCAAAGGATCATAACCCTTCTGTCTGATGTCTTCTAAAGTATAGAAGTTATCAAGCGACTTACTCATCTTGTTGCCATCAATAAGCAAGTGCTCATTGTGCGCGAAATACTTGGCGTAAGTAGGATTCTGCTTAGCAGCTGTGCTCTGAGCAATTTCGTTCTCGTGATGTGGGAAAATTAGGTCAACGCCACCAGTGTGAATATCAAAGGGTTGCCCAAGCGCGCTGCTGCTCATTGCTGAACACTCTATGTGCCAGCCAGGGCGACCGGTCAAGTCATGCCCATCAATCTCGAGTGGCCATGCTGGTTCGTTGGCCTTTTGCTTCTTCCAAAGAGCAAAGTCATGTGCCGACTCTTTGTCGTATTCGTCATTCTGGATCCGAGCCTCACTGGTTGAACTATCTGTTATCTCGGTAAGTTGGCCGTACTTCTTGCCACTTGCGCGATACTTATGGATCGAGAAGTAGACTCCATCGTCGGCGACATAGGCAAAGCCTACCGCGTGCAGATCTTTGATGAGCACTCTCATACTCTCGATGTTGTCAGTTGCCTTAACAAAGTCTATCGCAGCGACATCGTTACCCACCTCCTTCATGTCATCTAAGAAGACCCCGCTATATTCGCTGGTTAGCTTCATCAGAACCTCGATCGGCTCCAGATCAGCGTACTTCTCTTGGCTGCGACGAATTGTCTTATCGTCAACATCGGTGAAGTTCATGACATGCTTAACCTTGTAGCCTGAAGCCGTAACTACGCGGCGTAAGGTGTCGGCAAAGATAAATGAGCTTAGATTGCCGATGTGGATGTGGTCATAGACTGTTGGGCCACAACTATATATGCGCACCAATTGTTCATCCAGTGGCTTGAATTCCTCAACTTTTCGACTCAGCGTGTTATGTAAGTTCATTGTTATTATTGTAGCCTATCCTGCTCTGACAGTACTGCTGATTGCCTAATCAAGTTTAAAGCTTAGCAAGCAGTTCGGCAGCAAACGCAATGCATTCAGCCCGCTTAGCATCAAAGTCGCTAACGGAGTTGATCTTAAAGCCACTAGCAAAGGCGTGCCCGCCTCCACCAAACTTCTCGGCTATCTCAGCCGCTATGCCAGCCGCTGGGTTGCAACGAATGGCCGCCGTGACCTTGCCATCATCATAACGCTTAAATACTATAGCTACCTGAACACCAGTAGTTTGCAGCATATCGTTCTGGACTAGAGGCGCCGGATTATACAAAGGGCTGTATTGGTTAATCTCCAGTTGTGGCACCATAACGGAAGCGATTTTTCCATCAACGTCAAACTGAGTATGCGCAATCAACTTAGACTTATATTTGAATATTTCCGGTGGCATTTTGCTGAGTTCTCGACGTGTCTCTTCAAGCTTTGGTCGATCAACACCGGCTTCTATCATGTCGCCCATGATGTGATAAGTTTTCGCAGATGCCAATTGATTGCTAAGACCTTGGGTATCACCGAGTATAGATGTGGTGATAAATTCTTGAGCAGGCACAGACAGCGGCCAGCCCAACTCTTGAGCTATGATGTAGATCAGCTCTCCAGTCGAAGCGCGCAAATGATCATTTATCATGACCGTGGCGAAAGGAACAATATTTTCAACGACTTGGTGATGGTCCAACACGACACAAGGCTTACTGGCTAGCCAGCCTTGCTGACCAGATTTAGATAGGCGCTCAAACAGGGTCATAGTTGAAGCGTCGACAATAATGCTGGCATCAAACTTTTGTGGCAAGTCTTTCTGTATACGGTCCCAACCGTCCATGTACCTCAAATAGCCGGGCATATCAACTGCACAATAGAGGTAGACTTCCTTACCTAGATCGCCAAGAATATGCTCCAATGCGAGAGCGCTGCCGATACTATCACCGTCAGGATTATCAGCCTGAACAATAACAATCTTACTAGCGTCATTGATGATTTGCTTGATTTGGTCTGTTTCTTTGTACATATTTATTCCTTTAGACGGCTTGGCGGTCTTCTAGAGCCCTTCCGAGCGTTATTTGGTCAGCATACTCGAGATCAACACCGGCCGACAAGCCGCGGGCTAGTCTAGTAATCTTAACTTTGCGATCACCAATTTGCTGCTTGATGTAAAGCGCGGTGGATTCACCCTCTACGCTCGCGTTAGTGGCTAGAATAACCTCTTTGACTTTGTCCTCGTCTATGCGCGATACCAATTCTTTGACATGTAGCTGTTCTGGTCCAACATTATCTATGGGCGAAACAAGGCCACCAAGTACGTGATAGGTACCACTAAACTGACCGGTCTTTTCTAAGGCAACGAGATCAAAGGGTTCGGCCACCACAGCGACTACCTGCTTATCACGTCTAGCATCCGTGTAGAGTTCGGACAGAGCCTGCCCAGCGGGCACGAGCGCAAATGTCTTGCTGCAATAGCCGACGCCTCCAGACAATGCTTGCAGAGCCGCCGATAGCTTTTGCGGAGTGTCGCCAGACTGGCGCAGCAGGTAATAGGCATAGCGCTCGGCAGTGCGTGGTCCGACGCCAGGTAGCAAACCAAAAGCATCAATTAGATCACTCAAAGCCGGTGGCAATATCTGCATCGGCAAACTTACCCTAGAGGCCTAGGCTGCCAAGGGCACCCATCATTGGCTGCATTTTTTCGGCAGCAATCCTTTGGCTTTCACCGATGGCTTCTTTGACAGCGTCTTCTATCCAACGTTCTAGCTGTCCAATATCGTCAAGGTCAACATATTCTGGATCAATGTGAATCTTCTTAATCTTCTGCTCACCAGTGATTTCGACAATTACAGCCCCATCACCCTTCTCGACAGTGATCACCATCTTCTGGAGTTCGCTCTGAATTTTCTTAACCTTCATTAGCATCTTTGCTTGATCAAATCGTCCCATAGTTCTCCCCTTCTTGTCTTAATTAACAGTATACCAGCGTTACGGTCGGTATTGAAAGACTGCTTGGGTTGTGGGATTGTGTGGCCACGCTACAAAGTAAGCTCGCAAATTGTATAGACAACTCAGGCCAATCGCTAGGCTGATGAGACCGATACCGATACCGCGAGCTAATGGATTGTTTGGGAAGACGTGTAGCCAATCATGCATCATGTAGGCAATGCCAGTCGCAATAGTGATGTACAGGACCGGTACAAGCAAACTAAGGCCTACAGGGCCTCCTATGGCCACTAGCAATACGCCAAGCACTGTAAATAGTCCTAGTAGGCGCGTACGGGACGCTTTGATGTGAGTTGCGTAGAAGTAGATGCCCACAAAACACATTGCCAGCGAGAAGATATCCAATAAGGGCACACTGTCGAGCCAAACTTCTGGGTAGCGGGGACCTCGAACAAACATGTGAACCGGAACTGCTGCTAACTGCTTGAGAAGTATCAGAGGACCGCTAAGCTCGGTCGGCAAACCCAACCACATCGTAACGCCACCAAACTTAGCAAGATTAAAGACCAGTAGCGGCAGGCCAGCAAGTGCTAGCAACAGGTAGCCAAGACGCTGCCACCACCGACTAAAATGTCGCCATCCAGTTGCAATTTGCGATCGTAAAAGATAGATACTTAGCAACACAAGCCAGATCATGCCCGGTATGTACAGCATGCAGCCCCAGACAATTGCGCTACCAAACCAAACTATAGGGTTCTTGGCGTGTTTGTTAAATAATGCGTGCAGTAGTAGTAATGTCGGCAATGTCCACAAATACATAACGTCAAAACTGGCAAGACGACTAACATGCAAAACCCACGCGCTAGTGGCAAACAGTAGCGTTGCCATTACGGCCGTACGAGTGCCATGCCAAACCTTGATCAAACATGCAAAAGTTATAATTGTCAGTGCCCCGAACAGCGCATTTGGTAATCTTCCGAGCAGCAAACCATGATCTGTGAATAAGGCAAAGATGACTGACCGTATAAAATTTAGAGGCAAATACAGCACGTTCTGATAAATGCCATGCCATCCGACAGCAGCAGAAGTAGCTGAGAGCTCAGCAGCGCTCATTCCATCCGTTAGATTGCCCAGCTTATAGAGCATCAACCAGCTCACGAGCAGTACGCCTAGAACAGACCAGCCGATTACCCGACTATTCTCAGAAATGTACTTACGTATTCGGCCCATATAACCGTCTATTATAGCCTATTAGTTAGTGAAAGGCTGGTCTTGATGTCTATTGTCGACTGAGCGGAACCGTTGGCGCTCGTTGTCAAAGTAGAGCTCAACACCACCAGTTGGCCCGTTACGGTGCTTCTTAATGAAGATATCTGTTAGCTTTTTGCGGTCAGTATCAGGATTGTAGTATTCTTCGCGGTAAATAAAGGCCACGACGTCGGCGTCTTGCTCAATCGAACCAGATTCACGTAAGTCGGCCAATTGCGGAATTTGCGGATTACGACTTTCGACCGATCGACTCAGCTGACTTAACGCCAGTACTGGAACGTTCAACTCTCGAGCAACACCCTTCAGGCCACGAGAAATCTCAGATATTTCTTGCACACGGTTTCCATCACCACCGAAGCGACTGCCTCCACTCATAAGCTGCAAGTAGTCAACAATGATGAGCCCAAGCGGTCGCTGGTGGGCCTCACGGCGGGCCTTCGTGCGTAGATCGCTAATAGTGATACCTGGGCTGTCGTCGATATATATCTGAGCTTCACTTAAGGTACCCATGGCATGGCCAATCTTTTCAAAGTCAGCGTCTGTTAGATTACCTGTCCTAAGCGCCCATGCGTCGACACCTGACTCCATAGACAACAGACGGTCAACAAGCTGTTCTTTGCTCATCTCTAGGCTAAATATTAGTACTGGCTCGTTAGACTGCACGGCGATATTGTGTGCGAAGTTTAGGGCCAAAGCGGTCTTACCCATAGATGGTCGAGCAGCCAGAATAACAAGGTCAGAACGCTGGAACCCCGCCAATGTATTATCCAGATCCTTAAATCCAGTTGGAATGCCTCTAATCTTTTGCTTGTCCTTGTGAAGATCGTCAAGTCGATCAAAACTCTCGGCCAAGATCGTCTCTAGGCTAATAATGTCTTGCTTGACGTGTTGTTGACTGACTTGAAAGAGGCGCGTCTCGGCCTCTTCGACTAGCTCCTGAAGTTGACGCGATTCATCATAGCCTAGCTCTGTGATCTCCTTTGAGGCGCTGATAAGGCGGCGTCGCATGGCTTTTTGGGCTACAATTTCGGCATATTGCTCAACATGAGCTGCCGTTGGTACAAAGTTGGTCAGCTCTGTTAGATATGCCGGTCCACCGATACTATCGAGGTCACCACTGTTTTTGAGACGGTCAGCAAGAGTTAGAACGTCGATGGCTTGGCGGTGCTCATATAAGTGAACAATTGCCTTATAGATACGTTCGTGACGCTTATCAAAGAAGTCGAGTGGGCTTAAATTATCGGCAACTTTAACAATTGCATCGCTATCGATCAGCAACGCACCAAGCAGACTAGCCTCTGCTTCGGCATTCTGAGGTGGTACACCTGTAGTTGACGTCTTTGGCTCCATAGTTATGATTCTAACAGCTCAGTCTCGCCAAAAATATTGCTAATGGCTGTTAAGTTATTGTTAGTCGGTGGTTTGTGACTCGGTGTCGGTGGTGTTACAGGGGGTACGGCTGTTTTATCAAGCAAACATTCTATAGTGACCACTTTGCCTGTTACCTCATGGACAATGTCGGCTAGTTTTTGCTGATTGCTGTTCTCTTTGATGCGCTTTTGGTGGAAAGCAAAGGCAAATGACAGCTTAAGTACTCCTTCTTCTGAGAAGTCAGGGTGGGCCATTCTCACGACTCCATACAGGGTGTTATGGCGGTTTTTGAGCTCTTTTAGGACATCTGGCCAGACTTTGTCATCAAGTGCCCCTGTTTTCTTCTTAGTGGGCTTATTTGCGATTGGCTTTGCTTCTTCTGCTGGTTTTGGTGGCTGCTCCTCGGCCTTAGGCGGTGCTGACGCTTCTGGCTCTTTGGCTGGTGAGTTTGACGCTTCTTTTGGTGCAGTATGAATAACAGGCTTAGGAGAAGCTGTCTTTGGCTGTGCCTTGAGTAGGATTATCTCTAAGAACCGCTCAGGATCGCGCGAAGCCGGAACTTCAATCAGATCACCTAGCAAGTTATAGCCCTCTTCTTGATCCAAATCGCCTAACATCAACTTGGATCGCAGCTCCTGGCTCAAACGCTTTGCAATCAGGGCAGCTTGATAACCTTGGCCATAAAGAGCCTCCAACGACTGCATCAGATCAGAGCTAGAGGCTCCGTTGAGAGTCATTTGAAGCAGGTCCAATATTGACTCACTCGGCGGCACACCTAGCAGGCGCCTAATGTCCTCAGCCCCTATTGTGTCGGAGCTACCACGAGCTTGATCAAGCAGGCTAATACTGTCGCGGAAACTGCCTTCACCATGCTCTGCCAACAGCGCAACAGCATCGTCAGAAATCTTAATTCCTTCTTGTTTGGCGATAAACTTAAGGTGATCAACAACCTTTGCAGGCTCTACAGGCTTAAAACTAAACCGTTGTGTACGACTAACGATCGTATCTGGCAGCTTATGTGCATCAGTAGTCGCTAGTATAAACACAGCGTGGGCTGGTGGCTCCTCAAGAGTTTTAAGTAGGGCATTGAATGCCTCTCGTGTCAGCATATGAACTTCGTCAATGATATAGACCTTGTACTTGGCAGTTGTTGGCGCCACGTATACTTTGTCGCGGAGCTCACGGATCTCGTCAATACGGCGGTTGCTAGCTGCGTCAATCTCAATAATATCTAGATGAGCGCTGTCGTCTGTATACGGCAAACCATTGATCTCGTGAGCCCAGATACGGGCAATAGAAGTTTTGCCAACGCCTCTAGGACCGGTAAAAAGATAGGCGTGGCTAATACGACCCTGTTTGAGCGCCTGCTCAAGTGTTTGGGTAATGTGTTCTTGTCCGACAATCTCGTTTAGAGACTTCGAACGATACTTTCTGTATAAAGCCTGCCCCATAGAAGATCTATTATACTAGCTTTTACAAGCCGTAGTGTTGTGCTTATTGATTAGTTGTGGCGAAACTGTGCAAAGAATGTTTATAGAGCGGCTTCGAGCGCGGCCCACTCGGCAGCTGAGTCATCTTCTGGAACGTTAACGCTAACCTGATCACCAGGCTTAGCCTTAAAGTAGGTCACGCTGGCTAGTAGCACACGTAGCTTTTTGCCATTTACATCTACAAAGTAGTGGCCATTCTCAAGAATAAGAGTGCCGACAACTTGCTTGCGAGGTATTGGACCAATTTGCTTGTATAAGAACGCGCCGTCTTCGGCAATAGTTAGCTTGAGAATATCTCCTTGAACTAGCTTTGACTTGCTGGCGTAGTTAGCCGGCACTGGGTAGGTCTTGCTGTCTGAGCCAACCATGTTTTGGCCGTCAAAAACACCTTCGATAACTTTGCCTAAGGTATCTTCGCGCGCAACAGGTGCAACCTTGTCATCATCGCCGACAAGGCTAATAAGCAGCTCAGTGGCTGCAGCTAGGCTAGTTTCTGCTTCTTGGATTAAAGCTCGTAGTCTTTTGACTTGCTTATCTGGTACATCCGGCATATTTCTGTCTCTCTTGTCAGTGTTTATTGGTACACTATCCTCCTTAAAATATCACGTAGCTCCAGTTGTGTCAAAAAAATATAGTAGCCTGTGGATAAGCTACTATTCAGCTTGGTCTTCAGTATGAATCGTATACCCGACCCCAGAATCAAGCTCACTTTTAGTGACCACTAGTTTTGAATCTACTAAATCGAGCTTTCTCTGAACTCTTGATATTATTTCGCCTAGGTCATTTGGGCGTATTCGGTTGAGTTTTAGAATTCTTTTTGCAAAGTCCTCGTTACTGCAAACGTTATTTGGGTTTTCTGCAAGAACTAAAAGAGCTTTATGTTCATACCTAGATAATTTGGTCTCTGCGCCGTCATTAGTCACCATTGTGCGTTGAGGCACCTTAACCAGCACTCCACCTATCTTAATTGGATCGGCGTTTTTAAATGCTTGGTCATGTTGAGTGTGGAGCCAAGCTTCAACAGGCTTTAAGTGTCTATCTATACAGGTTGCAGCTTCTAGTATGCCCATTATTGAAACACCCTCTTGTCCGTCATCTCCAGTGACAATAGGCAGCTCAAATCTTGTATCTTGTAGAACAGTTCGTTTTCTAGCAATGAACCCACTCAATTGATCGGAGGGCTGCTGTTTATCGACTGTAGCCCTGTCATCGATCCCCGCTGCAAAGCCATCCGGTAACCACAGTACGGTCTGATCGGTAATAGTTCTACCCAGATGTTGAAATACAAAAAAAGGAAGACCAAGCCTGCCTTCTGTAGTCGTGTGGGTATTAAAATCGCCGACCATAAAAGGTTGTTCGTTGGCTTCGCTAAAAGCAAGAAATAGCTTCTCACTACCTGCGATTTGGCCATCAATTCTAAAGTGATTTCTTGGTACGCGCGTGTTGGTCATAGAACAAAGCTTAGTACACGACGCGCGCTAAAACAAAAGCACGATGCCAGTTAAGACATCGTGCTAATAGTTGAAGGACTAGTTATTAGGCTAGTTCAACTGTTGCGCCAGCTGCTTCTAGAGCAGTCTTAGCAGCGTCAGCGTCTTCCTTCTTGGCTTTCTCTAGAACAGGCTTTGGAGCACCGTCTACGATTGCCTTCGCTTCACCAAGACCAAGACCAGTTAGGTCCTTAACAGCCTTAATAACAGCGACCTTTTGAGCGCCCGCATCCTTAAGGATTACGTCGTATTCGCTCTTTTCGTCAGCAGCAGCGGCTTCGCCACCAGCTGGAGCAGCAGCAACAGCTACGGCTGCAGCCGCAGGCTCAATGCCGTACTCGTCTTTTAGGATAGTTCCGAGCTCGTTGACTTCTAGTACAGTAAGTCCAACAAGCTGTTCTGCGATTTTCTTTAAATCAGTTGCCATTTGTTAGTTCTCCTTCGTGAGGTTAGTTAGTTGCCTTAGCTTCCAGACCTTGTAATAGGCCGTGGAGGTTGCCGGTAAGACCGCTCATGACACCGTTAACAGGCGCGTTGAGGGTATTGATTAGACCGGCGATCAGTTGTTCCTTGCTTGGTAGTACCGCAAGTGCCTTAACACTTTCAGCGTCGATGAACTGGCCATCAGCGCTAATAGCTCCAACAAACTGAAATGTTGGGTTAGTCTTGGCAAAAGTGTGCAAGCTTTGGGCGGGCGCTACTTCGTCATCGCTGTTAAAAGCGTAGATAAGCATGCCTTCTAAGGCGCTAGTGTCAACATCCTTAACGTTATCGGTGGCCTTGATGGCTTGGATAACGAGACGGTTCTTGACGACCTTTACCTTAGTTCCGTTAGCTTTGGCATCACGACGTAGGGCTTGTAGGGCCTTAACGCCAGTACCTTCGTACTTGGCAACGACGGTCATCTTAGAAGCGCTGAGCAAGTCAGAAACCTCTTTAATTACGTCTTGCTTCTCGTTTTTGGTTAGTGCCATTGTAATTTTCTCCAAATTACTTACAGATTACTTCGTAAAACTATCGACCGTGCTTTACTTCGTTGCCAAACAAAAACGCCTTTGGAATCTGTTAACCAAAGACGTTCAAACTACCTTAAATAGATTGTTTGTACCTCGGCGACCTTATCAAGTTTCTTGGCTTTCGCTGCGGAAACCGTCGCTGTCTGTGGCAACTATACCTGTTATTCTACTCGATTATACACCTGTCGTCAAGGGGTTAGGTAGGCTGAATGAATAGTTCAAGCGCCTTGGAGTCGGCACTTTGAAATTCATAGCCGGTTTTAGCCAGACTAGCTTCTAGCTTTGTGACGTCATGCGCCTCAAAACCGATCAGAACACTACCTTGATCACCACCTTGGCCCCTGTAATGAAACAGACTTATGTTCCATTGGCCACCTAGCTTGTCCAAAAAGTCGCTTAGAGCTTTTGGTCGCTCAGGTATCAGGACTTCGTATAGCGCTTCGTTGTGCACCTTGTCACTGACCCCGCCAATCATATGTCTGACATGTTCTTTGGCCAGATCATCCAAAGACAAGTCTTGGTATGCGTAGTCACGGTCATTGAGGCGTGCTATAAAGGCTTTTTTATCCTTATCGCTCTTGATACCAATCCCAACAAAGATATAGGCTTCGGTACGGCTGTGCAGACGATAGTTGAATTCCGTTATTGCAAAACCGTCAACAACTGAGGTACAGAACTTGCTGAGCGCCCCAGCTACCTCTGGCAAACGAACTGCAAACAAGGCCTCCTGCCCGTCGCCTAGCAATGTCCTTTCGGCGATAAACTGCAAACGTTCAAAGCTCATATTTGCACCCGAACAAATTGCGACCACAACCGAATCTTTGGGTAGTGCCTTCTGGCTGGCTAGTAGCTGGGTTCCTGCGACAGATAGGGCTCCAGCTGGCTCCACAATGCTGCGTGTCTCTAGGAATATGCTCTTAATGGCGGCACATATATGGTCATTATCTACTGTCACAACTTTGTTAACATGCTTTTTGGCGATTGCGTAGGTTAGCTCCCCGACTTGCTTAACGGCGACGCCATCAGCAAATATTCCGACATGGTCCAAAACTACGCGCTCACCGTGCCTTAGCGAATCGTGCATAGCCGCGCTGTCAACAGGCTCAACACCTATAATCTCAACCTCAGGCCTTACAGACTTAACGTACTCAGCGATGCCGGCAATCAAACCACCGCCGCCAACAGGTACCATGATGTGTGTCACATCTGAGTTTTGGTATAGAATCTCTTGGGCAATAGTGCCTTGGCCGGCTATCACTAGCGGATCGTCAAATGGATGAACAAAGACTCTTCCCTCCGTTTTCATTAGCTTTTGGCAGTGCTCGTAGGCTTCTGAGTAATTATCACCTTCTAGCACGACTTCAGCCCCAAATGACTTAACAGCGTCCACTTTGATACTTGGCGTCGTCTTGGGCATGACTATAAGGGCTGATATGCCCAGCTTTTGAGCACTTAGGGCCACGCCTTGAGCATGATTGCCAGCACTAGCAGCAATCACGCCTTTGGCCTTTTGAGCGGAGTCGAGTTGGGATATTTTATTGTAAGCTCCGCGCAACTTAAAAGAATGCACCGGCTGGAGGTCTTCACGCTTGAGTAGGACCTTAAACCCTAGCTGATCAGACAGAGTCCGCGCAGTCTCAAGCGGCGTTTTGACCGCAACATCATAGACAATAGAACTATAGGCCTTCTGAGACTTAATACTTTTACCTCTTTACTTAATCAAATTCTACGGTCTGGGCTATGGGCAGATGCTTGCTCAACGCTATGCTGCCTTTGAGCACGAAACCGCAGAGAATCTGCAATTACTTGCTCGGGGGGCTTACTGCTGAGCGCAGCCAAATCTACTTCAGCAACATTCATCTCCGCCATCTTAAAGAGGCCCTCGATGCTCTTTGGAGTACGGTAGCCACCACTCGGAGTCTCATACTGCTTTGTTTCTCTGTACGCCATATTTCCTCTTTGTAATTAAAAAGCCCCTTGGCGGGGCTGCTTATTCTTGAATGCACTAAGCTGACCCGCTAACTAGGGGAATTAATAATCTTGACAATCACCTGCTTTTTATACATCAATTTCATATTCACACAGCTATAGCGTGTTGTCAACACCCCTATTGACATTTATTGAGTTAACGGTTATAATGTTAGTAATAGATAAATTATTGAGGTGGACTGTGACTGAGCGCAGATTAGAAGGAGTGAACAGTATTGGCGAAGTTGGTGGACTGGTTGGCGGCGCCTACGACGCTGGTCGTGTGCAGCGCTTTGCTACTTATCTACACAATTTCAGGAACGCCGGCATCGTAACCATGCCCGAGGCACCCGTTGACGGGCTTATGGCAGACCTGAAAGTTGCTTTTAGCGAAGATCGCACACTTAGACTGCCTGCAGAAGGTAGCGTTCAGGGTACGGATCATGGCGATGTATATGGACGTGAGCTTGGTGGCGTGATTAGAAAGTTTAGCAAGAGAACGGGTAGAAGAGGCCTGATAATTGTTGAGGGTGCGTCATTTAGCGGTGACGTAGGTCTGGGGACTGAAGCTGCACGAAATCAACTATCAGAAATTGTCAAAAGTCAAAATGCAGACAGACGAGCATCAAAGCGCGAGAAGCAGCCTATGGTACTTGCTATTGGGCCCGGCGACAAGGCTGATCTACCTACAACACCCGGCTACACAATCAATAAGCCGCCTTTTACTAGCCTCATTATTGCTCGTGTTGCCCTTGAGAGTGACGGAACTTTACTAAATCAATTTTAGTTAGGTTAGCCCAACTGCTGCAGCTTGAACTGGGTATAGCGCTCAGCTGCCAGTCTGGCTAGCTCTGGGTCTTCGTCAGTATTAACAAACTGCATTGCCTCGGCCAGCAGCGGGTGAACCTCTGCTAGCTTTTCGTGCATCTCAAGTACTAGCTTGCGATACCCTGGGTGGCCTTGAGGACTGGTTCGTAACTCGTGTAGGTGGAATGCCTCTCGAGCATTGTAAGTGACCTTCCAGCGCATCTTGTGGCCTAGCAATGTGGCGTATTGAGCTTCTAGTGGGTATCCAGCTTGATGTAAGAAGCCGTAAAGCTTCAGGCTTACCTCGTAACAAGCTTCGAACTGATCTGTTAAGCCAGCATCTTCAACTAGCTTAGGTACTTCGTAGCCGTAGCGTGGAGTCAGCAACTGCCAGTTCATATCGTCGACCATACGATGGCGTTGCAGGTCACGGAAGATGCCATAGTCACATACTAGATCCCAACTATAGTGAGCCTTTTCGATAGCACGACTTGGGCGGTGACGACGATTGAGCCTTTCGCCCATATATGCCTTGAATACCTCGGCTTTCTGGTCATATGGCCAGTCGTTGACGTTAGACTGAAGCTGCTCAAGTGACAAGTTGCTGTGCTCATAAAGCATGTCAGGAACAAGTAGCAGCTCATTCTTAGGCCAGAAGTCGACCAAATTAACTGACTCTGTGGCTGCGGTAGCATGACTGTCAGGTAAGTAGTCCTTGGCAAGCTTCTGGACGGCTTTGGCAGTGTTAGCACGGTAAGCAATGGTTGCGCCGCCCCTGTCAGGCTTATCGGCACGCTCTAAGAACATAGGGACAATCTTACGACCTTGCTCAAGCAGGCTCTGGCCAGTCTTTTGAGCTTCTGGAAGCTCGTCGCTAAGTAAGTGCATGATCAGGCTCTCTAGCGCTTGGCCAGACGCAAATATGCCGACAGTAGACTTTGTTGCTACTGGCAAGACATTACGGATAGCATCACAGGCTTGGGCGCGTGTTGCGCCTTTCCATGCAATGTCTCGCTCCTTCTCAGGAGTACTGTCGTTGGCACGTACATAGTCAGTTAGACGATGCACCATTGAGGAGTACATATCAAAGATAGTATCCATTGCCTGTTCGTATTGCTTGGCAACGGATGGCTTGAAGTGCTCAGGAGTGTAGTAGCGGTACTTGCCGTTGGCGTCCTTACGGTCAAAGTATATGTAGCGGGTTGATTGTTCAAGATATGAAGCCAAACGACCCCACTCAAGCTTCTTGGTTAGGAGATTGGAGGCATTCTCTACGACCACATGAAGACCACCTAGCTGCTGAACTGAGTCGTCGCCATAAGCCGTAATGACTCGCTGCAAAAGCTGCGCATCCTTATCAACCTTGCCAGCAAATTCATCAAGAATCGTAATACGCATGTCATCGCTACGGCGACTGAGACGAGCCATGGCGGCTGCAATCGTGACAGGACTAAGCTTGTCAGTAAAGGTGTAGACATCGCCCTCTACGTCAGTCACAGCCTCTGACAGGTATTGCTTGCCTGCCTCGGTAATCGTGTAGTTGCCGTCGTCAGACTTTAGTACGAATGGCTCGTCAGACACTTGCTCTGAGGCTTTGGCTGGTGTATCGTCTTTAGTCTCATCAGTGGCGGTTGGTAGATGCTTGTGTTCGATAATCTCCTTGACAGAAGTTGGCTCAGCGACAGGCGTCGCTTTGCTAGTGCTTCTGATGGCAAGCTCCTTAGACACCAAACTCCAAATATTGTCGGCTATAACATTGGCGTCGTCAGTTGCAAAAACCACTGGCAAATTACGTTGTTTTGCCTCCCATAAGTAGCCGGCACGAACACGTTCCAAGAAAGCGTCGGTCAGATTATCAAAACGCTCGCCGTGATATCTATCACTAAGTCGTTCACGAAGAACATTAACAGGGGCGTCCAGAACAATACAAAGGTCAGGCTCAACTCCACCAACCGCAAAGTTGATGATGCTGTTGATTGTTGCGTAGTCAGGAACATCGCCTCGACCATAGTACTGAATAGCTAAAGTTGTCAGGTAGTTGCGGTCAACTAGGCAGATAACACCGTGCTCGACGCTTTCTTTTATAACTTGTAGACTCTGCGCGCGAGCGGCGTTGTAAAGCAAGACTTCTGTACGAGTGTTCATTGGGTAGCGCGGATCCTGTGTGAGCTGGCGAATGGCACGAGCAGTCAGGTCGCTCTGGCTGTCAGGCTCCCGCAAGGTGCGCACAGGCAGACCAGCAGCTTGCAAGCGTCGGGCAAGTTCTTGCAGTTGAGTAGACTTACCGACACCTTCTGCGCCCTCAATAACTATGTATTTGCCCCTATTCATACTGGAGACCTTCAATTTTTTGAGGCATAGCACGCTTGTCCTTGTAGGCTCTTGGCAGCATCATGTCAGGTGACCACGTCTGAATAATTGTATCGAGGTCGCTGCCTTGCTGGTACTTACCGCTAAAGCCATCGTCACGACCCTTGCCATAAGTGCCTTCGACTTCGCCAGTTTCTAAGAAGATAGCCTGCGCGATGCGCTCACCAACCGGCAAAAGAACCGTCTCGCGGTCATTAAGGTTATAAATCTCTAGAGTCAGTCGGTTGATATAGCCTGGGTCAACCCAGCCTGCGTCAAAGCAGACAGCCACACCGTTACGACCCCAACTAGAGCGTGACTTAACCTCATACGCCCCAGGCGGTTTAATGCCGAAGAACTCATGAGTATGAGCAAGGATTCGCTCGCGAGGCTTAAGACTGATTACTGGATGATCAAGAGGGATATTGTTGACGGGCTTAAAGCCGTTGAGCTTGCACCATTCACCGTGAGGCATGGCTTTGTAGGGTCCGTCAAAGTAACGTTCGACGTCTTCTGCGTCGAAAGGATTGTAGATTGTGCGGTCATTCATCCGCTCGATGCGGTAGTAGTGATAACCCAACGTAACGTCCATGCTGGCATGACTAACGTGCTTAGGATTGAAGGGGTGGCAGAGTATATGTCCATCGTCGATCGCTTGTCGAATTTGAATATTGCTATAGACCGCCATGAACACCTCTCTTAGTTCACTTTATTTTAGAGGAACCTCTGGTATTTTAGCAAGCATAAAGTTAATGTGATTTTTACGCAAATAGTGTTTATAAGTGGTTATGCTTAGTTCGAACGTTGCTTGGTGGCGAGGACTTGCTCAATAGCGGCCATTGTTTGGCCGTGGATCTCATCTATAGATTGACCAGCGTTGATAGCTGTGGTCGTGTCCTCGTACCGTTTAGCAGCGATCTCGTAGCCGTCTGAGACTCGCTCAAAGTAGTCCAAAGGCATTCTCTCAAAGTAATCAGATTGACCTGCCTTGGTCTTTAGGCGACGCAAGGCCTCTTCGGTGTTGGTTTTGTAGATAATTGTAAGCTCGGGCTGAAGGCGTTTCATGCCGGCGTCAACATATTGCCAGCCTGTGGATTCGTCTAGGTGACTACCGTAAATCTCGTACGCCGCCAAGCTAAACGGCCCTCTATCTAATAAAACAATCTGCCCCTGAGCGCGTTGCTCTTCAATCACATCCAACAAAGCCTCTTGTATGGCAACAGAGATATAGAGATTGGTCATGCTCGGGCGATCAATTGTCGATAGCATGACCTCGCGTAACTCTTCGCCAATGGGTGTTCCGCCTAGATTACGACTGGCATAAACTGACCAGCCCTGATCTTCTAAGGCCTTTTTAGCAAGGTCAAGCTGGGTCGATTTGCCGACTCCGTCGATACCATCGAACACCACCACCAAACCGTCACCTATTTGTTTTGGAGAACCCATTACTCACATTATGAACGAGCTTTTGCTTGCAGTCTAGCCAATACTTACTAAATCGACGGTTACAGAAGGGCCCATGCTAGTCGTAAGGTGAATAGCCTTGATGTAGACGCCTTTAACGCTCTGGGGCTTATTGGCCTTAATACTAGCCAAGACAGCCTGAATGTTCTTTAGAAGTTGTGGGGCAGTAAAGCTTACTTTACCAACGCCAAGATGAACGATACCGGTGCTGTCAACACGATACTCAACCTTACCAGCTTTGGCTTCGGAAACAGCTTTATCGATGTCAGTCGTAACCGTACCGCTCTTAGGGTTAGGCATAAGGCCACGAGGACCTAGTGCGCGGGCATACTTACCTAGCTTGGGCATAAGTGTTGGAGTAGAGATCAGAACGTCAAAGTCCATGCTGCCCTTATCAAGCAATGCGAATAGTTCGTCAGCACCTGCGATATCGGCACCAGCTTTCTTAGCAGTTGCTACGTCGTCCGTTAAGACAGCGATTTTGACCGTCTTGCCAGTACCAGCAGGTAGTACTAGGTTGTCGCGAATGTTCTGATCAGCATGACGAGGGTCAACACCGAGGTTAATGTGCATCTCAACAGTTGCGTCAAACTTAACGTGGCTTGTCTTTTGGGCTAGCTCAATAGCTTTCTCAAGCTCGTAAGTCTTGCCGGCTTCTAGTAGCTCGGCACTCTTGCGGAAGTGCTTACCGCGTCGCTCAAGACGTGAGCGTGTCGGTATAACGGGGGCTTTTGGCTTAGCCTCTTCGGTTTCACCGCTAGCTTTGCGCTCTTCTTTGGCTTGCTTAGCTTCGGCTTCATCTAGAGCCTTGGCGCTACGCTTGCCTGACTTAGCCAGTGGCTTGTCGTCAGCTGCTGCTTCTTCAGCGGCTTCAACTTCTGCTGGAGCAGTCTCTTCTGAAGGCTCGGCTTGACCATCAAGTGCTGCTTGAATTTCTGCAATCGTGTTCTTAGCGGTTAGCTCTAGGCCAGCCGCAGCTGCCTCTTCTAATAATTCTTTCTTACTCTTTGCCATCGTGTTGTTCCTTTCGTGGTACGAACGGCCTTATCGGCCTCCCACAAATTAATTATTAATCTGTCTGACCTTTACGGTGTTCACGATTCTTAGGGTTCACTATAGTTGCCATCGTTTTGGCTACACCTTTTCCTATGAATTGAGCTATATCGTTAAATGACGGGTGATTCAGCGACTCAAGCTTGTCGACTGGTCCCGCATGTGTCTCGTTAAAATGGGTATCCTGCCTTGCAGTGACTCGGGGGGTCTGACCATCAGGGCTGTTGCCGCGTCCCATTATTCTACTTCTACACCCATACTGCGAGCGGTGCCGGCTACCATCTTCTTGATAGACTCGACGTCTTCAGCGTTCATGTCGCCAGCTTTTGCTTCGGCGATCTCTTGCAGATCCTTTTGGCTTAGCTTTTGTGGCAGCTTCTCGCTGTTAGGCTTGCCTGAACCCTTTTGAATGCCAAGCTTGGCACGAATAAGGTCATCCGTTGGCGCACCTACAACACGGAACTCCATGCTGCGGTCATCAAAAATAGTGATGTGGGCAGTGACCATTTGGCCTTGCATGTCCTTGGTCGCGTCGTTAAATGGCTGGATGAAATCCATCATGTTAACACCATACTGACCGAGGGTACTACCAACCGGTGGAGCCGCGCTGGCTTGGCCACCTTTGATCTTCATTTTTAGATTTGCTTTTACTACTTTAGCCATAGATTGGTTCGAGGCGAGTCAATGCTCAAGCCTCTCCTTCCCTTTCTTATTAATTGTTTAAGACAGAAGTGCGTAACCCAACTATTGTACTACAGTTCACCTCTGTTGTCTAGTCTATCGGCTGGCTCTAGTTCTTCGCCTACCCGATCCAGCGTGTCTTATGTGTACTGCATGATCGCCGGCATTAGTCTGTGTGACAGTGTGGCCAGCGAAATCTGTCTCACCATAGCCTCTTGCTCTACTTGCCTCAAACAAACTTACTAGTTTGGTAAGGCGCTCATTAGCACCGTCAACAATTTCCGGAACAGACCTGCCTAGCTCTGGATTCTCCGCCGCCTCGATGGCCTGACTGGCTAAGCTTATTTCTTCTTCAAGTAATTCAGGATGCTGTATTAGGTCAAGCGCTGCTAAGTTTGGAATTGGTGTCCCGTGCATAGCAAATTCCAACGCATGAAATTGATCCCGTTGAGCAGCTGTTTGGTTAGCAAGTTGATCGGGCTTAAGCACGCTATACTCGCTTAACCTGAAGACCATCAAGTTCAACAGGTGTTTCACGGCCGAACATGTTGACGAGGACCTTTAGCTTGCCCTTAGCAGGGTCAATCTCGTTGATACTACCGTCAAAGCCCTTGAACGGACCGTCGATGATGTTAACAACTTCGCCAATAGCAAAGTCGATCTTGTGCTTAGGCTGTTCGAGGCCCATTCGCTTCTGAATCTTCTCGATTTCGTCCTGCTCAATAGGTGTTGGATCTGTGCCGCTACCTACAAAGCCAGTGACAGATGGAGTGTTTCGTACGATGTACCATGCATCCTCAGATAGCTTCATGTGGACCAGAACGTAGCCTTGAAAAATACGCTTCTCAACGACGCGGCGCTTACCGTTCTTGATCTCGATCATCTTCTCCTTAGGGACTAGAACTTCAAAGATCTTGTCCTTCATATCTAGACTGTCGGCGCGCTGGCGGATGCTCTCGGCAACCTTTTCTTCGTAACCGCTGTAGGTGTGAATAGCGTACCATTGCTTAGTTGTGTCGTAACGCTTAATACTGCTCATAATAATTCTCTCGTATCTTTACTTTAATAAAATGCCTTTAAATATCTTGTCCAAACCCCAGTCGACAGCTGCGATAGCTGCGCCAAAAATGATTGCAAAAACGATAACTGCAAAGGTTAATTTGCGGCTTTCTTGCCAGTTTGGCCATGTTACTAGCTTGAGCTCCTTCCAGCTGTTGCGGAAGTAGGACGGGAAGATAACTATGCCGATAAAGCTCAGAACCTTCCTAATTATCCTAAATGGCTTAAGCTTAAACACCTTGCTTGAGGCAACCTTGCGAGCAGGCTTGACTACTGGTTGAGTAGCTTTTGATCCAGCCTTACGAAGACGTGCGGCACGCTTAGGCTTGTCCGAAGTCTCGGCAGCTTTAATGGCACGCTCACGAAATGTTTCTGGGTTCTTAACCAAACGCTTCTTAGCTGGCTTACTGTCGGCCACTACTTACTCCTAGCAAAATCATTTGCCAATTAAAAAGCCTACATAAATCTGTAGGCAACTGTTGTCAAGTTTAGCAGCAGAGGCACCAGAGGTCAAGTTTAATTTGCTATAGTTAAGGGCGTATGGAGCTTTTGCTTAGTTTATTTGTAGCCTTGTGTGCGCTGGAGCTCTCGCTGTGGCTACCTTTCTTGTGGCCAATCCGCAAAGTGTTCTCGGCTGTATTGATCATCCTGAACTGTTTGCTGATGATTGCACTTTTAATCACCGACTTACGCCTTTGGATCGTAATACTGGCAATTCTAAGTATGTATCGAGCCATAAACCTACTTAGAATCTACAAAGGCCGGACCCGACCAGAATACTTATACAACTCTTCTCGGCGATCAGTATTCTGGTTAATTTCACTTCAGGGATTGAACATGGGCGTAGCCCTGCTGGGCAGCTACTATCATCTGACATTGTTACCGTTCTTTTACATAGTGGCTGTAGTCCAAGCTGTTGCTGCTGTCATCTTGTTGTCTTCTACCCAGCGTCACCTCAGGACAACTACGGCGCCCAAAATAACTAGCAAATACGCCGACAAAGATCTCCCAAGCCTTACGGTTGCTATACCGGCTCGTAATGAGACAGAGGATCTCGAGGCTTGCCTCCAGTCATTGATAGCCAGCAAGTATCCCAAGCTGGAGATCTTGGTATTAGACGATTGCTCGCAGAACAAACGCACCCCAGAAATAATACGAGGTTTTGCGCATGACGGAGTTAGGTTTATTGCTGGCAAGGAGCCGCCGACTAAGTGGCTAGCAAAGAACTACGGCTATCACCAGCTTGCCGAAGCGGCTAGTGGCGAGCTACTACTTTTCTGTGGCGTTGATATTCGCTTTACGCCAGACAGTCTAAACATTCTTGTAGAAACCCTGCTTCAAAAGCAAAAGAGCATGATTAGCCTAATTCCAAGTAACTCGGTACCCAAACAGCTTAACGTCGCCCACTTGCTGACCCAACCAAATCGCTACACATGGGAGCTGGCCCTGCCACGGAGACTTTTCAAAAGACCACCGGTCCTGAGTAGCTGTTGGCTGATTGCAGCCAGATCATTAGAGGCAGCCGGTGGCTTTGCTGCCATCACAAGACAACCTGTCCCAGAAAGCTACTTTGCGCATCAAACAGCCAGCCACAACGACGGCTACAGCTTCTTGCAGTCTAGCGCGGCAATGGCAATCAGTAGCCACAAGCAGCCCGCTGATCAGCAAGCGACAGCTATCAGAACCCGTTATCCGCAGCTACATCGTCGACCAGAACTCATTGTCTTGCTCAGCCTTGCCGAATTTGTCATCTTTGTCTGGCCAATCTTCATACTAATATCTGCTCTCTTGACTCAAGTCTGGGGCTTGGCTGCTATTGTCGGTTTTGCATTAACACTGCAGTCAGTAGCCTACAGCAAGATTGTGAAACTCACTTTTAGACAGCCACTCTACAGGGCTGAAGGACTAGTCTGGGTGGCGGCGTTGTATGACATTTGGTTGCTCAATTACTCAATGTGGCAATACGAATTCTCCGAAGTTATCTGGAAGGGTCGCAACGTTTGTATCCCGATCATGCGCGTTCTGCCAAGCTTGCCAAAAGCTTAAGCTAAGTTTGGCGCAAGTCAGGTATAAAGATAGTGAACGTCGAGCCCTTGTCTAGCTCGCTATTAAGTTCGATCTCAGCATTTATTAACCTAGTCAGCTTCATGGTCACATAAAGGCCAAGACCAGTTCCGTTAACTTTACGTGTTCTGAAGTCCTCAGACCTAAAGAACTTATCAAAGATCTGCTCTTGGTCACCCTTGCATATGCCGATTCCGGTATCCTGAACCTTAAACCTAACACCACCGTGTACCGCATCAGCCTGTATCGTTATGTGGCCTTTATTGGTGTACTTGATGGCGTTTGTGATGAAGTTTTGCAAAATCTCCCTGACATATAGCTCGCTGGAGTGGAGCAGCTCAAGACGAGAGTCAAGTACCGTCTTAATTTTAAGGCCTTTGGCTTCAGCTTGGGGCTCGTAACTTCTGGCTAGTTGAGTGATGAGATCGTGGACATTTATCGCAACTACGTCTACTTCTAATTTGCCTCGTTCTGCCCGACTCAGAGTCGATAGATCATTAATCATGTCTGACAAAAACAGCACTTGATTGTGCGCATCCTTGAGTGCCTGCTTTATAGAGTTTATGTCGCCGGTATTTTCGGCAATATACTGTGCATTGCCTAGATTGCCTTCGGCAATTGCAATTGGCGTCCTTAGTTCATGACTAACTACGCTGATAAACTCGTCACGTTCGTTTTCTAAAGATTTCTCTCGTGTAATATCCCTAATCAATAATACAAAGCCACGCTCGCCCGTATCACCGTAGCCAAGATGTACCGGTGCAACGCTAAGGTATAGGTTTATGTAGCTACCGTCAGAGTACTGCAGACGCAGATCACGACTTGTAATCGGCGTCTTAATATCCTTTATCATCGCAACAATGTCTTGAGGCCTGTTGACCTTGTTTATGGGCTTAAATAACTCGCCCAAGCTGCTGCCAGTCTTGATAGAATTAACGTCCAAAATATTGAGCGCAGCACCGTTAAACATGACAATCTTGACGTTCTCGTCAACTGCAATCACTGCATCAGCCATGCTATTAATCAGGCTGGCCAGCCTTTGGTGCTCGAGCTGCTCTTTTTTGCTGTTTGTGTTGCCTGCTTTGGGCTTGGATTTCATTCTAGGTCTATTATGCCACAGAATTGTCGCTTTGACCGAAACCGCTTAAGATTGGCTGCTGGTCTCTAAGCCGCTTTTTTAGCTGTACCGTGCTGGGGAGAACTTTGTCCATTGCCTGCCAAAAGTCTTTACCATGTCGAAGTATGTTTGTGTGAGTCAATTCGTGCAGCAGCACGTAGTCAATCAGCTCCCATGGCAGTTGCATCAAAAACAGATTAAGCACAATGTTTTTCTGATGATCACAGCTACCCCAGCGACTTTTGAGCCGCTTGATACTAACACTTTTATACTCAAAACCGTGGACCGTAGCCAGCGTCTCAAGGCGTTGCGGCAATAACTGCTCGGCCTGTGCACGTAGAGCCCTAAAGCACGCCTTGCGCGCTACCTTCTGGACTTCATCGTCACTGGCTTGGAGTTGGCTCGGATACGTTATAGTTACCGAATTTTCGCTGACTCGGCTAGCCACCTTTACCGCGCCTGTCTTTGGAATAAACTTAAGGTGATGGGCTTTGCCTATGGCTTGGCCATCGATTAGCTTTGCCAGAGGGCTGTGTTGGTCGAGTATCCACGCTTGCCGCGACCTAGCAAACCTAAGACCGGCACTATATGGCGCCCAGATCGGTATGCTGACACGCACCTTGCCGGTTGGAGTTATGCTCAACCTCAAATTGCGGCTGGTTTTACGCTTATAAATGGTGACGACTATGTCGTCGAGCATAAATTCTTTACTTGGCATTCTATCGACCTTTCGGTCATTAACGAATCGAGATATTGCGCCTAGTTGCGTCGTAGCGGCCTTGGTTTTTAGGAACTAGGTTAACGAGACCGGGCTTAATCACGCGAGAACTAGTCTCTTCGTGGCCAAGAACACCTTTGCTGCGGAGCTTGCTGATCACGGCGCTCTGCTGCATGTTAAACAAGTGCTTGCCACTAATGACGGCGTAGTCTTCGTTCTGTGAAGGATTCTGCATATGGCCAAGAACACCTTCGTAAGTTGTTCGGTCTAAAGCAGCGGCGTATTTGTCATCAGCGCGTCGACGATCACGCTTGATGTTGCGAGAAAAGGCTGTATCAGGATCCATCTGGAACCAAACTAGCAAAGGCTGAGCGCCAAGACGATGAGCCATGGCGTAAAGTGCACGGCGCTGCTTGACTCTCATAGCGTTAACATCGTACGCGACACTTAAGCCGGCAGACAAAAATTCTTCTGTCATGTAGTTCATAAGTTGTTCGACAATATCGTTCTCTTGCTTGTCATACCTTGGTGCCTCAAAAAGCTCGCCACGTATCTTGTCTGACTGCAAATGTGCGGCCTGAACGTTATCAACAAACTGTCTAGCAAAGTAGGTTTTGCCAGCGCCCGGATATCCGTAAAACAACAATAGGAAGGGTTTGGATGGGTAGAGTTTGGCCATAGTGTATTTATGTATAGCAGATTTTGAAGGTTTTTGAAAGCATAAACAGATGACAATTCTTACGTTTTGGCTTATGATAGAGCCTGCCATGTTCATAGGGGCATAGTACAACGGTTAGTATAAAGGTCTCCAAAACCTTAGATCGTGGTTCGATTCCACGTGCCCCTGCCAAGACTTATCTGAAATTGGAGAATTATGAGCAAACAGCTTAAAGGCTTTATAGAATTCATAAAGGAACAGGGCGTCGTAGGGCTTGCTGTAGGTCTAGCAATCGGGGCGCAAGTCGGACTTACCGTAACAGCTATCGTTAAAGGGTTGGTCGATCCAATTATTGGCTTTATCATTGGTGACACTCATGGTTTATCAGCTGCCAAGTTTACGATCACAGCCGGCGACCGCTCAATGACAATTTTGTGGGGCCTAATCGCTTCATCTCTAATCACACTGCTAGCTGTATCTGCCTTGATTTACTTCTTTGTCACAGGCCTTAAATTAGACCAGACCAAGCTTAAGAAAAAGTAGCACTTTCTGCGACCTAGACAAAAACAAGTATTTAGCATATAATTTCATCTGTTAAGACGCTTGTGCTATGGGGCTATAAACCTTATACTAAAACAAAGGTAAAACTAAAAAGAGCGATAGCTCAAATGAGGCCGATGAAAATATTAATGCTTGGGTGGGAATTGCCTCCGCACAACAGTGGCGGATTGGGGATAGCGTGTTATCAGCTCTGCAAAGCCCTATCAACTCAAGGCCTCGATATCGAGTTTGTACTGCCATATACTGGCGAGCACGATATAGATTTTATGGACATTACAGCTGCTCATCCGCAGGGCGTCGCGAGCGTTATAAGCTCCGGTATTGCCTATGACAGCTACAAATACATTCTTGAGGATGGTACCGAGCAATGGCTTAATATCCATGATCAGCAACAGCTATACGAGCATGCCGTGGCACAACTTGTTGACGAGCGTGAGTTTGATATTGTACATGCTCATGACTGGCTGACATTTAGGGCAGCTTTGCGCGTTAAACAAATCAAGAACTGCCCTATTGTGCTACATGTTCACTCAGTCGAATCCGACCGTGCCGGCAGTCCGCACGGCAACCCTGCGGTGCGCGAGATCGAGGCGATTGCCCTACACATGGCTGACCAAGTTGTTGCCGTCAGTGAGCATACCAAGCGAGCAATCATTCGTGATTACGGTGTGCCAGCTGACAAGATTGAGGTCGTACACAACAGCATGGACACTGCCAGTATTGAGCCGCTTGATGACCAAAACGCCTACCACTACCTGACGGCCATGCGCGCCTTAGGCTACCGCGTAGTTGTAAACGTTGGCCGTCTGACCATTCAAAAGGGTCTACCCAACCTGTTAAGAGCAGCAAAAATAGTTGTTGAGAAAAACCCAAAGACCTTGTTCCTGATTGTTGGCAGCGGCGAACAGTACTACGAGCTTATTGAGCTAGCAGCTGAGCTAGGCATCGGTGAGAATGTCCTATTTACTGACTTCCAACGCGGCAAGAACTGGCGCGACGCCTTTGCAATTGGCGATTTGTTTGTCATGCCTTCTGTATCAGAGCCCTTTGGGCTAACCCCTTTGGAAGCTATTGGCTACGGAACGCCGGCACTTCTTAGCAAGCAATCTGGAGTCAGCGAGATTATCAACAACTGTCTCAAGGTCGACTATTGGGACATCGACGAAATGGCCAACCAAATCACTGCCGTTGTCCAAAACGACTCGCTAGGTTACGAATTATGGCGAAATGCCTACCAAGAATACGAAAAATTGTCATGGCACGACGCCAGCAGCAAAATCAAAAACATCTACGACAAACATCTGTCCGGAGTCGCAGCATGAACAAGGCGATTGTTTTATATCTTCATGTTCACCAGCCATACCGAATCCGCCATTACACGGTTTTTGACAGTGGCGTAAACCACAATTACTTCGACGCGCCTTACGACGAAAACACTAGCAACGAACGTATCCTCAAAAAGGTTGCCGAGAAGTCTTATCTACCTACCAACGCTCGCTTGCTACAACTTCTCAACGAGAACCCCGACTTCAAGGTCAGCCTGTCGATAACTGGCACTGTTATAGAACAGCTAGAGCGCTGGTCTCCAGAATCACTAGAGTCATTCAAGCGACTCACAGAGACTGGGCGCGTCGAGATAGTGGCCGAGACGTATCACCACAGCCTAGCCTTCTTTTACTCACGTGAGGAGTTTGAGGTGCAAGTTGATATGCATAAACGAAAGGTGCAAGAAGTCTTTGGCCAAACACCGCAAGTCTTCCGTAACACTGAGCTGGCATATAACAACGATCTAGCCTACTGGGCTGATAAGGCAGGCTATAAGGGCGTGCTAGCCGAAGGTTGGGATCCAATATTAGGCTGGAGAAACCCCAATTTTGTTTATCAGCCGACATACACTGACAATATCCGGCTACTAATGAAGAACTATAAGCTTAGCGACGATATTGCCTTCCGTTTTGGCGATAGCAACTGGTCAGAATGGCCCCTAACGGCTGACAAGTTCGCGCACTGGTTAAGCGAAGATGGTGATGGCACCAACTTTAACCTGTTTATGGACTACGAAACCTTCGGCGAACACCAGTGGCACGAATCTGGCATCTTTGGGTTCTTAGAGCACCTGCCCAAAGAATGGCTCAAGACCGAAGGCCACACCTTTATGACGGTCAGCGAAGCTATCGACAACTTCGAGCCTGTTGATCGGGTAGATGTTCCGCACACAGTAACGTGGGCTGATACTGAGCGCGATCTGTCGGCATGGCTTGGCAATGCCATTCAATCGACGTCAATTAACTCCTTATACGGCCTACGTGACAAAATTCTGAGCAGCAACGATCTTGAACTGATAGAAGATTGGCGTCGACTACAGACATCGGACCATTTTTACTACATGTGTACGAAATGGTTTAACGATGGTGACATTCACGCCTACTTCAGCCCGTATGACACACCTTATGAGGCTTACATAAACTTTATGAACGCATTCCGCGACGTTAAGTTTCGACTGGCTCAGAAAGGTATAGAGATATGACCAAGGAGTTGACGTGGGCCGGCCGGTAGTGCTCAGTAACGGTCGGCTTTTTGTCGGCCTTGACGAACGTGGCTTGGTTCACGACTTCTACTACCCCTACGTTGGACTAGAGAACTTGACGACAGCCCGCAGCAGTCAGCACAAGATAGGAGTCTGGGTTGATGGCCAGTTTAGTTGGACTGATGATGGAACTTGGGACATTGACGTCGATTTTGAGATCGATGCGCTGATCAGTGGCATCAAGCTACATTCAGAGAGTCTTGGCATCAGCCTGCTCCTGCAAGATTACATAGACAACGAATATAACGCCCTTGTCAGGCACATTACTATCTCCAATGCTTCTGACCATGAGCGGGACGTCAGATTGTTTATGCACCAAGTCTTCCAGATATCACGCGCCGGTCGAGCCGACACAGCCATTTATGTACCAGATGATCACTACATTCTTGATTATAAAGGTCGGTACTGCCTGCTGATCGCTGGCAAATTTAGCGATGACCAAGCTTTTGACCAGTATGCTGTTGGCAATTACGGCATTGAAGGCAAAGCTGGTACGTTCTTAGACGCTACCGATGGCGAACTGTCAGGCAATCCAGTCGAGCACGGTGGCGTTGATAGTGTGATTCGATTTCAGAAGAGGCTCAAGAGCGGCTCGAGCACCGAACTAGACTATTGGATTGTGGCTGCCAGTAGCCAGACCGATGCAGCCAAGATTCACAATGAGTTCAAGGCCAAGCCAATGTCTGATCGTATGCAACTGATCAGACAAGACTGGCAGAAGTGGCTACATGGTAACGGAATAACTATTCCAGACTTTCATAAACGCAGCTTACAACATAGCCTTTTAATAATTAAGGCTCATTGCGATGAACGAGGGTCAGTACTTGCTAGCGGCGATTCAAGCATATTTAACTATGGCCGCGACTACTATTGCTACTGTTGGCCACGTGATGCTGCCTACGCTCTTTGGCCGCTGATACGATTAGGCCACTTTGATGAAGCCAAAGCCTTTTTGGAATTTGCTCGGGACACAATGCATCCGGATGGCTATCTAATGCACAAGTACCAGCCTGATCGGGCTATTGGTAGCACTTGGCACCCTCTAATCCATGGCAAAAGACAAGAGTTGGCCATCCAACAGGACGAAACGGCTAGCGTTATATTCATGATCGGTGAGTACTTTGAGGCAAATCCAGACGATCGCAACTCTGTCGAGCACCTGTTCAATACCTTTGTGAAGCCTTGTGCGACATGGATGACTGGCTTTATAGACGATGCCACAGGTCTACCCCACGCCAGTTACGACCTCTGGGAGGAGAAGTTCCTGACAACCACCTACACTGTATGTACAGTTATAGCTGGTCTTAATGCTGCTGCCAAGCTAGCGATAACCTTTGACAGCCCAGAAGAAGCTAGCAAATGGGCCAAAGTCGCTGACAGCATCAAGCAGAACCTTGATAAGCTTTATCATCCCGACGGCTACTTCCGTAAAGGTTTCTTACTACTTGAGAATGGCGATATTCAGTATGACGATACATTGGACATTTCTAGCCTGTACGGCCCTTACATGTATGCCGGTCTACGACTTGATGACGAGCGTCTGCTTGGAACGGTCAAGCATGTCGAGGAGCGACTACTAAACAGCTCCCCGAGTGGTGGTGTCTTGAGGTACGAGTACGACAATTACTTTCTGACCAAAAAACAGTTTAAAGGTAACCCTTGGATAATTGGCACTTTATGGCTAGCTCAATACTACACAACCGCCGGACAGACGGATAAGGCTCGTGAGCTTCTAGACTGGTCCTTGCAGCGTGAATTACCAAGTGGCGCCCTAGGAGAGCAGTTCGATCCTGAGACCGGCGAAACACTTGGTGTAACGCCTTTAGTATGGGCACACGCCGAGATGGTTAATACTTTATTAGACTTGAGTAAGAGTTAGGGCGCCTTAGCGCTTAGGAGCTTCGTTGCGGCCAAGGTTCTTCTTGGTCTCTGTAAAGACTACGTGCTTGCGAAGCTTCGGGCTGTACTTCTTAAGAGATAGCTTGTCAGGCGTGTTCATAGTGTTTTTGGTAGTGTAATAGATGCGCTCGCCGCTCTCTTCACTGATCATACCGATGATTTTGCGCTTATCGCCTTTTTTTGCCATCTTATGCCTTATTTAATTGATAAAACTTAGTTACATCTATCCTAACAGATACGTAACAGATTGTAAACATCCTCTTCAAACAAAAATACCAGTTGATCAAACTGGTATTCCTGTTTTTCTTCTTGCAAGAAGGACAATTTGTAAGCATATTTCTTTTGGATTTATACTTACCTAAAGGTCATCATAATAGCCTGTTATGCTTTTGTCAACAGGCTAACGCTTAGTTATCCACAAGCGTCTTGATTAGCATGGAGCCACCTTTGGGATTTGAACCCAAGACCTCATCCTTACCATGGATGCGCTCTACCCCTGAGCTAAGGTGGCGTACTTTTTCTGTTGAATAACTAAACAATAGTAGCAAATTCTCTCTGTTTTTGCTACACTTGATCACTGTTAGTATTAACAAAATGCCACCTTAGCTCAGCTGGTTAGAGCATCAGTTTTGTAAACTGAGGGTCGTCGGTTCGAATCCGACAGGTGGCTCCATAGATTTTGCGCGCAGGGTTACTCAAGCGGTCAACGAGGGCAGACTGTAAATCTGCTGGCTTAGCCTTCGAAGGTTCGAATCCTTCACCCTGCACCAACTTTGATACACTATTGTTATGAACTGCCCTAAATGTAACAAGTCAATGCATGAATTTCGTCATGAAGTTACAAATAACCTCAAAACTGGCAACGATTTTAAAGAGTACGACAGATTCTATTACGAGTGCAAAGACGACGACATTTGGGTGACTACAGAGATACCTTTGGCTGATAAACTATAGCTATGAAGGAAGCACTGGCAATCGTTGCCGCCCTGATAGCTATTGCTGGTAACTTGCCTTATCTTAGGGACTGCTTTACCAAGCGAGTAAAGCCCCATCCCTACACGTGGCTGGTTTGGACCATTGTGTCCGGTATAACTTTATTTGGCCAGATTGCCAAGGGAGCGGGCATTGGAGCGCTGCCTGCTGCAGTCGCGCTTTGCTTTACGATAATTATTTTCTTTTTCTCGATACAGTATGGTTTCAAGTACGTTCGCAAAGCAGATAAGTATTTCTTAATAGCGGCCTTACTGGGCTTAATTCCTTGGCTTCTTAGCGATGATCCTACGATATCAGTGATAATTGCCGTCTCAATTGATCTAATCGCCTTTGCGCCAACAATTCGCAAAACATGGCAACATCCCGAGTCCGAAACACCTATTTTGTATGGAGCCAACGTAACTCGACACGTTTTGACACTATTTTCGCTACAATCTTACAATATAGCTACTACACTTCACTCGCTCGCAATGATAGTCACCAATTCTATTATGACGGGAATTATCATTCTTAAGCCTAAAAAGTCATGAAGAAGATACTCAAAGAATCTTTAGTATTGCTGCTCGCCGTTATCTTCGGAATTGTCATCTTGCCATATCATAATCAATTTAGTAACGGCACCTTGGCACCTCCACAAATAACATCAATTTTTAAAACTGAGCCGCCTCAAAAAAAACCAAGCAAGCCCAAACCCACTAAACCAAAACCTAAACCCGTAGTTGCGGCGCCTGCACCAGCACCGACCCCAGCTCCTACGCCCAAGCCAGTTGCTACACCTAGCCGAACCTACACCTACTGCGTTGCTGCAAAAGGCGTTGATGAAGGCAATATGCCCGAATTTAGGGCCAAGTTAGCATCTGTCTATGCAGATCCACGGGGTTGGTCGCTCGGCGGTACAAACAGTTTTGCAGAAGTTGCATCTGGCTGTAACTTCACGGTTTGGCTGAGTGCAGCAGAGCTTATGCCAAGTTTCGGCGCAATCTGTGACTCAACTTGGAGCTGTGCAGTGACACCAAATGTCGTTATTAACTTTGACCGTTGGCGTTTGGGCAGCGATGCTTGGAACGCAACCGGCAGTAGCTTGGACGATTATCGAAACATGGTAATCAATCATGAAACCGGACATTGGTTTGGGTTCTACCACCGATACTGCTCAGGCTCGGGACAGCCGGCTCCAGTAATGCAACAGCAATCAATAGGCATGCAGGGTTGTACACCTAATCCTTGGCCACTTGCCCATGAAAAAGCAGCTCTTTAGCTTAGTTAAACCACTACGCGACGAGGACGAAGGATCCGACGTGGTCGTCCAGCAGGCACTTTGAGCTTCTTGAGGCGATCGGCAATGAGATCGGCTTCGGCTTCCATACCGTGGTTGGTGTAGGCCTTTAGGAGTAGTGTGAAGGTCTCGCGGTTAGGCTCGAGCTCTGCAGCCTTCTCAAGCTCCAAGAACATCATCTTATCGTTCCCTAACTTCTCCTGAACTTTGGCGTAGGCCACGTGGCGAGCGGCAAGATTGTCTTCTAGCTTGAGTGCCTGCTCAAAGGCGACAGCGGCCTTCTCGTAGTTTTCGGTTTCGTAATAAATAAGCCCTAGGTTGTGTAGGCTTGAAGGAGTGGCCTCGATGCTGGAGGCAATCTCAAAACAGTCAATAGCGTCACGATATTCCTTTTGCTTGGCGTAGAGGATGCCTAGGCGGTTATAGGCTGCGGCGTTCTTTTCGTCAATCTTAAGAATTGTAAGTAGGGCCTTCTCGGCGCGCAAAAAGCGGTTCTCACGCATGCCTTGGTGAGCAATGTCCCAAAGCTTACCAAGACGATCGCCGACCTTGCGAGATACGTTGGCAAACTCGTCATCACGGATCTGGCCATTAATATAAGCCAAAACAGCAAAAACCACGACTATTAATAAAGCGTACATTTGTATGTATATTTTACCATGACTTTATAGATTGAGCATTAGTTCTGTCAGGGCTAGCTTGGGCTGGCCACTCATTGACAAATCTTCGGCGCATTTGTAGCTAGCAGACAGTATCGATTGCCATTTGAGGGCTGCCTTTCCGCTGGCTGATTGCAGACTAACATGTGCCATTTGCTGCAAGATCGCTACTGTATTTATAGCTAACTCGCGGTTTTTGGCTAGTTCGTCTACATTTAGGAGTCTTTCGTATGCCGATTGGCTCAGTAATTGTCGTGCCTTTGCTGTTGCTAGAGTCAGCGGATGCTCCTCTTCTTCTAGCAGAGAATCCATCAAGCCAACTAACCCCGCACTGATTGCATAAGCCTGTTTAATATCAGCCTGACCAAAGTTACGATCAGCAAAGTAGGTCAGAATTGACTCTTGGTCCGGCCTTTTCACATTAATAGCCTGAGCGCGTGAACGTATGGTCGGCAGCAACGACTGCTCGTGACTGGCACTCATTATGATAATCGTACCTTTGGGCGGCTCTTCTAGCGTCTTTAGTAGTGCGTTCTGGGCCTCTGTTGTGAGCTGGTGGGCATCTTCTATTATGATCACGCGGTTGTGTTCGGTGTTTGTTGGCACCTTCAGGCTTAAGAAGTGCTCTAGTTGGCGCACAGCTTCGATCCCAATTGCCTTGCCTTCTTCTGAGCGGATGATCATTTTGTATGGATAGTCGTTGAGGCCCTCTGGCGTGAGACCTAGGATTGACTCGGCTAATTTTGTGGCCAATGTTTGCTTGCCACTGCCTGTTGGGCCAATTAATACTGTAGCGTGCGAAGGTGCCACAACTACTCCTTCTAGCTGCTGACGAGTCAAAGGATGTAGCACTAGTCCTTTCATGACTTTAGTAGCTCTCCAAAATCTTTAGGGATGGGGACTTCAAACACTTTACGCTCGCGGCTGGGCGTAGTGATCTCTAGACTAGCCGCATGCAGGAATAGCCGCTCGGCCTTGCTGCCGCCATAAAATGTGTCACCAACAATCGGGTGACCCAAGTGCTCTAGATGAACTCTCAACTGGTGCGTCCTGCCCGTGGTTGGCTTAAGATCTAGCAGGCTGTATCGGTCGCTGGTCTTAATGACTTTATAGTGAGTCAAAGCCGACTTGCCATTGCTGCCGACTCGGAAGGTTTGTGGCTTTTTGGGATTGCGCTCTATTGGCATGTCTATGATTGCCTCTGGCTGCTTCATAACACCTTCAACAACCGCGTAATAACTCTTTTTGACCTTACGTTGAGAGAACTGCTTTTGCAGCCAGCTGAGCGCTTCTGGAGTCTTGGCACAGATCATTACGCCGCTTGTTGCACGGTCTAGACGGTGAACAATGCCTGCTCTTTGGCCTTCCGGGGCTTTCATACGACTTCTTAGCCATGTAGACACCGTAGCCTCAGGATTGAAGGCACCTTTACTGTGAGTTAGCAGCCCGACTGGCTTGTTAATGACGACGCAGTCATTGTCCTCGTAGATAATTGGTAGCTCTATCTCAGGAAAGACAATTGTCTTGGACTCATCAAAATCGATCTTAATCTTGTCGGTTTCGCGAACTTTGTAGCCAGCCTTGGTCTGCGGCTCACCGTTAACAACGACATCACCATCTTCGATCATCCTGACGGCAAAGCTACGACTAACGCTAGGGTTGTGTCTGACCACATACTGATCAAGGCGCTCCGCCCTGCTGATCTCGAGATTGCTCATATTATGACCTTAAGCCGACGGCTTTTTGAACTTTAAGAAGCGTTGCGTTAGCCTGCTCGTTCATCTGATTTTCTGAGTCCTCTAGCTTGCTTTGGATCGCTTGCTCGTCGACCTGCTCAAGCTTGGTCTGGAAGTCAGCCAAAAATGCACCAATCACGTCTGCCACTGCTGTTTTGAGTGGTCCATATTGTTCTTGGCCTACGTACTCTTGCTTTACGGCTTCAATGCCTCTATCGCTGAACAACGCCAGTAAATCAAGTAAGTTGACGATGCCAGCTTGGTTATCGCGGTCGTAGTTAATCTTGCCAAGACTGTCTGTTGTGGCTGACATAATTTTCTTGCGAGCCTCCTCCGGTGTATCGGTCATGAATATCACGCCCTTGCCGGTATCATCAGATTTGCTCATCTTTTTAGTTGGGTCTGCTAGGTCCTTGATCCGCAGCCCTTGGTCTTTGCCAAAGAAGGCGTGCTGCCCCTTAACCGGCTTAGGAATCACAAAAAGTTCTTGGTTGAACTTCTTGTTCATGCGCTCGGCAATGTCTCTCGTAAACTCTAGGTGCTGTGACTGGTCATCACCGACGGGAACGTAAGTTGCGCCGTACAGGAGGATGTCGGCGGCCATTAGGACTGGGTAGTCGAAGAGCCCTAAGCTAATGCGATCATCTCCCAGCTTTGATGCCTTGTCTTTGAACTGCGTCATTCGACTTAGCTCGCCGAATCCTGAAAATGAATTAAGAATTATAGTCAGCTCGCTATGCGCCGGAACATAACTCTGTCGATACAACTGTACGTCAGCATTGTCCAGAGGTAGTCCGGCCGCGGCAAAGACACGTAAGTTTTGCGTGATAGCAGCATGAAGCGAGCCATGATCAATCGGCGTTGTAAAGCTATGGAGATCAGGCACAAACAAATTAATCTGATATTCTCCTGACTTCTGCTTAGCCATATCAACCAGTGGCAACAATGCCCCCAAATAATTACCTATATGGAGGTCGTTATTGGCCCTAATTCCAGTTAAGATTACAGGTTTACTCATGATGATTACCCCTATTATATCCTACAAATTGATTGCTAGACATAGCTATATTTTCCTTACTCCGGCAAGCTGAACCCGCATTCCTTGATAGCCATACCCCATCTCGGCATATGTATCTGGATCAGCCACGAACGACTGGCCTCCGTTCGGCAATGGCCTGAAATCATCAAACGGCCTAGTTGCCAAGGTTTCTTCAAGGCCAATATACCCATATGCTTTGTAAATATTTCTCTCAGTAGCAGGAAAAGTTTCCCCCCGAATCAGAGATAGAATGCCGTCAGCAACTATTCTTGAATATTCATCATCGAGTATTCTCCTTGGGCACTCTAGGGCTATTCCGCCCTGCCCCAACGCTGAGATCAGCGAATAAGGCTTATAGGTTTGGTGCAATTCTACTACACTACCGATATGTGGAAGCGCGTTTATAACACGGTCGGCTTCTGGCCCAACACATCCCTCTAGACCTGCTGGTAAGATGGGAACAATGCTATGAGTGGTCGGGGAAGTGTGCAGGTCAATGACATGCGTAAACTCTTCCTGAGCAAACAGTTCTTTGATTTCCTCTGCTCTTTCGGCCTCATAGCCAGTTCCATCACCGCCAAAAGCACGGTTTAGGTCGCTATCTACGAATCTAGTCTGGGCCTGCGACGCCTTTGGATTACCAATTAACATGCAAGCTTCTCCACGACGCAATTCTGCTTCCAAAAACATTTGTACTGTGGATCCGAACACGTACTCGTCACCATGTGTGCCTGCAACGACACAAACATTTAAATTATTTTTCATTATATTTCTCCTAAATTACTCTTTAAATAAAAAACCGCCCTATCGGGCGGAGTTTGTCTGTTTGTTATGTGTTCTTAGAACACGACAAATACTCCGCCACGCCAAGTGCCGGATTGCCAGCTGTAAGTAGAAGTTAGTGAGCCCATATTTAACCCAATACGTCCGTTGGCACGAAGTAAGTACCACTTTTAGGGGGCTTAACGACCAATATGTTGCCGATTTTAGCCTGAAGTTGTTGTTCCGCTGTCTGCGGGGCGTACTCCTTGAGTATTAACTGCGCCGTTGCCGAATCATCGTCTTGGTAGACTTGAGTTGCTTCTGTACTAGTCTGCGGGTCTGCCATAAGCATGACCGCATCCGGCATAGCCGGTTTATTGCTTACTGATTCTTGTAAATTATTCATTTGTTTCTCCTTTGAGATTTAATCACTGTCTGTGATTTGTTATTATTGAATACAATTTAAAAAGCCGCCTGTTGTGGCGGCTTGTTCATTGGCTCTAAAATATTTATATATGCACAACAAACAAACCGCTACGGTGACGGCCGATAAACCACTTTTGACAGTTGTTGCTTGTACTTGACATAAGGGCTAATATATCACACTGTGTCAAGTTATGTCAAACTTGCTTAAGCTAGAGGTGTTAGAGGGCTGTCTAAAGTAAGACTAACGCTTGGTGAACTGACGTTGCTTACGAGCACCCTTAAGACCGAACTTCTTGCGCTCTTTTTCGCGCGAGTCGCGGCTTAATAGGTCGGCGCGCTTAAGTGTGCTTTTGAGGTCTGGAGTCATGATTACGAAGGCTTTGGCGATGCCGAGGCGAATGGCTTCGGCTTGACCGTCGTGGCCACCACCAGATACAACAACGCTAACGTCAAACTTGTTGACCTTATCGAGTACGGTGAATGGCTGCTGAAGCTTGGCTAGTTGGTACTTGCTAGATGCAAAGTACTCATCTGCTGGCTTGCCGTTAACTGTGATCGCACCCTTGCCGCCCTGAAGACGAACACGAGCAGTAGCGCTCTTGCGGCGACCGATTGCGTAGAAGTAGCTGTCTTTAGCCATTATTTAACATCCTTTACTGAGATAAGAACTGGTTTTTGTGCGGCATGGTTGTGCTCTGCATCACCGTAAACTTTTAGACGTAGTAGACGACCATCACGTAGACGGTTAACAGGGAGCATGCCGCGGACTGCCTTAGTGATAGCAAAGGTCGGGTCTTGAGCCTGCTTCTCACGAAGACTAGTCTCCTTGAGGCCACCTGGGAAACCACTGTGCTTGTAGTAAGTCTTGCTGTCCATCTTGTCGCCGGTAACAACAAGGTTGCTAGCGTTGATGATGACTACAAAGTCACCGCAATCGATGTGTTTGGTGAACTGTGGTTTACCCTTGCCAGTTAGTAGAGTTGCTACTTTGGTGGCGACACGGCCTAGGGGTGCTTCGCTGGCGTCGATTATGTACCATTGACGTTCTACGTCAGTTGGCTTAGCGCTATAAGTTTTCATTATTTAGCCTCTTTCTTGGTAGCTTTGGCGGCTGGCTTCTTAGCTACAGGTTTCTTGGCAGGAGCTTTGGCTGCGGCTTTTGCTGTAGCTGGCTTGGCTTTTGCAGTAGTTGCAGGTTTAGCGGAAGCTGCTTGCTTGGCAGCTGGAACAGCAGCCTTAGCAACAGGTGCAGACTTGAGGTCATCAACAAAGCTAACGCGGGCTAGCTGGGCGTTGTCGCCACGACGAGTCGTAGTCTTAACAATACGCAAGTGTCCACTGACACGGCCGGATAGCTTAGGTGCAATCTCGTCAACGAGTTTGTGGGCACTAGCCACGGTTTGCAAGCCACTAAGAACCTGACGGCGGTTGTGAAGGTCGCCCTTCTTAGCCTTGGTAATTAGCTTCTCTAGGTAAGGAACAACTTCCTTAGCCTTAGGCAAGGTCGTCTCTATAGACTCGTACTTAATCAAAGAGTCAGCAAGACCCTTGATAAGCGCACGGCGTTGGTCACGCTCGCGACCTAGTTTACGACCTTGGTATCCGTGGCGGTGCATCTAAAGCTCCAACTCCGCTAGCTTTTCTTTGACTTCATCAAGAGCTTTGCTGCCGAAACCTTTGAGGTCACGCAGCTCAGCGTCGTTGAGTGCAAACAGGTCGCGGATGGTGTGGATGTCGTTGTTAATTAGCGCGTTAGTTGTACGAGCTGATAGGTTTAGGTCTTCGATTGAAGTGCTAAGAGCAGTGGTTTCTTCGCCGAGCATGTCGCCGCCAAATTCACCTTCGCCGGAACCAGCTGTTTCAGCAGGAGTTTCGTTAACAACTACACGAGTCTTACCGGCTAGTGCGGTGTATTGGTTAACTAGAATTGCTGAAGCTTCTTCAAAGGCATCTTGAGGAGTGATTGAACCATCGGTGTCGACAGTCAAAAGTAGACGGTCAAGGTCAGTAGCTTGGCCAACACGAGTGTTTTCAACCTTGTAACGTACTCGCAAGACTGGACTAAAGATAGCGTCGATAGCGATCATGTCGCTAGCCTTCTTGGCTGCACCTTCTTCGATGGTGCGGTAGCCGCGGCCAACTTCGACAACTAGGTCAACAGTTAGCTTAGCCTTGGCTTCGTCGATTGTAGCGATGACGTGGTCAGGGTTAACGATCTCAACATCAGCGTTAACTTGGATGTCCTTAGCTGTAACGGCACCCTTGCCAGACTTAACGATGCGTAGAGTCTGAGGTTCGTTGCCATAAACGCGGAAACGTACACCCTTAAGGTTAAGCATGATGTCAACGATGTCTTCTTTGACGCCGGGAACGCTTGTAAACTCGTGAGTTACGTTCTCGATCTTAAAGGCAGTGACGGCTGCGCCAGAAATGCTGCTAAGCAAAACGCGGCGAAGGCTGTTACCTAGGGTCATGCCGTAGCCGTTGTGCAATGGCTCGATCGCAAAGGAAGCGCTTGTATCGCTGTGGTCGTCTACTTTGACTAGTCCTGGGGTGTGAATAATATTTGACATTTGTTGCTCCTACTTTAGCGTGAGTAATACTCAACGATTAACTGCTCATTTATATCGGGTTCAGCGTCCTCGCGTAACGGTGAACCAGTGATCGAAACGGTGATTTTTTTGCGGTCAACTTTCAACCAGCCTGGAATTTCGCTCGGGACGGGGCTGATATCATCAAGTTGCTTGAAATATTCGGTCGTAAGTGACTTGGGTCGGACAGTTAAAGTGTCGCCAGCCTTAAGTCTGATAGATGGAATGTCGACACGGACGTCATTAAGCATAAAGTGGCCGTGAGTCATTAGCTGACGAGCAGCTCGGCGACTTGGTGCAAAACCAGCACGGTAAATAGCGTTATCAGCGCGTAGCTCTAGGAACTGCAATAGAACCTGACCAGACTGACCCTGACGGCGACTAGCTTCCTTCATTAGGTTGCTAAACTGCTTCTCAAGCAGACCATATAGGCGCTTAACTTTTTGCTTCTCACGAAGCTGCAAAGAATACTGACTGGCTTTGCCACCACGAGGACCACGGCTTTGTGGGCCTTGACCGGGCTTGCTAGTGCGCTTAACTAGGGCTTTGTGGGCCTTAGGGTGAAGGGCGTAACCTTCACGGCGACTCATTTTTACAATCGAACCTCTGTCACGTGCCATGATTAAATCCTTCGCGCTTTCTTAGGACGCACACCACCGTGCGGGATACCTGTAACATCTGTAATACTCTCAACAGCGATATCTGTACCGGCCATTACGCGAACAGCAGCATCTCGGCCTAGGCCAATACCCTTAATAAATACGTCGGCCTTGCTAAAGCCATACTGTTGCTTAGCAGCCTGAGCGGCACGTTCGGCAGCAACCTGAGCGGCGTAGGCGGTACCCTTCTTAGAACCACGGAAGCCACAGGCTCCAGCGCTACAAGTAGTTAATACGTTGCCCTTGGAATCAGTGAAAGTAACAATAGTGTTATTGAAGGTAGCTAGAACGTGAACCTGACCACTTGGTACAGAACGCTTGTTCTTTTTGCGCTTGGTAGTAGTCTTGGGCGCAGCAGTAGTTTCGGTAGTAGTTGTCGCTTCTGTAGATTCAGTAACTTCAGCTTCAACAGGCTTTGTCTCGTCTTTGCTTGGTGTAGGTGTAGTTGTTTCAGCCATAATTAAGTCTTAGATGCCACCTTCTTAGCCGTACCACCGACAGTTATCTTCTTACCACGTCGGGTACGAGCGTTGGTCTTGGTGCGTTGACCACGGGATGGCAGACCAGCAGCGTGACGCATGCCACGGTAGGACTTAATGTCCTTAAGGCGCTTGATGTTGCCGCTGACCATTCGCTGCAGCTCACCTTCTACAAGAAGATCAGCGTTGATGATGTCTTGGATACGAGCAATTTCTGCATCAGTCAGGTTCTTGACGCGAGTAGTGCGCTCAACGTTAGCTTTGCTAACAATGTCTTCGGCAGTTTTAGGACCAATACCGTATACGTAAGTCAGGGCAACCCAAACTTGCTTTTCAGCTGGGATAGTAACGCCGGAGATTCTTGCTGCCATACTTAACTAACCCTGTCTCTGCTTATGCTTAGGTTTGAACTTGTTGATAACATAAAGACGTCCCTTGCGGCGGACAATCTTATCATCTGGACTAATTTTCTTGACACTGGCACGCACTTTCATGCGGATCATCCTTTCAGGAGGGTGACTCACTGCTTATATTGATTAACCTTTGCGGTAGGTGATTCTGCCCTTCGTAAGATCGTAAGGGGTCAACTCGACCGTAACGCTGTCTCCGGGGACGATTCGGATGAAATGCTTCCTCATCTTACCGGCTACATGAGCTATAATTTTATGGCCATTTTCGAGTTCTACGCGGAATTGTGTTCCTGGTAGGGTTTCGACGATTGTGCCCGTCAGTTCGATTACTTCCTTATTGGCTGCCATAAATATAACTAGAGTGCAATTATAGCACTCACCGAAGTACTTTGTAAAGTGTTTTTTTGAAGATTATTTAACATCGCTAATCTGTTACGACTTTTTGGTGGGTTTTGACTTGCTACTACGACTAAGGAGGCGCGGGCCGAACCTTAAGCGACGTCCCGTGATTGGGCCGGCACTATCAGCATCATCATAGAAGAAGTCGGGCTCAGAATACTGGTCGTAGGTCACCATAAGCGCACGAGACTCGACAGCGCGCAGCGTTTGCAGTGCAACAGATACCAAGATCAGGACACTGGTACCGCCAATGGTGATGCTGGTACTTATGAATACTTGAGCAACGATCGGGAATAGCGCCAACAGGCCAAGGCTCAATGCGCCAAAGAAAGTTAGACGGTTTACAATCTTTGCCAAGTACTTCTCTGTTTGGTCACCACCACGAACGCCTTCGATAAAACCACCTTGTTTGTGCAAGTTCTCGGCGATTTCTTTGGAGTTGAAGGTAATGCTGGTGTAGAAGAAGGTAAACACAAATACCAATAAGAAGTAAGTTACTGGGTAGATATAGGCGTGCCAGCCCTGAGTTGCAAACGTCTGGGCTGACGGCGTCTGGAACCACGTCGACAAATCCGTTCCAAGTTGAGCCATCTGAGCACTCTGGCCACCAGACAATAGCTGACCTAGGAAACTAGGCACACTTAAGAAAGCAACAGCAAAGATAATCGGAACCACACCAGCAGTTATCAGCTTGACCGGCAGCACCGTAGTGATACCGCCGTATGTTCGATTACCCTGAACACGTTTGGCATAGTTAACCGTCAACTTACGGGCGGCCTCATTGAGCATCACCACCATCCACGTCGTTACTAATACTGCCAGCAGGATGAAGAAGCCGTAGATCATAGCCGACTTGTTAATTGGCAAGTCGTGACCAAACAGAACAATGTGCTCCTTATTGCTAAAGATAGACTTAACTAGGTTGGATATCTCCCCGGGTAGAGCGCTAACGATTCCGACAGTAATCAGTAGCGAAATACCATTACCGACGCTCTTTTCGGTAATAAGTTCACCCATCCACATAAGCAGCATTGATCCACCAGTTAGTGCAGCCACCATCAGCACCCACTGCATCAGCGAGGTATTTGCCGTAATATCACCAATGCCGCCGATTGACTGAGCAGCTTGTCTGATTAGGTAGATCGATCCAATTGACTGAATAATCGCCAACGGCAAAGTTAGCATGCGGGTATACTGGTTGATCTTCTTCTGGCCAAACTCACCTTCTTTATGTAAGGCCTCCAGCTGCGGAATCGCCTTTGTAAGCAACTGCATGATGATTGAAGCGTTAATGTACGGCCCAAGACCGGCAATCATAATTGAGAAGTTAGCCAGTGCACCACCGCTCAGAACGTTAATAAAGCTCAATAGCTGCGGTGTGTTAGCAGAGTTAAATAGGTTTTCAAGAACCTGATGAAGGGTCTCGGGGTCACTAAGTGGTACAGGAATGTGCGCCAATATACGGTAGATCAGCAGGATACCAAGAACAACTGCAATTCGTCCTCGCATATCCTTATGCGTCAATGAACGCAAAATAATCTTCCAATTCATATTAGCTATTACCCTCTTTAGATGTTCTCACTTGCTTAATAGTATACAGCAAGCGCGCCTGACACGGGCTATTTTTTGGACTTTTTGGTAGAAGTCTTAGGTCGACTTAAGCGCGCGACCTTTTCGAAGCTGCCGCCAGCTGACTGAACAGCCGCAATTGCAGTTTCGCTAGCTGCTGGCAACTTAACTGTTACCTTCTTAGTTAGCTCACCTTTAGCGATCAACTTAACCTTAACGTAGGCATTGCTTATGATTCCGGCGTCGGCCAAAACTTGAGCATCGACAGTCTTGTTAGCAAAGTTTTCTAGCTGTCCAGTGTAGACGTTCTCTGGGGCAGTACGGAAACTGCGGAAACCAGGTAACTTAGGTAGTTTTTGCATGAGCGGGTTTGAGCCACCAGCAAAGCCGGGCTTGGCACTAGAACCAGCACGCGCACCTTGTCCTTTAGTACCACGACCGGCAGTTTTACCTTTACCGGCAGAGATACCGCGACCAACGCGTTGGCGGCTGCGACTTTTAGTAGTTTGTAGTTCGTGATATTTCATGGTTACGCCTTAGCCTTTGCTGGCTTCTTAACAGTTTTAGCAGCAGGTTTTTCGGCCTTAGCTGCAGCTGGCTTGTCCTCAGACTTAGCAGCTGGCTTAGCTTTTGTGGTCTTAGGCTTGTTCATGGTTGTAACCCATTTGCTTGAAGGCACTAGACTGTCCAAGGCTTCGATTGTAGCGTATGCAATGTTGGTCTTGTTAGACGAACCAAGTGACTTGGATAGAGCGTTCTTGACGCCGGCAACTTCTAGAATGGTACGAACAACACCGCCAGCGATCAGACCTGTACCAGCACTGGCTGGCATTAGTAAAATCTGGGCACCACTGACTTTGGTTTCGACTTCGTGCGGCAGTGTTCCCTTATATAGAGAAACAGTTACAAAGTTCTTCTTGGCGATTTCGGTTGCCTTAGTAACGGCTGCTGTTACGTCAGCACCCTTGGCTGTGCCAATACCGACTTTGTGCTTGCGGTCACCGACAACTACTAGAGCACGGAAACGGAAACGACGTCCGCCTTTAACAACACGCGCAACACGGTCAATGTGCAGTGTTCGCTCGTCAAACTGCTTTTCTTCTTGTTGAATTTCTGGACGACGGTTACGTCGGTCAGAGTTAGCGTGTGGTTTTGCTTGTGGTGCTTGTGTGTCAGCCATCTTAGAACTCCAATCCTGCTTTACGTGCGGCATCTGCTAGAGCAGCGACTCGGCCATGATATAACTTACCCCCACGATCAAAGACAATAGTCTTAACCTTAGATGCTTTGGCTTGAGCAGCGATCTGCGTACCAACCCACTCGGCCTTCTCGGTCATTGTACCCTTGAGGGACTTTTGCCCAACGGTTGTTACGTAGCCAAGTGTTTTGTGGGTGGTGTCATCTATAAGCTGGGCAGTGACGTGTAGATTACTGACAAAAACGCTAAGACGAGGGCGCTTAGCTGTGCCACTAACTACTGAACGGACGCGGCCTTTGCGCTGTAGACGATTCTTTTGCTTGTGTACTAGTTGTTTACTCATATATATTCCTATTTGTCCTTGCCGCTCTTACCGCTCTTGCGTAAGATGCGTTCGCCTTCATATTTGATACCTTTGCCCTTGTAAGGTTCAGGCTTTTTAAGGGCACGAATCTCAGCCGCTACCTGACCAACTTGCTGTCGATCAATGCCGCTCACTGTGACTGTGTTCTGTTCAATTGCGGTCGTGATGCCTGCAGGTACTTTGTATATAACATCGTGCGAAAAGCCTAGGTTGAACTTAAGATCAGTGCCTTGGGCAGCAACACGATAACCTACACCGTTGATTTCTAGCTTTTTACTAAAGCCTTGAGTAACGCCCGTAACCATGTTGTTAAGCAAAGCGCGCATAAGACCGTGCTTAGCACGAATCTTAGGCATGTCATTAGCTCTAGTTACGATTAGCTCTTCGCCCTCCTGCTTGACTGTAATATCAGGCATAGTGAATTGCTGAAGCGTACCTTTGCTACCAGCAACGGTAATCGTTTCATCTGTGGTAGTGATTGTCACACCGCTCGGAATGGCGATCGGCAGTTTTCCTACTCGGCTCATAGATTATCCTTATTCTTCCTTAGTAAACTTTACAAATTAATTCGCCACCAATGTGCTGCTGCATGGCTTGCTGTCCGGTCATTAGACCCTTGGAGGTCGAAATGATAACAACACCACGTCCACGCTTAACAACAGGAATCTCACCGGCGTTAACGTAGTGACGACGGCCAGGTTTGCTCAAACGAACAATCTCAGTAATGCGTGGGCTAGTGGCTTCATCGTTGATCTTGACTACTAGAGTCTTGCCGACATCAGCCTTGGCAACAGAAACGCCATCAACAAAGTTGCTCTCGGCTAGCAAACGAGCAACAGACTCCTTGATGTTGGAGTGTGGCAAGCTAACCTCGTGCTTACGCACTAGGATTGCGTTACGGATACGAGTTAACATATCAGCGATTGGATCAGTTGTAGTTTTGCTCATATATTCTCCTACCAACTTGCTTTCGTTATGCCAGGTATTTCGCCCTTAACAGCGTGCTCGCGGAAGCTAAGACGACTTAGCCCGAACTGTCGCATGTAGGCACGTGGGCGGCCAGTCTCAATACAGCGGTTAGTGCGACGAGTTGGGCTACTGTTGCGAGGCAACTTAGCTAGGCCTTCTTGGTCGCCAAGCTCTTTGAGTTCTTTGCGCTTAGCGGCATACTGCTCAATCATCTTAAGTCTCTTAGCGTCTCGGGCTACGATGGATTTCTTAGCCATTACTTGTTCTCCTTCTCAAATGGCATCCCAAACTTCTCAAGCAATGCTCGAGCGTGTTCCTTTTGCTCACAATTGATTACAAATACTACTTGTAGGCCATGCGGCGTAGTAGTCTCTTCAAAACTAAGTTCTGGGAATACAGACTGGTCAACAAAACCGATGCTGTAGTTGCCTTGCTTGTCAAAAGCTTTGGCGCTAACACCGTGGAAGTCACGTAGACGAGGCAATACAACGTTGATCAAGCGATCGGTAAACTCGTACATGCGCTCGCCACGAAGGGTTACTTTGAGGCCAATCTTGTTGCCTTCACGTAGCTTAAAGCCAGCGATCGAGTTCTTGGCAATAGTCTGGATTGGCTGCTGACCGGTGATCTTGCGAAGGGTGTTGGTTGATACTTCCATCATCTTCTTGTCACCGTTAGCTTTACCAAGACCAATGTTGAGCACGATCTTCTCTAGCTTAGGCACTTGGTGAATGTTTTTAAGATCTAAGTCTTTTTGAAGTTCTTTGGTAAGGGTGACATTGTACTGAGCGCGGAGACGAGCGCCGGTGTCGGTAGACTTCTTAGTTGCAGCTTTTGCTGGCTTTTCGGTTGTGGTAGGTGTGGTTGCCATTACTTGATCTCCTTTCCGGTGCTCTTAAATACACGCTTCTTGTTGCCATCTTTATCAACTGTAAAGCCGATGCGACTTGCCTTCTTAGTTGTTGGCTCAACAATGCTTACTTTACTAACCCACATCGGCTTAGTAATCTCAACAATTGCACCTTGAGGATGTTGCTGCGTTGGCTTAACGTGCTTTTTGACAATGTTAATACCGTCGACAGTAACTTTGTTGTCCTTAGGGTGAACGGCACTGATTTTGCCGGTCTTGCCCTTGTACTTACCAGCACGAACAACAACTAGGTCACCTTTTTTAAGACGAATCTTAAAAGGTTTAGCGGCGTTCTTGTGCTTTTGAACTGAAAGACTCATTACAGTACCTCCGGTGCTAGTGAAACGATCTTTGCGTAACCTTGGTCACGAAGCTCACGAGGAACTGGGCCAAAGATACGAGTACCCTTAGGTAGTTTGTCGTCACCAATAACTACTGCGGCGTTGTCATCAAACTTAATGGTCGAACCGTCTTTACGGCGAATCGTGTTGCGAGTACGAACAACAACTGCGCGGATAACAGACTTCTTTTTGACTGTGCCGTTAGGAGCAGCTTGCTTAACGGTAGCCACAATGATATCACCGACACCAGCGTAACGGTGACGAGTGCCGCCAAGTACACGGATGCAAAGAATTTCCTTGGCACCGCTGTTGTCGCAAACGAGTAGACGTGATTCTTGTTGTATCATTACGCCTGCTCCTCGACAGCTTCTTCAGCTTCTTTCTTAGACTTTGAAACAGGCTTTTCAGGCTCGACAGTCTTAGTTGCAGCTAGAGAATCAGCACGAAGTGCTGGCTTCTCGATGATGTTACTCAAAACGTGATGCTTACGAGCGCTGATCGGACGAGTTTCGGTAATAGTGACTTTGTCACCTACTTCGGCTTCGTTCTTAGCGTCATGTGCCATGAACTTCTTGCTGACGGTATACTGCTTGCGGTACAACGGGTGAGTCTTGCGAGTCTGAACGGTTACTACGATGGTTTTGTCGCCCTTACTGGAAGAGACGACACCTATGATTTGCTTAGCCATATTAGTTGGCCTCCTTAGTTAGGGCTTCACCAAGTACCGTAAGAACGCGGGCAAGATCTTTGCGTTTGTGGCGAATAACGCGACTGTTTTGGATCTCTCCAAGGTGCAGGCGGCGCTTCAGCTCAACGATCTCTTCACGAAGCTTAGTGCTTTCGGTAGTCAGTTCGGCAGTTGATAGTTTGCGGATTTCGATGACTTTCATGATTACGCCTCCTCCCGAACCAAGAACTTAGTCTTGACTGGTAGTTTGTGGGCGGCTAGTCTCATCGCTTCGCGGGCAATCTCTTCGCTTACGCCCTGCATCTCAAACATGATAGTACCAGGACGAACCTTAGCGACGTAAAACTCTGGGTTACCTTTACCGCTACCCATCTTTACATCCTGAGGCTTGCGAGTGACTGGTGTGTGCGGGAAGATACGAATCCAAATCTTACCACCACGCTTAATGTAGCGGGTCATAGCTTGACGAGCGGCTTCGATTTGACGAGAGGTAATACGCTCTTGGCCTTGGGCCTGCAAAGCGAAGTCACCAAACGCGATGTAATTGCCAGAGGTGGCAACACCACGGATTCGGCCCTTACGCACCTTGCGGTGCTTTTGTCGTTTCGGCATCAACATCTTACTGAACCTCGCCCTTATAAATCCACACTTTGACACCGATAATACCGGCGACAGTTTGTGCGTTAACTTGCGCGTAATCAATATCAGCGCGAAGAGTGTGAAGTGGCACGCTGCCAGCAACTTCTTTTTCGCGGCGAGACATCTCTGCACCGTTAAGACGACCAGAAACTTCAATACGAACACCCTTGGCACCGGCACGCATAGTAGCGGCAGCGGTAGACTTGATGGCACGACGGAAGCTCATACGACGCTCCAGCTGGTGAGCAATGTTCTCAGCAACTAACTTAGCGTACATGTCAGGCTTCTTAACTTCTTCAATGTTGACTCTAACTGGAATGGCGTAGATCTTTTCGATAGCTGCCTTGAGCTCAGTTGCACCGACACCACCACGACCAATTACGACACCAGCTTTAGCTGTAGCGATAGTAACGGTAACTAAGTTAGGCGTACGAGTAATCTCAACCTTGTTAATAGCAGCACGACTACCAAGCTTATTACTGATCAAGCGTCGGACTTCAAGATCTTCCTTTAGGAACTTAGCGTAGTCGCTCTTACCGGCGAACCACTTGCTAGTCCAGTCCTTGTTGACCTGGAGACGCATGCTAATTGGGTTTACTTTTTGTCCCATTACTTCTTCTCCTCAGTCTTTTTATCAGTCTTAGCTGCGGCTTTGGCTGGCTTCTTAACTTCGCGCTTCTCACCATCAACGGTTACGTGAATGTGTGAAGTCTTACGTTGAAAAGGAAGTGCGCGGCCATGAGCTGCAGGTCGGTAACGCTTGAGTCGTGGGCCAGGAGTAACCATGATCTCGGTAATTACTAGGGTTGCTGGCTTGTAGCCGTGATTGTGGTCGGCGTTAGCCTTGGCGCTAGCAATAACCTTTTGAACAGGTACAGCTGAACGGCGTGGAACGTGACTCAAGATAGTCAGAGCATCCTCAACGGTGCGGCCACGAACTAGAGCAGCTACCACAGCGACTTTGCGTGGGCTCATGCTAACTCCGCGGGCGATTGCTTTTACTGCCATCTTATTTGCCCTTCGCTAACTTACCACCGTGACGGCGGAACTTACGAGTTGGCGAAAACTCACCGAGCTTGTGGCCAACCATGTTCTCAGTAACAAATACAGGGACATGAACCTTGCCGTTGTGAACAGCAATGGTCTTACCAACAAATTCGGGTGCAATAGTACTAGAACGAGCCCATGTCTTAATAATAGTACGGTCGCTATCACCAAGGGCGTTAACCTTCTTGGCGAGTTTGAAATCTATAAATGGTCCTTTTTTAAGTGAGCGGCTCATGGTCTACTTCCTCTTCCCTACGTGACGTGATCTTACGATAAACTTAGTTGTGCTCTTACGGCGACGAGTCTTGAAACCAAGAGTCTTCTGACCCCAAGGAGTCTTAGGCGCAGAACCGATACCGTGACGGCCACCGTCACCACCACCATGCGGGTGATCAGCAGCATTCATAACGACACCACGAACACCTGGGCGCTTACCCTTGTGTCGGTTACGGCCGGCTTTACCAATCTTTACGTTCTGGTGCTGTTCGTTACCGACTACACCTAGTGAAGCAGAACAGTTCTCATTGATAAGACGAACTTCACCGCTAGGTAGACGTACTTGCGCATAACCGTTGTCGCGGCCCATTAGCTGGGCGCTGTTGCCGGCGCTACGAACCATTTGTGCGCCGCCGCCGAGCTTGACCTCGATAGCGTGAATAGTGCTACCGATTGGAATGTTCTTGATTGGTAAGCGGTTGCCGTTCTCGATTGGAGCTTCTTCGCCGCTGGCGATAGTCTGACCAACCTTCATGCCGTTTGCAGCAAGAATGTAGTGATAGACACCGTTTGGCTCTTTGATACGAGCGATGCGGGCGCTACGGTTAGGGTCATACTCAATGTGCTCGATAGTTGCAGTAACGCCGTCAGCTAGCTTGAAGTTAACTAGGCGATAGAACTTCTTAGTACCACCACCGCGATGACGGGTAGTAATGCGACCTTGGTTGTTGCGACCATTAGTACGGCGCTTAGGTACAAGTAGTGACTTAAGAGGCTTCTTGGTAGTAATAGTGTCAAAATCTTGACTAGTCATGCCTCGACGGCCAGGAGTGGTTGGATTGTAAGCTTTAATAGCCATTACTTGTCGCCTTCCTTATCGTCAGATGACTTCTTGCGAAGTAGGCCACGTCGAGCTGGCTTAGCAGCCTTGGCAGCTTGCTTGGCGGCAACTTTATCAACCTTGGCTTGAACTTCTTGTTCTTTTTGCTCTTCTTCTTCAACCGCGTTAAAGAATGGCAAACTGTGGCCTTCAGCTAAGGTTACGTAGGCTTTCTTAAAGTCGTTACGGCTACCTTCGGCGTTCTTCATGCGCTTGCCAGTAATGCTGATAATGCGCTTGGCTTTGCCGTGGATGTTAGTGGTGTTGACAGCGTCAACCTTGACCTCAAACTGAGCTTCAACAGCACGAGCGATGCTGTGCTTGTTAACGCCTTTGTCGACGTCAAAGACATAAACACGGCTCTCAGCAAGTGCGTAAGTCTTCTCGTTAAGACGAGGCTTAAGGGTAATTGCCTTGCTCATTATTTCTTCTCTCCTAGCCATTCGCTAACAGCAGCCAGCGAATCTTTGCTGAAGATAATAGAGTCAGCGTTCATAACATCAAATACGTTTAGATAAGTGGCGCCGTTAACTTTGAGCTTCTGGATGTTCTGGGTAGCACGCTCTTTAGTAACGTCCTTGGTATTAACGACACATAGTACGTTGCCAGTAGCGTCGATCTTAGCTAGGAACTTAGCCATGTCTTTGGTCTTACCATCAAGAGTAGAGAAGGCTTCGACAACCTTGATCTTGCCAGCATCGTTAGCAAGGCTAAGAGCTTGGCGAATAGCAAGGCGCTTGGCCTTGGTGTTCATTTGCTTAGAGTAGTTCTCTTGTCCTGTAGGTCCAAAAGTTATACCACCACCACGCCAGATAGGAACACGAGACGAACCAAAACGTGCACGTCCTGTTCCCTTTTGTTTCCAAGGCTTCTTACCACCACCACGGACTAGACCACGGGTCTTAACAACGGCGTTGTTTTCGCGGCCGTTTGCAAGGTACATAACGTAAGCAGCCTTGACTAGCTCGTGGTTCTTAGGAGTAACGCCAAAAACAGCAGCATCAAGCTTAGCAGCAGTAGTGGCTTTGGTGCCAGACTTAGTGTAAGTAAGAGTCGCCATTACTTGGCCGCCTTAACTATAAGAATGCCCTTTTTAGGACCAGGTACTGCGCCGGTGACGCCGATGACGCCGAGTTCGGTATCGATCAAAGCAACTTTCAATCCCTGAACGGTGATTTGCTCGTGACCTAACTGGCCGGCCATCTTAGTGCCTTTAAAAATATGCTGCGGATACATTGATCCAATTGAACCGGGCTTACGGGTGTTACCTTTGGCACCGTGAGTTTTGCGCTGACGGTGGAAGTTATGACGACGAATCGTGCCTGCCCAACCTTTACCCTTAGTAAGACCAGTTACGCTAACCTCATCACCAACACTAAAAACGTCGGCGCTGATTTTGCTGCCGACGTTAAGTTCTTCTGGGATCTCGTCCATACGGAATTCGCGAATGATCTTAGGCATCACCTTAGAATTCTTGACGTGGCCGGTGAGGCTCTTGCTGAGCTTCTTAGCAGTTTCGGTACCAACCTGAATGGCTGTGTAGCCGTCTTTTTCTTCGGTCTTGTGGTGCAATACGGTGTGATCAGCTACAGAAAGCAAGGTAACGGCCTGAACTATACCGTTGTCGCCAATGGTACTAGTCATGCCTAGTTTTCGTGTAATTAGTGCTTTCATATAGTTCTTTCTGTATCAAGGTTTGACATAAAAACACCTGGTTACGAGTGGTTTCTACCCCTGTTATTGGTAGACCTACGGACGTTAACCAAGTCCAAATCTTGCCGAGATACCATAATAGAGTACCACGCGAATGTTACCCCTGTCAACCTGTTGCAAATTCTACAAAACCCGTATGTCTTTGAAGTTGCTCCACAATGCTCCTAGTGGAGCTGGTCACGCGATACAGCTTGGTGATCAAATACCGAACCAGAGCCTATACGCCTAACTGTATGGTCCAATTTGGCATCAAATTGCTCTGCAATTTGATCTGCAAATGCTTGAAAGCCCATGTCGCTAACGACGATTTCGGGGACATCGAAATGAAGGGCTTGGCTTTCGCCTTCATCATGAGACAAAGCATACAACAATCTAAAATGAGAATTTTCAGGCAGTTCGCGAATTTGAGCGTCCGTGAGTGGCGGCATTATCCCGAGCACTCGTTCGCCAATCCTTTTGCCGAGAGCTATTGTGTAGCCCTCTTCCATCTGTTCGGGCGCACCATGGTTGATCGTCATTGTAAGCTAGTTCTGTGGTTACATCTTGATTTCGACGTCACAACCTGCAGGCAAGCTGAGGTTCATAAGTGAGTCGATAGTCTTAGGAGTTGGTTCAAATACGTCTATAAGGCGCTTGTGAACACGCATTTCAAACTGTTCACGACCCTTCTTGTATACGTGCGGGCTTTTGACGACAGTGAAGGTACTGCGACGAGTTGGTAGTGGGATTGGGCCAGCAAGGGTGGCACCAGTGCGAAGCGCAGTATCAATGATCTGCTTTGACGCTTGGTCAATTACTTTGTGGTCGTAAGCTTTAAGGCGAATGCGAATTCGCTGCTTCACGTCGGGTTTAGGGGCATCTGCCATAGGTGTTGTTCCTTCCAGCTCTCGCTGTTTGCTGTAACATCTCTTCGATCTGAGCCGAAGTGACTTTTAGTCAGCAATAATTAATTGTCTAGCTACTTTAACAGATATGTATCTGGAAAGCAAAGGTCTAGTCCACGTGATTAGCGGCATCTGTCATGCCAGCTTCATCTTTTCGAACTATACCTTCAACGCGTCTCACAACAGACTCGGCAGCTTGGATGCCAGACTGCGCTAGTACCCCTTTTGTAGCTGTACGTTCCAATATCATTCCACTAAGCTCTCCTGCCACACTAACTAATTCGTCTTCATTGAGTCGAGTTCGTTCGGCCTTTTGCCAAGCTTTGGGATCAACGCCTTCTGGGCAGGGTCTTGGGTTCCGCTGCCTGTCGAACTCCTGATTGAAGGCCCTGACTCTTTCGGCACGTCCATCGAAACCGCCGTTGCTCAATATTCCCATTTTATGCCCCTGTAGAATTATTGCTGCCGTTCCATCGAGGAAGCGAAGCTTGCTGTCTGTTTTCCTCTACCGCTCCAAAACCTTGAACACTACGACTTGAGCTCAAAAAACTTGCCTCCATGTTTGCCATATCAACCTGAGCAAATTCCGTTTGGATCGAAGGATCAAATTGAACGCCTGCTATCAAAGCCTCGAACTCTGATGTCATTTCTCTGGCATCATGATCAACTGCAGCTTGATGGTGTAGTGAACGAGTAGCAAGATCCTCATAAGTCAAAAGTCGAGGAGCTTGAGCGTCAAACTCAGCAAAACCATATTCTTGAGCATGTATGTCTATTTCGTCTTGTGACGGCGCTTCGCCAACAGGTGTCTCAACAAAAAACAGTGGTATGTGCGAACCCCAGCCTCTGGTTTCTTCAGGACCACTGGCGACAAGATAGACGTCACTCTTACTAGACAAACCGCGTTCATATATTTCAGAAGCCGCACTTGAAGTTGAAGTGAAAGAAGTTGCCATAATTATTACTCTCGATTTATTGGATTTAACTTGTGGATGATTATACCATATCTTGTCAATATAGTAAAAGAGCCCCTAGATGGGGCTCTTAATAAGTGCTGAAGGTCGTCTTACTTGACGATCTTAGTAACAACACCTGCGCCAACAGTACGGCCACCTTCGCGGATAGCGAAGCGTAGACCCTGTTCCATGGCGATTGGAGCGAGCAACTTAACCTTAAAGGTTATTGTGTCGCCAGGCATGACCATTTCTTTGTCGGCTGGAAGCTCAACTTCACCAGTTACGTCCGTAGTACGGAAGTAGAACTGAGGCTTGTAGCCCTTGAAGAATGGAGTGTGACGTCCGCCTTCTTCCTTAGTAAGGATGTAGACTTCAGAGTCAAACTCGGTGTGAGGAGTGATAGTACCCGGCTTGGCCAAAACCTGACCACGCTCGATGTCGTCACGCTCAATACCTCGAAGAAGGATACCAGCGTTGTCACCTGCTTGACCTTGGTCAAGACTCTTCTTGAAAGCTTCGATACCAGTAACAACAGACTTAGTGGTTGGACGGATACCAACGATTTCAACTTCGTCGTTAATCTTAACGATACCAGTCTCAACACGGCCAGTAGCAACAGTACCACGACCCTTGATTGAGAAAACGTCCTCAACTGGCATTAGGAAAGGCTTGTCTAGCTCGCGCTTTGGCTCTGGAATAAAGTCGTCCATAGCAGCAACTAGCTTCATGATAGCTTCTTCGTTCTCAGCGTCACCTTCGAGAGCCTTGGTTGCAGAACCACGGATGATTGGAGCGTCTTTGTCGAAACCGTTCTTCTCAAGAAGTTCACGAATTTCTTCTTCGACTAGGTCAACTAGTTCGGCGTCAGCAAGGTCCATCTTGTTAAGGAAGACAAGAATAGAAGGTACACCGACCTGACGAGCAAGCAATACGTGCTCACGAGTCTGAGGTAGAGGTCCATCGTTAGCACCAACAACAAGGATGGCGCCGTCGATCTGAGCCGCACCGGTAATCATGTTCTTAACGTAGTCGGCGTGACCTGGCATGTCAACGTGAGCGTAGTGACGCTTTTCGCTTTCGTACTCTTGGTGAGAAGTAGCGATGGTTATACCACGAGCCTTCTCTTCTGGAGCATTGTCGATCTGGTCATAAGCAACCTGCTTGTTGACCGCACTTGGCAGCTTCTTAGCAAGCACAGTTGTGATTGCTGCGGTTAGTGTAGTTTTGCCGTGGTCAACATGGCCCATGGTACCTACGTTAACGTGTGGCTTAGTTCGGTCGAATTGATCTGCCATATGTTTATTGCTCCTTATATTTAGCTAAATTATCGGCTTACTTAATAATTGTGTTTGCATGAGAATAATAGAACCCACACACGCTAAGCTAAGTCTAGCTTAGCTGTTACCGAAGATAGTATAGGGAAAGAATCGGTGTTTGTAAATAGGTTAAATGACTTTGCGGCGCTGAAATAATCCAAACATTTTACGCTCGGATTCATTACGCCTAGCGTATTGGCCCTTAAGCTCAATACTAGGAATATCGAATGCCTCTTTAATGGCGTCTACCGTTTCTGCAGTCTGCTGCTTAACGCCAGTCAGATCACCTCTCTCGATATGCTCTGCAAAAGGCTCAATATATGTTCGAAGCGTGCGCTTAAAACGAACTCGATTAAGTGCGTATGGCTCTATATTACCAAGGCCGTTCTGCTCTCTATAATCATCGAACCACTTTTCAAACCCGGCATAAATCTCTGCAGCCTCTCCTTCTTCACACAGAAGTCCACGGCTTAAGAAGTAGACCGCGTCCAAGGTCTGGCCAAATTGCTCAATATTAGAGTAGGCTAGACTTCGAAACTCAACTCTACTAGTATCCTGACCCTGCCATTGACAGCCACCATGCTCCGATTGCGGGCGTAAATCTACCTCTATGCCGGCTTGACCCTTGTAATTCCAGCCTGAGCCACCAATATATGAGTTTCTAGGGTCTTTGACAAGTCGGTCGGCAGTCGACCCGCCAGCAAGCTCCACGGCTCTCAATAAGTTAATTAAACGAATTCGCGTCTCTTTACTATCTATGGTCTTGTTGAGTGTTCCTATACTGACATGAGTTGTAACTTCGCGCTCCGAACGATCTGGCAAAAGGCCAGCTCGTATTATGCCTCGTGCCGCAACACTAAGCGCCAGAGGATGTTGAGCAGCAGGTGAGATTATTTCGTATAAGCCATCCGTATCCGTACCAAAACCAAGTTTTTTCAAGCTATTCTTGCAATCAGCAATGACGAATCGACCGTCTAGTTTGCTGGCAACGTCTTTAATTGGGCTCAACTTTGGCGTGACTTCTGTTGCTTTCGGCATCAACTCAAACTCAAAACCAATTGTGTGACCTGAAATACCGGTCGTTTCAGCTAAAGTAGCCGTCTGCATTTCACTAGCCGTTATTAATTGGGCTGACTCTAACTTACTCAACGCACCTTGCATGTACCAAATCCTTTATAATCCTATATTATAGAATTATTTTGCGTTCTTGGCAATGATAGCTTCGGCTACGTGAGATGGAACGTCAGCGTAGTGGTCGAGCTCCATACTTGAGCTGGCACGACCTTGGGTTGAGCTACGTAGGTTGGTTGTGTAACCAAACATTTCACCTAGTGGTACGAAAGAAGTAATTTCCTTGATGCCGGCGCTGAGGTCTTCCATAGACTCGATACGTCCACGCTTGCTGTTAAGGTCGCCGATGACTTCACCCATAAATTCTTCTGGGGTTACGACAACGACTTTCATGACAGGCTCTAGTAGTACCGGACCAGCCTTCTTGACACCTTCTTGAAGTGCTAATGAACCGGCGATCTTAAAGGCCATTTCGTTGGAGTCAACATCGTGGTAGCTACCGTCGTAAAGTTCGGCAATAACGTCGACGACTGGATAGCCGGCGATAACACCGTTACCCATGGCTTCTTCGATACCTTGCTGAACAGGCTTAATGTACTCAGAAGGCACAACACCACCCTTGATAGAGTTGATGAACTTGAAGCCTTCGCCCTCTGCATTAGGACTAACACGGATCCAAACGTCACCATACTGACCACGACCACCAGATTGGCGGACAAACTTACCTTGGACTTCGACAGCATCCTTGCGGATGGTCTCACGGTAAGCAACCTGTGGCTGTCCAACATTAGCTTCGACGTTAAACTCACGCTTCATGCGGTCAACGATAATCTCTAGGTGAAGCTCGCCCATACCCGAAATAATGGTTTGGCCGGTTTCGTCGTCAACTTTGATTCGGAAAGTCGGGTCTTCTTCTGCAAGACGCTGCATGGCAAGACTCATCTTCTCTTGGTCGGCCTTAGTCTTAGGCTCGATAGCAATAGAAACGGGTGGATCTGGGAAAGTAATACTCTCGAGGACGATTGGGTTGTTCAGGTCGGATAAGGTGTTGCCTGTGGTCGTACCCTTGAGCCCAACGATAGCAGCGATGTCACCAGCGCCGACTTCGGTTACGTCTTCACGCTTATCAGCCTGCATACGAACGATACGGCCAACACGCTCTTTTTCTCCGGTTGAGCTGTTAAGAACATAGGAGCCAGAAGCCAATTTACCAGAGTAAACACGGAAGTAAGCAAGCTTACCGACAAATGGGTCAGTTGCGATCTTAAACGCTAAGCCGCTGAAAGGCTGGGCTTCGTCAGGCTTGCGCTCAACTTCGTCACCAGTCTTAGGGTGAGTACCCCATGTAGAACCACGGTCCAAAGGACTTGGCAAAAATTCGTTAACGGCGTCAAGCACCTTCTCAACGATAACGCCACGACCATCACCACCGGTGACAGCGTAAAACTTACCAGTCAAAACAGCAGTACGGATAGCTTGGTTGACGTCTTCAACACTGAGGCCTTCTTCGCCAACTTCGAAGTACTTTTCAAGCATAGCTTCGTCTTCGGCGACAGCATTCTCAACTAGCAAGCTGCGATACTTCTTGGCCTTGTCGAGCATGTCAGCAGGAATTTCACCCTCAACTAGCTCGTGATCTGTAAATTCTTTGTAGGTAAAAGCCTTCATAAGAACAAGGTCAATGATGCCATTGATCGATTGCTCGAAACCAATAGGCAGGTGGATTGGGAAAGCACGCTTACTAAGGCGAGCATGGATGGTATCAAGAGATTTGTAGAAGTCTCCACCGGTCTGGTTGATTTTGTTGATGAAACAGATTCGAGGAACCTTGTACTTGTCGGCTTGGCGCCAAACGGTCTCGGACTGAGACTCGACACCCATCTTGCCGTCAAAGACAACACACGCACCATCAAGCACACGTAGTGAACGCTCAACTTCTACGGTGAAGTCAATGTGCCCTGGAGTATCGATAATGTTGATCTGGTGATCCTTCCAGTGGCTAGTAACAGCGGCGGAGGCAATGGTGATACCACGCTCACGCTCTTGCTCCATGAAGTCGGTTGTAGTTTCGCCTTCGTGAACAGCACCAATCTTGTGCTTCAGTCCTGTGCGATAAAGAATACCCTCAGTTGTAGTAGTCTTGCCGGCGTCAATGTGAGCAATGATGCCGATGTTACGAATTTTGTCCATTGGTGTTTTCTTGGTTGCCATTAATTATTCCTTAAAAATTGCATTACTTTTCTTATTCCTGAAACAGTTGCTTGTCTCGGTTGACTGTCCGCTACGGCAGTCCATGGGGGACAGGTTCCATCTTCCTCAGGGCCATCACATCCACCGCGAACAGTTACCTGTGTAGTGTGCTCCGCCAGTTTAACTCGCATTTTCATGCCATCAAGGTTACTGTTAAGCCCGTTGGCAGCCGCTACACTAGGGTCCACTTCTTCAGTGTACATGGCCTCAATCCTTGCCCTAGCAGGACATACTTTGTCGGGGTTGTTTACGCATGCTGTCTCTGGGTCAACTACAGGAAGTTCAAGCGCTCTCGTAAAACTCTCTCTCAATTGACGTAAGCCAATTAGCTCATACTCGCTCCCGCCCTGCGATATGCCTTCACCCGTCACTTTTACGTCCTAGCGAAGTGCGCAAAGGCGCGGTTAGCGTCAGCCATCTTATGTACGTCTTCACGCTTCTTAACAGCGGCGCCTTGGCCGTTGTAAGCATCGATTAGCTCTAGAGCGATGCGGTCCTGCATGCTCATACCCTTACGAGCACGGCAAGCAGCTACAAACCACATAGTAGTTAGGTGGTTCTGGCGCTGGCCACGAACTTCGAAAGGAATCTGGTAGTTAGCACCACCGACACGACGAGAACGAGTCTCCATGTGTGGCTGAATGTTCTTGAATGCTTGGTCAAAGACTTCGATTGGGTTATCGACCTTGAGCTTGGTAGCAGCCTTTTCTAGGCCACCATAGACAAGGCGTTCAGCAATCTGCTTCTTACCATTGAGCATGACGCGGTTGATTAGGCGCTGCAAAGGCACGCTGCCATAAACTCGGTCAGCTGGAATATCACGAACTAGTGAGGCGGTCTTCTTGCGAGGCATTATTTACTCGCTTTCTTGGTACCGTACTTGGAACGGCCCTGCTTACGATCGGTAACACCTTGAAGGTCAAGGCTGCCACGAACAATGTGGTAACGCACACCCGGAAGGTCCTTAACACGGCCACCGCGTACCAATACTACGGCGTGCTCTTGTAGGTTGTGACCTTCGCCGCCGATGTAGGCCCAAACTTCGTAACCATTGCTAAGACGCACACGAGCAACCTTACGTAAGGCTGAGTTAGGTTTCTTAGGTGTCTTAGTGGTTACTTTGACACAAACACCACGCTTGAAAGGCGCAGGCTTCTCGTAGTTACGAGTCTTTAGGTTGTTAGTCACACGCTGCATCGCAGGTGACTTACTCTTACTGGTTACTTTAGTACGCGGCTTGCGCACTAACTGATTGATTGTTGGCATTTGTTCTCCTATATGGACTGTGATCTGCTGCTGTTGGTAGTATGCCGACTAACCAAGCTCGGATCACTTATTTAAGCAATGTTCTCTATTGTAACAGATTTGGGCCTAAGCTTCAACAGCTGTTGGCTCTGCGGCACCAATGATTTGCTCGGCTTCTGCAGCCAGCTCGTCTTGTTCTTCCTCTTCGTCAGTCTTGACGCCGGTTCCGACTGGAATCTTACGACCAAGGATGACGTTCTCCTTAAGACCATACAACTTGTCGACCTTACCACTAGTGGCGGCGGCAATCAGAACACGAGTAGTGTCTTGGAATGATGCAGCACTTAGGAATGAGTCGGTGGACAGGCTGGCCTTGGTAATACCAAGCAGTAACTGAATGTACTTAGCAGGGCTCTTGCCTTCGGCAACTAAAGCCTCGTTGGCTTCGACAACAGCTAGCTTACTGACGATGTCGCCAGTTACAAAGTCGCTGTCGGCAGCCTCTTCGATCTGAACACGGCTGAAGATCTGTCGCACGATGATCTCGAGGTGCTTGTCGGCAATGTTCTGACCCTGAGCTGCAAAAATCTTAAGAATCTCGCTCATGATGTAGCGCTGAGTAGATTCAACACCCTGCAAGCGAATTAGGTCCTGCAAGTTTATAGAACCGTTGGTCAAACGCTGACCAGAAACAACTTTGTCGCCGTCAGCAAGCTGCAATTGCTTGAAGCCAGGGATTTCGTAGCGAACAACGCTTTGCTTGGTAGGAGTAATGACGACTTCCTTGTTAGTAACGTGAGCTTTACCGGCCATTGGCGCGATTAGTGGCTCAGAAGCGTCTTCTAGAGCGGCGACTACGTCACCAGCTACAACCTCGGTACCGTTAGCAACTTGGGCTTTACGCTCACCAAGCTTCAACGTAACCTTTTCTTTGTCGTCGGCCGTAACCTGAACTATGTAGTGGTCACCCTCTTCCCATGTGTTGGCAATTCCAGAAATTTCGGTAACGTAGGCTTGTCCCTTAGGTGAACGAACTTCGAAGAGCTCTTCAATACGACTTAGACCCTGTGCAGTGTCGTCGGCAATAGCGCCACCAGAACGGTGCTTAGAGTCAAGACTTAGCTGAGTACCAGGTTCACCAATACTCTGAGCGGCGATTACACCGATTGGGTGGTTGTTGGCAACCATTTCACCAGTTGCTGGGTCAACACCGTAAGATTTCTGAGAAACACCACGAACGTTAGTACAGCTTAGACCACTCATGATCTTGATTCCGTCGATAGTTTCGTCGGCGCCAATCTTCTCAGCAGCTTCTTCTGTAATCAGTTCGCCCTTCTTGACTAGACCCTTGCGAGTCTCGGCTGCAAAACGGCCAGCCAAACGTGATGCATAGGCAACACCGATATATTCAGCGTCAGCACGTAGCATCGCGAAACCGGGGTCGCTAGTGTCATCTTCGATAGTGAAGACGTCTTGTGAGACATCAACCAAACGACGAGTTAGGTAACCAGCATCAGCAGTCTTAAGTGCGATGTCGATCAAAGCCTTACGAGTACCACGAGTACCGGTAAAGTACTCTAGTGGGTTAAGGCCATTGATGTAACCAGACTTAATCGGTAGCTCAATCACATTACCACCAGCGTCTTGTAGGACACCCAGCATACCAACAGCGTTGTTAAGCTGAGAAATGTTACCACGAGCACCAGAGTTAATAGCGATCGCCATTGAGGAATCTTGACCAACCATTTGTTCGGTCAACATGTCCTGAACTTTGCCTTCAACCTTAGTCCAGTTATCGACAGTCAAACGGTGACGCTCGTCGTCGGTAATGAAACCTTCTTCGTACTGGTCAGAAATAGCAGCGGCGCGAACTTCACCTTCGTCAAGCTGCTTGTCCATACCAGCGATTGGCGCAAAGTCACCCATACCCATACTTAGGCCAGATAGAGTTGCGTAGTGGAAGCCGAGGTCCTTAAGATCATCGGCAATCTCAGCAGTCTTCTCTTGACCGTAGCGAGCGTAAACTTTGGCCATAACTGCCTGCAAACGCTTCTTAGTCATGGTCTCGTCCTGCAACGGGAAGTCCTCAGGGAAAATCTCGTTAAATAGGATACGACCAAGGGTTGTCTCGCGAATTTCGCCTCTAAACGGCAGGCGGACTTGACGTTGGAGCGTAATACCACCGTTGTCAAGAGCCATCAAAGCCTCTTCGATGCTTGAGTAAGTAACAGCGTCTTTATCGGAGTTAGTAGGTCGTTCGTAAGTTAGGAAGTAACAACCAAGCACGATGTCCTGTTCGATGTGCAGAATTGGTGAACCATCAGCTGGCTTCAACAGGTTGCGGTTGGCAGCCATGATGTCACGAGCTTCGGCCTGTGCCTTGTCGCTAAGCGGCAAGTGAACGGCCATTTGGTCACCATCAAAGTCAGCGTTAAAGCCCTTACAAACAAGTGGGTGCAGCTGGATAGCGCGACCTTCGATCAATACAGGCTGGAAGGCTTGGATCGATAGACGGTGAAGCGAAGGAGCACGGTTAAGTAGAACGTACTTGCCCTTGATTACTTCGTCGAGTGCGTCCCAGACAGCTGTTTCGCCCATTTCGATCAGGCGGCTAGCGCTACGAATGTTGTGAGCTTGCTCACGAGCGATTAGTTCACCGATTACGAAAGGCTTGAACAGCTCTAGAGCCATCATCTTAGGCAAACCACACTGGTGAATCTTAAGCTCTGGACCAGCAACAATTACTGAACGACCAGAGTAGTCAACACGCTTACCAAGAAGGTTCTGACGGAAACGACCCTGCTTACCCTTAAGCATATCGCTAAGGCTCTTTAGGCGTCGGCGTTGACCTGTGGCGGCAACGGCACGACCAGAACGGGTGCTGTTGTTGTCGATCAAGGCGTCAACAGCTTCTTGAAGCATACGCTGCTCGTTGCGACAGATAACTTCTGGCGCGTTAAGGCTCATTAACTTCTTAAGACGGTTGTTGCGGTTGATTACGCGTCGGTAAAGGTCGTTAAGGTCACTAGTAGCAAAACGGCCACCAGTTAGCTGAACCATAGGACGAAGGTCCGGTGGGATCACAGGTAGAACGCTCAAACACATGCTTGAAGGCTTGATGCCAGCACGGTCCATGGACTCAAGCAGTCGAAGTCGCTTCATCAGCTTCTTCTTACGTTGACCCTTGGCGTCTTCAGCTTCTTTGCCTAGTTCTTCGATTAGCTCTTTAAGGTCGATCGCTACAAGCAAGTCCTTAAGAGCTGCGCCGCCCATTCCGACAGTGATCAGTGATCGTAGGTCGCTTGGTAGGTTGCGGTAGTCAGTCTCGTTGATGAGGCTAAGCTTTTGCAGGCCAGTAATCTGGTCCTTGAACTGCTCGAAGTCGACAGTAACTTCTTCTGTCTCTTTGGTTTGCATCTCGGCAAGTGCCTTGATGTTAGCGTCTTCGGCCTCAGCTTCTTTCTCGAATCGAAGCTTAATAGCTTCCTTAGCAGCAGCAAACTCGGCTTCTTTGTCAGCAAGTAGTTGGTCGCGCTTAGGAGCATCAACAGTTTTAATGACGTAGCTAGCAAAGTAAGCTACGCGCTCGAGATTCTTAACAGTCATGCCTAGAAGTAGACCCATTGCACTTGGTGTGCCACGAAGGAACCAAATGTGCGAAACAGGTACGGCTAGAGCAATGTGAGCCATGCGCTCACGACGAACGATACTACGAGTAACGAGTTCGCCCTTCTTGTCGACAGCAGCTTCACGGCTACGAACGCCCTTATACTTGGCGTCGTGTGGGTTGATGTCCTTTACTGGACCAAAGATTCGCTCACAGAATAGTCCGTCGCGCTCAGGCTTTTGAGTTCGGTAGTTAATAGTCTCTGGCTTGGTGACCTCACCATAGCTCCAGTCCATGATGTCTTCTGGGCTGGCGACAGCAAGTCGTACAGCGTCAAAGTCAGAAATGTCAGTACCGGTGTTGTTGTAGCGTTGTGGTGTCATATTAGACCTCCTCCCCTTCTTTGGTGTCTGTGGCGTTATCGTCTCCATCGCCAGTCACTAAAGCGAGGTCATCGGCATTAGCTTGAGCATCTGCGCTACCATTATCGTCAACCGTTACAATGTTAAATTCTTCGTCGCTGACAGCGGCTTCTTCGGTTACATCAACGTCAGAAATAGCGGCTTGAGGGACTGTAACTTCTGCAGGATGTGCAGCTTCTTCTTGAATGTTGCTAGCAAGGACTGCCTCGGCATCAACGACAGTGTCAGAGTGAACAAGATCAACCTTAAGGCCAAGACCCTGTAGCTCTTTAACAAGAACGTTAAAGCTTTCAGGAACCTTAGGACCAACAATCTGAGTCTTCTTGATGATTGACTCGTAAGCCTTGCTTCGTCCGTAAACGTCGTCAGACTTAATAGTCAGCATTTCTTGAAGCGTGTTGGCGGCGCCATAAGCTTCTAGAGCCCAGACTTCCATCTCTCCAAATCGCTGTCCACCGTTCTGAGCCTTACCACCAAGTGGCTGCTGGGTAACCATAGTGTATGGACCAGTTGAACGGGCGTGAATCTTGTCAGCCACCATATGGTTCAACTTAATCATGTACATAGCACCGACAGTTGTGCGTTCGCTGAAGGCTTCACCAGTTCGACCATCAAATAGTTGCTGCTTACCGTCTTCTGGTAGACCAGCTTCTTTAAGTAGCGAGTGAATTTTGTCGACTGAAACACCGTTGAATGATGGGCTGGCGACCTTGATACCAAGAGCGCGAGCAGCCATACCAAGGTGAGTCTCAAACAACTGACCGACGTTCATACGGGATGGCACGCCGAGTGGGTTAAGAACGATCTCGACAGGAGTACCGTCTTCCATGAAAGGCATGTCTTCAACAGGTAGAATTCGGGCAATAACACCCTTGTTACCGTGACGACCACCAAGTTTGTCACCAACGGCGATCTTGCGCATCTGAGCCACGAAGACTTGGATTTGCATGATTACACCAGCCTTAAGCTCGTGACCGTTTTCGCGACTAAAGACTTTGACGCCCACGACTTTACCGTGTTTGCCGTTGCTCATACGCTGAGAGGTATCACGGACTTCCTTGGCTTTTTCGCCGAAGATAGCACGTAGTAGACGCTCCTCTGAGCTAAGCTCTTGCTCGCCCTTTGGTGTGATCTTACCGACAAGGATGTCGCCTGGGTGAACTTCGGCACCGATGCGAACAATACCGTCCTCATCAAGATGACGAAGAGTTTCTTCAGAAACGTTAGGAATGTCGCTAGTCACGATTTCTGGACCTAGCTTGGTCTCACGGACTTCAATCATGAAGTCAACAATGTGAACAGATGTAAGAGTATCGTCTTCGACTAGCTTGCGACTAATGATGATGGCATCCTCAAAGTTGTAACCGCCCCATGGCATAAAGGCTACAACAAGGTCTTTACCAAGTGCTAGCTCGCCATTAGCGATTGACATACCTTCTATAAGAACGTCGCCCTTCTTAACCTTATCGCCAGTACTAACAACGACCTTTTGGTTGACTGAAGTGCCTTCGTTAGAGCGAATAAAGCGCTGTGGCTCGTACTTAACGTTGCCGTCCTTATACTTAACGACGACTTCTTGAGCTGTAGCCTTGGTGACTTCACCTGCTGCTTCGGCTAGGATAACCTGACCTGTGTTACGAGCGGCTTCTAGCTCTAGACCAGTACCAACAATCGGGCTAGCTGGCTGAATTAGCGGTACTGCCTGACGTTGCTGGTTACTACCCATAAGTGATCGGTAAACGTAGTTCTTCTCAATGAAAGGAATTAGCCCTGCACTTGAGCCAATGATCTGGTCGCGTGAAGCATCCAAGTGAGTCACGTCATCAGAGTCAACTTCACCCGGCTGCAAACGTGAACGGGCACTAACGCGCTCGTGCAAGAAATAGCCGTTGGCATCTAGCTCACTACCGCCACCGGCGATAACAGCAGATTCTTCCTCGTAAGCATCAAGATAAATGATCTCGCTGGTTGCCTTAGCTTTAACAGGCCATGTCTTCTTAGAAGTAACTTTGGCAAGCTTGGCGGCGTCAGCAGCAGTGATCTTAGCACCAGACTTAACAAGAACTTTGCCCTTGTCGTCAGTCAGGTCATGAGAGGCAATGTGGCCAACGCTGTCTTTGGCAGTAGCGGCATTAATCACCTTGCGGTAAGGAGTCTCAATAAAACCATAGTCGTTAACACGAGCGTAGTTGGCTAGGTTAAGAACTAGACCGATGTTGGCACCTTCTGGAGTCTCAACAGCACAAATACGGCCATAGTGAGTTGCGTGAGCATCACGTACTTCAAAGCCAGCACGTTCGCGACTAAGTCCACCCGGACCCATAGAGCTAAGGCGACGCTTGTGAGCTAGCTCACTAAGCGGGTTAATCTGGTCCATGAACTGAGATAGCTGAGAGCTGGCGAAGAATTCGCGAACAGCGGCTACGATTGGACGAGCGTTGATTAGCTGCCCAGGGGTAACAGTCTCAATCTCAGACATGCTCATGCGGTCCTTAGTGTTGCGCTCCATTCGAAGCAAACCAATACGGAACTGACGTTGGACAAGTTCACCAACCAATTTGACACGGCGGTTAGCTAAGCTGTCGATATCATCGGCAGGCTCTTGAGTATTGCTCAAACGGATTAGCTCAGCAATGATGGCTTCGATGTCTTCTAGGCGAAGAACGCGGTTTTCTAGAGTGTTAGGAACATCAAGGTCAAGACGCTTGTTGATCTTGTAACGACCAACACGACTAAAGTCAAAACGCTTGTAGTTGTAGAACATGTTCTCGATCAGTGACTTGGCGTTGTCAACTGTAGCGAGATCACCTGGACGCAAGCGTCGGTAGACTTCGATAAGAGCATCGTTTTGGCCCTTAGTTGGATCCTTGGCAAGAGTTGCATCAAGGTAGTTGTGCTTGCCAGTGTCGACATGCTTGAAAGTTTCCTTCATGCGGGCCTCAGTTACACCAAGAGCACGCAAGAGGGTTGTGACAGCTAGCTTTCGCTTACGGTCGATCTTAACAAAGAGAGCGCCGGCAGCTGAGGTTTCAAACTCAAGCCATGCACCACGACCAGGAATAACCTTGGCGCCGTAGGTACTGGTTGCGCCGTGAGGCTCTGACGTAAAGAAAACACCAGCTGAACGAATCAGCTGGCTAACGACGACACGTTCGGCACCGTTAATTACAAAAGTACCGCGGGCAGTCATCCATGGATAGTCGCCGAGGTAGATTTCGTTCTCTTTAACTTCGCCTGTAACTTTGTTGGTTAGCTCGACCTGAGCCATCAATGGAGCTTCGTAGCTAACATTGTTCTCGCGGGCTTCCGCCTCACTGAGCTTTGTTGGGCCAAAGTGGTAGCCTTTGAACTGCAAAGACAATTTGCCACCCGTATAGTCGTCGATTGGGCTGATTTCGGCCAATAACTCGCCGAGGCCTTCTTCTACAAACCATTGGAAGGACTTGTTCTGATGATCTACGAGGCTCGGAAGCTGGATCGCGTCATCTGCTTTAGTGTAATAAACTCGTTGTGCGTTAGTAGTAACTGGTGCTTTCGCCATAAGCAATGCTGTCCCCTATTTAGAATGATGTATTTTTTCGAAACATGGGAGTACTGCCCATAGTTTCTAGTTCTATAATTTTTGTTTAATTTTGGTACGGCCGAAGATCCTAAGATTGAGACAATTTGGCTTAATAAAATCATAAGCGTCGCAACTTACACTACTTCTTAGTTTACCAGTATGTAGCAACGGAGTTAGGTTGTCAAGGTCGGCACATAAAAGTCGTACTGGGGGGAATCTGCTAGTAAGCCGATGCGCTTAAACCCTACACTATTCATCATTTTTTGACTTGGTACATTGTCTGGTCGTATGCCCGTCCATAGATTGCGGTTGCCCCACTCAGGCAAGGTAGATCTTAGCTCATGAGAATCTTGTACTAGCTTTTCCATGAGCTGGCTGCCGATACCTTTGCCCCGGTGTGCCTCACTAACAAACGCTGCAATATTAATGCCGCGATACTCAAATCTGCCAGATATACTTTCTACAGTCTGATCAGACAAGGTAAGCCAACCTATCGCAATTGGCCCATCGCTAATATCCGGTCTAAAGCAAAGCTCGGCTGCGCATTCAGGCTGGATAGGATCATAGACTTGCTCTGCTCTTGCCTTTGACAGCAAAGGGCTTGCGTACTCTGCTAATGTTCCAGCAAACTCCTGTTGCAACAACGGGTCGTCGGCATTAGCCTGATAAAAGTCATACATCATTTCATGGTCTTCGGCAGATACTCTATGAAACACTGGCATAATCAATTGAGGTTAGGCCTTAGGTGGTTGCTGGATAACAGCGTCGATGATGCCATACTTTTTGGCTTCATCAGAGGTCAGCCACTTGTCGCGTTCCATGTCTTCGTGAATCTTGGCTGGCTTTTGGCCGGTATTATTGGCCATGATTTCTTCTAGCAACTTCTTGATACGTAGTGACTCTTTTAGATCAATCTCTTGGTCAGTGACTTTGCCGCGTGTTCCGGAAGAAGGTTGGTGAATCATAATTGTCGAGTTCGGTAGCGCAAAACGCTTGCCCTTAGTTCCACTGCTAAGCAAGAATGCTGCTGCCGATGCCTGAACCCCAATACCAACAGTCTGAATATCATTTGTAACAAACTGCATGGTGTCATAAATAGCTAACGCGTCATATACGCTGCCACCGGGACTGTTAATGTAAAAGAAGATATCCTTCTTGGCATCTTCGGATTGCAGGAATAGTAGTTGGGCGACGACGATGTTGGCACTGGCCTCGTTGACGTCACTACCAAGGAAGATAATGCGATCCTTTAGGAGACGGCTATAAATATCATAGGCTCGCTCGTAGCGGCCTTCGCTTTCGATGACAGTTGGGATAAGTACGCTCATGTTGTCTAGTATATGTAATTGGCACTCGGCAGTCAAGAGTGCTAGTTCGCAGGTTACTTGCTGGCGTAGCTGCGAAGCTTGTCGAGAGTCTTCTCGGTCAACATACGGCTCATAATGTCGTGAATGTTCTCTGGCTTATCTAGCTCTGCCTGCATAGCCTCGTCAGGATACTGGCCTTTGAGCAGCTCTATACGCATTTCTACCTCGTCCGGCGAGACGGTTATCTTCTCTTGAGAAGCTATTTCGCCAAGTACTAGACCGCCTCTTACGCGTAGCTCAGCTTGGGGGCGCTGCTTCTCGAAGTGAGCTTCGGCATCGATGCCTTCTTCGTCAAGGTGTTCTTGCCATGTCTGGCCGCGGTATACAAGATTACGCTTCTCCTCTTCTTCCATTCGCGCAATTTCTTCGTCAACTAAGCTCTTAGGGATATCGACAGTGCTCTTGATAGCGATTTTTTCTAATAGCTCATTGTCGTAAGCACGGCCTGCTTCTTGTTGCTTCTCAGCAGTTAGCTGCTTCTTGATGTCGGCCTTAAGCTCTGCCAAAGTCTTGAAAGGCCCGATCGTTGAAGCAAAAGCGTCGTCTAGAGTGGCAAGCTTGAGCTCTTCTACCTTGTTAACCTTGACCTCAAAGCTAACGTCACGGCTTTGGAGCTCTTCTGCTCCGTAGTCTTTAGGGAAAGTAATGGTAAAGGTCTTTTCATCGCCAGCCTTTAAGCCAACTAATTGGTCTTCGAAACCGGGGATAAAGCTATTACTGCCAAGTAAAAGTGGGTAGTCTGCGCCGTCGGTACCATTTATAGGCTCGCCGGTCTTGGCATCCTTGCCTTTAAAGTTAATGTTTGTCTCGTCACCGAGTTTGGCAGCACGAGTAACGGTCTCTTTGATCGCACCACGCTGTCGCAAGTTCTCGATAACACCATTGACATCGTCGGCAGTCACCGCGGCAGTTTTTTGTTCTAGCTTAATCTTCTTATAGTCAGGCAATTGGATGGGCCCGACAACCTCAACTTCTGCCGTAAACTCCATCGTCGAATATGGAACAAACTTAGTCAGACTGATCTGTGGCTGCGTAACTGGACGCAGCTTTTCGCTCTCAATTGCATGAACATAAAAACGGTTGACAGCTTGGTCAAGAAACTCTGCTTGCAGAGCAGTTTGGTCGATGTTCTTCTCGACAAGGTTGGCTGGCGCTTTGCCTTCGCGGAAACCGGGTACTTTAGCGTTTTGGCTAAGCTGAGCCAAAACCTCGGCTTTTAGCTTGTCGATGGCCGCTTGATCGGCAACAACAGTTAATTTGATTGATGTGGGTGATAGTTGCTCGCGTGTTATATGCATAGTGGTCTATCCTAACAGATGTGCGCCGGTTTGACTAGTCAATAAATGGCATGATTAGGGCGATCATGACCATTGCCCAGATAACTTCAACCACTGCACCAATCGGGCGTTCAAACCACTGGATGCCATTGGCGAATTTTACGTAGGAATTCGGCTTTAAGGTCTTGTGCGTGTTGGCCAACCTAAACTGACCAAGTGATGCAAAATCCGGCGACGCGGCCACAAAGGCGCAAACTGCCGCCAACTGCCAATTGACAGGCTGCAACAAAGCCAGCATCACAACCAAACCAAAGCAAAGCAAAGCATCAACATATAGCAGTCTCTTAAAGAGCAAGCTCTTCATTTCATCAAGCTTGGACATGCTGGAGCCGTAATGCGGAATGACGTCGCAGACAAAGTGCGATGCAAGTGCAGCGGGGACAGCAATCACCGGCTGACCGACAGCCAGACCAATCAACGTGCCTGTCAACGCGTGATTGATAGCCCTCACTAGGCTTTGATTAGCTTAGATAGGGTCTTGATGTCGCCTTTGGTCTCTTTGCTTGTTTCTAAGTTTTTGAGAGTGAATGCGCCAGCTTTGATTTCGTCCTGACCAATTATTAGCACTTGCTTGAGGCCCTTTTTGTCTGCGGCCTTAAACTGGTCACCAAGCTTCTTGCCGCTTAATTCGACGGCGACGTTAATGCCGGCTTCACGAAGTTGTGCGATTGGCTTCTGCGCATCAGCAATGACATCTCCGACCAAGGCAATGTAAACATCTGTTTCTGACTCAAAATCAGGCAGCAAATGATGTAGCTCTAAGAAGTTAGCAAGCGTGACGTCACCCCAGCCAAAGCCAACCGTAGGCACCGGAGCCACACCAAATAATCCAACAAGGCCGTCATAACGGCCTCCAGCAACCATTGAGCGATTGTTTTCTGGATGTGTATCAAAGACTTCGAAGACAATATCAGTGTAATAATCAAAGCCACGCATAATCGTGATGTCAAAAGTAGTATTAGTGATATCGTTTTTTGACAAGAGATCTAGAGTGCTTTGTAGCTCTTTGACTGACTCGAGGCCCGCCAGCTCCTCTGGCAACTTACTGAGCTGTTTAGTCTCAAGTAAAGCCAGCAGCTTCTCCACTACACCAGCTTCACGGGCTTTGGCGCTAATTGCAGCGTCTACCCTCTTGAGGAAGATACTACGCTCCATCTTGGCCATCCGGTCAATCAGTTTGGCCACGTCATGGGACTGCGTCTTGTTGAGACCTAAATATTCGCTCAAAGCATAGTCCATGAGCTTGCGGCTATTCAGCTTAACCTCGTACATACTGGATTTAGCACCAAATTCTTTAAACATTGAATCAACAAGATTGATGATCTCGTACTCGGCACTCGCGCCAGCCACGCCAAAGATATCAACATTTAGCTGCCAATGCTCTCTTAAGCGTCCTCGCTGCGGCCTCTCGTAACGCCACAAATTAGGAATACTGTACCAACGCAAAGGATAAGCCAGCTCTTGGCGTTTGGCAGCCACCATACGGCTGACCGTAGGTGTCATCTCGGGCCTGATGACAACCTTACGGCCACCGCGATCCTCAAAGCTATAGGTCTGTTCGTTAACAATTTCTTCACCTGTCTTGGCCAAATATATGTCCAAAGGCTCCAGAATCGGCGCATCATACTCTTCGTAGCCGAAGCGCTCAGCCACGGTTCGCCATTTGGCAAACATGTACTTTTGCAAACGCTTATCTTCTGGGTAAAAGTCGCGTGCGCCCTTATATGGTTTGGTGGATAGTGCCATGGTTAACCTTATTCTCCTATAGTTTACTTTTCAAAACAAGAATTGGCGCCGGTGTGGCAGCTTGGGCCCATAGCCTCAACGTCTAACAGAACACTATCGGCATCGCAGTCAGTGTAGGCGCCTCTAACGATCAAGAAGTTACCGCTTTCTGCTCCTTTTACCCATAAGCCTTGTCGGCTTCGGGACCAAAACGTAGCAATACCAGTGCCCAGTGTCTGAACCATCGCAAATCTTGTCGCATAGGCTTGCATACGGTATGCTGCCAACCCTTCTGTTTCTAATTTCATGGTGTCGATGCAAACTACTGGCACAATCCCCTCGCCCGACACAGGGTCAATGAGATTGCCGTAGTTGAGCTCCTCAGCATCGTTAATTGTTCGTAGCTCGCTCATGAGAGAACTCCTTGAGCGTTCTCGTTGCGAGCTGCCAACTCATTGAAGACAGGTCGCATCGTAAGCCCACGGCCCGCTAATATCACCCCTGTCATGTAGACAAGGTTGGCCGCTGTGTCTACAAAGCCTTCCTCACTAAAGTCCGGATTACATTCTTCGGCCACTAGCCTAGCTGAGTAAGCGCCGAGCGACTGATAGCGCGCAACGCGGTTCTCGGCTAACTCTGTGGCCATTTGCTGCGATGGCCAGCCCTCTCGGAGCTGATCCTGAATCCTATCTAGTACTTGGAGGAAGGATATGCGGCGGGCCGCACACATGACTTCTACGCTATATATCGTATCGCTGGCCTCGCCAATCAAGCGGCTCTCGCCAAAGTCTGGTCGAGTGTCTTCGCGGACTAGCTCAACCACTTCACTTCCTAGCTTTTTTACTCTTTCGTTCTGGTCAGCCAACAGTTTTTCGGTATATGTCGTTGGCTGTCGTCCTGCCCGTAAACCCGCTGCCCGCGACTCAATCGTCTGTAGACTGTTCATATAGGCTCGCATATTACGCATCACTCCTCCAAACCGCACCTAAGGTGACGCTGCCCAGATTATCTGCGACAACTGTTAAGTTATTGGCTCTGACAGTTGCGCCACTGTCAATAATGTCAAAAACACCGTCGACACGCGGGATTTGCCTAGGCTTTGACTCTAAGGATCCTCCGAAGTAAAGCGGCTCGACATACTCTTCTGCCTCTTCTACTGCCACATCCCAGATTTCGGCCACAGCGCTGACCGCTTTATTGGGATAGGTGGTGGCGATGACTAATGGCTCGATGCGAACGAGCTTATCCCTTAGACTCTCGACCTTGGGTTCGGTGGTGGCCATTGCAAAGCGGATTGCCGTAGCCGCGATCGGACAGAATCTAATCTCCCGCTGCGTAGCATCGTCCAGCTCCTCATAGCGATCCGAACCCATGAAGCCAATGCTATTTGGCAGTTCTTGGATCAACCCGGCCATGTCGCCATCTCGGTCCAAGCTCCAGTTCTTACCGTCGCTAACCGACGTGAAGACAGCGCGGGTTTATGCCATCTATGTTGGCTACCGCGGCACCTTGATTTGCTAGGGCTGCTTCAACAGCATCCCTGTTCTCACCCTTTGATATGAAGACCCATTCGGCCTCGCTATATCGTTGTTGTAGTTCGTAACTCATATTAAATTCCTTATTTTCAAATTATAGTTCTTAGTAACAAAAACGCCGGAGCGATGTCCGGCGCAGATATGCTTGATTTAAGGCAATAACTAACTAACCGTGACGCTCCGGCTGAATATGTGATTGATGCTGGTTAGTTAATTGTTTTAACATGCGGATAATTATACCACTTATGTCAATACTTGCAAAGATTAGTTGCTCTTGGTCTGCTTTTTTAGGAAGTGAATAAAGCTTGGGGCACCCAGCGTAATTTCGAATGCAATAATTAAGATATGGAACGCGCTTGGTGTGTACCTGTTACGAGCGCCTTGCACGTAGCTGTCTCGCTTAGGCACCGTTTCGTCAAATAATCCGTGTCGCGATAGGATTCGCTTACGATCACTCGCATTAAGTAGCCTAAGACTTGGTATACAGTCTTGTACGGATGTTAATAAGGCAGGGTTATTGTGAAGATAATTGTCGCCTATGGTTTCTGGATGGTTTATCTTACCAGCTATGCAGACAACGCCGGTAATGACTCCTTTGCGAGCCGCAAATGCATTAATGGCGGCCGATGCGCCGGCACTTACCCCCACCAAGCCAACAGACCTACCCTCTGAAACTGATTTATCAATTGTCGCTAATAACTTATCTAATTTGGGCTGCCACGGCAGTTTGTCGCCCCAGTTCATTTGGCAAATTTCGGCTGTTACTCCGTACCATGACCATGTGTTGACGGCTTTTTGTTGGCCATCGACGTTCTGATCACCGATACCCGGTATATAAATGATATGTAGTGGCTTGCCCACGAATTCCCCAAATCTTGGTGCGGATGAAAGGACTTGAACCTTCACGCCTTGCGGCACTAGTTCCTAAGACTAGCGTGTCTACCAATTCCACCACATCCGCATGTGATCGTCGTCGATGTATTTTAGCTAATTTTTTGATAAAAAACCAGCTGGGAATCGCCATAACTCTTGGACTGAACGATTTTTAAGTCTCCAAAGTTCGGTAAACGAACATTTGTTGGCCATGACAATACTACCGTTCCCTGTTCCGCGAGATGCCTTGGCAACTTCTCTAGATCGCGATATGGAATGTTGTCATAAGGAGGATCGAGCAAGATTAGATCAAAATGCTTGGCTTGGTGACGAGTTGACCACGCCCCAGCAAAAGCCTTAGTGGCGTTGATCTGCTCCTCTAGGCCAAGTGACTTAATATTCTCGGTAATTGCGGTATGCGCCGCTTTGTCGACCTCGATAGCAACTGCGCTTTTAGCACCACGACTGATAGCCTCGATCGCCAAGGCACCGCTGCCAGCAAAGGCATCGAGTACAGTTAGGCCTTCTATATCGCCAAGAACACCAAAGATTGCTCCGCGCATTTTGTCGCTCATTGGATGTGTGCGATGGCCGTTTGGACTACTGAAGTTACGCCCACCTAGTTGGCCGGCAATAACTCTCACGACTTAGCACCTTCGGCCATACCTGCCTCGCTCAGTGCACCATACCAGACCAATGTCACGGATTCTACAAGTCTAGGAGCTAATTGACTGCGTACGCGGTTGGCAAGCGGAACTGTCCAACCAGAAGCACAGAACTTGTCATATAAGTCGAGATCAGCAACTTCTTGGGCCTGCGCACGGAACCATTCTCCAATGGGCTGAGACTGAAAGTTGGTTATTTTGTCCATCTTGGGTAATGCACGCTTAATGCTCAAGGGGGCAATCAACATGGCCACTCCAGCCTCAAAAGCCGCATGTGTAGTAAACAGTCCTTTGGGTCCCCACATCAGCCAGTTGTTGCGCACTGCATGGCGCTTGGTGTGGCCGGGCATAATAATCTTTTTGCCGATTGTTGTGCGGTCTTCTATCCCGCGTCCGCCCCTTAGCTCAACAAGCTTTTCCTCATACGGATGATGGTGGGCCGGTGTTAAGCCATCAACAACGGCGTGCGCCAACCACGCCGCCTCAAAGGCCGAGCGAACACTGTCGCCGGCTTTAAGAGCGCTAACAAGCTTGGCATAATGATCCTCAATCAGAGCAATTAGCTGTTTATCCTCAAGATCAAAAGGCTGCAAATAGTGCCAAGGCTCGTCCTTTGCCGGACTCTTGCGCTTAATAGCGTCTGGTCCGTTGTCACCCTCAAAGTGCAAGATCGATCTAATGTCAGGGAAGTTACATGCTGGCAGCAAGCGACCTAGGTGACGACGCGCCACGCGGTCAATCTTCTGATGGGCGCCTAGTAAGCGACCTGAGTATGCACTTAGGGTTGAGCCAGAATACATTTAATTAAGGTTTGTGACTGCCCGTAGGCGATTTACGTTTTGCATAAGATGCTTATATTGTAACAAATTCTCGTCTTGGTCTAGTAATGTTTGGGCAGCGTTCCTAGCAGATGCTATCAGCTTAGTATCAGTTAGTTTGGCGATTCTTAGATCAAGCTGGCCATGTTGTGAAGTTCCGTAGATTGCGCCGGGGCCACGAATCTCAAGATCAAGCTCAGCCAGCTTGAAGCCATCATTGGAGCTCTCCAGTGCACGCATTCGCCGTGTAGGTGCCTGCGAATCGCTTAGCATCAGATAGCAGTAACCTTGATCGTCACTACGACCAACACGGCCCCGTAATTGATGCAGTTGGGCTAAACCAAAGCGTTCGGCACTCTCAATCAACATAATGCTGGCGTTAGGCACGTCGACGCCGACCTCAATAACAGTGGTAGAAACTAATATATCTAGCTCGTGTTGGACAAACTGCTCCATAATTGCCTGTTTGTCTGCGGGCTTGAGCTTACCGTGCAAGAGTCCGATGCGGCGGTGCTTGAATTCTTTTTTACTAAGTTGATCGTAAACTTTCTCGGCAGAGTTAGCATCCAAAACCGTCGAGTCAGTAATCAACGGACAAACCACAAACATTTGCTTGCCTGCCTCGAGGTGCTCATCAATTGCGGCATAGAGTTGGGCCTTGGAGTTGGGCGAAACAATCTCAGTCTTGATTGCCTGCCGACCGACTGGCTTCTCATTAAGCACGGATATGTCTAGTTCACCGTATAAAGTAAGCGCAAGTGAACGCGGAATCGGCGTTGCCGTAAGACTCAAAACATGCGGCATGTGGCCTGCTTTACTCATCAAGGTTTTGCGCTGCTCAACGCCAAAGCGATGCTGCTCATCAATTACGATCAAAGCGAGCTTGTGCATGTCAACCTGCTCTTGAATTAGAGCTTGTGTTCCGACCACAAAGCCAGCCTTGCCACTAGCGATAGCTTGGCGCGCTTTGGTTTTCTGTGCAGCGGTCAGACTACCTACCAGCAGAACAACCTTCGCCTCCATACCCAGTGGTTTCAACAGTTTGTGAATCGTGTCGGCGTGTTGCCGAGCCAGTAGCTCAGTTGGAGCCATCAACGCAACTTGCCAGTCCTGTGCCAAAGCCATCAGTGCCGCCATGGTTGCCACGACAGTTTTACCAGAGCCAACGTCACCTTCAACAAGCCGGTTCATCGGATATTCCTTTTGTAGATCCTGATAAATCTGCCAAATCGTTCTTCTTTGAGCGTCAGTTAGCTTAAAAGGCAGACTGCCAACAAAATCACGAGCCAGCTTCTCCTTAAATCCGATAGCCAGTGCTGTCTCGCTCTGATTTTCTCGCTTATTGAGGAGGCTTGCCAGACTTAGCTGAAACACTTCTTCAAAGCCGAGCCGCCTGCGTGCAGTCTCAAGTTGCTCAGCGGCCTCAGGAGCGTGGATAATTGATAGTGCCTCGCTGCGGCTCAATAGCTTCTGCTCCTTAATCAGCTTGGCGGGCAAAGTTTCTGGGATGGTCGCTATTACTTCACGGGCCTCGTGCACTGCCAGTCGTATCTGCCTCGATGTTAGTCCTTTGGTCTCGCGGTAAACAGCTAGGATTCGTCCGGCATTAACTGGTAGATCGCTAACCCGCTCAACACTTGGGTTAATAATACTGAAGCGCTGGTGACTTAACTCAAACTGTCCTGATATGAAGTACTTTTGGCCCGCCTTGAGAGCAGCCGCCCGATAAGGTTGATTAAACCAGATTAGCCGAACGCTGCCTGTAGAATCACTAGCGATAGCCTCTGTTATATGCATGCCACGGCGCACATATCGACCTTTGGCCTGCTTGATGACAGCCTCAATTGTAACGGCATCCGGCCGTAAATCGCCAATCGGCGTAACAACAGAGTAGTCCTCGTAACGACGTGGATAATAATCTATCAGGTCGCCAATAGTTTTAATGCCGAGTATGGCGAACTTCTTGGCTTGAGCCTCACCCACACCTTTGAGCTCCACTAGTGGGCTGTCGATTGTCATGTCTTAAGTATACGAGATCTTAGCCCTTACGGACGAGGAAGAAGATACTAGGACCAAAGTAGATAGGTGCAAGCGGTCGTTGCACGGCTTTTTCGGCACCCAACATTACTTCTTTGGGAAGATACTTCTTAAGAGTCGTACTGCGAAGGTTAGATACAGACAGTGTCTTTTCTACCTTTAAGCCGGCTTTGTTAAGCTGCTTGATAACGGTCTTGGGGTTGTGGTTAACAAAAGGAATTTCATCGTCACGCTGATTGGCAGCCGAGCGAATATCGATAGGCTGGGCTGGTAGCTTCTTGAGCTTTGCCGCGTGCTTTAGACGATTACGAAAATGAGCGTAATTGGCGACTTCTATAATTGCGTATCCATCACTACTCAAAACCCGAGCAATCTCGCTAAACTCTGGCGCTGGATCCGGCAAGTGGTGCATGACACGAATCATTGTCAAAAGGTCGATGCTGCCATCGTCAAACGGCATATCTCCAGCTTGCACAAGCTTACGATCAATCTCGATGTGGTCTTTTAAGAAGTCTGCGGCAATATCTAATTGTTGTTGGCTTGGCTCAGCCAAAGTAACTTTATTGGCATACTCTTCAAGCAGTAGACAGAGGCGGCCATACCCACCACCAATATCTACAGCTGCTTGAAAGTGCTTGCCTTTAAGTAATCGACGGATGGCAACTTCTTCAGCTAAGTGCTCATACTTACGCTCATCCCAATAATGTAGATAGTTGTGGGTTGGGTCGTTATATTGATCAGCGACACGTGTCTTCTTGGTTGCTTGGGTGGATGTTTTTGCCATAATTTATACAAGTATATCAGCTGCGTCTAAATATCTATGCGTCTACCTTGAGAATGGCGTTAGAATTTTTGCCGCGACGTATAACGGCTCGATTTGACTGCCCTTCAAATAAGAAGTTTTGAGGCATCTTATTGTTATTGATATAGATCGCGCCCCCCTCGATGAAACGTCGTGCCTCAGTCTTTGAAGATGCTAATGCTAGCTCAACCAAAGCGTCAACAATGTTATCAGGAGACATGTTCTTAGGCACTGTCGCAGTCGGCAATTCTTTTTCTAGTATATCCAGCTCGCTTTCGCCTAGCTCAAGAGCGTCTTCGTTGCCAAACAATACCTCAGCTATCAGCTTTTGGCTCTCGGCCGCGCCTTGTCCATGAACTAGCTTGGTGACTTCGTAGGCTAGAGTCTTTTGGGCTTGTCGGCCACCGCGATTTTCGCCAAATTGCGCCATTACATCATTCACAATAGCCTCATCTAGCTCGGTAAATATCTTGAGATGGCTCTCGACACTTTCATCATCAACATTTAGCCAGAACTGATAGAACTTATAAGTACTGGTCTTGTTAGCGTCGAGCCAGATAGCACCGTCCTCGCTTTTGCCAAACTTCTGGCCAGTAGACTTGTTAACGACCAGAGGTACGGAGTAAACATTTGCCTCGCCACCTGTTTTGCGGCGAATCAAGTCAACACCCGCGATACTATTACCCCACTGGTCTGCGCCACAGACCTGAAGAGTTACACCTTTGTCTTTATATAGGTGCAAGAAGTCGTAAGCCTGAATCAATACATAACTAAACTCGGCATAACTAATGCCTGCGCCGTTTTCGCTCAGTCGTGTCTGTACAAAATCACGAGACAACATCTGTCGCATTGGTACGTGTTTGCCCGTATCTCGCAAGAACTCCAGATAATTTATATCCTTGAACCAGTCGTAGTTGTCTACAACTTCAAAATTTTGGCCTTCAAAAATCTTCTGATATTGCGCAATGATGGCTTGCTTGTTGTGTTGTATTTCTTCGATAGATTTGAGGTCGCGTTCGGTACTTTTGCCGTCAGGGTCACCGATCGTTCCCGTTGCGCCACCAACCAGCAAGACCGCCTTGTGACCACCCTTCATAAACGCCTTAACCATCATGGCGGCCGCTAGATTGCCAATAGTCATGGAGTCGGCACTAGGGTCAACACCCCAGTAAAAAGTAATTGGTTCGCCGTCCAAAACAGCAATATCTTTATAAGTAGTTTGATTTATATGGCCACGCCATGAAAGTTCTTGAGAGAGCGTCATGAGAATAGTATAGCGTACGCTGAAGTTCCTAATAAAACATAGGCACTATATTCAAGCTATTTGGTATAATAGAGCACAGGTTATACATGAGGGATACAGACAACCAATGAGCAAGCGATACACTGGCCGCAACCGTCGGTCTTCTAATACAGTTACGACCAAAAGCGGCAAAACAATTAAACTCAACCGATCTCTAAGCGACAGGTCTAAGGCGAATAGCGCCGCCCGCCAAGCTGCTAAGGCCGCCTATCTGGCAACATTGCCCAAAGACCGCCTTAAGCGGATTCTTTATAGAATGCACCCCAAGCGCGTAGCCGCCTACTGGTTTAGTCGCGAAGGCGGTATCATGGCGCTTAAGATCGTCGGCGCTTCGATTGTTATTGGCTTCTTCCTTACTATCGGCCTCTTTGCTTACTTCCGTAAGGATTTGCCTAAGATTAAAGACCTGTCTGGCTCTGGACTGGGCGGAAACATTACATATTATGACCGTACCGGCAAAACCGTCTTATTTAACGATTACAACTCTGTTAAGCGCATACCTGTTGAAAGCAAAGAAATTTCGCCTTATATAAAGCAAGCAACTGTCGCGATCGAAGATAAAGACTTTTTCAAACACGGTGCTTTTGATGTTAGAGGCATAATGCGAGCCGCTGTTCGGGACGTCACGGGCAGTAGCGGCAGGGTTGAGGGCGGATCAACTATTACTCAGCAGCTAGTAAAGCTTAACGAAAACTGGACTGACAACAGAACCATCACCCGCAAAGTAAAAGAGTTAATATTGGCAGTTGAGCTAGAACGCGAATACTCCAAAGAGGATGTATTGACCGGTTATCTTAATGTCGCGCCTTATGGTGGACAGGAGTACGGTGTCGAAGCTGCCGCGCGAGACTACTTCCAGACTACGGCCAAGGACCTGACCTTACCTCAGGCCACTATGTTGGCAGCTATTCCGCAATCACCTAGTTATTATTCGCCTTATGCTGGCAACAAGTATAACCCTGCTGTTACAGGCGACACCTTTAGTCCTGAGGCACTACTAGGAAGACAGCACTATATTCTTGATCAAATGGCCAAACAGGGCTACATAACCCAAAAACAGGCTGATGAGGCCAAGAAAGTTGACGTTCTAGCACAAGTTCATCAGCAATCGCCTAAGTTCTCTAATATTAAGGCACCTTACTTTGTCTTAGCAGCTAAGCATGAGCTAGAGCAGACATACGGCGCTACAACCGTCCAGCGTGGTGGCTGGCAGGTTATAACGACCCTAGACATGAACTTACAAAATAAGGCCGAGCAACTAGTCGCATCCAACCTTGCCAACGTAAAGCGCTACGGAGCCAATCAGGAAGCATTAGTCGCCGAGGATAATAAGACAGGGCAGATTGTTTCATTAGTTGGCGGTACTGACTTTAATAACGAAGAGTACGGTCAGAACAACTACGCAGCGGGTATCTTGATACCACCGGGCTCCAGCTTTAAGCCATATGACTATACGGCCTTAATCAACAATAACAATAATGTTGGAGCAGGATCTGTTCTATACGACACTCAAGGTGCTCTACCAGGCTACCCTTGTACTAACAAAGCACTCCCTAAGAACGGCGGCAACTGCCTCCAAGACTTCGACTTTAAGTACCCTGGCCCTGTGACGCTGCGATATGCCTTAGGCGGCTCGCGTAACGTACCTGCTGTCAAGGCCATGCTCTCTACTGTCCCTAACGATAAAAGTAGTGGTCGCACTGATTCTGTCAATAAGGTCATTGGCACCGCATCAGCGCTAATGGACAACAAGTACGCTCAATCCAAAAAGAAGAAGCCTTATAACTGTTACGCTGACGAGCAGCTAACTCAAACAACTCAATGTTATGGAGCTGCAGCGATCGGAGATGGCGCATTCTTACATCTTGATGACCATGTTAATGGCCTAGCTAGCATTGCGAGAATGGGCAAAGCTATTCCGCGCACATACATTCTTAAGATATCTGATGCTTCTCAAAAGCCGCTTTATGAGTGGAAGCAACCTAAGGGTAATCAGGTTATCAAGGCAGACGCCGCCTACATAGTTAATGACATGGCCTCTGACCCTAAAGCCAGCTACCTACCCGGCAGCTGTACCGAGACTAGCTGTACGGCTCTTAATCGAGGGGGCTATAAGTTCCAGCGCTACAATGGCTGGAAGTTCGCAGTTAAGACAGGTACGACTAATGATGGCTATGATGGTCTAATGACGAGCTGGTCAACCAAGTACACACTTGTTAGCTGGGTAGGACACCACACTCGTCGCGTAGCTCTTAAGGGCTCGATGGAAAACCTAACCGAGCCGATGGCGCGCGGCTGGATGGAATACGCTCACGCAAACGAAAAAGCCGTCAACTGGACTCAGCCAAGTACAGTCAAGTCCGCTCCGGCCTTCGTGGTACGAAATAAGCTGAGCTTTGGCGATATTCCGCCTAGCCCAGCCAATGATCTCTACCCAGGCTGGTACATTGGTGGTGGCACGGTCAAAAACACTTCTCAGACGATAGATAAAGTCTCCAACAAGATAGCAACCTCCTGTACGCCGCCGCTAGCCAAGAATGTAGCCGCCAACTCTAATGCCGCTTCGTGGAATATCGACATATTCAACGGGGGTAAGACCAGTATAGGCACCGGTAGTTCTGGCAACAACAGTACTAGCCCAACGGCAACTGATGATGTCCACAACTGTAACGATAGTCCGCCGACGGTGACGTTAACTGCGCCTAGTGACTGTCCGAGTAGTGGCTGTACGATAACAGCGACTGTTACACAAGGAACACACCAACTGACCGACTCTCGTTACGCCCAGTTCCCAGGAACAATCACCTTCACACTCAATGGCCAGACCATCCACACCGAAAACGTCAGTAACTCACCTCATACATCGTCGTTCAATTACAAACCTACGTCCTCCGGAAGCGGCACTATAACCGTTAGCGTTACCGACAGCGTTCTTTACCAAGGAACAGCTAGCCAAGCCTTTAACTACACATCGGGCAGTCCTATAAGCGCAACGGCAACAAAGATCGGATCCGGACCGACTGCTACTGCTACTGTTTTCTGGACTGGTGGCAGTGGAGTATTTAGCGTGACTGTTAATGGCAATGCTACTGGCTGCGCGACAAGTGGATGTACCGTAAGTCTTCAGATCGGTTCAAATGCAATCGTCGTAAAAGACAACCAAGGTGAAGTCTCAAATACTGTCACCATAAGCAACGGCCCGTAATAACTAGTCCTTCTCAAGAAACCGATTGAGTGCGTCGCGCACATCAGTAACGCTATGTAGTCCAACGAGCTTCTTGGAAGTCTTGTTTTTAGGACCAATCGCACCGTCAAAGCCGAGCTTCTTGGCCTCGGCCAAACGTCGATCTGCGTGCGGCACATGTCTTACCTCTCCAGACAGACCAACTTCACCAAATACTACTGAGTTGCGCTTGAGCTGCAACCCCTTAGCCGCAGAGCCAATAGCTAGACAGATCGCGAGGTCAGCCGCCGGTTCAGTAATCTTGATGCCGCCTACGATATTGATATATATGTCATACTCAGCCAGTTTGAGCTTGGTGCGCCGCTCCAGCATGGCAACAAGAAGATTGAGGCGGTTGAGATCAAAGCCGCTAGCAGCGCGCTTTGGATAGCCATAACTTGTCTTGTTAACTAACGCCTGAACTTCTACTAATAACGGCCTCGTTCCTTCTAAAGTAGCCAAGACAATGGAGCCATCGCTCACCTGCCTCTCCGCCAGCAAGGCTGCCGAAGGATTCTCGACCGGTTTGAGGCCTTGTTCGACCATTTCGAAGATTCCTGCCTCATTTGTCGAACCAAAACGATTCTTGATAGCTCTAATCAGCTTAAACCCACCATATCGATCACCTTCGAGCTGCAAAACTACGTCAACGACGTGCTCCAAGACCTTAGGCCCAGCAATAGAGCCTTCCTTAGTCACGTGTCCAACCATAATAATCGCCGTATTGCTCTGCTTAGCAGCAAGGGTTAGCAGCTGAGTGGCGTTAGTAATCTGCGAGACAGTACCGGCTGCAGAAGCGATCGCACTACACGTCACTGTCTGGATTGAGTCTACGATTACTAGCTTATATTCACCACCGGCAATTGTTGCTGCAATATCATCAGCTGAAGTGCTGGTCGTAAGCTGCAAGTCAGAACGCAGAGTGCCAAGTCGTTGAGCCCTCAGACCAATCTGATGAGCCGATTCTTCACCACTGATATACAAGACTGGCGCCTTGGAGGCCACAAGATATGCTAGCTGTAATAATAACGTACTTTTGCCTATGCCCGGCTGGCCAGCGATAAGATTAACGCTCCCAGCAACAATGCCACCACCAAAGACGTCATCGATCTCGGACATACCAGTCTTGAGACGTGGCTGATCGGCAGCAACCGACTTGGCAACAGACTGAGACTCCAAGACGCGACCCTTGGCTACGCTGCCAGCGATCGTAGCTGCCGTTAGCTGCTCTGTCAGTGTATTCCATTCGCCACACTGCATACAGCGGCCGCTCCAGCTAGCGCTGACAGCTCCACAATTACTACACACGTATCGGGTCGAGGACTTCTTAGCCAAAATATCTCCTAGTTACTAACTAGTTTAGCATTCTATAAATTAAGTACTTATGAACTATTGGCTAATTGTGGTTGTATCGTTGCTAAGCTCTTTGGATAGCTGGTTAACTTCTAGGGCTACGGCATTACGAGTAGCCACTAATGCGTTGTGTTCTTCTATAAGACTTCGTAGGCTGGCAACGTCGGCATTGTAGTCATTAACAAGAGCGTTGTAGCTTGATACTTCGGCGTTATAGCTCCTAAAGTCACCGCTAGCCTTAAGTGCGTTAAGCGATGCCCTCTGCTCATCAATGGCAGCTTGCCTACTCCTAAGACTAGACTCTAGGCCCTCAATCTGTTGCCTAAGAACGTCTAGTCTCGCGTCGGCCTCGGCTACGATCTGTTTACGTGATGTAAACTCGGCCTGATACTGAGCGGCAAATGCCACAACCTGCGACCGATTAGTAAAGTAGCGCTTGTAGTATGCCTCTAGGTCGGCTGGCAAGCTAGCAATTTCTGTTCCAAATATGGAGTGCATCTCGTTGACCAAGTCGTTTGGCTCAGTTTTCTTGTAAGCATCGATGGTTTTGAGAATTCGTTCGTCGCGCAGGTCTTGCTTGTAGTACTTTGTCAGCATGGCGTCCACCTTAGACTTATCTGATCTGCTGAGACGATCATACGCCGCGTGCAGCATCTCGTGAGCTGCTGTGACTTGCTCTACGCCATCAAGCCTTGGGTCTGTTACCTTCATCAAGAAAATACCTGCTTGATTACTGTGATAGCAGCCAAGCACAATCGTCTGCTCTTGCTTGCCATCACTACTCAAACATTCTTTGGCAAAACTCGTCTTATCTTGAATGTTTGGCTCGTTTACATAGAATACCTTGCGACCAAAGTCGGTCATCGTACCTTGGGTTGCAAGCTGAGAAACTGCTGCAGGCGCTTGGTACTGTCTCAATCTCCACAAGTCAATTACATCTTGTCGATTGACCGCGACAAATACCAGCAATGCTAGCCACAAAGACAACATAACAACGCCCCTAAACGGGTGTCGTGGCCGGTTTGAAGTTTTACTCGTTGGTGGTTGCATAAGACAGGGTGCCGCGCTTGGAGGCTACCTGAATAATATCACCTTTTTCGTACTTTTCATCGAGTAAATCGAGAGCTAAGTGGTCTTCTATCGTGTCCTGAATCAAACGCCTAAGTGGTCGAACGCCGTTGCGCGCGTCGTAGCCGTGCTCCAGCAAATATTGCTTAGCGGTTGCGCTCAACTGCAGGCTGAGGCCTTTCCTCTGCAAGCGTGCTTTAAGCTCATCAATCTGAAGATCAATAATCCTGTAGATATCCTTTTGGGTCAGAGCGCGGAAAACTATAGTCTTGTCTATTCGGTTGAGTAGCTCGGGGCGCATCATCTTCTTGAGTTCGTCCTGAACACGGGTCTTATTGCTCTCGTGTAGTGAGTCTAGGTCCTTAAGATCGCTGGCCTTAGTAGCGTGGAAGCCAAAGTTAGCCTCCTTCTGAAGCTTGTCGGCACCAACGTTGCTAGTCATGATGACAATTGTGTTGGTAAAGTCGATGCGTCGGCCTTTAGCGTCAGTTAGATAACCATCTTCTAGCATTTGAAGCATCATGTTAAAGACATCTGGATGCGCCTTCTCGATTTCGTCAAACAGCACCAAACTGTATGGTTGGCGACGAATCTTATCTGTTAGCTGACCCCCTTCATCATAGCCAACATAGCCAGCCGGCGCGCCAACTAGTCGTGACACATTGTGATGCTCACCAAACTCTGACATGTCGATCTTAACCAGAGCGTCTTCGCTACCAAAGAATTCACGCGCCAATACACGAGCTAACTCAGTCTTACCTACACCCGTTGGACCAAGAAAAATGAATGAACCAATTGGTCGCTTATCACTACCAATACCGCTACGATTACGGCGAATAGCCTTAGCAACAGCCTCTACGGCCTCACTTTGTCCAATAATGTACTTGCCTAGAGTCTTCTCCAGCGCCAAAAGATACTTGGCTTCGCTACGAATAACCTTCTTGACCGGTACACCGGTCATGCGGGCAACTACATCAGCAAGATCCTCGCTGGTGACGTTAAGGCGCTTGGCCTTTTTGGTTGTGGCGCGCAAGTTGGCTAGCTCTTCGTTAATCTGCGAAGCGCGGGTCTTGGCCTTAGCTGCACGCTCATAATCTTCAGCCTCAACAGACTCTTCGATCTGGGTGTTTACTAGCTTGAGCTCCTTCTGCAGAGCACGAACTTCTGGGCTAGTTTTCCCCTTATCAACACGTAGGTGCGCAGCCGTCTCATCAATTAGGTCGATAGCCTTGTCCGGCATAAAGCGATCATTGATATAGCGCTTTGCCAGCGTGACGGCGTCTTCTAAGACCTCGTCACTAAGATTTACGCCATGGAACTTCTCATAGTGTCCACGTAGACCCTTAAGAATTGCCAGTGTTTCGCTTGGGTTGGTCTCAGGAACTTGAATTGGCTGGAAGCGTCGCTCCAAAGCGGCGTCCTTCTCGATGTACTTGGTATATTCGACAGTGGTAGTGGCGCCAATTAATTGAATTTTGCCACGCGCCAGAGCTGGCTTAAGAATGTTGCCGGCGTCCATCGCGCCTTCTGCCGCACCAGCACCAACAATTAGGTGAAGTTCATCAATAAACACGATAGCCTTGCTCTCTTTTTCGAGCTCGGCGATCACCTTCTTAAGACGCTCCTCAAACTCACCACGATACTTTGTGCCAGCAATCATGCCAGCGAGGTCTAGGGTAATGATTCTTTTATCAAGCAAGCTATCAGGAACGTCTTCGGCGATAATGCGTTGAGCTAAGCCCTCTACAATCGCCGTCTTACCAACGCCCGGCTCACCAATCAATACAGGATTGTTCTTAGTACGTCGATTAAGAATAGTGATCACGCGGCGGATCTGGTTATCACGGCCCACGACTGGATCCAGCTTGCCTTGGCGCGCCTCTAAAGTCAGGTCCGTGCCAAAGAACTCAAGCGCAGACTTTTTGCTAGGCTTTTTACCACGACGCTGTCCATCGACACCCTGCTCTTGCTCTTCGTACTGCTGACGACTCAAGAACTGCTCCAGCTCGCTAGTTAGGCCATCGACGTTGATGTTCATATCTCTTAGTAAAATTGTTGCACGGGCATTCTTCTGAGAAAGAATGCTGTGAAGAATGTGCTCAGTGCCGCAGTAATCTTGTGAATAATCTTGGGCAATATCATAAGCCATTTTAAGGGTAAGCTTGGCTGTCTCGCTAAGACCTTTTGCACCAACATTGATAACTAACGTCTTCGGAGCAACGTTAAGTGCGATACGGGCTCGATCGAGAGTAACGCCAGCGCCTTCCAAAACTTTGGCGCCCATACTGCCGTCCTGAGCCAAAATTCCAAGTAGCAAGTGCTCAGTACCAACGTAGGCACTGCCAAAACTGCGCGCAATAGCATCAGCGTGCTTCAGGCTCTGAAGCGCGTTGTTAGTCAGGTGGTTGAGGAACTCTTGAAAGTCTGGTGAGTTAGGCATCATAGCTTGGCAATTCTCCTTCGATGGCATAAGTGTTCGTCTTTATTATGCGACGTTATTGCCTATATCCATAATAGCACTTGGCACTCTAACGTCAAGAGTGCTAATTAACTTCTCTAGGCTAGAAGTCCTCGGGGAGAATATCGCCGCTCTGTATCGCATCGCCGAGCATTTCAAAATCAAGACTGGTGTTATATGAGACAAGAGCGCTGTATAAGTATCTGACCTTTTCTTTGCGTTCGAGCATTACCCGAGTAAACTCCTTCTGACTTGGAGTGTCCAAGACCACCGGCTCTTTGTCCTCTTCGCAGTTTGGACATGTCAGCAAAACCTTAAATACCCGCTGCTGTGGCGCACCGTATCTACCCAGTGTTTGCCAGCTACCATCGACTGGATAGATCGTGTCGTCTCCGCAATCACCACATGTCTCCGGTACACGACCGTTAAGATATGCTGTTTCTGGTCCGCTGAAACCTCGTGAGGACATAACTTTTTCCTTTGAGCTAAGTTGGGTTTTTACTCGCCGTGTTCTTCGATTGCTTCGAGCAGTGAGCTCTCGAGCTCGTTCTTACGCTTTAGCTTAGGCTGCTTAGGTAGTTCTGTAGTTTCGATCTTGCCCTCTTGAGGCTCGTTGCTGGCTGGTTGTGCGGCAGGTGCTTCAGTTGGCGCGGCGGCTGCAGGTGCTGGAGCTTCTGAGTCTTCTGCGACAGCAGACACGCGCTCAGCTTCGATATCAAGTTCGTAGCCAGTTAGCTTGCTAGCGAGTCGGACGTTCTGACCGCTCTTACCGATTGCGATGCTGAGCTGGTCTTCAGGAACTATGACGCGAGCTTTTTGGTTCTTCTCATCAATTACAACTTCAGTGACCTTGGTAGGGCTAAGTGCGGCAGTAATGTAGTCGACTGGCTTCTCAGCCCAGACAATGATGTCGATCTTCTCTTGTTCGCCGACTTCACCAACAACTGCGTTAACACGAGTACCGTGTCCACCAACGAATGTACCGACAGGGTCGACACCGGGGACGTTGCTTGCAACTGCGATCTTGCTACGAACACCGGCTTCACGAGCGATACCCTTGATCTCGACGGCGCCACTTTCCATCTCAGGAACTTCACCACGGAATAGCCATTCAATAAACTCTTTGTTGCCACGACTAACAACTAGCTGTGGACCGCGGAAGCCACGCTCAACATCTTTAAGGAAAACTTTGAGACGTTGACCGGGGTAGTAACGTTCGCCCTGAATCTGTTCGCTGCGAGGCATGATACCTTGTGCTTTGCCAAGATCAATACGAGTAATGTTGCCTTCGACACGAGCGACAGTAGCGTTAATAACAGTACCGATTTTGTCTTCGTACTCAGTCAGGATGATCTCGCGCTCAGCTTCACGTAGACGCTGCAAGATAACTTGCTTGGCAGTCTGGGCAGCTACACGACCAAAGGTCTCAGCCTTTTCGTGAACTTCTATAGTCTCACCAACCTTAGAGTTCTTGCGGCGAGTCTGAGCCTCGCTTAAGCTGATCTCGTAGGCTGGGTGCTCGACAGTCTCGACGATTTCTTTAGTGATGTAAGCGTCAACGTCACCAGTGTTGAGGTTCATGCTAACGCGAATCTCTTGCTCGCGGTCTCCATAATCACGCTTGTAAGCAGCAGCTAGCGCCTGCTCGACTACTTCTTGTACTACGTCTTCTGGTAGGTTCTTTTCTTCTGCGATCGTGCGAATAGCAACGACCAATTGTTTCATGTCTAAGTCCATGATGTTAATCCTTTCTTATGAGATTCTTAAGATTCATTTTTAAGTCTTCTGGAATTAAAAAAGCCGACCACTTCGGCCGGATCTACCCTTGATTATAGGTTAGGCTGTCTAGGAAGTCAACTGAGCCTTTTGGCCATCATCCCCTCGCCGTACTTCTCATATCCAAGCCTGCTATAGAAGCCAATTGAAGCCGGCAAAGGCAAGACGGTAGTCATTTCGGCGCCCATTGACTCAGCCACCCGCTCTAACTCGCCAACTACCATGCGTCCAACACCCCTGTCACGATGCGACTGTACAGTAGCTAAGTCAGCTATATACGCATCCTTTGATCTAGGTGTCTCAGGAGGCGTGGCAATACCCGCTGCCACCAGTAAGTCGTTACTGTCCTGCGCGACAATCACAATATCGCCCCGTATGTATTTTAGGAACTTGCCAAACATATTCGGTTTAAATTCCATTCTGCTAACTTCCGTGTACACTAACTCGGCGACGTCCCGCGCTAGATCTTTTTGCTCGGGTAAAACTAGCTGACTTATCTTAATTTCACTTGTCATTACCGTAGTATTATAACATACTCTATCGATATTATCAACTACTCGACTCCTGTCGGCTTAGCGACATACCACACCAAATCCTTTTGCTTCCATTAATTAAGTGATAGGCTTTAATTAATATGATTGGCCGGACCGAATCAATAGCTAATAGGGGCGAAGTTGCAGACGAGCTAAAAGAAGCGCTTGCAACTGGCAAGACGGTTATACAAGCCATGTCAGGCAAGAATGGTGGTGCTGACTCTATCAAGCAATACTATATTATCGACGAGAGCGGAGAGACGACAGCTTTTGAGTTCAGCCCAGCCTATGTCGCACAAGCTTTGATAAGTAGACGTATGTCACTCGAGGGCGTACGACGCGGTCTCCTTGGGCGTTTCCGAGAGTGCGAAGCTGCTGATGTCCAGCCATCAGATAGATTAGTGTTTGATTTTATGGACGCGCCTGCAGGAAAGCTGTCGGCATCATCCAAAGTTGAGCAAAATTCCGCCCAACTTGGAGGCCTAAACATCGACTTTCTGCCTAATGAAGGCTTCGTCGTCGCGGACAATCCTGCCGACTAGCTCAAAGTTACAACATACTAATCAGTTATTTGTACGCTACAATAGTTGTTATATGAGCAAAAACGTCGCAAGGCTGTTCGAGCAGTTCCAGCCAGAGAATTATGATTTAAACCTTAATGTTGACCGCGAGGGGATGACCTTTGCCGGCAGTGTAACGATTCGCGGCAAAAAGGTTGGCCGCCCATCGCAACGCATCACCCTTCACCAAAAAGACCTAAAAATAACCAAAGCCACGATCACAAAGCATGACAAAAAGGGCGACAAGGAGATTGAGGTTGCACGAATCAACAATCAAGACAGCTATGACGAAGTACGCCTTCACGCCGATGAGATGCTCTATCCAGCCGACTATACGCTTGAGCTAGAATTTGCGAGCGATATCACCCGCCCGATGCACGGCATTTACCCGTGTGTCTTTGAGCACGACGGTAAGGGCAAAAAGCTTATTGCCACTCAGTTTGAGAGTCACCACGCCCGCGAAGCCTTCCCTTGTGTTGACGAACCGGAATCCAAAGCCACCTTCGACCTAACCGTATCAACACCAGCTGGCGAAACAGCCCTAGGCAACACCCCGATCAAGACTCAAAAAACCGAAGGTGACAAGCTTGTCACCAGCTTTGAGACAACACCCAAGATGTCGGCTTACTTATTGGCTTTCGTCTGCGGCGAACTTGGCTACAAAGAAGGCAAAACCAAAAACGGCACCGTAGTTAAGTGTTACGCAACGCCAGATAACGTCGAGCTCACAACCTTTAGTGTTGAAGTTGCTGTCAAATGTCTTGAGTTCTTCGAGGACTACTTTGGCGTGGCCTACCCGTTGCCTAAGCTTGATATGGTTGCTCTGCCCGACTTCAGCGTCGGCGCCATGGAGAACTGGGGCTTGATCACTTACCGCGAATCAGTGATGTTAGTTGACGAGAAGTCCTCGAGCATCGAGTCGCGCCAGATCTGCGCCCTAGTTGTCGCTCACGAGCTAAGTCACCAGTGGTTTGGCAATCTTGTCACTATGAAATGGTGGGATGACCTATGGCTCAACGAAAGCTTCGCCAACATGATGGAATACTTGTCTGTCGACGCCATTTATCCGGAGTGGAAAGTTTGGGAACAGTTTGTCGGTCACGAAACCGTCAGCGCCAAGCGCCGCGACAGCATCGAAGACGTTCAGGCCGTTCACTGCGAAGTTCGTCACCCAGACGAAATCAGCACCCTTTTTGATCCGTCAATCGTCTACGCTAAAGGTGGCTCACTACTGCACATGTTAATGCATCACATCGGTGACAAAGCCTTCCGTCAAGGTCTTAACGCCTACTTTATCAAGCATCAGTACGGCAACACTCAAGCCAAAGATCTCTGGGAAGCTCTTAGCGAAGCCAGCGGCCAAGACATAGCTGCTTTCATGGATGGTTGGCTGGAGCGCCCTGGTTACCCACTAGTTGATGTTAATTGGCAGCCGGGCACCGACGCACTAAGCCTGAGCCAAAAGCGCTTCCTAAGCGACCCTAAGTCCGTAGCCAAGACTGCTGAGCCATGGCAGGTGCCGCTCGCCAGCACTCAGGAGTTAAGCGCATCCGTTCTTACTAAATCTAGTGACGAGCTCAAGCTTCTCGCCAAACCCGACATGCCATTGCTTCTCAACCACGATGGCCAGAGTTACTTCTTGCCTTACTATTCTAATGATCTACATATGCTGCAGATTCTAGCCGCACTTAAGAATGGCCAAATCAGTACCATCGACCGCTTACTTATGCTAGATAATTATCTGTTGTTGCAACGCGGTGGCGTCAGTACAACCGTAGAGTTGCTTGAACTGCTGGCTGCATACGAAGGCGAAACCGAAGAAAATGTCTGGGGAATGATTGCCATGAGTATTGCTGAAGTCCGTCGTCTAGTTGATGGCGACGAAGCCAGCGAAGCCAAGATTGACTCAATGGTTCAAAAACTTGTAGCACCTTTGGTCGAGGAGCTCGGCTGGGATGACAAGCCAACTGATGACGCAATGACGCTTCGCTTGCGTGGCCTGATCTATGCATTAGCTGCTGGATCCAAATTACCGGCCGTAATTGACGAGGGTCTCAAGCGATTTGCTGCCTTCTCCGTGCCTAGCGATCTGTCGGCTAGCATTCGCAGCGTTGTATATTACATTGGTTCACGATATGGCAGCGACGAAGACTTTAGCAAACTACTGAATCTTTATACCTCGTCAATTGGTGCCGACGAAAAGGACGAAGTTGCCAGCGCCCTGACAGGAACCAAAGCCGCCAGCCGCTACACTCAACTGATCGCCCTTCTAAACGGCGAAGTTATCCGTCGCCAAGACTTACTGCACTGGTACGCATGGCTGCTACGCAACCGCCACAGCCGCGCCGCCGCTTGGCAATGGATGGTTGATAACTGGTCATGGATCGTGCAAGAGTTTGGTAGCGACAAAAACTATGACCACTTCCCGCGGTTTGCCGGTAGCGTATTTAGTCATACTGAGGAGCTAGAGAAGTTCCAAGAATTCTTCGATGATAAGCGCTCAGCCGTTGCGCTAGCTCGCAACATCACCCTTGGCGAGCAAGAGATTACCAGCCGCGTCGCTTGGCGTGAGGCCAACGAACAACCAGTCAAAGATTGGCTCAAAAAAGCTTAGATTTAGCTTGCGGACCTCTGGACCTCCTTGCAGGTCTAAAAAACGTTTTCGATAAAGCCCATAACAACGTAGTCGCTGCCGCCGATTTCTACCGCTGATAGCACATACTTGCCACGCCACTTGGATTCGTCAACCCACATCCACGCCGCTCGCTGCATTTGCTTAAGCTTAGTTGCCGTAATCGACTCTAGTCCACCGCCCTGCTCGTTGTCGCGGCGGTACTTAACTTCTACGAAATGAACAACATTGTCTTTGCTGGCAATAATATCAATCTCGCAACGTGGTCGGCGCCAATTGGTTTCCAATATCTTAAACCCGCGCATCTCCAGATAAACTCTGGCGGCAATCTCGGCTTTGCGACCTGACTCGGTTGTCGACAAGCGACCCATTACAGCATGGCCTTAATTGGTTTGAACGACTTGCGGTGCAGATCTGTTATTCCGTGAAGCTTTAATTTTTCAAGATGTAGAGCCGTGCCATAGCCAACATGCTGCTCGAAGCCATAGTCTGGATACTTATCGATGGCTTCGGCCATGTAGTTGTCGCGGGCAACCTTGGCCACAATACTGGCTGCGCTAACTGCCGGCGTACTCGCATCAGCCTTTACCAAAGCTCGCGTTTTGGGCTGATCTGATAAGAAATTAAGGTTTCCATCGATAATTACCTCATCGTAGTCGGTTTTGATCTGTTGTAGGGCTTGTTCCATGGCCATCTTGACAGCGGTGGTAATGCCCACCTTGTCAACAGTTGCTGCGTCAACCCAGCCCAAACCGATTTTTACACCCAGTGCGCGTAGGCCTTCGTTGGTCAGCTCTCGCTGCTTCTTGGATAGCAACTTAGAGTCACCAAGCTTCCAGCCAGCTCCTGCGGGCACTATGAAGTCACTATTGAGCGCTACCGCACCTGCCACCACCGGCCCAGCCCAGCAACCCCTACCGACTTCATCAATCCCAACAATAATCATTACCCTAGTTTAGCAACTTAATCATTAACTAAGTATTAAATCGCACCATAAAGCCTGTAAGGGATTAGGCGTCGGACTTAGCAGCTTCTTCGTGACGAGCAACAACGGCTGCAGCCTTGGCTTCTTGCTCGGCTTCTTCGGCGGCTTTGGCAGCAGCTTTTTCGGCGGCTTCTGCAGCTTTTGCCTCGTGCAGCTTGGCCTCTTCGGCTTCGGCAGCTTCGTCGTGGACCGAGTTGACGGCCTCGCGGTCAAAGTCTACACCAGTCATACGAGCTGACTTACCAGTACGGTTACGCATGTAGCTTAGATAGTTGCGGCGAACTTTGCTTCGCTTGGTAACTTCGACTTGGACAACTAGTGGGCTATGTAGCAAAAAGCTCTTTTCGACACCAACACCGCTGGCGATACGACGAACAGTAATACGGCTGGTTTGACTGCCGCGCTTGCTGGTCTTGATGACAAGACCTTGGAAGATCTGAATACGTTCTTTGTTGCCTTCACGAATTTTCTGGTGAACTTTAACGGTATCGCCAGAACGAACTGCAACAACAGCCTTCTTCTTTGATCGGTCACTGATTATTTGAATCACACTTTGCATATAGATGTAGATTGTACAGGATTTTCTCCTCTGTTGCAACACCTTTAAGAACAGATTCTACCAATAAACCTCAAATGATTATATAATGATGCCCTATGGAAAAACCACCAAACCTGTCTGATAACGGCGAAACCGCTATTAATATGCCGAGCGAACTACGTATTCGCCAGCGGCTTGGGCAAATTTCTATACATAACGAATTATCTCCACAAATCGAAAAACTAGGTGGCGAAAGCATGACTGCCGAGAGATTAATATCTAGACTCACGGAAAACTTATCGACTTTTGCCGAAAAACATCTCATGGGCATGGACGCATTAGCTTATGGTTATATGCCAAAGATCATTGATGCGCTAGTAGATGATGCCTCAGCAAAAGAGTCTGTTTTTGACCTATGGGAAGCAACTGTAAAGGAATGGAAAGATGCAAGCGCAGATGATATCTCGCAAGTTAGGAATCGGTATACCCAGCCGAAAACCAAGACACCTCGTAAGCTTAAGAAAGCCCAGCAAAAGTCGCAACGTGAGCTAGCTGCTCAAGCCTACAAGTTACGAGAGGACAACAAGGACTAGCCGACAACGCGGAAAAGTTCTTCGAGAGTGGTCTCGCCAGCGACGATTTTAAGCATACCGTCCTGAACCATCGTCAACATGCCAGAGTGCGTGGCGGCGTCTTCTATAGCCTGTGATGTGACGGTTATCTTGGGATCTTCTAGTAGACGTCTTAGTTTATCGCTCATAGTGAACTGTTCACGTACAGCGATCTGACCTTTAAAACCATAGGGGTTTTCGACTGAAGTTCCGGGCTTATATAGTTTGAGACCATCGAGATTTGGTCGCTCGATGCCTTCTGGCAAAGTATCAATTACATCGGTAATCTGCTTCCATTCAGCTTCACTTGGATCATATGGCTGCTTGAGATCATCATCCAGACGGCGCACCAGCCGCTGAGCCATCACAAGACGAATAGCCGATATAAACAGCGGGTTCTGGCCAATAATGTCTGATAAACGCGTTAAGGCAGCAGATGCTGAACTAGCGTGAAAAGTAGCAAGCACGAGGTGACCAGTCAGAGCCGCCTGTAGCGCCGTCTTGGCCGTGTCCATGTCACGAATCTCACCAACCATCACAATGTCAGGATCAAGACGCAAAACGGCACGCAACTTATCAGCAAAGCTGTCGTCATTGCCGCCCTCAGTGGAATGAACCGATATTTGGGTGATGCCGGCAAACTGGTATTCGACTGGGTCTTCGATCGTAATAATCTTGCGCTCTTCGGTGTTGAGCGAGTTAAGCATCGAGTACAGCGTGGTTGTCTTACCTGAACCTGTAGGTCCAACAATCATGACTAAACCAGTTGGTTTGGCAATTATTCCATCGACGATCCCGCGCTCAGCCTCTGACAAGCCAAGTCGATCAAGTGTATACATCGAGGCGTTCATGTTAAACAAACGCATCACAACGTCCATACCATTGATGGTTGGTACGGTTTCTAGCCGAACGTTGACGTCTACTTGATTGCCGTCGGCCATCTTTACCTTCTGGGCAATGTGACCCTGTTGGGCTTCTCCCGAGGAAGTCGAAACGTTGCCAGCACTGGCAATCGCCGATATCAAAACGCGATATTTATCCTGTTGAAGACGAGCAACCGCATGGAGGACGCCGTCGATACGGAGACGAATTCGAATATCGTTGGCTTGTGTCTCGATGTGAATATCTGAGGCGTTGAGGTTGTGGGCTTGAGCCACCAAATAGGCCAACATATCATCAGCCCTGACCTGCTCAAGCATGCTGGAGACCTTTTGAACCTGCTCTTCACTACCAGCGTCATTGATGGCAATGTCATGGTAAACAATCTTTTGCGGCGGGTCATAAAGTTGCATGTACTCGCGGTAACCAGTGTCGGAGATGATCGCCATGGCGATTCGCTGATCCTGAAAGCGGCGCCTGATCTCGGCCATATTCTGTTGCGAAGTGGTAGTAGTTACACCAAACATCACATTGCTCTTGTCGGCGTGCAGGGGCACTATTCTCATGTCGTATAGCTCTTTGACAGTCAGGATGTCTTTGTACAATACTTTGCTCTGAATCTGCGAGGTATCAGCATAATCAAGCCCCAACACCCGTGCACGGCGCTGCGTAGCCTGTTCTTCGTCCTGTCGAGCATCTTGACTCATATCTGTCTAGTATAAAGCATAAGCGCACTCATGCGGTATAGTGTAATCCTATGAAGCATCTGATTTTGATAGCTCACAATCTACGCAGCGCCCATAATGTCGGTTCACTGCTCAGAACTGCCGAAGGATTAGGGGTTGATAAGGTCTATTTAACCGGATATACACCCTACCCGCTACACAGCAAGGATGAGCGTCTGCCCCATTTGGCTACTAAGATTGATAAACAAATCAGCAAGACTGCCCTAGGTGCAGAAACTTCTCAATCATGGCAACATATCAATGAGATCGACGGCCTTATTAAAGAGCTAAAACAAGATGATTATTTAGTGACGGCGCTGGAACAAACCCCAAACTCAATAAAGCTCACCGACTTTAAGTCGCGCGGCAAAGTCGCCCTAATAGTTGGCCGCGAAGTCGAAGGCGTCGAGCCTGAGGTACTGGCTGCCTGCGATAATATTGTTGAAATACCGATGTTTGGCAGCAAAGAATCATTCAATGTCGCGCAGGCCGCTGCCATGTCGCTATACCACTTGCGCTTTATGGCCTAGTTATGTGTTAAAATATATTTAGCTTAATCAAAAACAAATATGGCAATAGCAACACGACCCAAACCAACTGTTTCACACAAAAAACGCCGTGCTCAGCACCACCGGCAGGACAAGCCTTACCTGAAGGCCTATTTTCCTTATATACCAATGTTATTGATAGTTGGTCTTGGTGCTCTCGCAAACCACTTCTGGCCTAAAGCTATAGAGGCGGCTTTGGTTCCAAGCGAGCTGCTTGACAGTGATGGCCAGCCACTGACTAGAATTCAGACCATTCTCGACAATCCAAGCTCGACTTTACTAGTTGTTGCTCTGGCGATCACAGCTGCTGCCTTTGTGTTTTTTGTCTTCCGCCACTGGTATCGTATTCACCGGATGATAAGTCGCGGCGAAAAGTTTATTGCTAAAAACCCATGGCTTGATGTAGCCGTCGTCTTAGTCGTTACCGTTGGTTTTGTACTGACCCGTTAGCGTAGTACTAGATTATCTGCTCCGACTAGAGTTTCTAGCTTGTTGAGACCTTCGCTGGCACGATCAATTCCCGTTGGAAGCTTAATAGCCTGCTTGCTCTCGGATGCGCCAAGCACAAGTACAACTTCTGTTTCGCCTTGGTGATCGTCGATAGTCTCTTTGAGTGTGCGTAGAGTGTTCTCGTCGTTTGTATTGATAAGCCGGATGTATAGCCGCTGGGTAACCGGTTCAGTGACGGAGGGCTGGTCAACTTTTGCGGATACAGCCTTGGGCTTAGCAGCAGCGCGAGCTTTGGGCGTTTTACGTTTTTTGCCTGTGGCTTCGTAGGCCGAGGCTTGCTGAGACGTTATCTCGCGGGCATCATCAACCATAACTTTGACCTCTGATGATTGGTTGCCTTCTTTATCGCGAGCATTAATCTTACCCCTTATCAGCACGACGCGGTCGCGTTCCCATAAGCCGATTGTCTGCTGATAACTGTTAGGGAATAGAATAGCCTCGATCTCGCCAAAGCGATCTTCAAGCTTAACGAAGGCCATGCGCTGACCGGTCTTGGTAGTGATTTCGCGGAAGTCGGTTATAGCACCGCCGATACTCACTTGTTTGCCATCGTGATCGACCGTTAGAGTGTTAATTGGTATAGTTTGCTCGCTGAGGATTGTCTCAAACATTTCTAGCGGGTGCTGACTAAGGTAGAGGCCGAGCAACTCTCTCTCCCAGAGGAGCTGTTCGCGGCTATCAAACACCTCTGCGGCGGCTTGGAGCTCAAGTTTTGGTCGGTGGACAGCTTCGCCGTCAAGCAAGTTGCCAAAGATATCCGTCTGCCCGCTGCTAGCCTGCTTTTGCAGCCTGTTAGCAAAGGCCAACATCATATCTAGATTGTGTAGTAACGTTGAGCGGTCACCAAAACGATCGAAGGCGCCCGCCTTAATCAGACTCTCCATTGGCTTACGATTGACGATTCTGTTGCTGACACGGCTCAGGAAGTCTTCTAGGCTTTCGAAGTTGCCGTCAGCTCGCGCTCTCAAGATTTCCTCGACTGCGCCGGTACCTACGTTTTTGATGGCTGCCATTCCAAAGCGAATCTCGTTCTTTTCTGGAACAACGGAGAACTCAACAAAGGATTCATTAACGTCGGGTGGCAAGACGATCACGCCCATGTGCTTACATTCGGTAATCTCAATTGCAAGTCGATCAGTATCATCATAATCGCTGGTCATTAACGCCGCCATGAAGGCTGCTGGGTAGTGCGCTTTGAGATATGCGGTCTGGTAGGCAATCGTGGCGTAGCAAGATGAGTGTGCCTTAGGGAAGCAGTAAGCCGCAAAGGCTTCTAGTGAACGCCAAAACTCTTCGATTTTGCCCTTACTGATATCGGAGTTATCCAAAGCGCCATCAATAAAGTCTTTCTTAAGCGCAGCAAGAACCTCTGGCTTCTTCTTGGCCACACCTTTACGCAAGGTGTCGGCTTGTCCGCCAGTAAAGCCACAAAGATCCTTGGCGATCTGCATAACTTGCTCTTGATAGACAAGTATCCCGTAGGTGTTCTCAAGGGCGTTTTGGGTCTTGTCGTGTAGGTATTCGATTGTGCGTTTGCCGTGTTTGCGATTGATAAAGTCGTCAATCCACTGCATTGGACCAGGTCGATACAGTGCGTTCATAGCAATGAGGTCGTCAAAGACTGTTGGCTTGAGTTCTTTGAGGTAGCGTTTCATTCCGGCTGATTCGAACTGGAAGACACCTGTGGTATCACCTCTTTGGAAGAGCTCATAAGTTGGATTGTCGTCTAGAGGAATCGTACTGATATCGATATCTTTGCCATAAACACGCTTAATGATTCTGAGGGCGTTCTTAATAATCGTCAGGTTGGATAGGCCAAGAAAGTCCATCTTAAGCAGTCCAAGCTCTTCGATTGGGCCCATAGAGTATTGAGTGGCGATGACGCCTTTTTGAGCCATTTCTAGTGGCGTGTAATTGACAATGTCTTCTGGCGCGATCACAACACCCGCTGCATGAACGCCATGTGACCTAATCGTTCCTTCCATCTGAACAGCTAGGTCGAAGACCTTCTTGGCAGTTTCGTTGGTCTCGTATTCTTGCTTGAGTTCTCGGTTCTCAATAAGTGATGTCTCGAGCAGAATGTGACGACCTTGAACCGGCGGCGGAATCATCTTGGCAAATCGATCGGCCTCAGCATAAGGAACTTGCAAAACTCGTGCCACATCACGTACCGCGTTGCGGGCTGCCATGCGACCAAAAGTCACAATGTTGGCAACGCGTTCTTTGCCGTACTTTTCGACACAATACTGAATTACTTCCCCGCGCCTATTATCCTGAATATCGATGTCGACGTCGGGCATGCTAATACGATCGGGGTTTAAGAAACGCTCAAACAGCAAGTCGTACTCTAGAGGGTCAAGTTCGGTGATCTTGAGTGCGTAGGAGATGATCGATCCGGCAGCACTACCTCGCCCCGGACCAAAGACAATTCCCTGATCCTTGCCCCAACCCACAAAGTCAGCAATGATTAAAAAGTAGCCGTTAAAGCCCATCTGCTCAATGACGCCTAGCTCGTACTTGGCTCGATCTAGCACCTCTTTGGGCAAGACTTTTTTGGCCTCAGCAATTGTTAGATCACCCTTGTCTTCTACATATATCGCCTTTTTAGATGTCGACTTTCCATAACGGCGCGCGAGGCCACGGTACACAAGCTTCTCTAGGTAGGACCGCTCTGTCTCGCCGTTAGGAACTGTAAACTTAGGGATAAGAATCTTGCCAAGCTCTAGTGTCAAATCACAACGCGCCGCTATATCGCGAGTATTAGTAATAAAGTCAGGGTGGTCAGCCCCCCATCGCTCAATAACGTCCTCTGGCTTGTTAACATGAAGGTCAAAGTCCTTAAGGCTCATGCGCTTCTCGTCGCTAAGGAATGAACCCGTCTGGACGCACAGTAATATCTCATGCGCTTCTTGGTCCTCGTGCTTCAAGTAGTGCGCGTCGCAAGTAACTACACAGGGGATATCCAGCTCCTTAGAGAGCTTGATCAATTGATCGTTAATACCCTTCTGGACATCCCAGTGAGCTGGATGCTCATGATGACCGTGATCTTGAATTTCTAGATAATATCGATCGCCAAAAACCTTCTTGTACCATTTGGCTATGTCCCTGGCTTGGTCGTACTGATCTTGGCGCAAGGCGTCACCAATCTCACCACTGGCACAGCCGCTCAAGCAGATCAGCCCCTCATTATACTTCTCGATTAATGCGTGATCGATGCGTGGCTTGTAGTAAAAGCCCTCTAGGTTAGCTATTGTTGAGAGTTTCATCAGGTTTTTGTAGCCCTGAGCGCTCATGGCCAGCAAAATAACGTGATAGTATTGCTTATCTTTGGCTGGTTCACGGTCATTAATGGTTCGCGACGCAACATAGGCTTCCATGCCGATGATTGGCTTAATGTCACCAGCCTTGGCTTCTTTATAGAACTCAATGGCGCCGCTCAACGTGCCGTGATCAGTCATCGCTACGGCTGTCATACCACTATCTTTGACGTGATCAATCAATGCCGGTATCTTAGTCAGACCGTCCAGCAAACTGTACTGTGTGTGATTGTGCAGATGCACGTAATCACTAGGCTTAAGTGCCGTCTTTTTATTTGTCAAAACATCCCTCAAGAACTCTTAAATCCAGTATCAATTATAACACCGGAAAGCTAGTTGAGGGTTATTTCTTTAGGTAGTCGCGAAGATGCTCTAGAGCGTTGTTGGCGTCTTTGATAGCTTTGGCGAGATCTTTGTCCTCGGCTCCACCTTCGTGGAGAGCACTGAGCATTTCGCGTGCCTTCTCTTTGGTGTCTTTAGCTTTGTCGATTAGTTGGCTAAGCTCTTTTTGAGCCTTGGAGCTGAGCTTTTCGCTACGGGCTTTGGCTTGTTTGATAATCTTGTCGAGTTCGGTGTGAAGATTCTTGAGGTCCTTCTCGGCCTCAGCCATAGTTTTTTCGGCAGCGTCCTTAATGTCGGCTCGGGTCTCCTTGCCACTCTTGGGTGCGGTTAGAATACCAGCAACGTATCCGGCTGCAGCAGCGATCACGCCACCAATAGCAACTTTTTTAGCTGTACTGTTGTCTTTGCTCATTACTTTTTACGGCCTTTCTGCGTTAGCTTCATAATATTACTCACTAACTTGAAGAAGGCCATACGACCTTGGGTGTCCTTAAGGACTTCGGCCGCTGATTCGACTGAATCGATAACGTCTTCAGCTTTGGCGGCTACGCGCCTAACGGTGCTTAATAGCTGTACTAGGCCGGCCACAAAGGCTATGCACAAGATAATAAAAATACTTAATAGGACGGTTAATACGATTACGAGAACTTCTTCAGTTGTAGTCATACACTTATTATATAACTAGTTGTACAGTTAGCCCAATTTTTTTTGCAAATGGTCGCGCAGTTCTGGACCAATATCCTCGCGCTCTATGGCAAAATCAAAGACCGTCTTGAGGTATTCAAGCTGGTTACCGGTATCATAGTAGATTCCGTCTTGAATTTCGCAACCATAAATGTGATGACCATCCTCCACCATTCGCTGCATGGCTTCCTGAATCATAAACTCGCCGGATTTGTCGTAAGTCTCGAGCTCTTCCTCAAGATACTTCATAATTATTGGGTCAAATACGTAGCCACTGACGGATGCTAGGTCAGAAGGTGCAGCTTCGCGGCTACCGGGCTTCTCCACAATCGTCTCCATATCAACCAAGCCATCACTGATTTCTTTGCCATTGATGTATCCGTAGCGAGAATAGTCAGCATCTGAGTCTCGGCGTACACATGTCAGCACCGATCCACCCTTCTCCTCATGAACCTTCAGTAGCTGCTCAAAGCGACTTGGTGATGATGCCACGAAGTCATCGGCAAAAGTGTAGATAAATGGTTCACCGCCCATAAGATGTGCTGCGTTAAGTAGCGGCGTGCCGGTTCCGTAAGGGCCCTTTTGTCTAATGTAGGCGAAGTTAGCAAGGTTGGATATCTTAGAAGTCTCGTTGAGTAGGTCTTCTTTGCCGCCCTGCTTAAGATTGGCCATCAAGTCAGCGCTAAGGTGATCAAAATGATCCTCAATCGTACGCTTGTGGTAACCCGTAACAATAACAATATCTTCAATTCCAGCCTGAACCAGCTCCTCAACAATGTGTTGAATGATTGGCTTGTTGACCAAAGGCAACATCTCTTTGGGCATAGCCTTAGTCTGCGGCAAGAAACGCGTACCAAAACCGGCTGCGGCGATAACTGCTTTACGTACTTTAGGTTGGCTCATTAATACGATTGTACCACGCTTTATTATGCTTATTACACTTGCTTTACCATAATTTTAGTGTATAATCAAATGCATTATGTCACCGGAAGATGATCGCTTCGAACATCACGAGCCCGTCAAACCCGAAATGTCTGGCATCTTGACCGTGGAACTGTTCCAAGAACGCTGTGGCGACCTTGGCATGACGCCAAGTGACTTTGCTGGATTGTGGAAGGCCGCCAAGGTACATTCTTCAAACCTTCCATATCATAATTGGGAACACACTCTAGACGTACTCTCAAGAGCTATGGATTTCGCTGATGAGTGCGAAGACAACAACACGCCAGTCAACCGCAAAGTACTGTTTGGAGCTGCCCTATTTCATGACGCATTCTTCGAGGAAGACCCTAGTCGCCGTGGCTTCGACTCTAAGGAGAGTCATTCTGCTGCGATCTTTTCATACCAAGCAGAGTTTTACGGATTCAGCCAAGAAGAGATTGAACTCGGCAAGCAAGCTATTATGTCGACCAAGCTAGGCAGCAGGCCAGAAACAATTGAGGACAAAATACTTGTACGCTCTGATATTGATAATATTGGCGGAGACTATAATGAATCATTCTTGCCAAACACGCAGAAGGCATACAACGAAGCAATTCGAAGGCCAGACGAGGCGATCAGTGATGGCTTTAAGCAAGGAACTGCCATCCTGCTATCCAAATATCTGACAAATAACTTGTCCTTGGGCGATTTTGATAAGAGCTACGACCACTGGCAAGCTCAATCCTTCAACAACCTACTAAAACTACTTGAGACCACAGAAGATTTTCATGTGCCACCTAAGCTAGCAGAACTCTTAGGACAAGATATTTCTGGCGACAACCCTAGTCTTAACTAGGTAAGCTGCTTTTTGATAAGTTCTTGAGCAAGACTAGGATTGGCCTTGCCCTTGGAGAGTTTCATGACTTGGCCCACCAAAAAGCCGATGGCTTTCATCTCGCCATTTTTGACGTCTTCGGCAGCCTTGGGGTTATCAGCTAGAACTTGCTCGACTATCTTGGCGATTTCGCCCTCGTCTGAGACCTGTATGTAGCCCTGATCGGCAGCAAATTGCTCAATGTCTTTTGGTTCGGCTGGCAAAGTAAAGATGTCGTTAAGAAGATCTTTGGCGCGCGAAGAGCTTAGTTTACCGTCTTGGATGAGTCTATAGACAAGTGGCAGTACTTGAGACCATTCGAGCTTATTGAACAGGTCAGCTCCTGAACGCAACGGCTCGACAATATTTACGAATGTGTTTGTTATCCACTTAGCAAAGTCTTTGTTGGCTAGGTTTTCTTCTATGAATTCTAGGTACCGATACTCTGGCAAGTCAGCCTGATAATCAATCATTAGCTCTACGGTCTTTTGGTCAACACCTAGACTGCTTAGGCGCTTGCGCCATTCTTCGGGCATAACGGCCATCTCTTTGCCGATCTTGGCAATATATTCATCAGTTAGGACGACTGGCGGGATATCAGGATCGGGCATGTAGCGGTAGTCATCAGCATTCTCTTTGCTGCGCTGCGAGAAGGTCTTTTGCTTTGCATCGTCCCAACCGCGGGTTTCTTGGACGACCTTTCCGCCCTTTTCTAGTAGTTCGATCTGCCTCGTAACCTCGTAATCAACCGCTTTTTCAACGCTACGGAAACTGTTGAGATTCTTGGTCTCAGACCTTGTGCCTAGCTCATCGGTCTGACTAACACTGACGTTAACATCAAATCGCATGTTACCGTAATACAAGTTGGCCTCGGAAACATCAGCGTACTTCATACGCAGATATAGTTCTCGAGCGTAGGCTTTGGCTTCGGCGCTGGAGTGCATGTCGGGTTCGCTAACGATTTCCAAAAGTGGCGTACCGGCGCGGTTGAGGTCAACCAAACTGTAGTCCATTCCAGCTGTATGGGTGCTTTTGCCAGCATCTTCCTCTAGGTGGGCTCGTGTTATTCCGATCTTTTTTAGCTCGCCGTCAACATCGATCGTGATTTCACCTTTGCCAATAATCGGCTCGTCGTATTGGCTTATCTGATAACCTTTGGGCAAGTCAGGGTAAAAATAGTGTTTGCGATCAAACTTGCTAAAGCGCTCCGGCTCGGTACCTAGAGCAAAGGCAGCCCGTGTTGCGAGATGAAGCGCTTCTTCGTTGAGAACTGGCAAGGCACCGGGCAAACCAAAGTCAATGTGATTAACAAGGGTATTCGGTGGAGCTTCACGGGCATCGTTGCCAACAGCTGAGAACAGCTTGGTCTTGGTCTTAAGTTGGACATGGCACTCAATACCTATCGTGACTGTGTATTTGGCTCGTGTTTCTGGACTAATCATTTTTCTAAAGCTCCCAGATCACGTAGCGCCTGTCGAAAACCAGATAGCGCATCAACCACATCTTTCTTCTTGAGCTTGCGCACATCTTCACTAGCTATATTCTTGCGCAACTTGTGGCCATACCAAACGGTGTCATTGCTTGTAAGGTCACGTTGAGCAGCGACTAGACGTTCGCCTGTTGTCTTGCCCTTAAAGCGTAGCTTCTTAAGCGCGTCGTCAAGCAAGTCGTCAGCTTGGATAATTGCATCTGGCCATGTCTTGCGATTGGCGCAGTTGAGCTGCAAAGCCTTCCAGCGCTCTGTAAAATGTTCGACGTTCAATGCACGCTTACGGCGGCGGAAAAGTTTCATACCAACAACTCCTCAGCCTGCTTAGCGGCAGCTAGTAGCTGCCTGTCGGCCTTTTGTGGCGCCATTAGCTGCAGCCCGACTGGCAAACCATCACTAACACCTGCCGGCAAACTCACGGCTGGAATACCAACAAGATTAACAGCTACCGTCATTACGTCACTTAGGTACATTTGCAAGGGATTGTCAGCGTTCTCGCCAATCTTGAAGGCCGTAGTCGGCGCAACTGGGCCAAGCAATAAATCGACTTGCTCAAACGCTTCGTTAAATTCGTTGATCAACTTAGTGCGCACAGTCTGAGCTTGCTTGTAATAAGCGTCGTAGTAACCGCTACTAAGGACGTACGTTCCAATCATGATTCGCCGCTTAGCTTCCTTGCCAAAGCCGTGCCCGCGCGATTCTTTGTAGCTAGATTCTAGGTCTTTGGCGTCATCGCTACTATAACCATATCGCTGTCCATCATAACGCCCAAGATTACTGCTAACCTCGGCCGGACACAAAACGTAGTAAACCGCCAAGGCGTTAGGCAGAGACGGCAGGCTAAGCTCGATGATTTCGGCGCCACCAACTTTGAGCTTATCTATAGCGTCTTGAATGACTCTTTTAACCTCTGGTGCGATTCCTTCGCCAAGATACTCCTTGATAACTCCAACTTTTTGACCCTTAAGACTTGTGTCTTTAATGATGTACCCGTCTTTGTCGCTGTCGATTGTAGTGCCATCAAGAACATCTCGACCAGCAATAACGTCAAGAACTATTGCCGCATCATCTACTGTGCGAGTTAGCGGGCCAATAACATCAAGACTACTGGCCATAGCAACAACTCCAGAACGACTAACAAGTCCGTAAGTAGGCTTATAGCCAACCACACCACAAAAGCTGGCTGGCTGCCTTATGGAACCACCAGTATCAGTGCCCAGCGCAAACGGCGCCAGCTCCAAGGCGACAGCTGCAGCTGAGCCACCAGAACTACCACCAGGTACTCGCGTAACATCGTGCGGGTTCTTAGTAGTAAAGAAGTCGCTGTTCTCAGTACTTGCGCCATGGGCAAAAGCATCCAAGTTGGCCTTGGCTACACATATTGCGCCTTCGGCCTCTAGCTTATCAATAGCTGTAGCTTGATAAGGTGCTTTGAAGCCTTTGAGAATGTTGCTGGCAGCGGTTGTGTCTTCGCCAAATACTAAGAAGTTATCTTTGGCTATAAAAGGCACGCCGGCCAGTCGGCCAACTTTGTCGCCCTTACTAACGCGTTCGTCTACTTCTTTGGCGCGTTCTAGTGCTCGCTTTTTTAGTGTGACAATAATTGATTGGTAGTCGTCCTGCTTGTCTGCAATTGCCTCTAGCGATTGCTGGACTAGATCTACAGCCTTAAGCTCGCCGGACTGCACTTTGTCAGCCAATTGAGCAATCGGCAACCATTTGGCGTCGCTCATTATCCGATCATCCGTTTAACTTTGATTTGGCTACCCTTTTTGGCAGGTAAATTCTCTATTAGTTCGGCTGGTTCATAGCCATAGGCAGCGATTTCATCAGGCCTGGTAACGTTTATCAGACCCGTGACTTGGTTGGTTGGCTTGAGACCTCCAACATCAACACTACTAAGCTGCTCAACGTATTGCAGGATCTCTGTAAGCTCAATGCTGTACTCTTCGATCTCGGCATCGGTTAGCTCCAGCCTAGCTAATTGAGCCAACTTTAAGACATCATCTCGGGTTAGTTTCGCCATGTTATATACAATTGTAACAGAGGGGTTGCCAATAGTTGAAGAATATCGTTTGTTAATTTGACGACAAATCTACTTTACAACCATAAGCCTTAGGATTACGATTGGTTTGGAGCGCGAATCATTCGCAAACTAAAAACTATGGCTACCGTACCAACGCCTGAGCTTCCGATACATGGAGAGCTGCCATCCGCCAGACTTGAGCTGGTCCCTGATACTGACTCTCCCGAACATCATCCAGAACTAGGCTACACGCTTGTCCCTTCTCTATCTGAGAAGGGTTTTTTGTCTCCGACCTCAATTACGCGCCTACCGCTGGCTTATTGCCGTGGGGTTAGCAAAGCAGCATCCGCATTAACCCGGCTACATATAGGAGGAAACTCCGATGGCATGTGGCCCGAGCCAGAAGAGGTAATAGTTCCGATCGACGGGCGCAAACAATTAGTACTGATCACAGAACCAACTCAACAACCCGACAATCAATCAGACCCTATCGTTAATAACATTCTGCTGAATGGGCTGACTGAGATAGCACAATACGGTAGCGCAAGTAAGTGGCATAAGGAAATGGCGCTTCGTCACCCTGATCGGCGCACCATAACGCTACCGACGCCGGGCTTAAACTATAAAGGGCATGGCTTATCTATAGCAGACGGCTATCGAAGAAGACTAGAACAAACCGCTAGCGAGAACTTGCGAATACTGCAGAGAATATCTGGAGATGGGCAGGCAAACATTGTCGGAATATCCCTCGGGTCTTTTGTGGCAGTGCACATGGCTGAGCAGAATTTGGCTGCCAACGAAAGCGCCCAAGTAAACCTAACGAGGCTCAAGCTAGTGTCGCCAGCTGTTGGCGCAAGAAATGTCGACGAAGAAGAATCATTTCGTGATGTTAGTGACAAAGACTTTGTAGCAGAGATGGAAGACAGATTCGTAAGACATATGGCGGCAGACATCATGCGAATGGCGCTCAAACACCCCGAAGAGTCAGCTGAATGTTTAGCGATATTGGGCGCATACGCTCTTGGTGTACATAAACTCCCCCACCGACTAGCGGTTATTGCTGGCAACTTTAACGGAGTTAAGGCGGGCATAGAGTGGTCGACGATTAAGCAAGTGGCGAGCGAATACGAGACATCCATTCTCGGTGGCGAGCTTGATCCCTTGGTAAAAGAACAGATTCCTCAATGGCAAAGCGTAAAGAAGAATGCGCCGCGTACGATGCTGTGGTTAGTTAAAGGCATGGGCCACGCTATGACAGTTAACGCGCACGGGACCGCTAAGCACTTAGCTCAAATGGAGCATGCTCGGGCAGCTTAGAGCTTCTTCTTAATATCGTCAATGATGTCGCGCAGCTCGGCGGCATTCTCGAACTGGAGGTTAGCGGCGGCTAGATCCATCTGAGCCGAAAGATCTTTGATAAGGGCGGCGTACTCTTCCTTAGGAATCTTTTTGAGGTTGAGCTTGGCAGTCTTGGCTTCTTGATCCAGCTCGGGCCGCATGCCAGCCTCAACAGCTCGCTTAATGCCAGTTGGGGTGATGCCGTGCTCAGTGTTATAGGCTTCTTGGATCTTGCGGCGGCGAGTGGTTTCGTCGATCGTCGCTTGCATGCTCTTTGTCACGCGATCGGCATACATTATGACGTGGCCCTTTTCGTGTCGGGCGGCACGGCCGACAGTCTGGATCAGGGCTTGTTCGCTGCGCAAGAAGCCTTCTTTGTCGGCATCCAAGATGGCGACCAAAGACACCTCAGGCAAATCCAGCCCTTCGCGGAGCAAGTTGATTCCAACCAATACGTCATAAACACCAAGTCGTAGATCACGCAGAATATCCGTGCGATCAAGCGTATCAACGTCGCTATGCAGGTAGGCCACCTTAATATTGATCTCTTTGAGGTACTCGGCAAGATCCTCGCTCATTCTCTTTGTAAGAGTCGTCACTAGTACACGCTGATGTTTGGCAGTAGTGTCACGGATTTCGGCGATGAGGTCATCAATCTGGCCTTCAATTGGCCTGACCTCAATTGGCGGATCAAGTAGTCCAGTAGGACGAATAACCTGTTGAGCTGGCTCAGGACTGCGCGATAGCTCATACTCAGCCGGTGTCGCCGATACGTACACAACTTGATTAACATGTCTCTCAAACTCGCTAAAAGTCAACGGTCGGTTATCCAAAGCGCTGGGCAAGCGGAAGCCATGCTCGACAAGCACTTCTTTACGAGCACGATCACCGTTGTACATACCGCGGACTTGCGGAATCGTCATGTGCGACTCGTCAATCATAAACAGGTAGTCATCTGGGAAGTAATCAAGCAAAGTCGCTGGCTGCTCGCCTTCCTCACGGTTGGTTAGATAACGTGAGTAGTTCTCAATCCCCTTCACAAATCCGGTTTCTTGCATCATTTCTAGGTCAAAGCGAGTTCGCTGCTCGATACGCTGAGCTTCTATTAGCTTATTGTTCTTCTTGAAGAAGGCGATCCTTTGCTGCAGCTCATCCTCTATCTTTACCATCGCCTGTGTCAGCTTCTCCTGAGGCGTTACATAGTGTGAGCTTGGAAAAATCTTATATGAGTCCGGTTTGGACAAAATTTCACCTGTCAGCGGATCAATCTTGGTTATACGCTCTATGTCGTCACCAAAGAACTCCATACGATACGCCAGCTCTTCGCCAGCAGGAAATACATCGACAACATCGCCACGAACACGGAATGTACCACGATGGAAGTCGATATCATTACGCTGATACTGAATATCTGTCAGCTGTCTTAGGAACTTGTCGCGAACTTTGCGCTCACCAACTTTAACGTCAATCGATAGACCATTGTAGTCATCGACCGAGCCAATACCGTATATGCAACTGACGCTAGCCACAATAATAACGTCTTTACGCCCCAACAAAGAGTCTGTGGCTGCGTGACGCAGCCGATCGATCTCTTCGTTGATCTGACTATCCTTCTCAATAAAGGTGTCCGAGCGCGCTATATATGCCTCAGGCTGGTAGTAATCAAAGTAGCTAACGAAGTAATGAACAGCATTATCAGGGAAGAAATGTTTGAACTCGCCATAAAGCTGCGCAGCCAGAGTCTTGTTATGACTCAAGATAAGCGTTGGCTTCTGAACATTCTGAATAATATTGGCCATACTAAAGGTCTTGCCAGAGCCAGTCACACCCTTAAGAGTCTGGTGCTTCAGGCCGTCTTGAAGACCCCCCGTCAATTGAGCAATCGCCGACGGCTGATCACCTGTCGGTCCAAAATCAGAACTTAGCTTGAACTTAGTCATCTAGACATTGTAGCAAGATCTAGTAAAGGTGTCGGTACTTGGAATTCTCAATATCAAGGTGCTTGGTGAGATCTTTGACTAACTTGTCTGGGGATTCGCTAAAAGTCACCATAGCACCAGCACGTAGTGGACGTGCTAAATCCATAATGGACTGTATTTGGTCACTGATACCCCCAGCACCCTGCAAGAAGCCTATCGGCGTATCAGTCTCAAGCGCAATCGTAAACTCATGCAGAGTGCCAAGACGCCCACCAATGCTAACCACAGCGTCGCTAGAGGTAATCAATAGCGTGTCACGTCCAACATAATGAAGGCCGGTATAAAGAATGGTGTCATAGGCCTTGATCGGCAATCGATATTTCATGACGTGTTCAATCTTACTCGATGCCGGACTAATGCCAACGCTCATTTTGCCGCCTGCTTTCTTGTAGGCTTCCGCGGCATAGTTCGGCAAGCCAATGGTAGCGCCCGTCATCAGAGCGTGGCCCGCCTTAGCGATAGCAATGCCGAGCTCACCAGCAAGCAGCTTGCCGTCTTCTACACTATCCCCTTTAGCAGCCCCAGAAACGCAAATTTGATACATATTAATCCCCTACCCTTATGCCGTTACTGTTTCTGTGGCTAGCCGCGGGCTTAGCTCACTCATAACTGCTCTTTCGACCGATTCGTGACCCATGTAGCGCAAAAGTAGCTCGTGCCACAATGAATTCTGGAAGTACTGAACCATTCGCTTCTCAAACGGCAACGAATTACACAGATTAAGCGCAGCGTCGACGATATTCAACGAAACCGGCTGGCCACCATGAACCAAACCAAGATGAGCACTCTGCTGCCAAAACTTGAGACTCGGCTCAATATCGCTTAGTGTTTTCTCGACCTCGTGCCATGAAATGTCGTCGCTCTGGACATGTGGCTCAAAGATATCTTCGCTAAGCTTATCCTTGAAGCGTGAGTAGTAGTCGTGGACTAGATGCCATTGGACCGGTTGGTCAAGCAGTTCGGACTTAAGGTATGGCTCATCACTGGCGACAGTCTGCACAACCTTGCCAAAATCAGGCCTGACTTGGCATAGCTGTAGGTAGGTGCTGTTAGCTCTAATCTTATTAAGCTCGTGAAGGGCTAGACTTAGGCTTACTGTCACAGTCCCTTCAGACACGTTCTTGGGCAACGGCAAAAAGACCAAAGCACCCAGTTCTTTGAAACTCACTAGGTTATGACGATTAGCCTCAACTGCTTCCGTGGCCAACTTATTCCATCGCTGTGTTGTCGGTTGAAGGATCATAATATTACGATTCTCGAAGTCGCTAGGCTTGAGCTTCTTGTACTGCTCGATAAAGCGGTTTTGCCATGCGTTTCCCTCTGTTAGCCATGCCGCAGTCAATGCCAAAACTGGTACTTCATGCTTGAGGAATGAGTCGACGGACCGGTAGCCGAGCTGCTTAAGCGCCTTCTTGGGCGGCTGGTTCTTAAGCAATGATTTGAGACTGCTAGATTTAAGGGAGAAACAGCGCTTAGAGTCTGGTAGTTCCTTAAGAACATGGATCATACCGGCAACGACATCACCTTCAGCCGAGACATGTGTTGCAGCGTGAGTTCGCAGCGTCTTGGTCAAGCGAGCGTCATCGGCCTTAATTCGCTCCTGAATAACGTGATAAAGCTCCTCGGCAGTCGTATCGATTGGATCAAGTCCTAAACCCCTTAATTTATCTTGTGAAGCGCGCTTAACTTCACTACTGAACCTAATATCAGTGTTCGGGTTGCCATTGGCAGATTCCATGTGCCTTAGACCCAAACGAAAGAAAGGTTCAGATGCTTGCAAAGACTCGGATAAGAAGCGTGTCATGCTTCGTGTCCCACCCTAGTTATTTTTATGTTGAAAATCATATTGATCCTTAGGTATAGATTACCATAAGCAACTACTTGACGGAAGGGCCTCTCCCTCTTATTTCATGCGGGTTGGCTTGTACCAGTCAGGTGCGTGCCTCAAGTAGTGGTCAAGTTCTTTTTCGGTCAGCAGTCCGGCCTGTGCACCAACCTTTTGGACGACGTTCATGGAGTTGATAGGAGCCCACTGCAAAGCACCTTCGATAGAGTTGCCCTTCATAAGCGCCGCTACAAAGGTTGAGGCAAATGAATCACCGGCGCCCGTTCGATCTACGGGTGGAGCTGGGTCAGGATATAGCGGCATCTGGAAGCGATTCTCACCATCCGAGGCGTAAGCACCATCTGGGCCATCGGTGATGACCACTATCTTGGAGCCTAGTTCGTGTAGTTTATTAAACAAGTCATGCATGTCCTCGTGATTACCGCCGCCGACGTTGGCAGCTTCTTCGCGGTTTAGGACCAAGACTTCACTCCGAGCATAAATTCTCTTTAGTCGCTCAGTGCCTGCACTCATCTGGAAAGTCCCTGGCTGGAAGGCCAACTTTACATCTGGGTTCTCATCTAGCCAGTCGGCAACCTGATCATGATACGGGATGGCCAGCTCGCTGATCGAGCTAAAGTAGACCCACTTAGGGGTTTCACTTGGACGAAGGTGCGGCCAGTGATAGTCGTACTCTTCGTGCTTTATGAGGATGGTGCGCTCTTCCTTGTACCAAAGCACGTAGTGGTAGTTGCTCTTTTTGCCACGGTTTATGCGTACAAAACGAGTGTCAACGCCGTTCTTGTCCAGAGCCTTAATCATATCGCGGCCGTGAGCATCAGAGCCAACATTGGTTACAAAGGCGCTTTCTAGGCCTAGTCTCTCAAATGCCACCGCAGCATTGGCGGCGTTACCGACAGCTTCGATAACTTCGGCATGGTCAAAAGGAAGCTTGTTACCAAATGGCATTGCCAACCACTTACCTTGCTCGTTTTCGTAAGTTATTGCTTGATCATCGATCAACTTAATAAATGCGTCAGTTACTATGTCACCGATACTGATTACGTCAGGTTTGTCTGCCACTGTTCCCACCCCTAATTTATAATGTTTATGCTTTTAGTTTACCACGGCTTTGCCGGCCGAATTAAAGTCATCTATTTTGCTTTCCACAATTGCCTGAACGGCCGGAACAACCTCTGTACCAATAAGCTTGGCTATCGAGTATTCATCAGGCTTCTCAGCCAATATCTTCTCTAGCGCAGTGCGGTAGGCGTACCTCATGTCGCTATTGATGTTGATCTTGGTAACACCGATCTTAACCGCGTCCCTAAAGTAATGCCCTGGTGTGCCGCTCCCACCATGTAGTGAGATATTGCAGTCAAAAGCGTCCCTCAGTCTCTGCAGCAGTTCAAGATCAAGTACTTTTGGTACAGGATACTTGCCGTGCAGGTTACCAATAGCCGCCGCAAATGTATCAATACCGGTGGCGTCAGCGAACGCCTTGGCACCCTCGGGTGTACTAAAGGTCTTCTTGATCTCTTCGTAATCTATGTCCTCTTTGTGAACATTCGATGATCCGCCAAAGTAATGTGGCTCGCTTTCGACTAAAGCACCTGTTAATTGAGCATAAGATACGACTTCTCTGGTTGCTTCCAAAATTTCTTCATCAGTAGCGTCATGATTAGACTGTGAAACATCTATATGAATAAACTCAAAGCCGGCCTCGATACCGTCTTTGGCTGCCTCGACACTTGGGCTATGATCAAGATTTACATAAATCTCGACACCGTATTGGTACTTAAAGTTGTCGACCATATCGCGGACATTGTTGATGCCGATATCGTCGACTTCGCCTTGGCTAACCTCTACTAGAACAGGCGCATTCTTAGCGGCGGCGGCTTGAACTACAGCCTTAAGAGTCGCCTCATCGTCAAGATTAAAGGCCCCAAAAGCCCAATGTTCGGCACGGGCTTGAGCCATGCGCTTGCGTGCTTGGGCACAGTTTTGTCTCATCTGTCTAAGTGTTTGTGGCATAGCGCCAGTATAAACGCTTATGCTTACGCCGCCAAGATTATTTGTCTAGTACAGCGTGGGCTGCCAACCTAATGTGCTTGGCGTCTAGCCCAAAATGCTCAAGCAACTGATCAGGCGAGCCCGACTCGCCAAAGCGATCCTTCATACCAACCCTTTTGAGTTTGGCTGGATGATTTTCTGATAGCAGCTCGGCAATTGCTCCGCCTAGACCGCCAGCAATTTGAGCTTCTTCTGCAGTGACTACGGCACCTGTCTTGCGAACACTCTTAAGAATGGTCTCTTCGTCCAGTGGCTTGATAGTTGGTACGTGGACAACTTCGGCTTCAATGCCGTCCTTAAATAGCTTTTCTGCTGCCAATAAGGCTTGGTAAGTCATAGTTCCCGTGGCAATCAAAGTCACATCGGCGCCTTTGGCCATAACGTAAGCTTTGCCAATCTCGAAAGGCGTTTTGTCGGTCGTAATAATCGGTGTGGCTTCTCTTGCAAGACGCAGATAGTTGGGTCGCTTGTCAGCAGCCATAGCCAGTGTCGCCTTCTCGGCCTCAACGCTGTCGCACGGCACAATAACTACCATATTGGGCAAAACGCGCATTAGAGCTATGTCTTCTAGCATCTGGTGGGTAGCACCGTCAGGGCCAACACTAACACCAGCGTGACTACCAACAACTTTTACGGGTCGATCATTGAGACAAATCGTAGTCCTGATTTGCTCCCAGTTGCGACCGGGGCTAAAGGCTGCGTATGAGCTGACGAAAGGAATCTTACCCATAGCACTGAGGCCCGAGCCAACAGTTACGAGGTTTTGCTCGGCAACACCGATCTCAACAAAGCGATCTGGAAACTCCGCCTTAAACAGGCTCATCTGCGTAGAATCAGTCAGATCGGCGCAAGCCGCTACGACATTGACGTCACGCTTGCCAGCTTCTAGTAAGCCCTTGCCAAAGCCTTTACGAATCGGCTCGGACTTTAGCTCGCCCTCTAAGTCGACTAAATGTAGATCACTCATGTTCACCTCTGATCTTGCCACCCAAGGTGCGCAGCTCGTGTAGCGCCTTTTTAGCCTGTTCATGATCTGGTGGCTTACCGTGCCATGTAAAGTCATACTCCATAAAGTCGACGCCCTTACCCGGTATGGTGTGAGCAATAATCATAATTGGCTTCTCAACAATCGCCTTGGCCATCGCACAGGCATCTATAACGGCGTCGATGTCATTGCCGTTCACTTCTAGCACATGCCAGCCAAAGGCTTCCCATTTGGCCTTAAAGTCTTCCAGAGGCATAACTGACTCGGTTGGCCCGTCAATCTGAATGTTGTTGCGGTCAGTAATTGCGATAATGTTACTGAGCTTGTACTTGTTAGCTAGCATGGCGGCTTCCCAAACATTGCCTTCATCTTGTTCGCCGTCGCCCATTACAACGTAAACCCAACGATGAGTCTGGTTGTCCATTCGCATTGCAAGTGCCATGCCACAAGCCTGACTAAGTCCAGACCCAAGCGGCCCACTGGTGTTCTCGAGCCCCGGTAATAAGGTACGCTCTGGGTGGCCCTGCAGTCTGCTGCCAAGCTGTCTTAATGTCATTAGTTCCTTCTTATCAAAGAACCCAGCATGAGCCATAGCTACATACTGTACCGGCACACAGTGACCATTGCTCAGCAAGAATATGTCACGCTCGTCCCAATCAGGGTTTTTGGGATCGTACTTCATGACGTCGAAGTAGAGGGCAGTAAAAATATCAGCTAGGCCAAGTGGACCCGCACTGTGGCCGCTACCAGCATGCTCAAGCATCCTGATGATATCCTCGCGGATTTCATTGGCAATGGTTTCGAGTCGTTCTAGGGGTAATTTGTGCATTATTTGGCCTCTATAGCTGCTTTCAGTTTAGCATAAGCGGCCTCTGGGTCGTCGGACTGCTGAACAAAGCCGCCGACATTTAATACACTTACACCAGCATCTACCAGTTGCTTGGCATTTTGGTCATTAATACCGCCGTCCCACGCGATTTCGCACTCTGGATGATGCCTACGGATCTTCTTAACCTTATCGAGCAGCCCTAGATCAGCCTCCCCGCCGTGATAGCCAAGATTGCCGCTAAAGACCAATACTTGATCAAAGCTATGCATTATTTGATAAGCGTACTCGGGTGGCGTATCTTGCATGATTGCTAGACCGGCTTCGATCCCTTCTTTGTGCAGTTGAGCCGCAAAGTGCATGTGATGAACATCAGCTTCGTTGTGAATTATTACCATCTTGGGCTTGAGTCTTATGAGGTCACCTATATATTCCATTGGGCGCTGGTACATCAGGTGAATATCGGCAGTTAGCTCGTGTGGCCACCAGATCTGCTTGAGACTCGGCGACTTGGAAGACGCAAATTCTCCATCCATCAGATCAATATGTACATGCTTGGCAAAAGGAGCCACGCGCTCCATCTGAGCCCTATACTCATGTGCATCGAAGGCTGTAATCGTGGGACAGATAGTGACTTTGCTCATTACATTTATGATACAGCTTGTTGGGCTTAAGCGGTATAGCTGACGTCAGACCGCTGCTATACATTAGTGTTTTTTGCCATGAGCCAAGAATTGTGTCTGTTCAGGCCAATTCTTGGCTGGTCACAAAAAACCTAAGCATATAAAAGCAATACAGTTAGCGGCCTACTTATCGAGTTTATGAACTCTGCGGACATGTCGCTCAACATCGCTATAAGGTGTATCTAGCCATATTACAATTGCTTTTTGCATCTCTTCTAGGCTCAAGAAACGAGCTGACAAGCTTAGAATATTAGCATGATTGTGCTGGCGGGATAGGCGAAGGATTTCATAAGGATCGTCACTCAGAGTGCCCTCGGCATCAATCGCAGTTTTGGCAGCTACGGGGCCATAAAACAGGGCGCAACGCGCACCTTTAATTCTGTTAGCAGCCATGGCCTCACCCTGACCACTACCGCCAAGAATCACACCAGCCTCGCATTCGCCGTCAGCCACAGCGCGGGCCGCTGGGAACATAAAGTCCGGATAGTCATCTTCGGCAGCAAATTCTGTAGGGCCGTAATCAACACACTCATGTCCCAATGATTCTAGATATGTCTTTAGCTGCTGCAGAGCTTCAAAGCCTGCGTGATCAGTGGTGATAGCTAGTTTCATAGAGGTCTTAGCCCTTCTTGGCATGAAGTAGGCGGCCGGTGTCGGCAACGACTTCAACTAATCGGTTGCTGTAGCCCCACTCGTTGTCGTACCATGCCACGACTTTTAGCATGTTGTCGCCAACAACAGATGTCAGCAAGAGGTCGACGATACAACTATGGCTGTTGCCAATGTAGTCACTGCTGACTAGAGGCTCCTCCGAAACATCAAGGATTCCTTGGTAGAAGGGCTCTTTAGCCGCCTTCTTGAAGGCTTCGTTAACTTCTTCGACAGTAACTGGCTTCTTAGTAATGATTACAAAATCGCTTAGCGAAACAACTGGGGTGGGAACACGAACTGACATGCCGCCAAAGATTCCCTTTAGAGCTGGCAAAGCTTGTCCGGCAGCAATAGATGCGCCAGTTGTGGTCGGAACAATGTTCTCGGCAGCATTACGAGCCTCGCGCAAATCCTTAGCAGGTGCGTCTTGAAGCTTCTGACTGGCAGTGTAGCTATGAACTGTGGTCATCATGGCCTTGTCGATACCAAAGTTAGCCTCGATAACGGCAGCGACAGGCGTAATGCAGTTGGTTGTACAAGAAGCGTTGCTGATGATATCTTCAGATGTTTCGAGTTCGTCTTCGTTGACTCCTAGGACGATAGTTGTAGCACCTTCGCCCTTAGCTGGAGCGCTCAAGACTACCTTTTTGGCGCCCGCGTCAATGTGAGCGCGAGCTTTGGCTGGGTCAACAAAGAAACCGGTTGATTCTATAACAACGTCAATTTTGTGCTCGCCCCATGGCAACGTGGCAGGGTCTTTCTCGGCCAGCACTAGTATGTGCTTACCGTCGACAATAATTCCCTTGTCGTCAAAGCTAACCTTTTGGGCGTATGTACCGTAGTTGCTGTCATGCTTGAGCAAGTGCGCCAAAGTCTTCGTGTCTGTTAGGTCGTTGATTGCTACGATCTCGAGATCACTGCGCTCAAGTGCTACCTTAAATGCGTTGCGCCCAATTCGTCCAAAACCATTGATTGCCACTCGTGTCTTCATAGTATCCTTTTGTTATTTTTATTTTAACTCTTATGGCTACATTGTAAAAGCTTATCTTTACTTATGCAAGCTAGCGGTCGACGGTTTGGCCGTCAAACTCAGGTAATGCTAGTAACTGCTCAAGACTCTCGAGGCTCTCGATTATTGCCATGCTGTCACCGAGATTCACAAATCTACCATTCACAACTTTTTTGAGCTCGTCGATTGTTAGACTTTCGACGGATATTCTTTCGCCTGCATCTAGCTTTGGCTCAGTTTTTGACTCCTCATCCCAAGCAAGTAGCATGTACACAAACCACTCAATCTTTTTGTAAGGTTGCTGGACAAGTATTAGGCGCCAGTTCTTAAAGCTGTAGCCCGTCTCTTCTAAGACTTCGCGCTTAGCGGCCATCTCGATACTCGCGTCTTCTGGGTCGACCCGTCCACCGGGGAAGGTCTTTCGCATACCCAAGTGTGGCTGCTCATCGTTGATCACAAGAATCTTGTCGTCGACCACACACATTACAGTGACGGTATCAGTCCTCTTAAGCATCTCAAAAGTGTGACTCGTGTCGTCAAACAGTGTCTGTGGCCAGTGATAAACATCAAAAATCTCCCCCTCAAACACCTTGGTGGCCACATCTGGCACCAAAATACTATCGTGGGGGATGACTTTTTGCATATTAGCCCTTGTAGCGATCGATGGATTCTTGAATGACGGTCTTGGCTGCTGCGGCATCACCCCAACCCTTAAGATTTCCATCAACGCCAGTCCAGCCTTTCTTCCAATCTTTGTAGTGAGAGTAGAAGTGCTCTATAACTTTCTTAAAGTTCTCACCTAGATCGTCGAGTTCCTTGATGTGGTCTTTGCTTACATCGTCGGCTGGTACGACTATAAGCTTTTCGTCCATTTCGCCGTCATCTTCAAAGTACAAGACGCCGATCGGTCGAGATGGAACGACTACGCCGTGCGGGGTAGACTCATCAATGATTAACAAAGCGTCGACTGGATCACCGTCACCACAAAGAGTGTCAGGTACATAGCCATAGTCTGTGGGATAGCCAAGTGTCGTTCCATTGACGCGGTCGAGGAACAAACGCCCAGTGTCCTTGTCTATCTCGTATTTGTTGCGCTCGCCCTTACGGATCTCGATTACTACGTTCACCACGTCCGGTGCTTTGTCGCCATAACTTAACTCTGCCATCATTACTCCTTATCTTTAACAATTATTGTACACTAAGAGCGTATGAAGATCATTGGTCACCGCGGCGCCCGCGGCCTTGCACCCGAGAACACTGTTAAAGGCTTCCAAAAAGCACTTAAGCACCACGTTGACATGGTCGAGCTCGACCTGCGAGTGTGCCGTGATGGCGTTGTCATCGCCCATCATGATCCATACCTGATTGATCCTAATGGCAACAAGCATATCATCGAGGATCATTCATATTCCAAGCTCCTAGAGCACAAAGCCGACCTAGCCACCTTCGAACAAGCCTTGGCGATAATCAACCGCGCTGTACCAATATATGTAGAGATCAAACCCCATGAACCAACCAAGCCAATTATTAAGATAATTCAAGACCATCTGAGCAAGGGCTGGCAGCCTGACGATTTTAGAATTGCTTCTTTTGATCAAACTATACTAATGGACATACGCGAGAAGTTGCCAGCGATTACGGTAACAATTCTTGAGAAATGGAGCGGCGTACGTGCAAGTCGGCGCGCCAGACAACTAGGAACAGTGCACCTGCTAATGAACCAGCGCTGGTTGTGGTGGGGCTTTATCAGACAAATGACGCGCCATGGCTACAAACTTGGCGCCTACACCGTCAATAACCCAAAGCAGGCTGCCAAATGGCAAAAGCATGGACTTGCAGCCGTAGTCACCGACTACCCTGACATGTTCGAAAAATAGCTTTTATGATCTGTTAGACTGGTAGTATGAGAGTTTGGCTGGATCACAAGCAAGACGAAGCGTCGAATATTACGACCTTCTTCTTTAGACCAGAAAAAAAGATCCAATATACAGCAGGCCAATTCATTGAGCTGACGATCAAGCACGACAACCCTGACGAGCGCGGCACAGATCATTGGTTCACCCTATCTTCTTCACCTACTCAAGACCTACTCAGCATTACGACCAAGTTTGCTGACAAGAGTAGCACCTTTAAGAAGGCTCTGCGCAAACTCAAGGTTGGCGACGAGATCAAGATGAGCGAGCCTATGGGAGACTTTGTGCTGCCTAAACTAGTGCAAACACCTCTCGTGTTTGTGGCGGCTGGTATAGGTATTACGCCTTTCCATAGCATTCTGACGTGGCTGGCCGACACCAAGGAGTCACGACCCATCAAGCTGCTTTACAGCGTTCGTAACGAGGATGAAATCATTTTTCAGCCGACCTTTGACGCCGCAAAAGTCCAGCCAACTATCGTGGTAAGCAATCCGTCAGCAGCGTGGGGCGGAGAGAGAGGCCGCATCACCGCCGAGATGATCCTAGGACTAGAGAAGCCCTCGGACGACACTCTTATATATGTGTCCGGACCCGAGCCAATGGTTGAGCAACTAGAAAAAGATCTCAAAAAAGCTGGCATCAAAGGCCGACAACTAGTCTTAGACTTCTTTCCTAACTACGAATCTGTCTAGTTCTGGACTGGGTGCAAACGCCCTTCGAGATACTCTCGAATCTTGAGAGCGGCAGTAGCACCCTCTCCGGCAGCACTGGCAATTTGCATAGTTGCACCGCAACGAATATCACCGGCTGCAAAAACACCACGCATGGTTGTTTGTAAGTGTTGGTCTGTAATAACAAAGCCGATTTCGTCGAGCTTAATAGGCGTTGGCTCAAGGAACTGTGAGTTAGGTAGCAAGCCGACAAAGACAAAAACACCATCAGTCACAAAGTCGACCTTCTTGCCGTCTTTGGTGCCGACGACCTTGGTTACAAACTTGTCTTTACCGATAATCTCATCTGTTGTCGTGTTGAGGTGAACAGTGACCTTGCCCTGCTTAACGTATTCGTCGAGCTCATGCTGCAAGACATCACTAGCCTTAATGGTCGAGCGCACCAACAAGTCGATATGTGTAGCGAAGCGTGTTAAAAAGATAGCTTCTTGGACGGCCGAGTTACCACCACCAACAACTACCAACTTCTTGTCGCGGTAAAAGGCGCCGTCACAGGTCGCACAGTAGTGAACGCCACGAGCGTAGAACTCTTCTTCCCCTTTAACGCCTAGCTTCTTATAATCTGATCCAGTTGCGATTAACACGGCTCGAGCGTGGATATCACCACTTGTGGTCTCAAGGCGCTTGAGTTCACCCTCGTCATGTATCGCCGTTACTTCGCCATACTCAATGACCGCACCAAAACGCTCAGCCTGCTTTTGCAGTTGGTCGGCTAGGGATATGCCGTCAACACCCTCTGGAAACCCAGGGTAGTTGTCGATCATATCCGTAACGGCTGCAAGGCCGCCAACAACGCCACGCTCAAACAGTAAAGTGTCGATATCTTCGCGCGTGGTATAGATGGCTGCCGTCAGGGCGGCTGGACCAGCGCCAACTATGACTACGTCATGTTGGGGTATGTCTTTTGTGTCAGCCATACTCGGGGTTAGGCTACCGCTGGGGCTAGTTTGGCTAGATTGTAGCCGACAATTACTTCTTGAGAATCATCCGTCTTAGTAACAACTGTAACTGGTACTGTCATTGCACCTGACATCTCCAAGGCTTCTGCTTGGCGGTGAGGATGATCGTCGAGGTTAACTTCTTCGTAGCTCATGCCTTTGGCGCCGAGATACTTTTTGACCATGCCGCAGTAGCCGCAGGTGTTGGTTGTGAAGATAGTGATGTTTTTGACCATATTGGTCTCCCTCGTTAATAGCGCTAGAACCACCGCCGCGTCTCTCGTTTACGGCTACAGTCTTCTTTGCGCTTTTTTATTTTGTTTAATGCTCTAGTTCAGAACAATTCTGACTGTATGCATGATTATATATAGCGCTTAAGGAAAATTCAAGACACTATATATTGTGTTTTTTAATACGTTTGCCTCTAGAAGCTTATTGTTTCGAAATAGATTGCAAAGTAACGTCGAATACCAGATCAGCGTTAGCTGGAATGCCAGATCCGGCTGGTGGATTTGCGCCGTAAGCTAGGTTGGCTGGAATCAACAATCGTCGGGTTCCGCCCTCTTTCATGCCAGGAATACCTTGTGACCAACCAGCAATAACGCCACTCAGTGGAAACGATACGGGCTGCCCGCTATCCTTAGAGCTCTGGAAGATTACGCCAGTAGCGGCCACGGCACCTGTGTAGTCAACAGTGACAGTTTGGCCTGCCTTAACTTCTGCACCAGTGCCAGGGGTGCTATCTATAGTCTGCAATGAAGCTATGGTTGGTGTTGGCGTAAAGCCTGCTAATGGTGTGCCCTGTAGTTTGTTGTCCACGTTTGTCTCCTTATTGGTTTGGTTAATTGACGCTGTGGCGTCCTTGCTGGTCTTGCTCTCTTGAATCATTTGATAAACTACACCAATTGTCAGTGCTGATGATGTAAATATAAATAGTGCTGCAAATCCTCCAGCTATAATGCGTTGACGCCGTTGTGCCATGTACCCTCCGTTGTTTCAACCTATTATACAGTACTACGAAGGGTAGCTGTTGCCAGCTTCGGTAACAAACAGGTCGTGTGGGTGACTCTCGCTCAGTGAAGCAGTTGTTATGTGCTGCAAAACGGCTGTCTCCCATAGTTCGTCTATAGTCTTAGCGCCGACATAGTAGAAGCCCGAGCGAATACCTTCTACCATTGTGCCAGCTACAGTTGCTAGGTCGCCGGTGCAAGGAACTAAGCCTTCGACGCCCTCAGCAATTAGGATGCTCTTGTTGGTGTAGCTCTTACCGTGAAACTCGTCCTCGGAGCTGATTTGCTTTCCACGCTCCATGGCGCCAATCGAGCCCATGCCGCGATAAGCTTTGAACTTATAAGTCTTGGAGCCGTTAACTATGCTCTTGAAGCGACGAGGCACGTCTTGCTCGGTGAACTCAACCACATCGCCAGGTGACTCCTCAGTAGCTGCAAACAAGCGACCCATCATGACAGATGAGGCACCGGCAGCCAGCGCCTTAGTTATGTCACCAAAGTAGTTAATGCCACCATCGGCGATCACCGGAACGCCATGCTTCTTAGCGACTTCTGCGGAGTCCATAATGGCGGTTAGCTGCGGCACACCCATTCCGGAGACGATACGAGTAGTACAGATTGCTCCGGGACCCATTCCGACACGCAGACCATCAGCACCAGCCTTGATTAGGGCTTCGGCACCTTCGGCAGTGGCAATGTTGCCGGCAATGACGTCAACTTTGTGGTTCTTCTTAATGTGTTCTAGAGCCTCTATAACGTATTTGGCATAACCGTGGGCTGAGTCAACAATAATCACGTCAACGCCAGCAGCTACAAGCGCATCGACTCGAGCTTCGTAGCCTGGGCTAGAGCCAACAGCGGCACCGACAAGATGGCCGGCTTTCTTAACCTTAGCGACTTCTGCGACTTGGTCTTCGATAGTTAGGTTACGGTGAATGATTCCGATGCCACCAAACTCGCCCAAAGCGATAGCTAGTTTGCTCTCAGTAACAGTATCCATTGGTGCGGCTACCAGCGGAGCCTTGAGCCTAATATTACGGGTAAGTTGGGTGCTAGTATCAATGTCTGAACGAGAAAACCCAGCATAGCCGGGCTTTAGTAGAACGTCATCAAATGTTAGTGAGGGGTTGTTGCTAATCTTCATAATCCATTCTAAGCCTAAACCACTAGCTTTGTCAAAGAGCTAGAGCTACCAACCACCGCCTCCGCCGCCACCTCCACCACCGCCGGAGAAGCCTCCGCCACCACTGAAGCCGCTACTGCCGCTGCTACTTGGAGCTGTGAATGCTGTGTTGACTGCTGAGCCAATCCCTTGGTTGAGATGACTGGTTAGGTAGACGGCGTTAAAGGTCGTCCAGTTGCCGCTGTACCAGTCGGGAGGTGCAGTATATAGAGTCTCAAATTTGCCTGCCCACTGCTTTTCGACACCCAGTACCATGGCAAAAGGTAGCAGCTTCTCAAACAGATCTACGGTCTTAACAGGCGCATCAGATTGTGGGGCGTATTTGGCATCTGGACCTTGCAGCTTCTCAATTCGATCTTTTTCGGCAACTTCCATGTACATTTTGAGACCAAGAATGTGCTCTTTGGCTTCAACACCTTTGGCTGAGCGGGAGGGCATATATATTGCACAAATGATCGCAATGACGATACCGATGATCGTGCCAATCACAAAAGCTACGCCCAGCATGAAGCCGCCAACGAAGACCGCGATCACGGCAAAGGCTATTAGTGCACCTATGCCGCCGCCCGCCTTAAGTGGGTTGCCAGTAAAGTAGCCGGTTGTAGTCAACTCAGCCATTACAGACTTCTTGAGAGACTCCGACGTTGTGTAGAGCTTGCTCTTTTTGGCAGTAACATCAACTACAGACCCGACTGCAACTGTATCGAACAGCGCGTTGATAAGCTTGGTTTCGTTGGGGTCAAGCTTAGATATGTCAGCTTTGACAAGTTCTAGGCTGTACTCGGTCGTGTCTTTACGCAGAAACTTATCCTTCTTGGTCTCGATAATCTTGATGTAGCCACGAACTGCCAGATCGATAATGGTGGCTGTAATCGCCTTGTTATCCAGACCAAAGTCTTCAATTGTACCAACCGCCATTGGCTTAAGCCCATCGGGTGCATCGTATTGAGGCACGATAACCCCACGACCTTTAGGATCACGCCCATTGCGGAACCAATAGATAATGCTTCCACCGCCTATCAATATTATTGGTGCGAATAGCTTGGTTAGCATTGCAGCGTATTCGCCGAGGGTATCCTTCCATGTCGAAGGCGTAAAGTATCCGGCCTCAAAACCAGCCACATAGGTCAGTGTTTGATTCGCCGTCAGAGCTTGAGTGGTGGCAATAGCGATGGTGTTGCCGTCAGATGTTACTGTGCAATTCTGGCCAGTGCCGCCATAGCCTCCGGTGTAACAGGCAGCCTCTCTCGTCTGCTTAAGTCCAGCTGGCAAATGTAGCTTTACACTAACTTGGTTAAAAGGCTGGCTCCACTGATCACCGTTCACATCCCAGTACAACTCAGCGTGATCATCGTAAAAACTTATGACGTTGGTTAAGGTGTAATCAATTGTGTATTCTTGCACACCGGTTATTGTCTTGTCGGGATCGCCAATTCTGAGCACCTTGTTGCCGTTAGACGTGTAGGTAGAGTACTCCGTTGGTGCGTTCGACTCGGATTTGATGCTGTTAACTTTGAGCTGTAGTGAGTGATTCTTGTAGCGCTGGGGTATGGCCCGTTCGATACCGTGATTGTAGGACGTGAAGTCGACGTTGATGTGCTCAACGATACGTAGTTCGCCCTGTGGGTCGTTGCGTGTTAGTGTCTGTTCAGATGTAAAGCTGGTGACTGTAAAGTCGTTGACGCCAGCCTGCACTGTAGCGGGAACAACCAACATGGCCAGCAAACTCAGGCCAAGAATTAGTGACTTTAGCTTTTTCATATTCTCTCGGCAGAAAGTTTGGTTTTAGCGGCTGCAGCGATGTCCTCGAGCAGCTTGTTGACTTCGGTGTCAGTCAGAGTCCTGTCGTAGCTGGCGATACTAAGGTGGAACGTGACGTTCTTGTGCGCCGCATCGTCTGACTTTTGGTAAATGTCGGCAAGACTGAGTGATGGCAAGGTGTTGGTCGGCTTAAGCTTGTCTAGCTCGGCTTCGATCAAACCCGCGAGCTCTTGGTAGCTAAGATCAGCCGCCACACGCAGAGTTATGTCCTGAGTCACCTTAGGGAACCTTGGCACAGCAACATAGCCTTTGCTAGCCTGCAACTCTTGCAGCGGCGTAAGGCCAAGCTCAAAACCAGCACTAAACGCAGGCAGCTTAAAGGCCGTGGCGACAGAACCTTTATATTCACCAATACGTCCGATGATTTGACCATCAACTTTGAGAGTTGAAGCACGGCCATCAGCATAGAAACTGGTTGAAGTGTCGCTGTCCTTCTTCTGCAAAGGTTCAAAACTAACCTTGTCAGCTAGCCCAAGCTGCTCAAGAACAGTCATAAGATACTGGCGAGCTTGGTAATAAGGTGCACCGCTATAGGCAGCTGAGGATTTTTTGTCAGCGGCAACAACTAGAGCGACTCGCCCAAACTCAATTGGCAAACCATCCTCTTCACGGCCAACAACGTGTGCCTTACCGATCTCAAACAGTGCAAAATCATTGTAGCCAGCCTTGATATTAGGGTGAACCTTATCTAGCAAGCTAGGCGTCACGCTCAGGCGATAATATTGCAGCTCGGGACTAAGGGCGTTAGAGACCTGATAAGCCCGTGCCGGATCTTGGCCGGCCTTGGCTAGCAAATCACCATGCACAAAGCTGTAAGTTAAGACTTCGTTAGCACCGGCTGTGCTTAGCGCATCTCTGATTGTGCTGTTTAGATCAAGTGAGGTGTTTCGTGGCGTTGGGGTAAGATCACGCTTAGGTAGCACGCGTGGCAGCTTGTCGTAGCCGTAGAGGCGGCCGACTTCTTCGACAACATCTTCGCGTAGCTCAACATCGGTTCGCCAGAAAGGCGCCGTGATTGTCAGTTCATCTCCTGTGGTTTCGACATTGAACTCGACATTCGTGAGTAATTGCTTGATCTCCTCCGCCTTTAACGAAGAGCCGAGCCGCGAGTTAATAAACTCAGCAGACAACTTGATAGGCATAAACAGCGACCCGCGCTGCTGCAGGCCTTCGTCCAAATGATTGTCGTCAATCAACTCTGAGGCGACTTTGCCCTCGGCGTGGGTGCGGATTTCGTCAACGATCTTGGCTAGTACAGCAAGATTCTGCAACGGACTTTGACCCTTGTTAAACCTCGTCACGGCATCAGTAAACAATCCATGCGCCATGCTAGTCCGACGGATAGAATACATATCAAAGTTAGCGCATTCTAAAATAATATTTTTGGTCTCGGAGTCGACGCCTGTGTCCAGCCCGCCCTTAACGCCACCGATACCGATCAGCTGCTTGTCGGTGGCGATCATAATCGCCTCGGCGCGCGGCTCCAGCTCTTTGCCGTTTAATAATGTGAGCTTTTCACTTGGCTTGGGGTTGCGAATGACGATACTAGCGCCATCACCCCCACTAAGGCTGGCGACCTTGTCATAGTCAAAGGCGTGCAACGGCTGACCAGTTAAGATCATAAAGAAGTTGGTGTAGTCGACGATGTTGTTGATTGAGTTCTGGCCGATCTTGGCTAGCTCAACTTGGAGCCAAACGGGGCTGGGGCCGACTTTTACGTCCCGTAAGGTGATCGCGGTGAAGCGCGGGACTAACTCCGGCAACTCGTTGGTTATGGTCAGCGGCAAGGTTTCGGCCGTGGCAGCAGGAAACTCCGGATTCTGAACAAACCAATCGGGACTCTTGTACGGGAGCCCTTGAATACCGGCCAGCTCTCGAGCAACACCCAAATAGCCAAAACAGTCCGGACGGTGCGTGAACATCTTGTTCTCAATATCCAGCAAAATGTCATCCTTAAGCCCAAAGGCTTCGGCAAAGTCCGTACCGGGCTTAATATCGCCATCGATCTCCAATATTCCGTCGTGATCCTCGCTAATAGACAGCTCCTTAGGCGAAGCCAACATGCCGTTACTAACGACGCCGCGCAGCTCGCGCGCCTCCAACACAAAGGCATCGTCATCATAACTTGACGGCACAGTTGAGCCCGGCGGCAGCCACGCTACAGTAAGTCCTTCGCGCACATTTGGCGCACCACAGACAACTTGGACGTATCCGTTAGCATCCCTCTTGACAGAAGGTGTATTACCCCCGTCGTCAATAGTACAGACGTTTAGCCTGTCGGCATCTGGGTGCTTTTGGCAGCCAACTACCTTAGCGATGACGATTCCTTGGTACTTCTCGCCGATCTTGACGACCTCATCAACTGCCCCAAGCTGTGCCCCAACCTTATCAACCAAGGCCTCAACACCGATCTTGGTCACATCATTGGCACTGCCATAGCGCTCGTTAAATCTTTTGATCGTATTTAGGCTAATCTTCATGAAAACTGCCTCAAAAAGTCTAGTTTTGCGGAGTGGAAGTTGCGAACGTCTTCGATTCCGTACTTCATCATGACTAGGCGATCAATACCGCCGCCCCATGCAAATCCGGTGTAGACGTTGGTGTCGATTCCCGCCTCGTGCAAGACGTTAGGATGAATCAGGCCGCAGCCCAACAATTCGATCCAGCCAGATTGGGAGCAAATGTTGCAACCCTGCTTATCGCAAAAAGGACAACTCAGCATAAACTCAAAGCTCGGCTCGGTGAACGGGAAGTAGAACGGATTGGTTTTGACCTCGAGCTCCTTGCCATAATATTCCTGCAAGAAAGTTTTGAGCGTAGCTATCAGGTTGCTGACATTCACGCCTTTGTCGACGTAAATACCTTCTAGCTGATAGAAGGTGTGTTCATGTCGCGCATCGAGATCTTCGTTACGGAAGACGCGGCCAGGAATAATCGCCGCAATTGGCTTGCCGTTCTCGAGTTCTGCCTTATGCTCTACCAATACACGGTGCTGCATTGTGCTGGTATGCGCTGGAGCTATGAAGGCTTTGTCGTTCTTGTCAGTCTGGGTGGTCACAAACGTATCGTATTCGTCTCGTGCGGGGTGATCCTCTGGGAAGTTAAGACTGCCGAACATATGGAAGTCGTCATCAATCTCTCGTGACTCGACAGCGATAAAGCCCATTCGATAAAAGATATCCAAGATATTGCTCAGCTCAGTCATCAAGGGATGCTGGCTTCCCTGTTGGCTGGGCAAAAGCTTAGGTCGCTTGTCTTGTGGCGAATTAATGTCAAAAGGCGCACTGATATCAATCGGCGGCAAAGCCTCGGCTTCGTCCTTGCTGGCGTTGAGCGCAGCGTTGAGCTCTTGTCTAAGGGCGTTAACTTCTTGTCCAAAAGCGCCCTTTTGCTCCGGTGGCAAGGTCTTTAGTTGATCAAAAAGGCTCTTGAGCTCAGCACTTCTCAAAACAGAGGCATCTCCCTCCTTAGCACGCTGTCTCAAACCCTCAGCCAGTTTTTGGTCAATCATATCTGTAAGCTATTGTAGCAGAGGTCGCGGTCACAGAGAATCTGTACTTTTTCTAGATTAATGCCTTGTGACGAGTTTGTTTTCGTAGTTATTTTTTTGACGAGGTAAGAATTATATATACTTGCCATGATTTATACGGCAAAATTGTGACTTTTTTATGGCAAATTTACTTGCTCGCAAAAATAACTATACAAAAACTAGCTGCCAACGTTGCTCTTGGGTTAAGATTAGGTTATGGCAAATTTTTCTTTTGATGTGGTGAGTGATTATGACAAGGCCGAGATGAACAACGTTCTCGACCAAACTCAGCGCGAGATAACTACTAGATACGACTTTAAGGGCACGCCAGCCGCGATCGAATGGCTTAACGCCGAAAAGACAGGCTTCAAGATCACCGGCAGTGGCGATTGGCAGATTGACGCTATTCTCGACATAGTCAGAAAGAAGCTAGCGACACGAAATCAGAGCCAAAAAGTACTAGACACCAGTGCCGAAGTCACCGAAAGCAACATGAAGGCCACCAAAGAAGTCACCTTCCGCCAAGGCTTAGACCACGAGAAAGCTAAGAAGATTACGACACTAGTAAGAGATAACCTACCTAAGGTAAAAACCCAAATTCAGGGTGACGAGGTACGTATCACCAGCAACAGCAAGGACGACCTCCAGACTGTCATGCAACTGATCAGAGCCAAAGACTTCGACTTCCCAGTCAACTTCACCAACTACCGCTAGATATCATATATACTAAAGCATATGCAGGAACAACCTGATCTGCTCGAGCAGGCCAAAGCCGTCCTAGAGATGAACAACCGCGGCAACTACACACAGCCAGCCAGCGGACTCTACCCACACCAATGGCTGTGGGATAGTTGCTTTATTGCCATTGGCTTGAGACACCTTGATAACGACCGCGCCAAGATGGAACTAACCAGTTTGCTCAGGGGTCAGTGGCACAATGGCATGTTGCCGAACATCGTTTTTAGAGACGACTCGCAGTACCGAACCGATCGTAATATTTGGCGGAGCTGGCTCAACCCGTATGCACCCAACGATGTCATGACGACCGGCATCACTCAACCGCCAATGCTGGCCGAAGCTGTAGTGCAAGTTGGCCAAAAATTGGCATGGCCAGAGCGCCGTACTTGGTACAAGACGGTCTATCCGGCGCTACTGGCTTATCATCAGTGGATGTACCACGACCGCGATCCACATAATGAAGGCTTGGTGCTGCAGATTCATCCGTGGGAAACCGGCCTCGATAACACCCCGCCATGGATGAGCGAAATGCATAATCACCTCTTGCCTTTCTGGATCCGCGTCATTGAGAAGACAGGTTTTGACCACGTTATTAACCTGTTTAGGCGTGATGCGCATTCGGTGCCGATTGACCAGCGATTCTCGACTATTGAGGCGTTAGCGCTCTTTGATATTCAACGTAGACTGAGACGCAAGGCTTACGATATTGATAAAATTCTTAATCACTCTCTGTTTGCGATAGAAGACTTGGCATTTAATAGCATCTTGATCCGAGCCAACACGCACCTGAGAGAAATCGCCAAATCACTGCGAGAAGATTTGCCAGATGAGTTAGAGAAGCAAATGAAGAAAACCGAGAAGGCTCTAGGTGAGCTCTGGGATCCGTATGCGGGACAGTACTACTCGAGGGATTTTGTGACGCACAGATTGCTGAAAATACCGAGCATCTCGACACTGCTGCCGCTCTACGCTGGCACGATCACCCAAGAGCGAGCCAATCAGTTAGTAAAGCTGCTGGAGAACGAACACGGCTTTGGTCCAGCTTATCCAGTACCGAGTGTGCCGCTTGATTCGTCATGGTTCCACTCCAAGCTTTATTGGCAAGGTCCATCGTGGGTCAACGTTAACTGGCTAATTATTGATGGGCTAAAGCGCTATGGGTTCGACGACCATGCCGAAGCCCTAACCGAAACCACGCTAGAGATGGTTGCCAAGAGTGGCTGTTACGAATACTTTGACCCACTTACTGGCGAAGCGGCTGGAGCAGCTAACTTCTCATGGACGGCCGCTCTGGTCATTGATCTACTCAAAACCAAGAAGTAATTAGTCTTCAAGTGTTGGCCGGTCGAGTGTCACTACTTCTACCGTACTCTTGGTATCTGCAATCTTAACGATGTCTCGGTCTATCTTACCCAGCTCCTTGTAAGTAGTGTTGAAATGGCCGACCGTTGTGCCAAGACTGTTGCCGAGCTTGCCCATGTAGACGTTGTGGGCAATCAGGTGCTTCTGCAACTGCTCGATGTTTTTGCGGATTTTCTCGGTATCTTTGTGGATCTCAATGCTGCGTAGCCCCTGCATGATGGTTTGTAGCATGGCGCTGAGGGTGCTCGGTCCGACAATGGTCACCTTCTTCTCGCTAGCATATTGGATAAGATTGCGGCCGCTGACATTGCTAAGTCCAACCTTATTAGCCAAGAGATCGTAATAAATCGCCTCGCTAGGGATGAACATCAACGCCTGATCGAGAGTTCCCTTGCTAGGCAGTATGTACTTGGATGTTTCGTCGATACGACGCTTGAGATCTTCCTTGAAGGTTTTGTCCAGTGCTGGACGGTCTTTGTCGTCGGCCTCCAACAAGCGGTTGTAGTTCTCCAGCGAGAACTTACTGTCAAGCGGCAACACCTTATCATCGAGTAGTATTGCGGCATCTACGATCATTCCCTCGCCAAGCTTGTACTGCAACTTGAAAGCACCTGGAGGCAAGGTGTTCTTGAGGATTTGCTCTAGATAATACTCACCGATCACGCCTCGCTGCTTGGGGTTTTGCAGGACATTTTGCAAAGTTTTGAGCTCGTTGGCGATATCACCTACGTTCTTGTTAGTACCCTCAAGCTTAGTGAGTTTCTCAGTAACTTGTTGCAAGATCTTAATACTGGCGGCTGATTGGCTTGCCAGTTGCTTGTTGCTGGCTCCAAGCTGATCGCTAAGTTGCTTCTGCAAGCCATCCTTAAGGTCAGAAACGTTCTTGTTGAGCTCATTCATATCGGCCTTGAGCAATAAGGCATTGTCAGTAGAGCTAGAAGGGCGACGCAGCAAGACAGCAGCAATCACGCCAAGCAAGACCAATATCAAAACCCCTAAGACAATAACCCCAATAATCATACTTCTATTCTATCAGCTTTCGACGGTCACAGTCGTGCCAACAGGCGCCCAGTCGTAAAGCCATTTGGCGCTAGCAAGCAGTAGCTCAACGCAGCCATGTGAGGCTTCATCAGAATTAGGATCAATCTTGCCAAACTCGCTATCAGGTCGCCACGTCGCGTCATGAAAGCCATAAGTTCCGTGCTGGTTATCCAAAAAAGGCATCCAGTATTGGACAGGCCGGCTCCAACTGCCAGTCTCATCAGTGCCAGTCAGTGTTGTGTCAGTGGTTTTGGCATATATCTTGTATGTTCCGACTGGGGTCAGAGTCGATTCGTGAGATTCCATACCAGTTATGACCGGCGAGTCGTGTACTGTCTTGCCAGCCTCACAAACCCACATATGCCGCTTACTGACACTAATCAAGATCAGTTTATCCAAAGCATTGTTGGCACAGTGATTAACGGCCGGCTTTGGCGCCACCGTGGCCGCAGACTTAGAAGATGCAGATGGTGTTGATGATGATTGAGTCGCAGCGTCACCTCTTACAAAAAAGAACCATCCCCCAACAAGCACAACGGCCAAAGCAATCAGAAGCTTAGGTTTGAATCCCGACTTGGCGGGGCGAGCCACAGTCTTTTCCTCGGCCTCGGCAGCAGCCCCGGAAGGATGTCGGTCAGAATGATAATACGAATAGCCATTGAGGCTGCCGGGACGAATTGTTTTGTGTTCTAAAGATGATTTTTTCATGCTGTAATCGCCCCCCAATTATAGCATTTGGGCCTAGGCGAAGCGAGTGATCACAAACATGAAGGCCGCTCCCAACACCGTAAGAGCGATGGTTTTATAGCTAGAGTGTTTGCTGTGCGCCTCAGGCAAAATTGCACTAGCGCCAATGTATAGCAAGAACCCAGTGAAGAAGCCAAGATACAGCGTCAAAGCATGGCCAGATAGCGTGAACAGCATGGTGGACAACGCACCGAGAATAGGCGCCAAGGCATCAAATATCAGGAATGCTACGGCTCGTTTGGTACGGTTCTTGTTGAGAATCATAAGATTAACGGTGTTAAGTCCATCTGTAAAGTCGTGAGCAATAACGGCGATAGCTACGGCTATACCGACGCTATTACCAGCCTGAAAGCCCAATCCAATCGCCATACCGTCCAAAAAGCTGTGGCCGATCAGTGCCAGCGCCGAGACGATTCCAACATGGGGGTGGTGATGAACTTCGTACTCTTCCTCGTTAGTGTGGTGAATCAGAATACTCTTCTCGATAATGTGGAACAGCAAGAATCCACAAACCAAGGCAATCATTGCCCCTGTCGCAGGCAAACCTTGAGTATGCAGTAGCTCAAATATTTCGGGCAACAAGTCAAAGGCCACAACCCCAATTAATACACCGGCCGCAAAGCCCAAAAAGCGGTGCATGTGGTCCTTGTTTTTGAGACCAATCAAGCCACCAGCAATAGTCGATAAAAAGGCTGTGAAGGCCAGAATTACAGGAGTCATGAACTCACAATACACCAAGCAAACATTTTATTGCAAATTTGTCGCAATTTGTGTTATATTTGCAGCATGTCAGAATCCATCAACCTGTTAAAGGCAGTTCTCAAAGCCCACAAGCAAAGCCTGACTAGATCACGCCAAGTAATCTTCTTGGCGCTGCAGGACAAAGAGCCACAAACAATGCATGAGATTATCCTCGCCTGCAGCCAACAGGTCGACAGAGCCAGTGTCTACAGAACAATTGCCCTATTTGAGAAGCTGGGTATTGTGCAACGCCTGCAGATTGGCTTTAAGTATAAGTTGGAGCTCAGTGACAGCTTCCACCATCACCATCATCACCTGACTTGTAATAACTGCGGCAAGACAATTAAGTTGCCCGAGGATGATCAACTAGAAGAGAGATTGGACACTCTAGCAAAGAGTCAAAACTTTAAGATGCAAGGCCACCAATTAGAGATTCAAGGCCGCTGCGAAAACTGTTTATAAAATGCTCTTAAATCATATGAACCGGCGCGAAATTCGGCCGGTTCAGTAGGAAGCCTCACACTTCCTATATACAGCTTATGCCTGCCAAAAACTAAATGCAAGTGCTATTTTTTTACAAACTGCTGCCGACTGATCAGGCTTTGAGCTTGGCCTTCGCCTTGTCGCGAGCAGCCTCTTTGGACGACTTATAAGAAGCCCAGATAACACCTAGTCCAACAATGCCGGTGATCGCATCAGGCACCTCAAAGTACAAGCTACCAAGCAGAGCAACTGACAACACCAAAATTGCGTAGTGAGCACCATGCTCGAGATATTTATAGGCGCTAAGGGTGCCATGACGCACCATAAAGACGGTCAGACTTCGCACCCAGATCGCACCGACACCCAGACCTAATGCGATCAACAATACCTTGTCGGTAATCGCAAAGGCGCCCAGCACGCCATCAAAGCTAAAGCTAGCATCAAGCACCTCTAAGTACATAAACGCCAAGAAGGCCGACCAGCCAGAGTAAATCTTCTGCTCCTTGGGAGCAAAATGCTCGAGACCATCAATCATCAACTTAATACCCGTATAGAGAGCAACACCAAACAGACCTGCCTGCAATACTGTGGCAGTTTCGTGGCCCGCAAAGGCGGCTAGACCAAGCACGACCAACGCCGTTAGTAGAGGTGGCAGCCAGAACCGACCACCATATCGCTGCAAGCGCCTCTCGAGACGTACCAGCCAAAGATCAGGCCTGTTATCATCCAAGAAGAAGAACAGAGTCAACGTCAGCAAAAAAGCACCACCAAAGGCCGCAATCGCCGCATGAGCCTCGGCTAGATGAGCACCATAAACCTCAGGATGGTTTAGTGCATCATCAATAACTTGGCTCCACGACAAGTCGGCCGTAATCATCACAATCAGGATCGGAAACACAAAACGCATACCGACAATGGCGATCAACATACCGACGGTCAAAAACAGTTGTTGCCAGAACTTGGACAGCCGCGCCAGAACTTTGGCGTTGATAATAGCGTTATCAAAGCTAAAGGCAACCTCGATGGCAATCAGGATAATCATAGTGAACGCCGCATTGATGCCCATAGCAAAAAGTGCGATAAAAATCGCTGCAAGAGTTATGAACCCCGAGATGCCAAAGTGCTTTAACATCCTGCTATCCTACCACAGCCGACTTGATTCGCTCCACTAAAAAGCGGCTGGCACGGACTGAAATCACATGCCCAACCCTAAGCTTATGGGACACTATATGGTCGCTGTTTGTACCGATGGTTTGTTGAAGATTGCCACGGATCACAAACATATCAAAAGTACCGTATATCGCATCCATTGGCGTATCGATTTCTTGAATATCCTCGACTGCAGCTTGCTTCATAATCGTATTCTCGAGGCTCTTAATAAAAGGTAGCCACGTCTCTGGAGTGACTTCAAAGCCGATAACTTTGCGGCCAAACCGTTCGACCATACGCATTTTCTTTTTATCGTCAAAGGTTGGCCCATAGGCAATCACCTTTTCGTAAAACTTACGGTACAGATCTAGGCGCAACTTATAGCGCTTTGTCTCAGGCAAACCCTCATACAGAGGCATTTCGTACAAAACTAGGTGCTTAACCAAGTCAGGGCGTCGTCGTGCCACACGTACTGACACCAGACAACCCATGGAGTGACCAACCAAGATAACCGGCTGACTTACGCCCAGTCTCTCGATGCCGGCAATCACAGCAGAGGCATGCTGATCAACGTTATACTCTAGCCACTGCGGCTTGGGAGATGCGCCAAATCCTAGCAGATCAAAGGCTACCAGTCGTAAGGCAGAATCCGACAAGCCTTCGATGACATGCTGCCAAACACTAGCGGTTCGGCCTATGCCGTGCAAAAAGATAACTGGGTCACCCTCACCGGTGTCAAATGTTCGCTTAAGCGTAAACGGTTGCCGTAGCGTCTTATGCCAAAATTTGCCCAAAAGATTTATGCTCATACACACATTATAAGCTGCTATAATTATATTAACGATGCACGACGCACACCTCGAGATAATGAACGGAACAAAACAGTAAATGGACGATAGCACTATTATTCTCTTGTTGGAGGTTACTTTTTTTGTAACTATCTCGGCCGTCTGTTCTGGCCTGAATGTAGCTGTAATGTCGCTAGACTTGCAGGATATTAAGCGCAAAGCCAAGCTTGGCAACAAGCACGCCAAGCGGATTCTACCCCTCCGCAAAAACGTCCACCTACTACTGGGCAGCATTCTGTTTACCAACGTCGCCGCCGTATCGGCAACCTCCCTTATTCTTGGCGAACGCCTCAACGGCCTAATCGCCGGCTTAATTAGCACATTCTTGATCGTGATCTTTGGCGAAGTCTTCCCGCAGGCCCTATTTAGCAAGAACCCACTGCTGTGGTCCAGCCGCTTTAGCCTGTTCCTTAAGTTCATGGTTGGCTTGACCTACGTCGCCAGCAAGCCATTGCAGTTATTACTCGATCGACTCTTCCCTCACCAACACGCCAAGCTACCTAGTCGACATGAGCTAGGCCTACTAATAACTGAGCACTTGGCCAACGACGCCAGCGAGCTCGACGAGGACGAGGTTGAGATCATGCGCGGCGCCCTAACACTGAGCGAAAAGCGCGTTCGCGACATCATGACCGACATCAGACACACCTACTGGCTAACACCTGATACTCAACTAAGTGGCGAGCGCATCGACGAGCTCAAGCAACGTGGCTTTAGTCGAATCCCAATCTTCGACGAAAAACTTACAAAATGCTACGGCCTACTTCTTATGAAGGACTTAGTCGACATCGACTTTGATGAGCACATGTACAAAGTCAGCGAAATGCGTCTCCACCCAACCAAGCTAGTCGGCAGCAAGACAGCACTAGATACCATGTTCCGAAAGTTTATCGGTGCTCGCAGCCACCTCATCCCAATCGAGCGCGAAGACGCCATAGTTGGCATCGTAACAATCGAAGACTTGTTAGAAGAGATTATCGGCCACGAGATCGAGGACGAATCCGACCGCATTCGCAGCCTTGCCTAAAAAACATTGTTGCTCTTTTGTAGATAATGTTTTAATCTTAGTTTAATGCCTGCACTTATACAGCCCTCAGTACACCACGAAGGTGGTGAAATACTCGGTAATCCCGAGCTTATTGAGCCCGGTGACTTTAGAGCCGTGGAGTTTTATCATCCTGAAGATCATGATCTACTTGCCGCCTATGTTGTCTCTGTGGGTAAGAAAGATCTGATGACAAAGGTCATTCAATATACTATGCGCTCAAGCCTACAAAGTTACCCAGAGATGTCAGACGATGTCTCAGTCAGCCAACTTGAAGAAGAATCGAAAGAAGACGTTCATAAGATACTCTTCCGTGGTACACCAAAAACAATAGTAGCCCCTCGCCTAGAAAGAACCGACCCGTTGATGTTGTGTGTCGTGAGTCACGTCGTAGCAAAAGACGGCGCAATCTTGCTTTAGAAAATCAGTACCAATATCCAAACTGGAGGCGTATAGTACGAAGCATCATGCCAGTCAGCTTGGGCAAAGAATTTTATCCAACAGTCAAAGGTGTTAATTATATATTTGGATACCTTGGCCCAGACTCCGCAGAAAACTTCTACACAGTTGATGAGAATGGCGAACGAACGCTATCGCTAATGATCGTCACCTCTGAGAAAGACTTTGACGTTAAAGTCTATAAAATACCTGATCCAGACGCGATAATCACGCAAGAAGCACTCAAACAGGAGTGCCGCCCAGAAAACGTGATCCGAGAAATAGAGTACGGCCAAAAAGCCACTATACCGATGGAAGATGCCAACGAAGGTCGGTTTCGCTTGGTAGTTAGGCACTGTGGCCAAGCGATGTCTTACAACTAACCTATATTGACAATTGTGATATAATATTACACATAATGCCAGCTTATTTAGAACTGACGGATTTAGAAGTATCCGACAAACCAAGAGCTATTGGCTTTCTTCTACCTAATCAGGCTATGGTTTTGGGTAATGATGGTGAAAACATTTGGTACGTGGCGCGCTGCCATTGGCACGACATATACACCCATATATTTAACGTTGAGAGCGATGAAGATATAGGCACCGTGGACCACAAGCCAGTGACCGAAAGCGGTGACCCAGTAAGGTTAGATATGGATAACGTCTCCGATGAGATCGTGCATGGCGAAAAGTCAGTACTTAATTCCGCCGTAGAGCTAGAGTCAGGCTTGTTTGTGGCTGCAAGCGAGCTGGTGATTAGGCACAGAATTCTTTTGGCACCGGATCATGGAGTAAAAATCTCGGAGTAGCAAAAAAGAGCCTTTTGAGGGGCTCTTTTCGCTCACATCTTCCACCATTTCAGGCTTGGATGCTGATCACCTCACAGTGACTAGGCTTCACTGTACGCCCGCCTAGTAAGGTTTGATATAAGATTTCTTACAGTAAAATTTACGATAAATAACAGCGGCCAAACCTAGTCTTGCCAGCTACTATATGGTATAATTGCAATATTATGGCAGAGATCAAACTGGGAAGTTCCGAACAATTGGTGCTAGGTGGCACCTTGGATCTGCGCACCCTCACAAATGTTGAGGACGAACTACGTGGTGCTGTTGACCTATCGACGTTCTACGGGCCTGATAGCAAAATAGACGAAATCCGCGAGATGGCCGGAATGGTCCGCAGCCCAGCAGACCCAGCATGGAGTAGAGCCGTCACTGAGTTATATGGCCAAGTCGATACCGTTACCCAATCAATCAGGGCGGTTAACCTTGGTAATATTGCAATGACGGATGCAGCGCCAGCTGTTCCCAATCCAAAGTTTCGACCGTTAACTAGTGGCGATGGCGGAACTAAAAAAATCAGCACTACGCCAGAAAGAAAGTACGTCTTCCTAAAAAAGCAATCGTCACTGCTTGAGCTAGGTGTTCCGGTTGGATCACCGGCTGCCCTGCCCAAAAACAACCGACATGGACTTTCGCCCACGGCCGTCAAAGATCTTGCGGTACGAATTCACTTTGAGGAAAAGTTTGAGCCCATGGACGAAGAAGAGACACAGGTGCTCCGCGATAGCGAGCATGCCGAAGCGCGACGTGCCAAAAAGCGTGGGGCCAACAATAACCGCATACCGATCTTAGCCACCGCCCACCCAAACGCCAAAAGACGCACGCACTACATCAACCGACAACCGCCCCGCTTCTAGCTCTCAATCTGTTTAATTATTAGCTAGGAGACTAGTATAAGAAGTAATAATCTGTTATAATAAATGTAACAATGGCCTTTGAACGATTTAAACCAGATGTAAACAAACGAAATGCTCTATTTGCCGCGCGCAATGCAGGAGTTGCTCGTGCCATGCTTACAAACCTTCACACAATACACAGTGATAAGAAAATGTTGTGGCTCGACGAGGCAAAGGTTTGGGAAGAGCGACGAGACGAGTTTGTCGCGCGGCCCAATCTACTAGCCGATCGTGAAGCTCTAGCAGAACTCGCCCACGAGGCCCTAGCCGAAAGCTTTAGAAAGAATGTCATTAATGATCTCAGCGAAGTTCCTGCCGCAGATCCATTACCAGAACCTATAGAGTTAAAAGAAGCCGCTTAGTCTACGCAAGCGATCTCTAGGGGAAATCGGCCTAAACTAAGACCGCTTCTCTAGAAACGGCGTCAACTGGCTGAGGGTTACTATTTTCGAGCATGGCCTGCAGCGCTTTATCGACCGAATCCGAACCTGCGCGTGGCTCCCTTAAATAAGCATTAGTGACGGGATGTCTAGTTTCCGGTGATTGCGATGGCCATACGACCATACTATGTGACAGGTCTTGTCTCCAAAAACCTTGGTCAAATATAGCTTCGGTGTGATGGTGAGCAGTATAGGGATTAAAGATCATGAACTTTACGCTGTAGAGCCCTGATTCAAGTTGTTCTACATCATCAACTCTACTAGCAAACTTGGCTGCACCGACAGTATCGCCTGATTTATATAATTCCATCAACGTATACAGTCCCGCCACCGCTAGTTCCGACTCCATAATACGATCTGACTCACCTGCCTTGTATTCCTCAACGGGGCAAAGGCCATTTTCAAAACTACTCATTATATTATTTATAACATATATGTCTTATTTTGGATACGTAGCTAAATCGCTTGGTTAGTCGATAGCGTGCAGGATCGCCGGCATTTTATTTAATGAAAATTTAATGTATTCTTAAATCAATCAGGGGGAATGATGAAAAAGACGATTGATTGGCTAAAAGGACTGAGTCTTGGCAACAAGATACTGCTTGGAGTCGTAGCATCCTTTTTCTTAATAGGAATCGGAGGCGCTAGCAATAGTCCGAGCTCCCAAAACCTATCAGCCACCGACACGGCACCGACAACTGCAATCGACAAGCGCAAGCCAACAATAACAACCAAAACCGAGACAGAGACTCAGCCAGTGCCGTTTACGAGCAGCACTGTCGAAGACCCTGCCCTAACAAAAGGCTCAACGACAATAAGGACTGCTGGAGTGAACGGAGTTAAAACCTTAACCTACAAAGTCACGTATAGTGACGGCACCCAGACTGGCAAAAAGCTTGTTAGCGAAGCTGTTACTACGCCGCCAGTCAGCCAAGTGACCGCAATTGGTACATACGTAAAGCCTGCATCAAGCTGTGATCCAAACTACAGCGGTGCTTGCGTGCCTATTGCTAGTGACGTGGATTGTGCCGGCGGTAGCGGCAACGGACCAGCTTACGTTTCTGGTCCTGTCAGCGTTGTTGGCTCTGACATTTACGGATTAGATCGCAATGGAGACGGGGTCGGCTGCGAATAACGGAAGCGGGCAATAACCTATGTCAACTAGGCGGCAGTGCCGCACTGTTAGAACTTCTAAAGCCTTTGACTACATCAACAACCCGACCCGCAATCTGGTAATAGTGCAGGTCTTCTTCGGCAATTATAATTGGCGGAAAGTCATCATGTGATTCGGGCAACAAAACTATGCGATGATTATTACGATCTACGCTGAATTTCTTAATATTTGCTAAGCCCTCTATTATGGACACAACGTAGTCTCCGTCCAAAGGAACATATGGATTGAGTTTTTCAATAATTACATAATCGCCATCGTCAATAGACTTGCCGTTTATGCTAGCCTTATTCATAGACCTACCTCTAGCTTTGAGCGCATACATTGGGGTATTGCGTAGTCTTTTTGGCATGATACTCGGCGATAAACTTAGATAGCCTTGGATTTGATCCGTAGCAAGAGAGGTTGCCTCACCGCAATCAGCCTCGCCTAGTATTGGTAAGCTAGTGACGGCGTACGCGCTGCTTGGGAGCACAACAATACTGCCATCTGCCCTTTGAACAATTTGGCCTCTTTTTTTGAGCTGTTCGAGGTGATGTTTCACCTGAGAAGCATAGCCACAACCAATTCGACTAGCTATCTCTCGGTATGTAAGCTTGCTTATATCCTCAAGGCTGGCTAGACTCAGAAGTTTCTTTTGAATCTTATGCATTACTGTCAGTATATCACAGACCTTACTCTGTACAGATTCTGTAATCTGTACTTGCATCGGGCGAGATGTGATAGTACTATAGAAATATCGACCACGACAAACATATTTGAGTCGGGAGGTTCGAAGCGAGGGTACTCGTACTCTCTTTGATAAATAAAGCTAGAAAAAGAATGCTGCCAGCGTTAACTGGCAGCGAGCACGCTTAGATTGGCATCCTTGCGTACTCCAAATTCTAGCAGAGACCATTAAGTTAAACCAGACGAGGAGTTAAGTATATGCCGACAAGCAAATCATCAAATCAAGGCCGAGGACGGTCTGCCGTAACTGGACGCTATGTCCCTAAGAGCTATGCCAAAAGTCACCCAAAGACCACGGTTATCGAAAAACCACGGAGGAAGAAGTAATGTATTACTACGTCAACACTCAAGCCCAGACTAACGGAGATCACGAGGTGCATAATTCCTCATGTTCTTTTCTGCCACTACCTCAGAATAGGCTGTATTTAGGTGACTTTGATGGCTGCTGGAAGGCTGTTGTGGAAGCACGCAAGCATTACGCCAAGTCAAACGGGTGTTTCTTCTGCTCAAACGCCTGCCACACCAGCTAGCTTATCTACCGCTTGCGCTTCTTAGATCAAGCTCTTTCTTGCAAACTATAAGGTTCTCAGGAATAACGTCTAAGGGTTCGCGGTTCATACTCCTCCCGAGGGATCGTCAGGATCATACTCAGGAACATCGCCATCATCCAACTCAAGCTCAGCAGGATTCCCAAAGTCTTCCACTACCTCATCAAGATTAGAGAAATTGACAGGTATTGAGCTCTCTCTGCGGGGTTCGTCAAGACTTGCGAAGTCCACTGGTATTGGCTCAACCTTGCGCGGCTTCTCTAACGCTAGCTTGTCGACAGTTAAATCTATAAGTGCGCCGGCAGGCGTTTTTGCGGCACCTGCACCAGCCCACCTGCCTTCAGCGTCAGTAGCTATAGCTAAGTAACCAATGCCTTCAACAGGAACAATAGTAGCAAAAGTACCATCGATGGGGTGGTCAGGCACACTGTCTAGGTTGCGGTAGCGATAAAAGTAGTGCTCGGGGTCGTCCATAAGAGCTATATTATACCACTTATGTCAATAGTTGGCTAGCCTGCCGCTAGTTTAGCGCTTGCGCTTCTTAGGATCGAGTTCTTTTTTGCGCAGGCGCAAGTTCTCAGGAGTGACTTCTAGGAGTTCGTCGTTCTCGATAAAGTCTAGACACTGCTCAAGACTAAAAATCGTTGGAGGGGTTAGCTGCACAACACCATCAGATGATGAAGAGCGCATGTTAGTGAGGTGCTTGGCTTTGCAGACGTTCATCTCCATATCCTCGCTTCGCGTGTTGAGACCGATGATTTGACCGGCGTAGACCTTCTCGGCAGGTCCTACGTAGATTGTGCCGCGGGCTTCGGCTGTCTGCAAGGAGTAAGGTGTAGTTGTGCCTGTCTCAAAGGCGATTAGTACGCCGTTACGGAGCTGTTGCAAAGCAGCAGTCTGTGGCTGAAAGCCTGTGACGAGGCTGTTCATGACAATCGTGCCCTTGGTGTTGGTCAGTAAGATGTTGCGCATACCAAGTAGAGTACGAGTTGGCATGGAGTAGATCAGCTTAGTGACGCCCTTAGGGCTGGCAAACTGCTCGATTAGAGTCGCACGGCGGCTGCCTAGCTCCATCTGGACTGTGCCGACGTGCTCGGCGGGGACTTCTATAATAACTTCTTCTACTGGCTCGACGATTTTGCCATCTTCTTCTTTAGTAACAACTTGTGGGCGACCGACCTCAAACTCATAACCTTCACGGCGCATAGTCTCGATCAGCACACCAAGGTGAAGCTCGCCGCGACCAGCAACGGTAAAGCCGATACCATCAGCCTCAACCTTGAGTCCAACGTTGGTCTCTAGCTCTTTGTCTAGGCGCTCGGCGATCTGACGGCTGGTGCTAAATTCGCCTTCTAGACCCTTAAATGGACTAGTGTTAGGGCCAAGATAGATGCGTAGTGTTGGAGCCTCAACCTCAATAACAGGTAGTGCCTCTGGCTCGTCTGCGTCAGCGATAGTCTCACCAATCTGAGCATCAGCGATACCTGTTAGCTGGACGATGTCGCCAGCGATACCGGCCCCAACCTCAAACTTGCTAACGCCGTGACTCATAAACACATTGTCGACTTTGGCTTTGGTGATTGTGCCGTCCTTTTTGCAGAGAGAGACTTGGTCGCCATTCTTGACCGCGCCGCGAGTGATTCGTCCAATGGCGTACTTACCCTTAAAGGTATCGCTAGCTAGTGCAGTAACAAGCATCTGGAATGGCTTGTCGCGCTCAATGCTAGGGGCAGGAATCTTATCGATAATAGCTTGGAAGATTGGCTCTAGGTCGGCCTTCTCGTCAGTGTTGGTTGGTAGCTCGTCCCATGACTTACCTTCACGGCCAATCGCGTAATAGACAGGATAATGTAGCTGGTCTTCGTGTACGGCTAGTTCTAGAAACAGGTCGGCTAATTCGTCTTCAACTTCCTTAGTCCTAGAGCTATTCTTGTCGATCTTGTTGATAATAACGATTGGCTTAAGCTCGGCAGCAAGTGCCTTGCCGAGGACAAACTTAGTCTGAGGCATTGGGCCTTCTTGAGCGTCAACGATCAGGATACAGCCGTCGGCCATGTTAAGCGTACGCTCAACCTCGCCACTAAAGTCGGCGTGTCCGGGGGTGTCAATAATGTTGATGCGGTAATCGCTGTGTTGCACGGCAGTAATCTTAGCCGTGATGGTAATGCCTCGCTCCTTCTCTTGATCGCCAGAGTCCATGATGAGATCTTGGTTCATCTCGGCTTGGTTGTCGCGGAAGGTTTGGGACTGCTTGAGCAGGCCATCCACCAATGTAGTCTTGCCATGGTCGACGTGAGCGATTATGGCAATATTACGAATCTTGGTGGGGTCTTGAGTGGCCTTGGTCATTGTGAGGTTACCTCTATTGTTATTTGTTGACGAAAGTAAGGGCGTGTCCGACACGTCCAGCACGACCTGCACGGCCGATACGGTGAACGTAATCTTGGTAGGACTGCGGTTGGCTAAAGTTGATCACGTGAGTGATGTCAGCCACGTCGATACCACGAGCCGCTACATCGGTAGCAACAAGGATAGTGGTCTTGCTAGCCTTAAAGCTATCAAGCGCGCGTTGACGTTGACCTTGGCTCTTGCCGCCGTGGATGGCGTCAGCTGAGAAGCCGCGAGCGACTAGGTCGTTGCTTAGCTTTTCGACGCTACGTTGGGTTTCGTCAAAGACGATTGCCTTGCTAACCTCTTGCTTAAGAAGAATGTCGTGTAGCTTGTCCATCTTGTCGTGAGTTCCACTAAATCGGACAACGTCTTGGTTGACGTGGTCACTAGATTCACCGCTCTTAACAGATACGGTTTCTGGGTCCTTAGAGAAAGTCCTGATCAGACCTTGAACACGTGGGTCCATGGTTGCTGAGAAGAAGAATGACTGTCGCTCTGGTGCAAGTTCTTTAAGAATAGAAGTAACGTCGTCGACAAAGCCCATGTCTAGCATGCGGTCAACTTCGTCTAGAACAACTATGTTGAACTGGCTGAGCTTAAGTGTGCCACGCTCGATGTGATCCTTAATACGACCCGGTGTACCGATAACGATACGAGGGTTGTTACGAAGATCCCTAAGCTGTGGGCCCATGCCGGTGCCACCAATAAGGATAGCGCCAGTAAAGCCACCGCCCTTACCGATGCTGCGACATTCGACGTCGATCTGCTGCGCTAGCTCACGGGTTGGAGCAACGATCAGCGCACGACTGTTCTGACGAGTCATGAGACCATGAATAACTGGGATAGCAAAAGCCGCTGTCTTGCCTGTACCGGTGTTAGCGATACCAATAACGTCACGACCCTGCAGGCCTAGAGGCACTGTCTGGTCTTGAATTGGTGAAGGCGTTACAAAGCCCTTAGCTGTAAGGTTAGCCTTAATACGCTCGTCGATTTCAAAGTCGGCAAACTGGTGCTTAGTTTCGTAATCGACAGCCTGAGTGGGCTTAGCGACCGCGACAAAGCGTTCTGGGTTGATATATTGTCCGCGACGCTTGTTGCCACCGCCACTTGGACGACGACCTTTGTTGTTTCGCGAATTGTAAACTGAATATTTGTATGAAGCCATAAAAAAATGAGCCCTTTGTTTAGTAAATTAGTATTATCTCGATTGTCACTAGGGTGAAATTGAGTAAACTAACTTAACTTACAAACTCAGACTCACTTAGCACAATACTATTACATTAGCACGATCGGTGCTTGGTGTCAACGGCTAATCGCCGTGGACCATGTACTTGGCCACTTTGCTAATCGCATCCGGAACGCTTCGAAGTCTTGTCATAAGGCCCTCACCTTTTTGCTCAAGCTCGGTATGCAAGACACGAAAAGCGATACCATCGTCGTGCTCAGGCTTATTGCTCGTATATATATGTACTGTGTGTTTGCCAACCTCAAGAACCTCTGTAAAAGGCCGTTCCTCAGGCACTTCTACAGCGTACTGGCGTTTGTCTATCTCGATGTTAACTATAGGTGTCATATACCTTTATAATAGCATTTATTTGGGTTTTTGGCAATGATAATTGCACAATATACTTGTATTTAAGGTGTAAATATGTTTATATTATATCAATAAATTGAGCGAGGCATCATGTCAAAAGAGCAGTCTGGATTGATAGTAGTAAGCAATGTCGTCTGTCGAGAACAGCAGCCGGCTAGCTACCCGCAGCGGCTCTGGGTTCCCGAAGGCCTTATTAGCTGGGATACGCCGTTTCCAGAGTATGACAATCTGCCTTTCCACGATGCGCCTCGCGCAGAAACCTCTAAGAAAAAGGATGGCGACTACGCCGACCCATTTAAGCCCGAACAAGTAGACTGGATGAGCCGTTCATCTTGGTGTGGCGAACTGCGTTTTAACAAGGATGGCTACCCTCTCAACCCTTTGGGCCGCACCGGCCTAGAAGGCCGAGGCATTCTTAACGCATGGGGTCCCACCAAGGCTGTTGATGCCATCATTACTCGCGACGGTACGATGATAGACGACGATCCAGACTGTCCGCCAGAGATGATCGTTATTACCCGCGCCGACAATGGCAAAGTCGCCACTATCGGCGGTAAGTTAAACGTCAATGAAGATAACGAACCGATTGAAGATATCTACGAGGCAGTCGAACGAGAAACATATGAAGAGGCCGGTATAGATATAGACTTTTCTAAGGGCCGCGTTATGTACTCGGGTTACTCTGACGATGAGCGCAACACCGACAATGCGTGGATGGAGACCACAGCCATCCACTTACACATGGACCGAGCAGATTCCGAGGTCTTTATATTAGAACCGATTGAAGAGGATGTTGAGGAACCTGAATGGAGAGTAGTGGACGAAGATTTGCTAGCTCGACTAAACGCCAGCGGTCAACAAATGACAAGGATGGCTCTAGGTCTATGAGTGGCCCACTAAGTCCTGACGCCTTACTGGCGCATCATCCTGAAGGCACCGGCCAAACAACGCTTCACTTTGAGACCGGCGTGCTCAATCCCGATGTACTGGACAAGGTCTTGGCCGGCAGTGAAGATATTCTTTGGTTAGGTCGTAGTGTGCTCGGTCAAGTCGGCGTAGAAGTCGAAGCCAAGGGCGAGTTGGTAGACAACAACGGCTCTGGTATATATGTTCCTGTTGTAATGAAAGCCTCCACCCCTGTCGGACAAGCGTTGCTTGAAGACCTAGGCGGTCTCATGGACACAACTGAGGCTGGAGCAAATGTTGTCTGGAGCGGCCAAGGTTTACCTATCGGTCGATTTGCTGACATGTCTAGGTTAGACCCAATGAGCGCAGATGAAGTCGAAGAGAATATTAATGACGGAATGATCTCTTTTGACAAGGGCGAGTCTGATGACGATTTTCAAAAGCCAAGCTATCGACTCAACGACAATGGCAGTGTCTCGGTCCCGCTAAACCCTCTACAGTTTGTGCTTAACGAGGAGCACTTTATGGGCTCTCCAGAGGCAAGAATAAGCCTGCTACACAACGGCCGAGCTGCAGTTGCTCGTGACTCTGACCATTTTGGTCGTGGCGCCGACGAGCCCATTCCAGATTTCTTACTGGGCGGTATTAGCGTATCGGCGGGACCACTTTTTTGGCGCGTTATTAGTGAGGTTAGCGATCGCCTAACGCAACTTAAGAGCGCTGCCCTATTTGATGCCAACCGCTTGATGGGTATCGGTAGGCACCTGCCGGCCTATGACCGCAACCGCCAAGTAGAGATCATCAAGAGCCATGACCGAACTGGCAAAAAGCCGGAACCAACCTACGGCAACACCATGATTCCAGTAGAGTTCTTTCACTCCAAAGAAGTTGGTCAATCTGCTCAAGGGCCTGTTAACTGGCTGAGAATGACTCCGGCAGCTCGTAGACACCGACACATTAACGGCGTAACTGCTCTGGAGGCCCTAGAAACAGCTGACCAAGGTAGCCGAGAGGCCCTACTCGACGCCGTCCGCGACCCAGCAATAGCCGCTGTAGTGCTGTCACGTCGAGGCATCCAAACAGTCAAAGAAACTGGCAGTAGCAAGATGAACACGGTCAACACCATCTCCAAACTACATAAAGCCGCCGAGGGTGTTCCATCAGAGCTTGCGCACCTAGAGCCGCTAATTGAAAACCTCAGCGCCGCCGGTGACCGTACTGCAACCGTCATAGCCGAACAAGTCAACTTAATGAGCCTGTCACGTCTAGTCCACGGTGGTGACGCACGCGCCATACTGTTTGAAAGATTCCGTGATGATGGATCAGAACTTGTTACTCTTGAGGAGCATTCGCAGCTAGTTGACCTAAGCCGTCAAGGTGTTGGTATCGCATGGGCTCAGGATGGTGAGTATCGCGAGTTCCATCCAAGCGGACTATGGATTAAGCCAGGTGTTGCCGAGCGAATCGAGCAACTAGAAATGACGGTAGCAATCTTTGGTGCTCAGCGCGAACACGTCGGCAAAAAACACGAGGAGCAAATTGGTAAGTTCCTCGATGGCATGATTGATATATTCGATGGCGCGGACAAACTAGCGGTCGTCCACGGTAATGGTGGTGGCATCATGAGAGCTAGCGATGAAGCTGCGCGCAAACGCGAAATCCTCAGCTTTGGTGTTGGTATCGACGTCGAAAACCTAGGCCAAGATCAGGTTAACAAAGCCGCTGATGGACGACTGAACATGCCAGCCTCTGAGCTTCTCATAAGACAACACCTGCTTGAAGCCTATTCTACAGTTCCTGTTTATACGGAAGGCGGAATAGGCACAATAGTAGAGTTTGACGCAGCATTAGTTGTTCGTAAGCTTCTGCTTAGCCTGCCGACCCCAATCATCGTAGTTAACCCAGATGGTCTATACGATGATTCTATCGCTCAAGTCAGAAAACTTTCTAGGCAAGGCGGCGTCAAAAAAGGCTCGCCTCGCAACTGGATGGAACATACCCTTAGAGAAGTTGATGACTTTGAGGGCGCCGTTGAAGTTCTTAAGGAATTTCATGATGATCCAGTAGCGTTCTGGCGCAAAGCTGGCATCCCCCAGAATCATATTGCGCAAGCCTACGAAGCTCACTCCAAGAGCCTAGAAAAGTTTGGAATGCGCATGCCTCAGTGGCTAAAAGCCGCCGTCAAGCGATATCTCGCCGAGTAGACTATAATTAGCCTATGGACAGTAGGCCTTTGGCGGAGCGACAGCGACCGGAATTATTAAACGACGTGGTAGGACAGTCGCACCTTGTTGATGAGGGCAAAATTATTCATGAGATTATTGCCTCCAAGCAGCCGACCAGCCTGATACTTTGGGGCCCGCCCGGCAGCGGCAAAACTACCTTGGCTAGGATAATCGCCCGTGAGACTGGTGCCGAGTTTGTCGAGATCAGTGCCGTCACCTCTGGTAAAGCTGACGTCGTCAAAGTGATTGAGCTTGCCAAACAGAATCGTCGCTTGGCAATGCAAACCATTCTATTCGTCGATGAAATTCACCGTTTTAACAAGGCGCAGCAAGACGCCTTCTTGCCTCACGTAGAGGACGGCACAATTATCTTGATCGGCGCCACCACAGAAAACCCTAGCTTTGAAGTCATCAATCCCCTCCTCTCCCGCTCCCGCGTATTGGTTCTAGAACCACTGACCAAATCCGAGATCACCAAAATTATCAAGAACACCGCCAAAGCCGAAAAACTAACCCTCAAGAAGCTACCAGCCAAAAGCATCGACCTACTGGCAGAACTATCCGGTGGCGACGCTCGCGTAGCCCTCGGCAATCTAGAGCTCGCCGTCCAGCTAGCCGGCAAAAAGACGATCACACCAGAAGTCGTAGAGACCGCCGCGCAGCACCGCTTGCCCGGCTACGACAAAAAGGGAGAGTATCACTACAACGTCATTAGCGCCTTTATTAAGTCGATGCGTGGCTCGGATGCCAATGCTGCGCTTTATTACTTGGCTCGAATGCTACAAGCCGGCGAAGACCCTAAGTTTATCGCTCGCCGAATGGTCATCTTTGCCTCTGAGGATATCGGCATGGCAGCACCCGCCGCTCTCAACCTTGCAGTCTCGACTTTCTTGGCAGTCGAACGTATCGGCCTGCCCGAGGCCGAGTACAATCTGTTCCACTGCGCGACGGTTATGGCCAAAGCGCCTAAGTCACGCGAGATCGCCGACGCCATGTCATCTGCCAAGTCGACCGCCCGCGACAACCCCGACTTGCCTGTACCGCTTCAACTACGCAATGCTCCGACCAAACTTATGAAAGATCTAGGTTACGGCAAAGGCACTAAGTGGGAAGCTGGATTTAAGCACCCCAAGGGCTTTTTGCCTGATGAAATCAAGGATTTGGACTTCTTCTAGAGCAGCGAATTGAGTTCGCTGTCGAGCTGGTCTGGATTGATACCACTGTCGATAGCTGTGCCGTCTAGGGCTTCGTCGGCCTGCTTAATATCTGCTGCAGAATCGACTGTCTTAGGCACGCTACTAGACTCAATTGGACTAGAGCTGATAGTGCCGGTGTCAGTAGTGTTAACGATCCTATAACCGACCACAGCCACCACGACCACAACGATTAGGCCAAAGATCAGGACTACAAAAGTGCTGCCACGCTGGTTGAGAGATTTCATTATTGGCGACTCCCCTCTGCAGGCTTGGCGATTTGTAGAGCCTTAAGAACATTCTTAACTGAGGCACGGTAGCCCTTGAGCTTGTCACGAGTGTCCTCGGCTGCCGACTTAAATGCCGAAATATCCGCCGCGTTGGTGCTGCTAGCACAGTCGAGTGTTGGTGTCAGTGTCTTAAGAGTAGCGATTGAGGTGCTTGAGGCAGCTTGAGCAGAAGTTGCCGCAGCGACTAGAGCGTCGTAATTGTCCGGTGTCAGGTTCTTGGCTTTTTGATACGCTTGCGCCTTAGCAAATATTCCGTCAATCCTCGTCTGAATCTTGTCGCTATTGGTCGTAATATTAGCAAACTTAGTGGTCAGACCCTTCTTATGAGATTCGCAGAACTTTTTGCGATCCTCAGCAGTTCTGGTTCTGAACGCCTTATTCTTCTCGCGCAGTTCGGAGATTCGTTCTTCACCCTTCTGCTTCAACTGCGAGTGAACCGATCCATCAGTGCCGGATTGAGACTTCTTTTGGTATTGAGTAGTCGTCGACTCAGCATCCGATGCGTCTCTAATCGCTAGTGCTGGAGCGACTGCCACAAATAGTAAGGCAACAGACAGGACCATTGCCTGCAAACCTAGTTTTTTGAACTTGTTCATAACTACTATGATACCGCTTATGCCGGCCTAGCTCAAGTTGACAACCTAACTTGTATATTATTGACATTTGTGCTATAATAAGAGTAATGACTCGTGAAACCTTAGCAGAATTTGATCAGCGTATACTCGAGGATGATCATGTTGTGGCTCTTCAATTTGATACTTTTTATAACGGTCTGGAAGACATCAGTTCCTCACAAAAAGCCAAGATTGTTGATAATGCCATTAGAGGCCTTGACAGTAAGCATGCACCTAAACCAAACAGCACTGATGTTTCATATGGTACACGGAAGCGAGCAATTCGTTGGACAGAGTTCCGACATGCCTATCTAAATGATCTTGAGGAAGAATACCACGAGCTCGACGAGTCACTCTCCGACGACCATCCATGGAGTCTCGGTCTTGAGACAGAATATGAGTCGTACGAGGATAAACACCGTTTCTTTATGGGTAGCCAGTTAGAAGCAGAAGACTTGGCGTACTCAAACAACCCAGCTGCGGCTGCCACATTTGAGGCCTTAGAGCTAGAACGAGTAAGGCATCTGCGAAATGGCGACGACTCTTTTGATCCACTACAACTAGAGAGGCAATACGCTTTCAATGTGTTGCTGAATACTCTGGACACAATTGTGGAAGGACCCGGCTCTACTCAAGATGACATTGATTATGGCGTGCTGCGTTTATGTGAAGTATTCACACTTCCCGACAGCCCAGACCCAACCGACAGACCTCTACGTGTTTCTATCGAACGTCAGAAAACTGACGACGACAACGCCTATTCAATCGGTATAGCACCTGACGACGCAGAGGATGTTGATGGCGAAGCCGTAGGTGGCGCTGAATATTACATTGTTGAGGAGGAAGGTGAGATCAGCATAACCGCCCACTCGTACCGCCATGAAGTCCCGTTTGCGGCCCTCACAACACTAGACTTAGCACATGCAATATCACGCGATCAGAAATTCTCTGTCGAAAGGCCAGCCTTTCAAACTTACGCTCCTCGTTGGAAGAAAGCTGCAGCTAGGGCTGGCGATCTACTATTCCGTGCTGGAACAGCTTTCTTAGATGAGGTCGGCAAACCTTATGGAAACGGTCTAGATCCTAGGCCTTGATCTGTTCCCAAGGCAAAGCTTCTTTGCCAAAGTGGCCGTAGGCTGAAGTCTGGGAATAGATTGGACGACGCAGGTCAAGAGTGTCAATGATTCCCTTAACAGATGTGTCGATTAGCTTGTCTTTGAAGGCATGTAGCTCTTCTTGGCTAACTGTTTCTGTACCAAAGGTTTCGATAGTCTGCATCAGTGGTTCTGGTTGGCCAATTACGTATGCTAGGCCAACTTCACACTTGGTGGCTAGACCAGCTGCCACGATGTTCTTGGCAATGTAGCGGGCTGCGTAAGCGCCGCTTCGGTCAACCTTACTTGGGTCTTTACCGCTAAAAGCACCGCCACCAACACGGGCGTAACCGCCGTAGGTATCGACAACAATCTTACGACCAGTTAGGCCAGCATCACTTTCGGGACCAGGAATGTGCCATAGTCCGGTGCCGTTGATGATGACGTCTTCGTCTGCTGGTAGGTCAAACTTATACTTCGCTAGGATCGGCTTAACGATAGACTCGATAGCTTGGGCACGAACTTCCTCGGCAGTAGTTTCTTCGTTGTGCGCAACAGCTAGAACTAGCTTGGCGACACTGACTGGCTTACCGCTTTCGTACTTAATTGTCACTTGGGCTTTGCCGTCTGGGCGCAACCATGCAAGTTCACCGCTCTCGCGAGCCTCGTCGATACGGGCAGCTAATGCGTGAGCAAGTGCAATTGGTAGTGGCATGAGCTCAGGAGTCTCATCACAAGCAAAACCAAACATCATACCTTGGTCACCAGCACCATCTTGGTCAACGCCCATGGCGATCTCAGGTGACTGTTGGTGAACGTCGTTGCTAAATTCTGACTCAGTGCTAAAGCCCCAGCTTTTTTCTGTGTAGCCTAGCTCTTCTACCTTTTTGTTTACGATATCTTGGTAGTTTAGCTTTGCTGTTGTTTTGATTTCTCCAAAAAGAGCGATCTTGTTTGCACCGGCTACGGTCTCGATTCCGGTACGGCTGTTGGGATCTTGCGCCAAGGCAGCATCAACTATAGCGTCACTAATTGCGTCACAGATTTTGTCCGGATGACCGGCCGCCACTGACTCGCTAGTGAAGTATTCGATTAAGTTTGACATAAAAATATCCTTTCTTCCGATGTATCGAGAAAGGATATCAAGCAAGCAATATCTTCTCCCGACCATGGGGACTAGATGGAGCACCTTTTCCTTAATGGACAGGTTGCTGGCGGTTCAACGAGCTAGATCTCTCCCCGCACTCTGTATATTTATAAATTGTTAACGCTTTCAACTATATCACACACCTAGCTGGATGTTTCAACTTTTTCTGGATTCAATATATATTTGACTTGTTGCTATTTTTATGATATATTACATACCATGTCAGCAGAACACGAAACTCCCAATTTGCCTGATCGAAACATTGTTATTAGATTTGCGGCAGCTATTGTCACCGGAGTGGCAGCGGCCAAGGACCAACTCGCAGGAGTCGATCTTAATCCGCACGAAGGCAGACTGCGTGCGAGCATAGCGCCGGTCAAATATCTTATGGAAATACCTGACAGTCTACCGGTTCAGGAAGATTCTGACAAACAGTCCTAAAGCCTTGGTTTTTAACGTCTGAAGCTATATAATCAACCCCTGTACATTGGGGATTGGCCAAGTGGTAAGGCAGCGGATTCTGGTTCCGCGATCGGGGGTTCGAATCCCTCATCCCCAGCCAAGCGAAACTGGAACTAATAAGTTCGAACCAAAGACTTCGTAGGAAGTCTTTTTAATTAAGAAGGTAGTGCACAGAGTTTTTTATGATTGCAGACATTACCATTACAGAAAAATCTTTTGGGCCCAAAGCACTCCTAGCTAATGTAGGCTTCTCGATCGACAACAAAGAAAAGATCGGCATTGTCGGCCGTAACGGCGTTGGCAAGTCAACCTTGTTTGGAATTCTCGCCGGAACCGACAAGGACTTCAGCGGTAGCATTACTTATAAGCGCGGAACAGTGGTTGTTGCCACTCAACAGGAGCATCATGACGTTGGCGACCTTACAGTACTTCAATACGTTTTGGCCGGCCTGCCAGAGTACACGCAGCTCAGTCATATTATCGAGACTTATCCTGCCACAATGGGCGACAACATGCACAAGATTCATGAGTACACCAACGCTCTGGAACGTTTTGATGACAAGGGTTTTTATCGTATCGAGGAGCAAATCGAGCGCGAACTTGATAACTTTCAACTGTACGATATCGCCCACAAGTCATTTGCCAGTCTCTCCGGCGGACAGAAACGTTTGGTAGAAATTATTAAAATCATGCACTCTGATGCGCATCTAGCACTAATTGATGAGCCGACAAACCACATGGACTATGTTGCCAAGGCTCAGTTTATCGACTGGATGAAAACTGCCCAAGAGGCAGCACTCGTTATTACACATGACCGCGACGTACTACGAGAAGTCGATCGTATTATTGATATTACCGCGCAAGGCTCGGCAAGTTTTAAGGGCAACTATGACGCATACCTCAAGCAAAATGCTGTCAGCACAGGAAGCCAAATGAACGACTTTGAGATGGTCGAAAAACGCATAGCTAACCTAAAAGTAAAAGTCATTGACTATCAACGCCTCAAAGAAAAATCACGTAATCCAGGCACCATCCAAAAATTTAAAAGATTAGAGAATAGTTCTAGGGCCGAGCTGGCCGAGCTACAAGCCAAAGAGAAGCCTGCTTTCTGGATCGACAAAGAATCAGCAGCCGAGCTCAACTACAAAACCGCCGCCCAATACGACAAGTTTAAGGCCAAGAATGTCCGGATCAATCTTAAGAACAACGACTCAAGGAGTGCGCACGTTCTGGTATCTATACGTGATCTGAGCATTGGTTACGACCACCCATTATTTGATGGCCTCAACATTGATCTTCGCGAAGGTCAGGCCGTTGAGCTCCGTGGCCGTAACGGTGCTGGCAAAACGACGCTTATAAAATCAATCTTGGGCGACAAAGCCATCACCACCTACAGCGGATCAATCTCCCTCGATCCACACGTCCGGATTGGTATTTACGAACAAGAAGTGTCACCCACTTATTTTGACCTAACCCTAGAAACGGCGATCGAAAGAATGTACTTAGACCGTAGTCTTTCAATCAACACCACTAAGGTCCGCAACCTCATGAGTGACTACTTATTCACCGAAGGAGACGGTAAAATCCCAATTAAACAATTGAGCGGCGGCCAAAAAGCCCGTTTCCAAATTATTGCGATGTTAGCAAACTCACCCCAACTATTGATCCTCGATGAACCCACCAACCACCTCGACCTGCCAAGTATTGAAGAACTAGAGACTGCCCTGAGCAGGTACAGCGGCGCAATCATCTACGTCAGTCACGATGGCTACTTCCGAGACAAGATCGGCGGCGAAGTACATACTATTGGCCGATAGCGCCGCTAAACCTTATAGTATTTTTTCAACATGGCCTTTGCTAGCTCTTCATTCGAATCGATTACATACATCCCCACTAAATCCTTACAATGTGCGATCGCTATAGGCAGCTCTGTGCAGCCGGCTATAACCGCCTTGTGGCCTTCTGATTTTGCAGATCTCAGCACCTCCTCGAGCAAAGCACCTGCTTCATCGAGCTTGTGAGCCATGACAAGACCAATTGCCTTATCAAGTAATACCTGTTGTGTTTGAGTAGACTCCTGAAATAGAACAGCATGCTTATCGAGGTACCTATGGTATAGCTTTTGCTGTTTTGAAGTGCCTGAGGTAAGTAACAAGTAACTCCTCCTTGTGTCTTTTGCCACCTTTGAAACTATATCTATTAGGTTTACTAATGTCGTTTGTGGTTTGATTTTAATTTTGTCCAGATATGTATGTGCTGTATTGCAGGCAATCCCAATGATATTACAGCCTTGGCCTTCAAGGTGCTGCACCATACTTACAATTTCCTTTTCAAATGCGTCATTAAGAGTGCCGATATTATCGACACCCTCAATACCGTGATTTAGAAGCAGTAAGTCAGGATACTCGCTATCCTCTATCGCACCGTATATATTAGCCGCGTTTTTGAATGTCTTGGCCAATACATCCGCGCCAGCCAATGGCCCAACACCAGAAACAATACCTATCTTGGGAGGTAATGTAGTTTTCATACGTGCACCTCTTCGTAGACGGTGGTGTCCTTATGGTCAAGGCTATGAAAAATGCTTTTATAGCTTGCCAATTTTGGCACTACTAATTTGCCAAGCACGGCTGTAAGCTGCGCTTGTTGCTTATTGTAAGTTTCTGGCAGGATTGTCACCTGCTCTTCGCCTAGCTCAACCTTTTCAAGCAGTAATATGTAATCCAAAAAGACACAGGTAGGGCTGAATGTGGCAATGTCAGAGCCGACGAAGACAGCCAAGACGTACACCACATGCCGACAAAACACCTTTCTTTAACTTGACTAAGCCGTCCTCAAGAAGTTGACACATTTTTTGAGATGCAACTTTTGCTAGGGCGGCTTCGCTAAATACATGGTCTGCCTCGCTCATGAGTGCATCAGCAACTTGAGCGGCTTCATCTGGCTCGAAGAACGTATCTCCTGGCTCCATAAATGTTTGTTCTTTATGGTAGTCATCGACAAACAGTACCAGCTCGGCATCAGCCTGACTTGCTACAAAATCTTTACCTATATCCCAACCTTTTACACTTAACACTGATGGACCATTTACCTGATAGTAATGGCCCGCTTCAACAATAGTTTTCATCTTAAATCCTTAACAATTAAAATGCCCCTGTGATTTGCAGGGGCTGTTAAGGCTTTATTATTTTACAACTTCAAGAACAGCCCCCGTTAATACGGTAGTTGCGGCCGGCTATAAGTGATGCGAAGTTGTATTTCTTCATACTTTTACAATAACACCATATTTGAGTATTCGCAAGATTCTGCAGCCTATATAGAGCGTTCAAACCTGATATTATCATGACGAAAACTACGGCCCAGTCCAACAACTGCAAATAGGGCGATGACGACTAATATCCACGCTGCGATAAAGACTGATTGCTTTTGAGCGACGATCGAAAACAACGGCAACAGAGCAATAAATGACAATCTTGATATTGTGCTGATTGCCGATTCGCTTCCAGAACGCTGCGACGCTGGTAGCGTATCCTGAATACGGCCGCTCAAAAGAATCATGAGAGTCGTCGAACAAGTTGCCAGAACAAACTGACTTATAACCACTAGATATATGTTTTGAATCGTTAGCCCAAGTGCAGCCAACAATAAGCCTAGACCAAGTAATCGTATTAGCCAAAGCCTTACACTAGCCACACCAGTTATAAGACCAGCTAGCCCTTGGCTGGATAGCAACAATGCGTTAAGCGGTCCATACCAAATAGTGGCAAGTCCAAGTGCTATTGGCCATAAAGGATCAACCTCTAATATGAAGCAAAATGTAATGCCGATTAAAACGTTAGTTAACACCAGCAGTCGTGTTTCCGGATGTTTGGTCAGTAGATTAAATAGACTTGTGATGTGTTTGATCAAATGAGCCGACTCGACTTCTCTGTGCAAACGAGGCTCCTTGAAAAATGCTAGGACCACAAACCCGACTATGCAGCTCACTAGACTCAAATAAAACGGCAGCCGAAAGTTAAATACGCTCGCTAAAACTGCTCCAGCAATTGAGCTTAAAACTAATCCTACGGTATGTGTGCTGTGCAAATACCCTAATAGTTTTTCGTAATTCTTACGGTCATGATTTTCGACCAATACATCATAAACCATCGCTTCCTGCACCCCGCTAGACATACCAAAATACAAGCCAGCAAAAACTGTGGCTAGAATAAAACTAAAGTAACTCTCAGCCGAGCCAAAGAGCATACAACCGACCGCCATAAATACTAAAGATAGTAGTAGGACACCTTTTCGGCTCCAACGATCAGCGAGCAAGCCTGCTGGAACTTCTATTAAGATTACGGCCGCGTTAGCAACGATTGCATAGGTTACAAGCTGAGATGTACTAAATCCAAGGCTATTCATGTAAGGAAATATGATCGAATAGTGAAACATGAAGCCCGTGGCCAAACTAGACGCATAGAGTGGCAATAAACGTCGTTTTAAAGCATACATTGTCGCCATTGTATCATCACGTAGACATAGCATTAGACCTTATTTGCTACTATTAAAGGATGGCTCACCAAGAAAAGAAATATCGCCTAGCTTCGTTCGACAACATTGAGCGTGTTCTAGCTAAAGCTAACGTCGCGCCAATGTCGACCAAATCCTCAACGCATTATTACGCAAAGCAAGATGGCCTAGGAGCGACAAAGCTAGTTGCGCACGATGACCAAACATTCGCTATCCATATTTTGGACGAAAAAGATGGCAAGTTCACACTGCGAGAGACTATTCCCGTAAAGGACAAAAATGCCGGCTTTGACTGGCTAAAGCAGCACGGCTTTGGCGAAGTTGATGTAGTCGACATGACAAACACTGATTACGAATACAAAGGTGGCACCATTGGTCTGTACACAATCAACTCTTCCTTGATGTCAGTCGTTCTATACTACCCAAGCAGTGAGCTCAACAGCGTTGAGCAAGAACTAGGCCTAACAGAGGCAGAAAACATCACCATGCCCTTTAATCTTTATCTGCAGAATCAAGGTCAACTAAAAGTTGTCGAGTTAAAGTAGTATTATTCTGGTATGGTCTCTACTCAACTAGCAACACTACTTTTTGGCTTGACCGCCGCGTTGGCGTGGGGCGCTTCTGATTTCTTTGCCGCCAAAGCTTCAAAACGCAATAGCCCTGAGACTGCAGCCATTTGGGTATCCATTATTGGCGTTTTCACATACGCTGTAATCTATCTCTTAAATTCAGGCAACATGGGTTGGCAGCATGTTGGAATTGCATACGCCGTAGCTTCAGGCATATGTATTGAGCTTGGTCTATACATGTTTTATAAAGGGCTAACCGCTGGGCCTGTTAGCCTGGTAAGCCCCATAAGTAGCGCATACCCACTAATTAGCACTTTGGCGATTTTGCTACTCTTTAATGGTTCACTACGCAGCTTAGACATACTAGGCATATTAATTGTCGTGGTCGGTATTGTTACAGCCTCTGGCATATTTGAGTCAAAACAATCAGAGAGAAGAATATCCAGAGGTGTGTTGTTTGGTTTTACAACGTTTATACTCTGGGGCTTCGCGTATGCGCTACTTAGTCAGGCCGTGGAATCGATAGGCTGGCAGAAAGCCACACTTATAGATACATTCACGGGGCTTATTGCCTTGTTACTAATACTATTCTTTGTTGTAGGCCATAACTTAAAACAAAGCCTCGATATTAGCTTTTTGAAGGATCGGTTCATACTTATAACGGCATTCACCCAACTATTCGGCGGTATAATATTCGCCATTGGACTCGCACATTCTCAATCGCCCGCAGTTATCACTGCAATATCTGCCTGCTACCCAGCACTCACAGTATTTCTAGCATTGAGACATTTCGACGAGAAGAAACAGACAATACCAATAATCGGTGGACTTGTAGCTGTCGCCGGTATCATAATCTTATCGGTGTAGCTATTTGGCCAAGAAAGGTGCATTAAGCGTGGTTGGCTCAAGCAAACTGTAAGCCTGCTCTAATAGCGAGTTTACAACTTCCCAAGACTCTTTGGCTTCTACGGCATCATTAATTGCTTCACAAAGTTGAATATTATTCTCGTAGAAGTCCAGAAGATCTAGGCCAAATCTTTCTTTGACCATTCTTATGTATATAACTTGAGAGTCACTTGCACGACCTTCTGCAATAGCTTTAAGTTCTATAAAGCGCTCGAAGAAGTTACCACGATACTGAACGTCAGACTGCAACTGAGCATCGTCAGCCTCGCGCTCCGTAATATTAGAAGGCTGGGCCTTTGCGCCCAGCCTTCTAATGCTATCGTAATCAACTTGGTCGGTACCAAAAACAGGTTTAATCTTTTCATTCTCAACATCATCCAAGTTTAAGGGGTAAAAATCATCGCCAAGCGCTGCATGAACATTTCTTGGATCAGTAATCGCAAATAGACCCATTGGCACATTGCGAACTCTAGACAAGTTGCCGCATTGTCGCTGCACAAAAATACCTTGTTTGATGTGAGTCGTAGCTTCAGAAACCGATTTCCAATCGTAGTAGTCCTTAACATCCAACAATAGTGATGATAAAGAGCCGTTGCCAATAACATAGATGTTGGCTATTTCAGGATCTTGTATGAGACGATTGATGTCGTGACGCGTTGCATCAATTGCCAACTCGGGATCACCGCCAGACTGTTGAATTCTGTCGGCTAGGTCTAGTGCTTCGCCTCTAAACATTGCTAGCTCGCTCATACCGGTAACCGTGTCTGGTTCTTCGTCTGTAAAGTAAGAACTGATTACGGCTGTGCGACCGATCTCCACTGGAACGCTTAAGTTGCCGGCCTCGATGAGACCACTCCACTTGGCTTGTGCCCGATTAAACATCTGGTGTTCGCTAGCCATCTTGATGCTCCTCGCAAAGCGACTTAACTCTTAGGATGCGTTGGTCACCCCTAAGATCAGGGTGTGTTTGAAGGTACATATCGAGAACTGATCCCATTTGTTTGCGAGCAATTGGATCAAGCTCTTTAACGACATATTCGCTGGCTAGTTGACTAAACATATCGTCAAACTCAACCGATTTAGTGCTAACACCAAGTATGCTGTAGCGAACAAAAATACTGTCATAAGGGTCACGCGCATAGGGGCTAACAACAATTTTTAAGTTAGCACTGTTTCCAGCTCGTCCACTAGGACGATTCAAATAGTCAGCATCCATAGCAATCACACTCTGGGCAATTCCCGCCAAATCTCCAGTAAATGTTCGAATTTGATCACGATCATCAAACCTGTCAAACAATCCCGCCAACTCATTAGTTACCAGCTGGTCTGTCTTAACGGCAGCTTCTGGAGAATCATCTTCCCAAGGTATAGCAGTTGCTGGGTGTAGCTTTTGATTAAGAAAGAAAGGGCCTATCATATCCCACGCTAGTCTCTTAACTTCATCTAGCTGCTCGTCTGCAAACAATTCAGGCAAATAGTTATCTTCCATGCAAAGTAGCAATCTGTTCTGCGTACCTATTCCACCTTGAGACAGTCTGTACGACAAGAATATTATATTGGCTCTGTGTTGAGGCGTGGCAATAGAGACCCGCTCAGGCCCAGCTTCAAACCCTGCCTCATACGGAGCACTCATCTTAGCTCTCGACTGAACCTATAATTACCGATGGCCTGACTCTAAAACTCTTGCCTCCCCGATTAATAGGATTGCCAACAAAGTTTACTTTGTCGTAACTGCTTGAACTACCGATCCAAATACGGCCTTCAGATTCTAATGGTTCTCCGGTCATCATAGTCGCTGTCCAAACATGACCATTGTGCTGATTCAACGCCAGACTATCAGGCAGAAATTGGTCGCCTCGTGCTCGCGCATCAACAATCATCGCTTCGTAGCTGACTCTCGTACAACCTTGTAGCGGATCTACTTTGTTGCCATCAACTAGTATGGTGTACCAATCTGGGTCCTCTGCTCTTTTGGCAAGTATATCTTGATAAAGACCAATGAACTGACCGTTAGGACTAGCGTCCATTGCCACTACGCGACCACCATTCTCCGGTCCATTTTCTAAGACAAGTCTGATATCTTCGCGATTCAGCTCAAGTGTGTCAACCATTGCGCTAATCACAGATTCGGCATAAATACGTTGGTCAGGCTGCAGTAAGCCCTCTACATTAAAAGGTGATACATGCCCTTGCTCTGGCGATGTCATTATAGTCTCCAATCTTTACTAATTATATGATATAGTGCATTACATGTTAGTTCAAGAGGTAGATAGAGTCGGCGAACAACTTAACACGGTTGGTCATGTCCTGACGTCATTCGAGGCGCTGGGCATTAATCAATATGAAAGATTAGCTGTTGACCTTGTTAACGCAGTCGAAGACACTGATCAGTACCGTGAAGCTGCCGAAAATGGCCGATCTGGTATGTTGATGTTCCGTGAAGACGAGCCACTAAAAGCCGGAAGACTACTCGCCGAACCAGTGTTCGAAATTCTTTTTGCCGATAAGCCTGAAGCAATTACTGCCATGGGTATGTATGCCATTAATCACTACGAAGTTGGCGATTTCTTCAACCCTCATCAGGACCACTTTGACGGAACGGTTGTGATCATGACACCTTTGGGCAGACGTCAACTAGATATTTATCGTCCTGAGGCAGAAGATGATGTTTTTACTGAGGTAACCGATACCTACGACCTTGTTAAGGGCTCAATCATGCTGCTTAACGGCTACAAAAACTTGGGTCATGCAGCCAAATGCACAGAAGGACCTAGTCTTTCGGTCGTCGCCGATGTGCCAATGATGGTAGGCGAACATGCCTAAATATCAAGCACCAGAATGGGGCAACGCTCCCGCCATCTATGATGATCACACGCTAAAAATACTCGGAAACGAAGTCATGGAAGACTGGGAGATGCCTTACATGAATCGACTAGCTGCAGTTGCAACCCAAAATGGTGGTGCAATCTTGGAGCTTGGCTATGGCATGGGTATATCAAGTCGAGCAATTCATGAACACGATATTGAGTCACACACCGTCATAGAAGCACATCCCGATGTAATACAGAAATGCGTACAAGACAATCGCCAAAGACTAATCGATGGCAAAATGCGTATATGCAGTGGGTTCTGGCAAAACGTAACGCCTACGATGGCGTCAGAAACATTTGATGGCATCCTTTTTGACACTTACCCGATTGGTGAAGACGAAATGATTGGCCCACACATGTTCTTCTTTGACGAAGCCCACAGGCTACTTAAACCAGGCGGAGTCCTGACCTATTATTCTGACGAGGCAGTAGACCTGAAGCCTCCACACGTTCAACGCTTGGTTGAAGCTGGCTTTAGTGAAGCTGCCATCGATTTTGAGGTCTGCGAAGTTACTCCTCCAGAGAACTGCGAGTACTGGTCCGATTCAACCATTATAGTGCCAATAGTTCGTAAAGATAGCTAGCGAATTAACGACCGACTAGCGCGGGTACGTCTAGTACGGCTGACACACTTGGCCCCTCAGTACATCGCACTGCGTGAGCAGGATCTGCCTCAGCATCTAGGATCATAACTGAGCCGGGATTTAATAAGAGTGTTTGTTCGGCATCGCCGGCATCATCTTCTGTTTGACCCTTAGCATAAACATCAAGCTCTCGCTGTCCAGAAATCGTCACAACTAACACAGTTTTTTCTACTGAATCTTGATGAACACCTAGCTCACCACCTGTTTCATAGCGGTTCATGGCATACAAACCCCATGTTTGAGTTGCTTCTGGATTGTCGACAAAAACTGCTTCAACTACAGGCTGAACCATTTGTCGGCCTAGCTCTAGACATACTTCATCTTGGACCATTGTCATATTATTCTTCTCTATATGCTCTGTAAGTTTAGCCGCATCAGGGCTAAAAATTCCTCTTGCAGCAGCCATAGACAGCTCTTCCGCCAAACCATGATCAAATGGGAGCCCTAGCTGGTCGAATGAAGTTAGTGAATAGCCTAGATCACTGAGCTCAGAACCAATACGTTCGATTTCGTTAGCATTAGACATCTAAGCCTCCGGAGCCTTTGCAGGTGGCTCAGGATATAGCTGCGCAACATGCCCAGATACTTGGTCAAGATCAAGCGGCTGCTCATTGATCGCGGTGCCACCTATAGAAACTATAATTAACCGATCGTAATGACGCTCATGCTCAACATGGCGCAGCCCCATCGGTATTTTCATGAGATTAAGATATGCGGCTCGTGAAACCGAATCATCCGCGAACCTATGTGCTTCAATCTCTATACTTTTAGAGCTCAGTAATTTGGCAGCTACAGAATACGCTCTTGGATTATAAATAGTGTCATTGATGCCCAGAGGCCCGGTCTTGACCCTCATATCCGTTTTATCATCAAACACAGCCTTCTCAACCCAATTAGCCAAACGCCTGCCGGCTCTCTCGTGGGGAGACGTAGGACTTAGTGCTGCTCTTGTCAGTTCCACTTTTCCGCTCATAACGCATAGTTTTACATAACTATTGATTAACGTCAATATAATATCAGAACGCTTAATGAATTAGCGTGGGTGCGTAGCGTCATTATGACTAGTCGGACTTGCCGTTCAGCTTGAGAGTGTCTGATTCGTCACGATGTACGCCACTGCTACCGACATGCTTATCACCGATCTTGGCACCATGCTTGATAACATGGACAATCGCCATCGCATGGCCATGACCTAGCCCAAAGTCTTCCTTAAGCCATGCCACAATCGTACCCGCCTTGGTTGCGGGATCATCGTAGCCCTTCTCTTTTGCCATAGCTATAAAATCGTTGGGCGTCTTGCCCGTCTTGGTCTCAATATTATCTAGGTACGCTTGAAATGACATATTTTTATATTACCAGACTTATTGGGTTACAATATTACCTAACTGTTATGCTGACAATCCTAAATGACACTCCTTCGATAATTACTCAATACCTCCGTGAGCTACGCGATATTGAGATCCAAAAAGACAAGCAACGCTTTGAGCGTAATCTTGAGCTACTTGGCGTCATAGCCGGCTATGAGCTAAGCAAACGACTTGATTACACCGATCATGAGACCACAACTCCACTCGGTAAGGCCAACACGCCAATCCTAAAAGATAAGGTTGTCTTGACCACAATCCTAAGGGCTGGACTGCCCGTTCATCACGGCATTCATAAAGTTCTGGGTGATATTGAAGTGTCTTTCATAGCCGCTGGTCGCAAACCAGAGACAGCAGCAGGCGTAGAAATTGACCTAGCTTACATCGCCGCACCAAGCCTAGATAACAAAGTTCTGATCATTGCGGACACCATGCTGGCAACAGGCAAAAGTATTGTCGACAGCTACAACGCCCTGACTCAGAACCACGGAAAACCGAGCAAAGTATTCATCGTAGCCGTAATTGCCAGCCAGCAAGGCTTGGACTACATACAGCAGAACTTGCCTGAAGCTGAGTTGATTGTGTGCACCGTAGACAAAGAGCTCAACGAAAACTACTTTATCGTCCCAGGTCTAGGTGATGCCGGCGATATTCTCTACGGACCAAAGCTATAACCAACTATTTGGCAAAGAAGACTAGGTTTAGTTGGCTGCCTTGCGCTTAAACAGCGTAGAAGCCAGAGGAATACTGACAATCAAAATGCCAAAACTCCAAGCGACTGCCATCCAGCCGTGATTACCAATTGGCGTGTTGAGCATTAACGCGCGTACAGCCTCAACGACTTGTGTAATTGGCTGATTGACAGCAAAGGCCTGCAAATAACTAGGCATACTGTCGGCTGGCACAAAGGCGCTACTGGCAAAAGTTAGCGGGAAGATAATGATAAACGTCAGCCACTGGACGGCCTCAACACTCTTTGCGTAAACACCCATTATTGCCATCAACCAAGAAAAGGCTAGCGTGAACAGCAATAAAATCCCTGCAATCAGTAGCCAGTTGCTAAAGCTAGCACTACTACGGAAGCCGATAACAAGGCCGGTTATCAGCATCACGACTGTCGATATGCCATTCCTGAGTAGATCGGATATTACATGTCCATTAAGTACTGCTAGATTAGACATCGGTAGTGAACGGAACCGGTCAACTATTCCCTTTTGCAGATCGTTACAGATAGCAACCGCCGTAGTTGTCGAGCCGAAGGCAACAGTCTGAACGATAATTCCTGCCATCAAAAAGTCTAGATAGCTAACACCTGCTGGTAGAGAACCTTTGATAGCGCCGCCAAAAACAGCTGCAAACAAAACCAAGAACATGATTGGCTGGAAGAACGCACCCAGCAATTGGTCGGTGTGACGAATAATATGCAGGCTGCTTCGCTTGATCATGATCCATGAGTCAACTATAGACAGAAAAGCTTTGGGCTTCTTCTCAAACTCTAATGTGACCGCCATTTACTTATCCTCTTCTTTCTTAGTCTTTTGCTTGCCGGTAAGCGACAAGAACACATCGTCTAGGGTTGGCTTATGGACTTCCATCGCCGCAATAGCGACGTCGGCCTTAGCTAGCTTGTCGAGAACAGTCCTAACATCCTTGTTGATATCACTGATGGTGAGGCTTACGGTGTGCTCTTTGTCTGCGTTATCAACCACCGATGCACCTAGAGCCTTTTGGGCAGCAGTCATAGTGTCACCATCTTTAAAAGAAAGATCCAAACGGTCCTTACCCACCTTGGCCTTCAGCTCAGACGCCGTGCCTTTGGCAATAACTTTGCCGCCGTCAATCACAACTATTTGGTCAGCCAGTTGGTCAGCCTCTTCTAGATACTGAGTAGTTAATAAGATCGTGGTGCCGTTGGCCATCAACTTTTCGATAATGTCCCACATGGCTAGTCGTGATCGCGGGTCAAGACCGGTAGTTGGCTCGTCAAGAAAGATGATCGGCGGCGTAGCAATCAGACTTACTGCTAAGTCCAACCGGCGGCGCATTCCGCCTGAGTAAGTTTTGGCTGGGCGACCGGCCGCTTCTACCAGATCAAACTCTTTTAGCAACTCATCGGCTCGGGCATTGGCGCTAGACTTGGTCAATCGGTAGAGTCGACCCATCATTACCAAGTTTTCACGGCCAGTCAGCAGCTCATCAACGGCCGCGGATTGTCCGGTTAGGCCGATTACGCCGCGAACATCGTCTGCATCCTCGGATATATCATAGCCCTCGATGGTGACAGTACCAGCGTCCTTCTTAAGCAAAGTACTCAATATGCGCACAATTGTAGTCTTGCCGGCACCATTTGGCCCAAGCAAAGCTAGCATCGTGCCTTGCTCTACCTTTAGATCAATGCCTTTAAGAACGTTGTTCTTTCCGTAGGACTTGGTAAGTCCGCTTACCTCAATCGCGTATTTGGCTTGTGTCATTCTTTGGTCTCGAGCGAAACATCTTCTTTTTGGTCGGCGGGCTTAAGTATCTGGTCTACTAATTGGTCTAGCTGGTCATTGGAAAGATTAGCTTTAACAGCGTAACCTTCGATGCCCTGCTCACGCATTCCTGCTGGCGCGTCAGCCTCATTGAGGTTTGATATAACCAAAACTTTGATATCTTTGCCCCAATCAGTGGCGCGTATAGTCTTAAGTATCAGGTCACCCGCCAGCTTTGGCATCATGATGTCCAATAGGATCAGACTTGGGCGCTCCTTTTCGATAATTGCTAGTGCTTCTATACCGTCGTTGGCGACAAAACATATATAGCCGATCAGCTCTAGTCTAGTCTTGTAAACGTCCGCCAAAGCGACATTGTCTTCGACGATAACGATTTTTGCCCATGATCCAAATTCATCACTCATAATTACTAATAATTTTAACTCATGCTGCAATCTTTTGCTACGCAGACTAACATGAACGGAATTCTTACATCTTTCTGATCGTTATTGTTTTATCATGAATATAGAACTTAAGGAGGATACTATGCTTAAAAATTCACCGGCATTCAGCGGTTTTTCTGTAAATGACCTAGCCAAGGCCAAGGAATTTTATAGCCAAACGCTCGGCCTAGACGTCGAAGAAGACCAGATGGGTCTGACATTAAACATTGCTGGTAGCAATAATGTTTTTGTCTACGCCAAGGAGGACCATACGCCTGCGACTTATACAATTCTTAACTTCCCTGTCAATGACATCGACTCAGCGGTTGAAGAGCTTAGCTCCAAGGGCGTAGCACTAGAACAATATGATGATATGACTGACGAAAAAGGCATTGCTCGTGGTATTGCCGCGAACATGGGGCCAGACATTGCATGGTTTAAAGACCCAGCGGGCAACATTCTGTCTGTGCTTAACGGCGGCCGCTAAAGTCATAAACTTAAGAACTATAATATTCTTGGGATATTGCAAATAGTTCGTCAATCAGTTAATATTGCCTACTATGACGAGACAATTACAACCTGTACCAGAATTTAGCGTAGAGCACTTTGAGCCTATATATGCCAACGTTCAGCAAACGTGGCAGAATCCTGATCGAGCTCAACTTTACCATAAGATGGCTGGAACACTCCTAAAGCCTAACGTTAACTTTGGTCTGTTTGTCCAAGAGCAAATGCAAGAACACATCGGCGATGGTGGCTTATGCGCGATAGCCTTCACCCACGGCAGCGTATTAGACCCACTACACATCGCGGCTATGGCACAACGCAACCAAGTTTTTGAGCCACTCATTGGCAAGACCATGATTGGTGCCAAGGCGGGACTATTCACAGCACCAATCGTTAAAACAATTGTTCCGGACCTAGGCGCAGTTCCTGTATGGCGCCATAAAGACGTCATCGATGAAGATAGACAAAGTCAAGAGGAGCAACAGCGCCTAAGAGAGATCCGCAAACAAGCTGGCAGAGCCTTTATTCAGACTCAAATAGCTGGGATCAACACTGGCCATCACATGGCTATGCATGTTGAGGGCACACGCAACAAAGATAAGCCAATGCAGATTCAACAAGTCCAAGCTGGCTTCGGAGAAGTTGTTGCAGGGGTAGACCAGAACGTTAAAGTGCTAATAATGACAGCTGCTTTCTATTACGGCACCGGCAAGAACAAAACCAAGCGCAAACCAACAATGTTTGTAGACATTCCGGTCAATCAAGGACGCAGCGAGCCAGAAGAAGTAAGACGAACCATCACTCCTTCACTGCAGACCACCTTAGATCAAGCAATCGCACTACACGCTTAGTCTTCTTAGGAGGCTTCTAGACTTGGGCAGCTGGAGCTGGAGTGCTTTTGTCTGGTAGTAGCAATGCAAAAACAAGGCCTAGCAAGAACGATATTGCCCAGCTCAGTATTAAGACGCCGATAAAGCCACCGACACCATAACCCTTTTTCTTAGCAATTACGGCTGGCCAAAAGGCAAAAGCAATCCATAGAACTATGCCAAGTATTATGAAGAATGATATCATTTGGTGCCTTTCTGTAGCTTATCCAGTCTTTTTTGTGCCTCAATCAATTCGGCTTCGTGCGTAACTTCCTTGAGCGTTATGTAGTTGATGAGACCATGTAACGCAGCCGCAAAGAAGCTATACATTACAATCGCAAATAGGCCGGCTGAGCTGAAGTAGCTGGTTTCGCCAAGCTTGTGAGGCGGGAATATGCCACGGAAGGGCTGCAAGAACTCTGCAGCAATACGGTATACAAACTCAACAAACGGCACGGTAGTGTTGGCCCCAAATAGCAGCAATATAAAGCCAATTACCAAGAATACAATGGCCGTTACAGCAAAGAAGTAAACCAAGTAGGTCAACGCTCTTGCAACTTTAATAAATGATAGTGCTCCGTCAGTTGGTTTAGTAGCCATGCTTGCCTCCCTGATTACCCCTATTAATGATCATTATACATCCGATTTGGATTTTTTGTTTTTCCTTTCTTGTCTCATATAGGCCTGTCTGTTCATCGTAGCCGTAATAAAAGTTGTTACAATTCCGACCCCGATGAATATATAGAAAGTGGTGAAGATTTTACCAAAGTTAGTATGCGGCGTGAAGTCGCCATAGCCCACAGTCGCAAGCGTAACGACGCTAAAGTAGTAAGAGTTTAGCCATGAGAACCCCTCCACAAAATGATAAACCACCGTACCAGTCGCAAGCGTCGCTAGTGCGAAGGCTAGCAATATTCGGTAGGCGTGGCGATCAAAGGTATGCATAAAGCCTCAAGCAACTTTCTTGTCAGGAATATTCTTGGAGAATAGCAAAGATATTACAGATATAGCAATCAATGCATATATTGCTGTCCGCAAGGAGTCCACTTGCGAATCCTCATAAGTTTGCGAAAGCGTTGCCGCCTCAGCATCAGACAATCCCTTAGCCTTAGCGATATCATCAACCTGAGTTACTGGCACCACCTCAACACCCGCCTTGGTGTTGTCGCCGATGTATGTCTTTACATTAGATGGCAGATCGCTTGATTGCACATTACTGTTAAACACCGTTGTCAGTGATGCTATCAAGACCGAGCCAATAAGAGCCGTGCCCAGCGATGAACCAAGATTCTGAAAAACTCCTTGCAAGCCACCAACAGCACTAGTTTCAGACTCTTTAACGCTAGACATATTGACGTTACCAATTTGCGAAGCCAATAGTCCAAGTGCCGCACCCACAAAGAACATCGCAGCTCCAAACAAGAATCCTCTCAAGTCAATTGATACGGCACTCAGTAGCAGAACAGAACTCGCAATCAGAACAATCTGGCCAGTTCTAATAATTTTCCTCGGCGACCAGACACTAATCAAGCGCGTACCAATAACCGAAAAGATAATAAGGGAGATGGACAGCGGGAATATCTTGATTCCTGTCTTAAGCGCATCGTAACCTAGTGTCATCTGCAAATAAACAGGAATAACAAAGAATACTCCAGCAGTAATCGCGTACTGAGACAACAACACCGAAAGACCACTTCTAAGTTGCTTGATATCAAACAGAGACGGATCGAGCAAAGGCGGCTGGCCGCGATCCTTCAACGTCTGCTGACGATCAAAGAACAGTTTTAGTATTACTAGAGATAGCAATAATATGTAGGCCACCATCGAGATTCCAAGTGGCGTGATCTCTTTGCCATTTATAGTCATGGCCCCCATGGGCTGAACCCATCCCCAAGTCTTACTCTGGAGCATTCCGTAGACTAAGCTAATTAGACCGGTTGCGGAGAGTATCACGCTGGTCACGTCAATGTGCGACTTAACTATTTTGGCCGAGTCCTTGAGTACGCCTCTAAACAACAAGATCGTGGCCATGATGATAACTTCACCGTAGAATACATATCTCCAAGATAGATAGGTAGTCACAAAACCGCCAATAAGCGGCCCGGCGGCCATGGCCGCACCAGATATACCGCCAATAATTGCAAAAGCCGTTACCCTATCTTTGCCCTTGTAGTTATTGGCAACGAGCGCAGCGATTGCCGGTATTACTAAGACCGCCCCGATGCCTTCTATAACTGACCAACCTAGGAAGAGAGTTTGAATATTCTGACTAAGGCCTGTTACCAGTGACCCAATAGCGTAGATGATCGAACCTAGGATAAACACCTTGCGTCTTCCCCAAACATCACAAAGCTTGGCACCTAGCAGCATAAAGGCAGCCATTGTAAGAGCATAAAATGTGATCGCCGTTTGCATGGCGGCAACAGAAGTATCCAAGTCTTTGACAACTGTCGATATGGAGACGTTCATAACTGTGCTGTCCAGAATCATTACAAACTGGGCACAAGCCAAGAGGATTACGATACTCCACTTTTTCATACACCTACATCTAAGCACCAAAACGGCATTAAATAAAGCTATCTCTGTCTCGCCTCTTAGTGATAAACATAAGCATGATAACAACCTAATTTTCTTATTGACAAATATATAGCATGGGTAAATAGTGATGATTGTAAACATAAGTGTGAGGGAGAACATATGGCTACAAATAACAAGGAACTAAGTAACTGGACAGGTTGGGTGTTCTTTGCTGGCTTGATGATGATCCTTTCGGGATTGTTCCAAGCTATTGCAGGGCTTACAGCATTGCTACGACCAACATGGTACGTAGCGACAGAGAAAAGTCTATTAGTGTTTAACTACACCGCATGGGGTTGGATTCACCTCTCAATCGGCCTGCTTATACTATTAGCTGGCTTCTCATTGCTACACGGCTCAAAATGGGCACGTATAGTTGCGGTGATCCTAGCAATACTAAGTGCAGTGGCGGCTTTGGCTTCGGTCAGCGCCTACCCAATCTGGTCAATCTTGATCATCACGATTGACGTCCTTGTAATCCACGCCGTGACCGTTTACGGCGGCGAACTTAAGGGCTAAACTAAAAGTAGCTTCTTACTAAGCTGACTCGAGCCCAAAATTTTGGGTGAGCAACAAGCTCGAGTCCGCGAATGTGTGACAGCTCACAAGGAATCTATCATGACTAGGAGCAATCAAGATGCGAAAGATATCAAAACCCTTAGCAAGGAGATAGCCGCCTTGAAATCCAAAGTCGATAAGCTCGAAACCAAGCTGACAAAATCAGAATCTAAAAAGCGTTCTCGTAAATTTCCTTGGCGCAGTATAGCTAGCTGGCTTTGCATAGCAATCGCTGCTGCCCTGCTGTTTGTCGGCAACCTCGCCTTCTGGGCTGGCAATACCTTGGTCGACACGGACCGTTATGTAGCAGCTGTTGGCCCTTTGATTCAAGAACCTGAGATCCAGTCAGCAATTGCCGGCTACACAACTACTCAACTATTTAACAGAGTCGACGTCCAAGGCTACGTACAATCAGCTTTGCCACCACGTGCCGAGTTCCTTGCTCCACAACTCAGCTTGCAGCTTAAGACTCAGACCGAAAACAGTGTCAAAAAGCTATTGGCTACTCAAAAAGTTCAAGACTATTGGTACAGCTCGCTAGCAAAGCGCCATGAGGCCATAATTGGCTTTAGCAAGGCTTATCAAGGCAATGGAACGATTGAGATCAGCGACCTTTACAGCCATCTTAGCAAGCGTCTGAGTGACACTAGACTATCGTTCCTTGCCGACAGGCAACTACCAGATAAAGTAGGCACAATCCAAGTCGCTACCGTTGGCTGGCTACCAGTCGTTCACAAAGTGTCTAATAATATTGGTCTATACCAAGCTATGGCCACCTTCCTTTTGATCAGTTTCTCGGTGGGGGCCGTGCTGCTTTCTTCCAAGCGCCGCCGAACGGTTATTACACTTGGTTTCTTCTTTGCCGGTATCACACTGGCAACTCTGTTGGCTACAAAGATTGCTGGTGGGATAGTGGCTTCTCAGCTGCAGCCAATCTATCAATCAGCGGCTCAGGTAGCCTACAGCACTGTATTTGCCTCCTTCGTCACACAAACCGTAACCTTGCTGCTAATCAGCGCGTTGATTGTTTTGGTAGCGTGGCTCAGTGGACCCTACCGGTCAGCCGCCTTGTTTAAGACTAGGGTCACAGACCTGCTTTCCGGGCGATTACGCAAGTCAATATTTGGCACTAAAGAAAACACTTTTACCCTGTTAGTCAGCCGCTACAAGCGCCAGCTACAATGGACAAGCGTATTGTTGATCTCCCTAGTAATGTTGCTGGTTCAGTTATCGCCAAAATTGATTATTGTTTACGGTTTCTTGATGCTGGTCTGCGTTCTAGTTGTCGAACTACTGGCAGCCGACAACACCTCCAAATAGCAACGCTACACTCGCTTGCAACCAACCATAAATTATTATTGACAATCAATCCAATTGGGATAATGATGTGGTTGTAACAAATAGGAGGTTATATGGCAGGATCTAACTCTGTCGCCAAGGAATTGGAGTGGGCTTTGGTGTTGCGCGGTACTATTACATTAATCTTTGGTGTAGCTGCGGTCTTTTGGCCAGGCATCACACTATTAACGCTAATCTACCTGTTTAGCGCCTTTATTCTGGCGAGCGGTATTGTGACGCTACTTGGCGGCATCGTATCAATCGGCAAGACTAACGGTTGGTTCTTAGAAATCATTGTTGGTATCTTAGAACTTGGTATCGGTGTCTACTTGATCAGACACGTCACCGTGTCCTTCGCGACACTAATTCTACTGATTGGCTTTACGCTTATCATCAGAGGAATTGTTGACGTTGTTGGCTCATTGTTCGCATCTGGCCCAAGTGCCACTGGCAAGGTTCTGACTATAATCGCCGGCATAATCGCTGTACTAGCAGGAATCATTGTTCTATTCCAGCCAGTCGCCAGCGGTGTTGCTTTCGTTTGGATCCTAGGTATTTATGCCTTGGTTGTCGGACCATTGCAAATTGCTATGGCAGTTGACGCTCGCAAACTAGCAAGCTAAAACTAACCAAGCCATATATAAAGACCGTCAGTTAATGGCGGTCTTTTATGTTATATTGATCGGAGAATATATGAGTAGGTTTAACCTCGATTCCACACAAGTACGCTCCCTAGCAATTGCTACTTTGCTGGCCTTTATCGCTAGCTTTATATTCTTGCGTCAGTATTTAATCCTGATTATAGTGGCCGCAATCGTGGCTTACGTCTTTAACCCAGTTTATCTCAAACTACTCAAGCGCTGGTCAAATCCTGGCCGCGCATCAAGCATAACCCTGATCTTAACTTTTCTAGCCGTCATAATACCCGTAACCGTAGTTCTTATAGTTATGGCTCTACAGCTCGATCACACGGTCAAAGTTGTCAAAGAGAGTGGGGCCAGCCTCGACCCAACTAAGCTTGGACAACAAGCCATAGACCTTATCAATAGCACTTTGCGTTCAGTTGGAATTTCATATCAGGTCAGCGAAGCCTCCGTCGCAAACGCTCTGTCTACAAGCATTCAATCTATTGGCGAGAACTTGCTCAAGAGCGTTACATCCTCAATAAATGGCGTCATCGGCTTTATTACCATCGCCATTATCTATATGTACGTCTTTGTGTCGATGCTCAAGAACCAGACCAAGATCATGGACACCATTCACAAGATCAACCCTCTTGGCCATGACATCAGCCAGCTTTACTTTGCTCGAATGGGAGCCATGACTGGCGCCATGGTCCGTGGCCAGTTCATCATCGCCTTCTGTCAAGGCATGGTCGACGCCTTGCTACTTTATGCTGCTGGGCTGCACACAGCCTTTTTGTTTTTTGCAGTTGTACTGGTGGCGCTATCAATAATTCCACTCGGAGGCGGCATTTTGGTTCTACCTATTGGTGTCATCATGCTGTTAACCGGTAACGTATGGGGCGGACTTTTGGTCATCTTGGGCCACATACTTATTGTCACCAACATCGACAATGTCATGCGTCCCAAGCTTGTGCCTAGCGAAGCGCGGCTTGATCCTGCCCTAACATTGCTTGCGGTCTTTGCCGGTCTGGGCCTATTTGGCTTTATCGGCATTGTGCTTGGGCCAGTTATTATGATCGTTCTTGTGACTACGCTTCAGGTCTACCTAGAAGTCTTTAAGGGTGACCCGTTGGTGGACCACAAAAAAGACAAAGACCATGCCAAAGTCTTAGACTCGCTCAAGTCCAAGTTCCATTTGGGCGAATCGGACGTATAAAGCTAGGCTTTGTTTTTGAGAATGCTGTCAATTCGTGGCACGACTTGTTCTTGCCATGTACGCATCAGCCAAGGGTTCTCGTGAGCTTTTGTCTCTCCCCAAAATACGAATCGGCTCTTGGCATGCGTGGCCATTACCATTGCTTGCAATAGTCTAGGACGGCCTACGTCAAAAATAAAAGCTTCCCCGCGCATAAGATCATCGAGGACATGCGGCTCAATATCGATTGCTCCACCAACACTCATTGCTTGAGCATCTTTGCTTGGTTGTCGTAGGGTGTGCAATACACGAGCAAACTCAAGCTGAGAAGCACCTGGACCGTCTACAACCCAATCAATGACATCTGGAGATTTTTTAGCAATATTGGCAGTAAGCTTTTCGACTTTGTCGGCATCTTTAGGTCGCAACCCAGAAACCGATCTAGTCAAATAGTTAACAATAGTCGCACCGGGATGAGGTATTGGTGTAGGCTGATGATCGCCGATTTGAAGGTTCCACGTTTCAAGTGCATCTGGGTCGATCGCAACAGCAAATGGGAAGATTGACTTCACTCCTTGAATGACAGTTCCGTCTGGTGCCTGATCGATGTAACGATCTGACACAAAACTTTTTGCCAAACTCATCGCAGGGCTAACCTTCTTCTCAGTAAACTGGCCCATACTGTGCAAGCCAAAGACCGAAATCTCCAACTTGTCACCAATAACTTCCCTAGCTAGCGCCTCGACATCATCAATCCTGTCTTGTTGGCTAGATTTAACCAAGCAGTCTAGGTCTCTCAACGACCCATCATTCCTGCGTTGTGGAAGACGCATTTTGTTTGGCGCGATAACGAGTTTTTGGTCAGTAAGTATCTGGACATCGGGGTGCTCTAGAGCAGCAGACCCAACACCACCAATAATCTGCACATCGCCGGCTCGGCCATGAGCCAACGCATCAGTAAATGGCCTTACGATCTCGATACAGTCTGGTTGCTTGATCATGATTTACTCACCTTTTCTATAATTGCTTGTTGAACCTTTTCGGCACCTTCGTACACAATCTTCCTACCGTCACTGTATTTACCGCTCATGTAGGTGGCCATTTCACCCAAGAGCTCGTGAACTTCAGCTATAGTCGTGAGCTGTCTTAACTTACCGCTAAACTCTATGTACTTATCCTTCTGGCCCTGTGACAGATCCAGTACAACTGGCGCAACCCATGCATTTTTGTGAGTAGCCAACTTGGCGGTGCCGTCGTTGACTCTACCAAAGACAGTTTCTTTGAGCGCGTTCCGCTTATCTGTCGTGCCGCTCCATGCAGCTCCCATTACAACACGCCCACGAGCTATCCGTTCTTCCATGGCAGCCTTAACCAAACCGTTATGAGCCGCTACTTCTTCTGGCATTTCTTCCAGAATCGGTGATTCTTCGATTGTCTTAGAGTGCGGAATACTCATATATATGCGATTACAGAACCATGTCAGCACATTAACGGTCGGAACTTGCTCACCCCCCATGTTGTATGCGAGTAGTGACAACATTTTGCCAACACCAATCTCTGTATCAAACTCTTGTCCTTCCAATCGCATGTTGTTGGTAGGAGTAACTAGCCCGTAAGCAGGATCAATCAGCTTTTTATGACTTGTTGGTATATGGAGACTGCCGCCATTATCTATAACTTCACAAGCTTTTTGAATCGTCTCCGAACTATTAGTCTTCATCGTATCGGATAGATCAACAAAGTTGGGCACTACTATGCCGGCGTATTTTCGAACGTCTTGCGGTGTCATTGGAGCGCCTTCAACGATGTGTCCAACCTGCCCTGGGTATTTATCTGGATCTATTGGTAAAACGCTAAGTGTGCCCCCTGAATCAGCAGCATGCTTCTCCGCCAAAGGCACGAAGTACTCCAGCATTCGTATCTGTACGTCACGATCTAATACACTCGGGGCTTGCTCTGCCATATTCGCACCAGCATACAATAAATTCCTGCAATAGTCCAGCCTTAATATTGTCATATTTGACATAATAGTGTATAATATATGGATTATGTATTTGGTCGAGGCTAAAATTCAGCGAAAACCATCTGGCTTCTATTTGCCAGATCCTGAGCAGCCTGATCACGGGCTACAACTTAACTCCCCCGAAACAATCGTTAAGATTGATGGGCATGAACGCGAACTCATGACAGACGTTCTAGCCATGATGATGAAGTTTAATAGTGATGCCAGCGGCAGAGCCCAACTTAAGCACGATTGCCATGTTTTTGCGCTTGCCTGCCAAACAGGTGACGATCAGCGAGGTGTATCATTCGATCTTGAGAATGGTGGCTCAATCATCAAGACCGTAGGTGAAGAGTTCGCAGGAGATGCCGAAGAACCATCAACTACACCGGGCGGCATAGTATCTGTTCGTGATCAGACACCTGACGATGCATTAGAGTTCGGCATGGCAGGTCGACACGTTATGGTACGAGCATCGATTGATTACTACGAGCCGCTCTATATATCTAAGCCAGGGATTAATGCTGCCGTTGCAGTTCACAATTTTGAGGCAGCTGCCAACTTTTATAATGCGCGGTCAGCGGGCATTATTCGCGAGCTAGTTCGCGTTGACCCTAGCTAGTTAGCGGCCGTTGCTACCGGCAGAAACTTCTGATACCGAGCCTCTACCTGTGATCATTCTGATAAAGGCTTTGGCTAACATTTTTTCTATCGGAAGAACTCTTAACTTTTGGAGCTCTCTTTCGGCCCATGCTACATCAATAGTATTTGTGCCAAACACTTCATTGAAGGGCGACTTGTCCAGTCGATCAATTGCGCCGTCAGGCAATATTAGGTGAGTTGCGCCAAGATAAAGCTCGTCTGCGCCAGACGCTTCTGCGACTTCTGCAGCTGATACGGCGGTGTTGGCAGAGCCAACCATGTCATCAAGAACAAAAACTTTTTTACCTTTGAGACGTCTAATCCTAGATTTTGGTCTCCAGATTTTTGTTGAATCGTTGGCATCTCGTACCTTCTCAAGGTCAACAACCTCCAAACCAAGTGAGCTAGCATTTTTGCGATTCTGCTTGGTGTGGCCTTCGTCTGGTGAAAGCAACACGTAATCTTTACGTTCACCGACTATTTTTTCTCTGAATGCCTCGATAACAAGCGATTGAACGGATATATTATAGGATGGATCGTAGTTGGCAAGTACTGAAGGCGCGTGGTGATCCACTGTGACTAATGTCCTCTTGACTCCGTCTGCACGAGCAGTATTTTTAAGACTGTCTAGAGCGACGACAGCAAACGCAGCCTCGCTTCTTTCTTCTTCTTTTTCTGAACGCGCTCCAAAAGTGTACGGCGACGCGATGATCATTTCGGCTGGGTCTCTGGCTGCCGCTGACTTAATCATTCCAAGGTGTTGCATAAACAAGTCAGACGGACTAAGACCATTTGCCGAGTAGTGAGACTGCATCAATATTGCAGTCTTTTTGGTTATCGTCTCGTCAAGCCTAGCAAAAGGCTCACCGTCGCCGTGCCACTTAACTTCTAGGCTTCCTAGCTCGATGTCCATCTCTCGTGCCACGGCCTCGCCTAATGGCCGGTTGCCGTCACCGACAGCAAGATATATTCTCGCTTTCTCGGCAGGGGTCAAGTAATCCTCGTGTTGGCTAGGTGATAGTTCTGGCATTGACGTTGTTCCAACTGTAGGGAATGACGCTCTACTGTCGCTTCCCCGTTAATATTTCCTTAATTGTAACACAAAACGCTAGTATTGTCTAATGTTTTACAGGTGTTGCCTCGTATGCAATAATGCCCGCTATATGAGTAAACGACTAGGCGTAGTTGGCAACGGCAATATTGGCGCTGCCTTGGGGCAAGTATTTGTCGATGATGGTTGGCGTGTTGAGTACTTTGATACTGTTGAATCCAAAAGAACCGTCGCAACACTAGGTGAACTAGCACAAAAGAGCGACGTACTAATTATTGCCGCCCCGTCATGGGCTAACCGTCAGATAGCCGAAGACATGCTGCCAGAAGCCGAGGGCAAGCTAGTCACTTCAGTAGCCAAGGGTGTCGAAGCCGGATTTATTACTATGGATAAGGTCTTGGCGGATGTCTCCAAAGGCAGATTTGATTACGGCGTAATCCATGGACCAATGCTGGCCAGCGAAATCACTAAGGGCCTGCCAGCCGCAATGACACTGGCCACAACCGGACAACAATGGACAAATGGCTTTGGCAAAAACAGCCAGTTACGTGTCGAATATTGCGACGATCCGTATAGTATTGCCCTGTGTGGCGTTCTTAAGAATATCTACGCCGTGGCTTTGGGCGTAAATGACGGTCTGGGACTTGGCCATAACGCCAAAGGCGCACTAGCTGTCAACATTCTCGAAGAATTCAGCCAATTGCTAAGTGACCTTGGGGCTGATCCCAAGCAAGCCTATAGCCTCTCTGGTATTGGAGACCTGCTAGCAACCGGTTGGAGCGACTTATCGTTCAACCACCGTATCGGCCGACTGATCGCCAAAGACCCAAGCACCGAACCGCGCGGTGAAGGTATCACATCTCTAAAAGAAATCGGCTCAAAGATAAAACTTAGCGACTACCCAATCGTGTACGCACTACACAAAATCGTTTTCGAAGGTGCTCAGCCCCAAATCTTACGTCAACTTATATAGCTTTCTGTTAATATTCGGTTATGGATAAGGCCGAACTAGCTAGGCTCCTAGATGTTCCGAAACTGACTGATCATATCAAGCAACTTGATAAGGTTCTGCGCGACCTGCCGAAATCTGCTAGCCCAAATCTTAAAGAACCAGCTAGCAGATTTTTAGCCAGAAGCGGTAAAAGACTACGCCCGACAATGGTTATAGCAACGGCTGCTCAAAGCGGCAAGCAAATTGACGCTTCAGTAATTGCTGCAGCCTCAGCAATTGAGTTGATACACATCGCCTCGCTGGTTCACGACGATATCATTGATGCCTCGGATGAGCGTTGGGGAATCCCAACCATCAGCAAGCAAGAAGGTGTTGATTCAGCGATTCTAGTTGGCGACTATCTTGTGGCTTTAGCGGGGGTTCAAGCTTCATCAGTCAGCAGTCAGGTCGCCCGCGAAGTTGCCGAGGCCTTCGCGACAATGTGCGACGGTCAAAGCCTCGAGCTCAGCGACACCAACAACTTAAATCGCACTACAGATTCATATTTTAAATGCATCGCCGCCAAAACTGCGGCACTGTTTGCTGCGTCTTGTCGTGTCGGTGGGTTGTGTGCCGGTCTATCAGACAAAGATATTGATGCCTTGGGTCAATATGGCGAGTCTTTTGGTATGGCGTTCCAGCTGACGGATGACCTACTGGACCTGTTATCTACATCCGATAGCCTTGGCAAGCCAGTCGGCAACGACATTAAGGAGGGCGTCTATACCCTGCCTGTGCTTTTAGGTCTACAATCACCGAGTAGCAAAAAACTGCTAGCTATTCTCAGCCAAAAGTCTCCCAACACAAAATCAATTATCAAGTTACTAAGCGAAGAAGGCTCAATCGCACAGACTGTTGCCGAGATTGATCGCTACAACTCTAAGGCAGTATCCTCACTACAAAACATGACTAATCACGACAGCATAAAAGGCTTGCAAGAATTACCCAACCTCTACAAACAGCAGGCCCTAAAAAACATTGTGCTATATTAATGCTTATGAAAAAACTGCTGCCATTATATGTAGTGCTGAGCGTATTGGTGCTTGGCGGCGCGGTCTACCTAGGAACACATTACTTAGCCGATACCTACTTGAACGATCATGCCGAGACTAGCAAATGCGAGACAAAAGGCGAGGCACACAAAGTAACCATAGAAAACGATGTGGTGTCACCAAATAACACTGAGGGCAAACACTGCGACACGTTAACGATTACCAATAAGGATAACAAGCTGCGCTTAATAGCTTTTGGGGTGCGCGACCACCACCAGACCTATGACAATACGACCGAAAAGGCCATCGGCAAAGACCAGAGCCTGACTATTGTCATGGAAAAAACAGGCACATATCGCTTCCATGATCATGATGACGACACGGTAGCCGGCAACTTTACTGTCAAAGAATAATATATCCAAAAATTAGTGATATAGTTAAACCAAGATGCTTGTCTTTATTCTGGGGTTTAGGGAATGAACAAACGGCACAGCTTGGCGCCATTTATAATTATTCCGTTGTTAGCACTTTTGATAGTTAGCATCTTTTTGGGTACACATGATATTGCCTTGCTCAATCCTCAAGGCCTGATTGCTCAGAAACAATTTGATTTGCTAGTCTTTGCATCCATCTTGTCGTTAATCGTGCTGGTGCCCGTGTTTGCGTTGACCTTCTTTATTGTTTGGCGCTATCGAGAAGGAAACACTAAGGCCAAATACTCACCAGACTGGGACAGTAGTCGCATTCTTGAGACGATCTGGTGGACTGTGCCATTAGCACTTATTCTCGTGTTGTCAGTTGTGACTTGGAGCAGTTCACACGAGCTTGACCCTTCTAAGCCTCTCGCATCGACTACCAAGCCAGTCACGATACAAGTTGTGGCCCTAGAGTGGAAGTGGCTATTCATCTATCCTGAGGAGCAAATCGCTACAGTTAATTACGTTAAGTTCCCGATGTCTACGCCTGTAAACTTCAATATAACTGCCGATGCGCCAATGAACTCGTTTTGGATTCCAAGTCTTGGAGGACAAATATATGCCATGAGTGGCATGTCGACTAAATTGCACTTAGAGGCAGATGGTGCCGGAAAATACAAAGGCTCCTCGGCAAATATTAGCGGCCGCGGCTTTGCGGGCATGAACTTTGTGGCCGAATCAACCTCTCAAGACGATTACAAAACATGGGTCAGGTCAGCCCAAGAATATGGCGATTCACTGACAACGGCCGATTACGACCAGCTGGCCAAGCCAAGCCAAAATAACAAACCACAAACATTCTCTTATGTCTCTCCAAATCTATATAATGATGTGTTGATGAAGTATATGCTGCCAGCAGGCCAGATTTCGAGGACTGAACCATGAATCTTTTCTTTGGTGACTTATTGGGCAAACTATCATTTGACTCAATACAGCACGGTCCGGTTATTGCTGGCGCCCAGATTTCTTTGTTACTTGGAGGCCTAACCACCGTTGCTCTACTCTTCTACCTCAAACGCTGGAAGTGGCTCTGGAAAGAATGGATAACTACTGTTGACCCCAAGAAGATTGGCGTTATGTACATCATTGTCGCCGTGGCTATGCTAATACGTGGGGCTGTCGATGCCGGCATGATGCGAGCCCAACAAGTTGTGTCGGTAGGATCATCTAATGGCTTCCTTGACTCTGATCATTATCAACAGATCTTCACGGCGCACGGATCAATCATGATTTTCTTTGTAGCGATGGGTCTTATGTTTGGATTGATTAACCTTGTACTGCCTCTGCAATTAGGGGCTCGAGATGTGGCCTTTCCTTTCCTAAACTCAGCAAGCTTTTGGCTGTTTGTATCCGGAGTAGCCCTTATGAATATGTCGCTCGTCTTGGGCGGCTTTGCAGCAACTGGCTGGCTGGCGTACCCCCCTCTATCAGAGTTGGCTTATAGCCCCGGGGTCGGTGTCGACTTTTGGATATGGAGTATTCAGATTGCTGGTATCGGTAGCTTGCTGTCCGGAATCAACTTCTTGGTGACAATACTCAAGATGCGCTGCAAAGGAATGACATTAATGCGTATGCCTATGTTTGCTTGGAGCGTTTTGGGAAGCATGGTTCTGGTTATCTTTGCCTTCCCTATCCTAACCGCTACGCTAGCTTTGCTTGCTTTAGATAGATCATTTGGAATGCATTTCTTTACGGCAGATGGCGGTGGCAACCCAATGATGTACATAAACCTGATTTGGGCTTGGGGACATCCTGAGGTTTACATTCTTATACTGCCTGCATTTGGTATCTTTTCGGAGATTGTTGCAACCTTCTCTCGCAAACGGTTGTTTGGCTATACGTCGATGGTCTGGGCAATTGGCTCGATTACGTTCTTGTCTTTTGTTGTTTGGCTGCACCACTTCTTTACTATGGGTGCTGGAGCCAACGTCAATGCCTTCTTTGGAATAATGACGATGGTTATAGCCGTGCCGACTGGTGTCAAAGTCTTCAACTGGTTATTCACGATGTACAGAGGCAGGATAGCCATGACTAGCCCGATGTATTGGTTTTTGGGCTTTGTGATTACCTTCACGATCGGTGGCGTTACTGGCGTTTTGATGGCTGTACCTGCTATTGATTTTCAAGTCCACAACAGTCTTTTCTTAGTTGCCCATTTTCATAACATGATTATCGGCGGCGTCGTCTTTGGCTACTTTGCCGGCATCACCTATTGGTTCCCTAAGATATTTGGCTTCAAGCTTAACGAACGTCTTGGTCGCTATGCCTTTTGGTGTTGGTTTGTCGGCTTCTTGCTAGCCTTCATACCGTTGTACATTCTGGGCATGATGGGCGCAACTCGACGTCTTGATCACTATGATGCTTCACTGGGCTGGCAAGGTTTGTTTATTGTTGCCGCGGTGGGCGTAGTGTTCATAGCTGCAGGTGTTGCGTTACAGATATTGCAGGTGGCTGTCAGTATTAAGCAGCGCAAGTCCAACTTAGACACAACTGGCGACCCATGGAACGGTCGTACTCTAGAATGGTCTACAGTGTCACCAGCACCACACTACAACTTTGCCGTACTCCCCGAGGTTAAAGATCGTGATCCTTTCTGGGCGACAAAGCAATCTAAGATTAGTCCTTCAAAAGCAGAATACGAGGATATCATCATGCCCAAGAACACACCTATGGGGCTGTTCATTGCTGGCTTCGCCTTCTTGTTTGGCTTTGGAGCCATTTGGCATATTGTTTGGCTGCTACCTATTGGAGTTTTGGGTGTGGTCTCCTGCATTATTATCCGTTCTACTCAAGACACCGAATATACTTTGAAGGCCACCGATATAGCCAAGCACGAAGCTGCAGCCAAGGAGCGATACGCATGAGCACAGCACTAAACACCGCCAAGCAACAATCCGACGCCAAGACTATCTTTGGCTTCTGGGTCTATCTAATGACCGACGTCGTACTGTTTGCTAGCCTATTTGCAACCTTTGCCGTTCTGCGCAATAGTACTTTTGGAGGGCCTTCTGGAGCTGATCTATTTAGCCTACCCTTTGTCCTCGTCGAAACTTTAATTCTGCTAACCAGTAGCTTCACCTGCGGCCTTGCCATGCTCGCAGCTCACCGCAAGGATCAAGCCAAGACACTGCTCTGGTTTGGTGTTACATTCTTACTTGGCATTGCCTTCTTGTCTCTAGAGTTAACTGAGTTCAGACACCTTGCGGCCGAGGGCAACAGCTGGACGCGCAGCGGCTTCTTGTCAGCCTTCTTTACGCTTGTTGGCACCCACGGCCTGCACATTACTGCCGGCCTGTTATGGATGGCTGTGTTGATTTTCCAAGTGGCTAAGCAAGGTCTAGTTTCTGGCTCGCTTCGCCGGCTGACTATGTTTAGCCTATTCTGGCACTTCCTAGACATTATCTGGATCTTTATCTTTACTATCGTTTATCTGATGGGGGCAGTATGAACGAATCAAGCCACGGCAATCTAAAATCCTATGTCATTGGCTTTGTGCTTTCGATTGTTTTGACCTTAGTAGCCTACTTGATAGTAGTTAATGATGTCTGGTCAAGAAGCGTCATATTGACGGCAATCATTTTATTGGCAATTTTGCAGTTGTTCGTTCAATTGATCTACTTCTTACATGTAGGTCGAGAGTCCAAACCACGCTGGAACTTGATTGCTCTATCTTTCGCCGCCCTAGTAGTGGGCATAGTTGTAATTGGCTCGATATGGATCATGAACAACCTCAACTACAGTCACGAGCACGGCCATGAAGCGTCAGCAGAAAAAGACAGTCAGTACATAATCAAAGATGAACTAATCAAGCACTAATTTTGATCAAACAATATTATTACCTTACCAAGCCCGGCATAATCCGTGGCAACCTGATGACTGCGGCAGCGGCCTTCTTCTTGGCCGCAGGCAGCAATGTAGATTGGTGGCTGTTGCTGGCGACGCTCCTTGGCACTGGTCTAATCATTGCGTCCGGCTGTGTCTTTAATAACTACATCGATCGTGGCATAGACGCCAAAATGGCCAGAACCAGCAAGCGCGCCTTAGTCAGCGGCAGCATTCCTGTCACTAATGCCATTATTTATGGCACGGTGCTAGGACTGCTTGGATTTATAATCTTAGCGACCTATACCAACTGGATAACGGTAGGTCTCGGTGCAATAGGCCTATTCTTCTACGTGGTCGTATATGGCTATGCCAAGCGTAAGTCAGTCCACGGAACACTAGTTGGAACAATCCCCGGCGCCACGCCAACAGTGGCAGGCTACAGTGCCGTCACAAACAACCTTGATGCCGGCGCAGTAATTTTGTTTTTGATAATGGTGACGTGGCAGATGGCTCATTTTTACTCTATTGCGATGTTCCGATTAAAGGACTATAAAGCAGCTAAGCTACCAGTTCTGCCGGTCGTTAAAGGTATGGCAGCCACTAAGTTTCAAATTGTGGCCTACACGCTCGGTTTTATATCAGCCACGTCGGCACTATTTGCCTATGGCTACACTGGCTTTGTCTATCTGTTTGTCATGTTGGGTATTGGCGTTGCATGGCTCCTAAAAGGAATGCGTGATTTTGAGAATAATGATGACGTTCTGTGGGGTCGCAAGATGTTCTTGTTCTCATTGATTGTGCTGCTGGTGTTCAGCCTGACAATTTCGCTAAATGTAGTATTGCCTTAGAAATGGTAGTATAATTTGCTTATGTTAGTTTTGCTCCACGTTGTGACGGCTTTGAGTAGTGTTGCATTCGCTACTTACTTATTATTTAGACCCTCTGCAAAAGGCGTAAAAGCATCATACGCATTAGTCGCCTTAACCCTGTCTACCGGCACATACCTAGTTTGGTTGAATCCATCACACCTATTAAGTGCTTGCACTAGCGGGCTCTTGTACACTTTGGTCGTATCAGCTCTGATAGCTACCGCTCGCCGCAGAATGGCTCTTCAGTAGACGCTTTATGAGCACATACTTTTGTGAGATAATGAGTTGATGGCAAAAATGGGCAAAAAGAAAAAAATCACACTTCAAGTGGCGCTGCCATACATATTTATTATCGCTGGAATAATTGGCTGTATCGCCGCATTTGCTCTGACTTACGACAAAATTCAAGTTCTCAAGAACGACGCCTATGTTCCGTCTTGCAACATTAACCCAATCCTAAGTTGCGGTTCGGTCATGAAAACCGAACAGGCCAGCATTTTGGGTGTTCCTAACACAATCGTCGGCCTTATGGGCTTTTCGGCCCTACTCACTCTAGGACTAGTGCTTGCTACCGGTTCAAAATTAAACAAGAAGTTCTGGCTAGTTATTAATGCCGCCGCCCTTGTTGGCTTTGGCTTCTTCTTGTATCTGTTCTTCCAAGGCGTTTATCGTATTAACGTGATCTGTCCGTGGTGCTTTGCAGTCTGGATGGTTGTGCCTCCTGTGCTTTGGTATACGACACTTTATAATCTTCGTGAAGGCAATATAAAGACCAAGCTGATCAGCAAAAAGACAAACTCTTTCCTTCAGCGCCATCACGGCGACATAATGCTTGGTTGGTACGTAATCATTGCAGCTTTAGTGCTTAATCACTTCTGGTACTACTGGAAAACGCTCATTTAATGTCTGTTGATTTGACTCAAACCACTACTCAACAATATACTGGTCAGGCATGACACAACCTCAACTAATCATCTGCGGATCGATCGCAATTGACCGCATTATGAACTTCTCGGGACGATACCGCGATCTCATCAAGCCCGAAAAGCTACACGCTCTTTCACTCAGCACTCTACTCGACAAGCTCGAAGATTCCAGAGGCGGAACCGGTGCTAATATCGCTTACAACATCGCACTGCTTGGCGAAAAACCAGTTCTTTTGGGATCTGTTGGCGATGATGCCAAGGCTTACTTAGAAGACTTGGGCAACCTTGGTGTTGACACCTCCAGCGTTCACTACAGTAAACTTTCGACTGCCTCGTTTAATGTGATTACTGATAGCGAAGATAGTCAGGTTGGCGGCTTCTTTCAGGGCGCTATGAGCGACAGTGAGTCTTTGAGTTTTGCTTCGTGGCAAGACAAAGACGCAGTCGTAATGATCTGTGCCCACAACCCAGAAGCCATGAATCGCCAAGCCCGTGAATGCCAACAGTACGGACTCAAATTAATCTTTGACCCCGGCCAGCAGGTTTCTGACCCTGCGGTTGACTTGGGCACTGGCGTAAGTGCTGCCGAAATTGTATTAGTTAACGACTATGAGCTGGGTGTGTTGTGTGAAAAGCTAGCAACTGACCCCAAGCAACTAAAGACCAAGGTCCCTGTCCTTGTCACGACCATGGGCAAAGACGGCTCAATCATTGAAGGCACAAGCTTGCCTGAGCCGCTCAAGATCTCGGCCGCTAAGCCAAAACAAGTAGTTGATCCGACCGGTGCTGGTGACGCATATCGGGCTGGCTTTTTGTACGGATACTTGAGACAATGGGACTTAAGAATTTGTGGTCAATTAGGGTCAGTTGTGTCGTCATTTATTGTTGAGCAGCACGGCACACAACGACAATTTTCTAAGCAGCAGATTATGGATAGATACAAAGAGAATTTTAATGAGGAGGTCCAACTTTAGTTATGGCAGAGTCAGATTACAAAGTTAAAGATATTAAGTTAGCTGAGTGGGGTCGCACCGAGATAACCCTCGCCGAAAAGGAAATGCCCGGCCTAGTCGCTCTTCGCGAAGAATACGCTAAGTCACAGCCACTTAAAGGCGCCCGTATCTCCGGCTCGATTCACATGACAATTCAAACAGCCGTACTTGTTGAAACTTTGCAGGCTTTGGGCGCTAGCGTCCGCTGGTCTTCGTGTAACATTTATTCAACTCAAGATCACGCTGCAGCTGCAATAGCTGCTGCTGGTACTCCAGTATTTGCATGGAAGGGCGAAACCGAAGACGAATATTGGTGGTGCGTCGAGCAAACTCTTTTGTTCCCTGACGGCCAAGGCCCTAACATGGTCCTTGACGACGGTGGCGACCTAACTGCACTGATTCACGACAAGCACCCCGATCTACTAGACAACATTAAGGGTGTCAGCGAAGAAACCACCACTGGTGTCATGCAGCTCAACCAGTTCCTAGCCGAAGGTAAGCTTAAGATTCCTGCCATCAACGTTAATGACAGTGTTACTAAGTCTAAGTTCGACAACCTCTACGGTTGCCGCGAATCACTTATGGACGGCATTAAGCGTGCTACCGACATCATGGTTGCCGGTAAAGTCGCTGTAGTTGCCGGTTATGGTGACGTTGGTAAGGGTAGCGCTCAGTCACTCCGCGCCTTTGGTGCTCGTGTTCTGATTACTGAGATTGACCCAATATGTGCTCTTCAAGCCTTAATGGAAGGCTACGAAGTTGTAACCATGGAGGACGCTGCGCCTCTTGGAGACATCTTTGTAACTGCTACTGGCGACCAAGACATCATTACGCTTGAGCACATGCAGCAGATGAAAGACACAGCAATTATTTGTAACATTGGCCACTTCGACGATGAGATCCAGATCCAGCGCCTCAACGACCTTAAGGATGCTAAGAAGCAAACAATCAAGCCTTTGGTTGACCTATACACCATGCAAAACGAGCGTCGCCTAATTGTTCTGTCAGAAGGCCGATTAGTAAACCTTGGTAACGCCACCGGACATCCTTCATTTGTAATGTCCAACTCATTCTCTAACCAAGTTCTAGCCCAAATCGAACTCTACACTAAGTCATACGAACTAGGTGTTCACCGCCTACCCAAAGAGCTTGACGAGAAGGTTGCTGCCGTACACGTCGAAGCCCTTGGCGGCAAACTGACCAAGCTAACAGACGAACAGGCCAAGTACCTTGGCGTTTCTGTTAACGGCCCGTTCAAGGCAGACCACTACCGCTACTAAGCGACATCCTCAGCTACGCCTAAACAAGTCTCCCGCTTGGAATTACTAGACAAGAGAGCTATAATATAAGTAATAGCTATTTTATAGCCACGACTGTCAGAGAGGTTTAGGAGGCCTAAAATGTCCAAAGATAAAGGCCGCAAAGAGATTAAGAAGCCTAAGCAAGCTAAGCCAAAGGTCTAGTCCAAATGTCATCTTTCAAAAAGAAGATTAATTTCTTCGATTCAGAACAAGGCAAGAAAACCAAGGAGGCTCTAATTCGTATGGCAGCTGATGCTGGCTATACTACCGAGTCTAGCTATAACGCTAACGAGCTTTTATACCCCGGTAATGACATGACTTTTGTAGAAAAGCACATGCACTACCTAAGTGTTCATCAGAAGGTTAATCCTGAGCAATACCTGTCCAACCTACGCCTGATGACTCGTGTCCGACATAAATAAGCTACCGATAAGCTCTAAGCGATATCTCTATTGCGAAACCACTGCCTAGCGACAAACTCGTCGTTCTTCATAACTTCTAGCAGCTCTTCTACGCCCTCAAAGTTCTGATTTGCCCGATGATAGTGGTAGATCAGTAGCTCGAGCTTTAGGCCGTAGTAATCTTCGTCTGGTATATCTAGAAGATGGGCCTCAACTCGACCCTCAGTATCTCCCATAGTTGTCGGCACACCAATAAATATTATTGCCGGATGATCTTGCCATTCCGCAAGACTAGCATAGCCAAAATAGACACCGTCCTCCAGTTCAGTGTTAGTATTTAAGTTAGCCGTGGGATAGCCAAGCTCACGACCGTTTCCCTTGTATCTACTAACAATCCCCGATATGGTAACCGGTTCGCTAATTTTCATACTTTCTATTATAACTGCAAACTACTATTTCGTCTTCTACTAAGTTATTATGTATGTAGTAGTGAGTAGACCAACTGGCAAACATTTACATCTTGAGGAACCAGAACCTTTTAGTAAGGTGCTGCAAAAGTGGCTAAAGTCCGGTGATGATAAGACGTTAAAGGGTCTAACCACAGTCTTTGCAGAAAAGTCATTCGCCATACTCTTCCTTATTCTATTGGCGCTGCCGGCCTTGCCCATTCCTACGGGCGGGCTGACCCATGTCTTTGAAATAATTGCGGCGTTAGTTTGTTTAGAACTGATTGTTGGCCGTAAATACATCTGGCTGCCAAAGCGTTGGCTCAAGATTGATGTAGGTAAGCTCATGTCTTCAAGCGCCATCAATAAACTAATCGGAGTCATTAAGTGGTTTGAGAAGTTCTCTCGCCGCCGCTTTGGCTCAATATTAACAATGCGTCCGGTATTATCACTAATCGGGCTCGTTGTTCTCACATTTACCGTAGCGGCCTTTGTGGCGCCGCCGTTCTCGGGGCTTGATACCTTGCCCGCCCTAGGTGTCGTCGTTATTGCCTTGTCACTAATCTTGGAGGACATTGCCTTCCTGATTGCGGGTATAATTATTGGTGTGGCCGGTATCGCGCTAGAGATTAGCGCCGGTGCTGCCCTATATAGTGGAATTACGCATATATTCTAATGACCGACGAACTATCAAGCGACATATTAGAGAAACAGTTTGGTCCAACCCAAATTGATGTACTGCATCACGACGAAGAAGTCCGCTTTGTCCAAACCAGAGTCAAGGCAACAGGCCAGATTCTGGAACTGTCCTTCGTTGGTTTTCATGCACCGGTTGTCGACAAGTTTGAAGAAATTAGACAAGAAGTAATGAACGGTAAATCACTTGGTAAAGCCTTTCGCGATAAAGGTGTCGCTTTTGTGCGACATCAACAAGTTGCCGAGCGTCGAGAGTTGCCTGATGTCTTTGGTAAGCAGTTCGCCAGCAGCGGATTAGTGACCGTAGTTGCGGCTACTATAGTGGTTGGAGATGAACAGCTCGAGTATGCAGAAGTTCTTGAAACGTACAGCCCAGATGTATCGTGGCCGGAGATAGGCGGACAGCTTAGTGAAGAACAACAATCTAAGCTCGAGCTGCTGACAAAATTTGTAGAAAGTCTTTAAGACCTATGGTCCTGATTATTGATAACTACGACTCTTTTACTTATAACCTTTATCAGCAGATAGCCGCGCTTGGCTACGACACCAAAGTTTTTAAGCACGACGGTATCACTATCAATCAAATAGAAGAGCTCCAACCAAGTCATATTATTATCTCACCGGGGCCAAAGAGGCCACAAGACAGCGGCATAAGCCTTGATGTCATCAGGCATTTTTTTAAGACGACGCCAATATTAGGAGTTTGTTTGGGGCACCAATGTATTGGCGAGATCTTTGGCAGTAAGACAGTTGAGGCGCCTAGTATTATGCACGGTAAGACCGATCGCATTTTCCACAATCAAGCTGGATTGTTTGAGGGACTTGATAGCCCCTTCACGGCAGCCCGCTATCACTCGCTAGTCGTTGATAGTACGCCCGACAACTTTACGCGTACGGCATGGTCAGAAGACGGCAGCATTATGGCCTTGCAACATAATCAGTACCCCCTTTATGGCGTACAGTTTCATCCTGAGTCCTTCTTAACTACCGAAGGCGACACAATCATGAGGAACTTCTTGGCATGAACAATCTACCAAGCATCCAGCTCAGTGACTTGTTACTTAGATTAGGGCCAGATGAGCATAATGTATGTGCCCTAAAAAGTACCACTAGCGAAGGTTGGCGGACTAAGCTTGCATGGAATCCCAAAACTAGCTTTGATCTTAAGACGGGTGCCTCAACAATCAACTCAGATGGTCTTGAGGCCTTTGTTCAAGAGCAGCAGGGCTTAGGTCGTCTGGTTATAGGCTATCTGTCTTATGATTTTGGCTGCGCGCTTCGTGGCGTAGAACTCAGCGGCCCCGACGACTTAGAGACAAAGCTTGTGTACGCAGCCAGCTTTGACAGCTGGCTAGAGTTTGATGGCACTGGAGCTCGCATTGTTGGCGATGAGTCATTCATTAGCCATGTCAAAGCTATACTCGACCGGCCAGCTCGCTTACTACCAACTAGTCTGTACAGAGATTCCCTGCAACCCATCCAAACACGCCAGCAATACAATGATGCCTACGACAAAGTTCAGGACTATATTACGGCTGGTGATGTCTATCAGATCAACTTGGCTCACCGACTTGAAGGCACAACCGACCTCAGTGGCCGAGACTTGTTTTGCCTGCTTGGTGCTGACAGTAAGTCTGACTTTCAATCCTATATCGAAGATGGTTCATCAGAGATTCTAAGCTTCTCGCCAGAACGATTTATTAAGATCGAGGCCGGCCAAATAACAACTCAACCAATTAAAGGCACTCGACCTCGCGGCAAAACAGCACCTGAAGACAAGGCACTAGAGGAAGACTTGCTAACAAATACCAAGGAGCGCGCCGAGTTAGACATGATTACGGATCTTATGAGAAACGACTTGGGCGAAGTTTGTGAAGTTGGTACGGTTAAGGTTGCTGAGCGGCGCACAATCACCGCCTACCCCACTCTTTGGCATGCCAATTCTAAGATTATCGGCAAGCTAGCTAGCGGCATTACGCCAATGAATGCGCTTTGTCATGTATCGCCCGGCGGCTCGATCACCGGATGTCCCAAAAAACGAGCGATCGAGATCATAGACGAACTCGAGACAACGCGGCGCGGCATATACACAGGAACGGTTTTTACAATTCAGCCTAACGGTGATCTGGACAGCAACATAGCAATCCGAACCATAGTCAAAAAAAGTGACAAATTATATCTCTCAGTCGGAGGAGGAATTGTTCACGACTCTAAACAAGCCGATGAGTATCAAGAATCGCTCGACAAAGCAGCATCGTTTTTTGCTGGCAACAGCTCATTGTCTAGTGACATATAAAGTCTGGTATCAGCAATCGACTCTCCGCTAGCAGTTGGCCGCTGCGACTCAACCTGATCAACGTCCCTAAAGCCGATCTTATGATAAACATGCACTGCACCGCCGTTGGACTGCCATGTTTCTAGCCACATGTTTTGTGCGCCGTAAATAGCAGCGGCGCCTTCGACTATAAGTCTTGCAAAAGGCGTTGCTAGGCCTTGGCCCTGTCCGGATTCACCAATTCTTATTGCGAAAGTTGTTTCGCCACCTTGCACATGATCGCTGACACCTAGGCCAACCCAACCATAGCCAACCAAGCTTAAGTCATGACTATCTGATGACTTGTTGACCAGCACAAACGTAGCTCGCTTCTTGGATAGCCAAAGTTCGGTTGAAGGTCTGTCGGCAAACCGGCCACCGCAGTCATTGGGGCAAAATTCTCGAATGCTAGGCTCCTTGGCCATAGCTTCAATTTGATCTGCTAGATCAGTCGTTAGACCTACTCGGACTTCATAGCCTCGCTCATTAAGTTGACTTGCCGCTTCTTGACCGGCTTGACTCAAGCTCTCCAGTGGCAATGTGCGTGTTGATTCTTCAAAATTATCAGGAAAATCTGTCATTTAGGCTACCAGCTCCACTAATTTTTTTGCTACAGTGTTGGCAATTTCTTGAGCATTCGGTGCCTCAACCATAACCCGAGCCAATGGCTCAGTACCAGATGGCCTTATTAGTATACGACCCGCGCTGGCCATTGCAGCAGTTTGCTCCTCTATAAATGATTTAACCTCTGGGCTATCTAGACGCGTCTTGTCGGTCAATGCAATATTAACTAAAGCTTGAGGTAACATAGGCACCTCATCGTACCACTGTGCCAATGACTTATTACTGGCAACTATGGCTCGTGCAACTTGTACGGCAGCTAATATGCCGTCCCCAGTCGCTAGTAGATTCGGTAATATAATATGTCCTGATTGTTCACCGCCAAGCTTATAGCCTGTATTTACGAGACCGTCTAGAACATATCTGTCGCCAACGTTCACCCTGTCCAATTTTATGCCACGAAGGTCCAGAGCCTTCTCAAAGCCAAGATTGCTCATTACCGTCGCCACCACGCCCTTAAGGTCGCCTGACACTGCGAGTAAATATAATATGTGATCGCCATTAAACTGTCTGCCCTGCTGATCGACTAGCATCAGCCGGTCGGCATCGCCGTCAAAAGCAATGCCTATAGCAAGCTGGTTTTTGACTACCGCTTCTTGTAAGGTGGTCGTATCTGTAGCACCACATTTGTCGTTAATGTTTTTACCGTTCGGTGCGTACGATAAAGCCGTTACTTTCGCACCCAATTGACTAAAGACACGTCCGGCTAGGCCGCTAGCAGCACCGTTCGCAGTGTCGATCGCTATCGACAAACCACCGAGGTCCAGACCTTGCGCACTACCAACCAGAAAGTCCTCGTAAGTCTTAATTAGATCGTTGTTGTAGCTCACTTCACCATGTCCGCGGTCTGGAGCACCATCTTCAATCAAACTATTAAGTCGAACTTCTGTATTATCGGAGAGCTTGTCGCCCTTGGCATCAAAAACCTTTACGCCATTGTATTGATACGGATTATGGCTGGCTGTAACCATAACGCCGGCTACAAAGTTATCGTGTTCACGAGTTATATAAGCTAACCCAGGCGTAGGGATAACCCCAATGTTAACTACATTAACTCCAACGGCGATCAAGCCTTGAGTCAAAGACTCTATTAGGCCAGCTGATGACTCGCGCGGATCACCGGCGATAACAATACTCTGTCCCTCGGATGCAAAAAGCGCTCCAACAGCTCGACCGATTTTGATAGCTCCATCAGTGTCCAGCGGATATTGTCCTGCTAGACCCCTGACTCCATCGGTTCCAAACAGCGCTCTACTCATATCTAACCTTAGGCCGGAAGTGCCAGTTGAGCAAACTTATCTACAAGTTTGATAACATCGTCCTCGTTATGGGCCGCTGATATCTGCACACGAATACGGGCTTTGCCCTTAGGTACAACTGGGAATGAGAAACCAACTACGTAAATACCTTCATCAAACATCTTGCTAGCAGTGCCGACGGCAGCTTCTTCGGAGAACATAATCGGCGTGATTGGGTGATCACTGCCCGCAACAGCAAAGCCAGCTTCAGTCATCTTATCGCGGAAGAGCTTAACGTTGCTTTTGAGCTTTTGACCAATCTCAGGGTGTTCATCAATTTGTTTCATTGCCCAAATGGCCGCACCTGCCGTCCCGACTTCTAACGCATTGGAGAACAAATAGGTGCGTGAACGTTGACGCAGATATTCGATAACTTCTTTGTGGGATGCAGTAAAAGCACCGCCAGCACCGCCAAGCGCCTTGCCGTAAGTTCCGGTTAAGAAGTCGATGCGATCCATGGTGCCAGTGTATTCGGGTGTTCCCCGTCCGCTGTCGCCAATAACTCCGGTGCCGTGAGCATCGTCAACCATAACTAGAGCGTCATACTTATCAGCTAGGTCACAGATTTCCTTAAGAGGCGCTATGTGACCATCCATAGAGAATACACCGTCCGTAGCAATGACTCTTAGGCGCTTGTCGACTACTGACTTAAGCTTTTCTTCAAGATCCGCCATGTCCATGTGCTTGTAGATTAGGCGCTCTGATTTGGTCAATCTAACAGCATCGATAATTGAGGCGTGGTTTAGCTCATCACTGATGATGGCATCTTCTGGACCAAAGAAGGTCTGAAACAGTCCGACATTTGCCATAAAGCAAGAGCTATAAGTAATAACATCTTCAAGGCCTAAGAATGCAGCAGTGGCCGATTCGAGCTCTTTGTGAATGCCTTGAGTTCCGCAAATAAATCTAACTGACGCTTGGCCAAAACCCCACTTGGCTAAAGCTTCGTCAGCAGCTTGCCTAATAGCATCCGTACCAGAAAACCCGAGGTAGTTGTTGGAGCAGAAGTTTAGCACTTGACGTCCATCGACTGTGATCTCCCTGCCTTGCGGAGACTGAAGCACTCGCTCTTCCTTATATAGAGACTGCTCACGGATTGATTGAATCTCAGTATTGAGAATATCTTGGAGTTTGCCGTACATGCACTATCCTTCCATATTAAAGAGAAGTTTTGGCTTCTCATTAAGCTTCTGTTCAAAGCTCTCAGGATCGAACGAAGACAGATCAATCATGGTATCGTGGCCACCATTAAGGATGACGTTCCATATCTTGTCTTGAATGCCATTGCTGGACTGCGATAATAGGCGCTGTGAGATCTGCCATGTCTCAAAAATACGTCGACCGATGACGGCATGTAGTGTCAGACCCCTAACAATGACACGCGGGAAATGCGGAATAGTTACGTCGCCATCCTTAACGCCAAACAGGACAACATCACCACCGCGACGAGTAGCATCAATGCTGTTGTTGATTGAGGACGCAGGACCGGCCATTTCCATTGATACGTCTACGCCCTTACCGTAGGTTAGCTCCATAATGCGCTCGATAACTTCTGGATCGCCTTCCCATGGATTGGCCTTTTGCTTCGGTTGGATAAGAATGGTCTCTTCGGCACCCAGTTGCTTGGCCATGTTGAGGTTGGCCTCATTGACGTCAATCATGATAACTTTGGCGGCACCAAACTTTTGAGCAATAAGCAGCGAGAACAGCCCGATCGGGCCACAGCCAAAGATAGCTACACGACGACCACGAACATCAACCTTGGTAAGTGCGTGAACAGCGTTACCAAAAGGATCCATAATAGCTGCCACTTCTGGACGAATGCGCTGCTGATCAATCGCCCAAAGGTTCTTGGCAGGTAGCTTAGCGTACTCTGCAAAAACGCCATCAATGGTAATGCCCAAGATTGCCTCGTTCATGCAGACGTTGGATTCGCCTATGCGGCACTGGTAACAGCGGCCACAAGTAACGTGCGAGTCGCCAGAGACAAGATTGCCAACTTGGACTTTGGCCATGTTTTGCGGATCTGGATCGGAGTAGAGCGCCTTGACCATTGATCCTTCTTGAACGATTTCGCCCACAAACTCGTGACCCATAATACGGACTTTTTTGTTCTCGACTTCTAGGCCGTGAGCAAACTGATCCTTAAAGGCTGCGCGATACCACAGACCACGATCCGAGCCACATACACCCGCGTACTTAAGCTTGATGATAACTGAGGCGGCGTCTTCGGGATTATTAGCCTCGTCGAGCACGGGCATAGGCACATCGGCCTTAGTAAAGCCATGGGACTCTTCCCAAGGTTGGTCATTAGTATCAATAACTAGGGCTTGCATATCTTGTTATAGCGTACATGCTTACACCTATAAATTCAATAGATTTACATGGTTAGACTGTTTGAGTATGTATTTGTCAAATTTATAGTATGCTGTTAGTAGCAATACAAAAAGAAAGGTTTCCATATGAGCGAGTCAACTGACCATGGTTCCGGCGAAAACAACGAAGACCAATCACCTGTTGTTGCAGCATTGCAAGCAGTCAATACCGAAGAAGCAAAATCCGTACTCGACTCCCAGCACGGCCTTGACCCCAAGGCAGGTATCATAATCGCAAAATTAGACGAACTACCAGCTATTGAATCCCCTGAGGTTGGCGTGAGTCCTTATGAGCTTTATGCGGCGCGAGTCATGCCAAGCGGACACGTGAACCCTCATCGCCACAATATAGGCACTGAGCCTTATCACTTTTTATCAGGCGTTGGCGAAATGAACATAGGTCACGTCGAAGGCGAAACGGTCACATGGCAAGAACCGCAGCAAACCACAGCTGGCACGACATTTGTTGTAGAAGCAGGTGCTGTACACTCTCTTAGAAACCCCGACCCAAACGCTCCACTCGACTTCTTATTTGCCAGCCCGCCCGAGCACTTGTCCGACAATAGCCCCGAAAACCCTAGTGGTGATCGCTACTTTGTACAAAGTCTTCCGCCACAATATCCCTAACGGGCATCAAAATTTGCATTAATAATACTTTAAGCTTGAACAGCTAAAGCGTGCTCGACACCTAGTGAATCAGCTAAATCAGCAACTAGTACGACTTTTGTCTTATACTCATATCGCCTTGTCGGTGAAGTTGCCATAGCCTCTAGGTCTGGAATTTCAGCAACCTCGTCGACTGCCTCTTTTATTACTTCTCTCCACCTATCAAAGCGAGCTTTGATCACTTCGTTTTCTTCAAGATCAATGCCGATTCTTTCCGTAACATCAGCTAGCAACAAAAGTGCATGCCTACCTACGTTATGTACGCCGTAATATGTACCAGTGCTAGCCATCCAGTCTTCTGCTACCGGAGTTGAGGCCAGTCTTTCACCAAAGCTGAAGATAGTATCTTCGCCAGCCAACCAAAGCTGCCTTGTAGCCACAGCAGCTTTTGCTGAAGAAAAGTTGATTCCTTCGTTTAACTGATCGGGGTGGCTTACATACTTAGAGTCTCTGTAGGGCTTCATTGATATGGGGTCAACAAATTGCTTGGTAGCCGGTATATTGTCGCCGTTGTTAAGCCTACCGTCGTATCTCTCAGAAACTGGCACTTGGAAATGGTTTGCAGATAGTTCACTGCCATCGCTGGTGCCACCACCGTTCAGATAAACAGTAACAGTTTTTGGGCCCCAGGCTGTAGGATTAACAGATATAGCGCCTCGCACCACAGCCGGATTTATGGGATCACCTGTAGCACGGCCACCAATGATGTCGAGTTTACCATCATCCACATCGGAAAAAATCACTGGGGTGCCGGCATTGCCTTGAATCCTATTATTAAATGCTATCAGATCAGAGGCCCTCTTGGCATCTTCAAGCACAGTTTTGGAATTAACACCCTTTCCTTCAGTGAATCTAATAACTTTATCGGCCAAGAAGTCTACAATATAATAGTCTGCCAGATATCCTCTGGCTATATCAGCATAAACCGAGTCGCCCTTAGTTAAGCGCTCACCTCCCCACAAAACACCTGGATTGTATGTGCGGTCACCTATTTGATCTGGGTTCTCAGCCCTATGCTCGGCCATCAGTGCGTACACATCGGCCACATCTGGATTAACGCCTTGACCAACCATGGTCTCAGGGTCAAAACCTGTCCACCACTCTTCATTACCTGTATTTGCTCTCATATAATAAGAGATAATACCACTATTTTGCTTATAGTGCCAACAATTTATGGAGATGGTTTATGGTGGACTATCGAAAGGTTTCGGCTTAGAATTAGTAGATAAAGATTAGGAATCCTAAATGTTCACACTACCTGACCTAGATTACGGCTACGATGCATTTGGCAAATACATTAGTAAAGACATTATGGAGCTGCATCACAGCAAGCACCACCAAACTTACGTTGATAAGTTAAATGGCGCTATCGACAAGACCCCCGAGTTAGCTGGCAAATCCCTAGAAGAGCTTATTAGCAACCTCGACGCCGTGCCAGAATCGGTCCGCTCCGTTGTCCGCAATCACGGCGGCGGGCACTACAATCACACTCTGTTCTGGAAGTTTATGTCCCCAGACGGCGGTGTTGAGCCCACTGGCGCTCTAGCCGACGCTCTTAAGGCGAAGTACGGTGATTATCAGAGCTTTATGGACGCCTTTGAGACACAGGCTCTTGGAGTATTTGGCAGCGGCTGGGCATGGCTACAGCCAGACCTATCAATTGTTACTACACCTAACCAAGATTCCCCTCTCAATAGCGGCGGACCTGCCCCATTGCTAGGCTTAGACGTCTGGGAACACGCCTACTACCTCGATTACACCTACAAGCGCGCCGACTATATCAAGGCATGGTGGCATGTGGTGAACTGGCACGAAGTTCAGTCTCGTTTCGACTCCAAATAACACTGACGTAAAAAGTATGGACTTTTTTACCATAATTTGTTAATATTGCAAAAACTGGTGATTTAATAGTTTTTTAATGTTTGTGCGCAATAATTAGCATCATGCAAACGCTACCAAAGACCTTACTAATCGAAGATGACCGCAGTATTTCCACCGCCTTGGTGCAAGCACTGCGGAGCAGCCATGACGTCGAAGTGGCTGCAACCGGACAACTTGCACTCTACAAAGTCGACACCGATAACTTTGATGTCATCATTCTCGACCTCAACCTCCCAGACATGACCGGCATTATGGTTTGCCGGCAACTACGCGATCGGGGCCTCAGCGCCCCGATTTTAATTTTGTCGGGTGATAGCCATGTCATGAGCAAGATTAACTTGCTCGATGCTGGTGCAAATGACTACCTAACAAAGCCATTCAGCCTAGGCGAGCTCAAGGCTAGGTTGCGCGTACTTCACAGGACCACCCAAGGTCAGGTCAAAACATTACGACAACTTAATGTTGGCGACGTATCACTTGATCGACACACATTTCATGTAACCCGAGATGGCATAGAGATCACTCTTCGGCGGAAGGAATTTGCTTTGCTAGAGTGCCTTATGGAGCATGCTGGCACAGTCGTAACCCGCAATGCGCTGACGCGCTATGCATGGCAGGGAGCGGATACAATCTGGACAAACACTGTCGATGTTCATATTAAAAGCCTGCGCGACAAGATAGATAGGCCCTTCGCTAATAACCTCATCAAAACCGTGCATGGTCTCGGATACAGACTAGAGTCTATGCAAGTTGTCGCAAGTGATCGGGAATAAGACATGGTGCTAAAGCTTGCCTTTAAAGAAAAGTCATTCTCAGACTTGGTAGACTTACAGGCCAGCACTGAAAAGCTGCACGAACTCCAGCACTTTGCCGAACTAGGAAGACTCAGCGCCACCTTACTTCATGAAATCAGCAATCCTTTGAGTGCGGCATTGTTACACCTCGAGCTTAGTGACCAGCAGTCACCCACAATCACTCATCTCAAACGGGACATGCAAATACTCCGACGTTATGTGGAGTCAGCTCGGCAGCAAGTCAGACATCAAGGCAACGTGACTAGCTTTTCTATTAAGCCACAGCTAGATCAACTAAAACGAATAGTGCTACCGATGGCAAAAAAATCTGGAGTAAGTCTTGAGATAGATGCAGTCCCAGACTGTAAGCTTTATGGTGATCCAGTTAAGTTCCAACACTTGGTGGCAAACCTTATACTTAATGCGATTGATGCATATAGTGAGGATGGCAACTATGACCAAGCCTCGTTAGTAAGAGTTAACATATCCAAAAATCGGCACTGGCTTACGATCCGCGTCACGGACTGGGGCAAAGGCATACCCGCGCTCGAGCTACCTCATCTCTTTGAGCCTTTCTACACGACAAAAGGCCACTCCGGGCGTGGACTCGGAATTGGATTATCGATAGTGCGCGAATACGTAACACGCGACTTTCATGGCTCTATCAAAGTCAGCAGCTCAAGGCGCCGTGGAACCCAGTTTACCGTTAAGCTTTTAGCTCAGGTGCAGTAATTACTGCACCTTTGATTGGCGCCATTTTTCGATTTCGGCATGATGTCCACTTAGCAGAACGTCAGGGACTTTCATGCCTTGGAACTCTTCGGGTCTTGTGTACTGCGGGAACTCGATGCTTTCGTCGTCTTGCTGGAAGGATTCAATCTCAGCCGAGTTCTCGCCACCAAGGACACCCGGCAGCAGGCGGACGACTGAGTCTACTAGCACCATCGCCGGCAGTTCCCCGCCCGTAAGGACGTAATTGCCGATGCAGAAGCTCTCATCAACCCATTTAGTGACACGCTCATCATAACCTTCGTAGCGCGGACAGATAATTATAAGACCGCCGCCATCGGCTGCCAGTCGCTTGGCATCGGACTGCTTGTACAACTTACCGCGAGGTGTTGGCAAGAACACCTTGGCGCTAGGATCATTAGCCTTGGCATGCTCGATCGCAGCAACTAATGGCTCGATCATCATCAGCATACCGTCACCGCCGCCGTAGGGGGTGTCATCGACCTGCCGGCGTGGCCCTAGGCCAAACTGACGCAGATCAATTGTTTCGTAGCTGACAATGCCCTTATCGCTAGCCTTCCAGAGCATGCTGTTGCCCAGAACACCGTCGAACATCTCCGGAAAGAGAGTAATAATCTGAATCTTCATCTACACATTCTACATCTATATTGACCAAATGTTTATTTGGTATCATAATCAACAATCAATAGTAGGGGTGGATTAGGAGCTATAATGCCTGCGTTCAACGGAATCCTTGGTAGTTCTCATGTTACACCAGAGCTAAGTTTTGGCGAACAATGCGAAGTCGCTATTGAAGCGAGTCAGTTTAGTGCAGGCAAAAAACTTAACCGCCAAGACAAGCAAACTCACAGACGAGAGGCGGAGGTCATTCGACTAGCCCAAAAACGACAGGTACGTGCCCAAAAAACGGGTCAGAGAATAGTCACCAAAGCCGTTGAGTCCCGCGATGCTGGCGGAGATATGATGCACGAGCTCAACACTACGCATAAAGCAATATGGTACTACGATCTGGCATCAAGGAGTTACGAACATCAAAAAGATCCGCTTCTAGGGCTCGAAAGTCAGCGACAAGCATTAGCCGATCTTAACGAAGGCGCTTCTGGTACTGGCTATGTGATAGCAGGCTTTGAGCTTAGAGCTCAGCCAGCATACGAAGGCCCAGATATTGTATTCGCACAGTTCCATGTAGAACCAGTAACACCGGCGCAGCTCATATAGCCTAAAACCAAAACAACCCCGTATTAGGGGGTTGTCGCGGTCACATAAAGCTCTCATCTATATGATGCTCGCAAAGAGCTTGTTTGTTTTTGCTTTTAAGTCTGTCTAATTAACCGGGAATTACTATACCTGATGCATCAGGTGCTTTCAAGTGCTTTAGACGTCTAGGTCGTCGAGATCGGCTAGCTCAGCGCGGGTTCGGCGCAAACGGTCACTGGCCTGATCTTCTTCAGTTGGAGCGGCTGGCTCCTCTGGCTGTACTGGTGCGGCTGGCTCTTCAACTGGAGCCTCAGCTGGGACTTCAGCGACTGGCTCTTCTTCTGGTGCTGGTGCGGGTGCATCAGTGGCGTCATCTGCGGGCTGAGCATTGTCGTCGCTTGAGCTACTAGATCCAGCGTGGTCTAGTGGACCATTGTCTATAATCTTTAGGTTGTAGCGTGCGTCGTTCTTGGTGCCAAGCGCACGTAAAAGAGTTCTCAATGACTGGGCAGTAGCGCCGCGCTTACCGATTACACGGCCTAGATCTTCTGGGTCGACGGTTAGCTCGAGCAAAACGCCCTTCTCGTCGATACGACGTTCGATTTGGACGGCATCAGGATTGCCGACTAGAGACTTTACTACGTACTCTATAAACTGTTGATCAATTTCACTCATGTGACAGACTCCTCGTCAGTTAGTTTATTAAAAGTACTCCCGTACTTACATCAATTATAACAAACTCTACTAGTGCTTTATTGTGAAGTTTTCGTTCGACTGACTAAGCAGTCTTGGTTTCTTCGTCTTCAGCTGGTGCTTCCTCGGCAGGGGCTTCAGGGGTTTCAGCTGCTGGCTCAGCAGCTTCTTCGGACTCGACAACTGGTTCTTCAGCTGGAGTTTCTACATCTTCTTCGACTTCGACGGGAGCTTCTTCGACAGCTTCAGCGGCTGGAGCTTCCTCTGGGGTCTCGGCTGCGACTTCTGCAACAGCTTCTTCTGCTGTAGCCTCAGCGACTTCTTCTACAGGTTCTTCAGGACGAGTACTGCGGCGCTTGTCAGCGTTACGAGTAACACGCTCTTTATCAGCTGGCTGCTTAACCCATGATGGTAGCTTAACGCCTTCGGCCGTAAGCAAGCGAACAACGCGAGGTGATGGCTGAGCACCGTGCTCAAGATAGAAAGCTGCCTTTTCTTTATCAAGAATGGTTGCTTTGGTGTGCGGGTCAAAGCTACCAAGACGGGCAACAACCTTGCCACTAGTAGGAGCCTGTCGTGAATCTTGAACGACTACACGGAACATAGCGTGTCCTTTGCGGCCGGTACGTTGCATGCGAATAACTATCATATATCTATCTGTGCTCTTTTCTTCCTAAAACTTATAGGTTGCTAAATACAATGCTTGCTATTTTACAGATAAGCGCCTCTGTTGTCAAACCTAATCGGTCTTATCGGCCTGCTCGTAGTATATGAGCGCGGCCTCAGCAGCCTTCTGCTGAGCAGCTTGCTTGCTCGGACCAGTTCCCTGTCCACGCAACTTATCGTTAACGTAAACGCCAACTGTGAAGGTCTTATCGTGGTCTGGGCCGTCCTCATTCATGACCTTATAAACGGGGGTGGCAGTCTCTTGGCTTTGGGCGAGTTCTTGCAGGTGCGACTTGGAGTCCATCCACGATCCACTGCTCAAAATCTCTTCAAAAGTGCTCAGAATACTAGCCGTTAGGAAGCCTTTGGCAACATCATAGCCTTGATCAAGATAAATAGCACCGACAACAGCCTCAAAGCTATTGGCCAAGATCTGAGCACGAGCTCGATCAGAGCCACGCTTTTCACCACGACTGAGTCGCAGCATAGGTTCAAACTCAAACTTGGCAGCAGCTGCGCCGATACTTTCGGTCCTGACCAAACTACTACGCCAGTTGGTCAAAACACCCTCGGGCTCAGAATAGTTGGTATAAAGATACTCTGTGACTACCAGCTCGAGAACAGCGTCGCCAAGAAACTCCAGTCGCTCGTTGTGCTCTTTGACCGTCTTTTTGTGCTCGTTGAGATAAGAGCGGTGCGTAAAGGCCGTGATCAACAGATTGATGTCGTTGAAGGTGACCTTTAACTTATCTGCTGCAAAAGCGAGGTATGCAGAATTATCCATGACTTATAGCTTGCCTTCTCGAATCTTCTTCATGCCAAGCAGAATTATCTTACCAATATCGTCATAAGCAATCTTGTCGACGGCTTCGCTGGCTGGCAGCCACTTGATGTCGTTGAGCCAGTCCTCGGGATGTAGCTTGTCACTTTCACCCAAACCTTCCACCAGATAGATATGCATCGTCATCAGCACCAAAGTATGGTTACGTCGGTAGCGGAAGTTAACTTTGCCTAGCCAACTGTGAACTTTCATCTCCTTAAGTCCGGTCTCTTCGCGAATCTCGCGCTCAGCCGTACCCTTTGGCTCTTCGCCCGGCTCAACGTGACCCTTAGGTATAGTCCAGCGGTTCTTGGCGTCTTGCATCAGCAAGATCTGAACCTCTTTAGTCTTGGCATGACGCCTAAAAACTATGCCGCCAGAAGTGGTCTCGCGGACAACCTCATCAATCACTGGACGTCGCTTGAGCGCCAGTTTTTTGATGCCTTGTATTGGTTTGGGTCTCTGCACTTCTTATTACCTTACTTCTTAGTTGTTTTCTTGGCAGTTGGTTTTTTTACGGAAGTCTTCTTGGCTGGTGCTTTTTTGGCCACGGCTGGCTTCTTTGCAGCCTTGGCTGCTGGCTTGTCGGCTTCTTGCTGTCGTAGCAAGGTGCCAAGAACACCGTTGATAAACTTAGATGAATTATCACCACCAAAGGCCTTGGCAAGCTCAACTGCCTCATTGATAACCACCTTGGGCGGTACATCGGCTTCGTTCTGAAGTTCGTATAGACCGATGCGTAGTACCAAGCGATCCATACGGGCGATCTGATCAATTGGCCACTCTGGTGCAACTGGCTGCAAGGTCGCATCTAACTCAGGAGCCTGCTTAGTGACACCGGCAACTAGCTGCTGAATGAATGGCACATCGTCAATCATCTCCTTGTAGCGGGCGACATTGCGATCCAAAACCTCTTTAGAATCGAAGCTTTTGTCGGCAGCTTCTAGCCGTAACTCTTGCTCGTAGAGAGTTTGGAGAGCGATAATTCGACCGAGGTGACGATTCGAGGCCATATTGTTAAATTCCTTCGTGGTACTAGGGGCTACACTTTGGCAGATTCGCGCTTAGTGGTGCGAATCTTGACCGGTGACTTGCCGTTGACTTTGCGGGCCAGCTTAAGCACCAAGTGACTTCGGCGGGTGCCGGTCTTACGAGGGCTTGTTCGCTTCTTTGGTTTACCCATATAGGTGACTTGTCCTTTAGATTAGGTTAACAAACTTACATTTATTCTAACCGATTTGGCTGCTTTTCTCAAGAGGTGAATCTAGGTGTCTAGATCAAGCTACTTCACGCACATCAGTATCGTAGCTGTCACCCACTATTCGGTAGGCTTCGTCGTCACTGTCAAGAGCATGCAGATTAGTGGCAACGACGAGCTCCGTAGTCATTGCCCAAAGCTTACTAATAGCCGATCCGCTGTGCGTTAGTGGCGTCTCTGGCATTATGGGCAAGGCTGGGCAACGCAAATGAGGTCTCGTTAGAGAGTCAAAGCCAGCGTGTTTTGGCAGCTTTCGCAGCTTTTCTAAATCCGCAGCGACGTCAATGCCCTTTTCGTTTTTATCAACCCTTAATGTGCTGGCCATGTTTGCTTGATTTGGAGTAAGACTCGCGATCTTACGCATGCCTTTATCAGAGAGAACTAACCGTCTCGCTCTCTCTTCGGGACTGACCTTCATGCCTGATGCGTGATCCGTGGTGATGCTCGCAAAATGAAAAAACGTATTGAGACCATTTACAATCGGCTTTTTGCCACCCAAGTAGTCCCTATATGAGATGGGAGCACCATTTATAGTCGTCTTTTGGGGCAATTCTAGGTTGTCACAAACGTTAACATATTGCTTGCAAGCTTCTTGAGTTCTTAAGCCAAGCGGGGACCCATCGATAATCTGAGCGACAGCGTTCAGGTCACGATATGTGCCAGTGAGACACATATCAAAAATAGAAAGAGCCTGCTTACGATTAATTTTTGTATTAGGAGTATCGGCAAACTCATCAGTAATTTTGGCAGAAAACTGCGTCATAAATCTTTGGCGGTGATCGACAGAAGTTACTAAGGTTTCGGCTAGCTGACTAATGCATATATTGAGGTGGGCGTCAGCCTCTAACTTAGCACCTTCAACACCCTCAAAACTCTGCAGAGGCTGCTGCAGCATATCGGGCTGTGAGGCCAGCTCAATCGCTCTGGTTCTTACTACTGATAGTTGGGCCGGCATATTATTAGTATCTTACCATAAATCTACTTTTTTTGCAACCCTAACTAAACAACAAAGTTAACGAGCTTTTTGGGTACGTAAATGGTTTTACGAATAGTCTGATCCTTTAGGTGCGCTGCAACTTTTTCGTTAGATTTAGCGGCATCAACTACCACCTCCTCAACAGCATCAGTCGCGACCTGAATATCACCTCGTAGTTTGCCGTTAACCTGAATGACTATAGTTACAGAGTCTTGAATCAAATACTTTTCGTCATAGGCTGGCCATTCACTAATATGTATTGACCCTTTTTGACCAAGTTGCTGCCACAGCTCTTCGCTGATATGTGGCGCAAATGGTGCCAACAACTGTAGCAATGACTCGAGCGCCCATCGCCACTCAGCAGAACCGTACTTATCATTGGCCTTAATCCGATAGAGTTCGTTGACACACTCCATTAGTGCGGCGATAGCTGTGTTAAAGCTTAGATCGCCAAGGTCTTGAGTCACCTTCTTGGTGGTTGCATGCATGACGCGTTGCAGCTCTGGGGACTCACTCGAGCCACCGTCACTTTCGTTGAACTCTTGCACCAGCGTCCAGACACGTTGCAAGAATCTATGTGCCCCGCCCATTCCCTCGACACTCCAGTTAGCTGCTTGGTTCCAAGGGCCGACGAACAGCTCCATAATACGTATGCTGTCGGCGCCATAGCCCTGCTCGATCAGGCCGTCTGGCTCAATGGTGTTGCCCTTGCTCTTGCTCATCTTGTTGCCATCTGGCGCCAAAATCATTCCCTGATTGCGAAGCTTGGCGAAGGGCTCATCAAACTCAATCAGGCCCTCATCGTACATAACCTTAGTCCAGAAACGAGCATACAAAAGATGCATAACAGCATGTTCGGCACCGCCGATATAGTCATCAACAGGTAGCCAAAACTTAGCCTTGTCCTTACTAAAGGCAGCTTGGTCATTGTGCGGATCGGCAAATCGTAGGAAGTACCAGCTTGAGCATGCAAAGCCGTCCATAGTGTCGGTTTCGCGCTCGGCGGGACCGCCACACTTAGGACAAGTCGTGTTTACAAACTCTTTGACATTAGCCAGAGGGCTACGACCGTCGCCACTAGGCTCATAGCTCTCAACATCGGGCAGAACAACCGGCAGCTGGTCCTCTGGTACGGCCACGGCTCCGTCTTTGGGACAGTGAATAATCGGAATCGGTGCGCCCCAATAGCGCTGACGGCTGATTAGCCAATCGCGGATTTTGTAGTTAATGACTTCTTGGGCTGTCTTGGACTTTTCTAGATCTGCGACAATATTCTCTCTCGCGTCAGATGAACTTTGACCATCGTATTTGCCCGAGTTAACCATCAGACCCTCTTCGGGGCTACACTCTTCGTCCGGCGCGTTGTTCTTAACAACTCGAGTAATTGGCAAATCAAACTTCTTGGCAAAGGCATGGTCGCGCTCATCATGTGCTGGTACTGCCATAATTGCGCCCGTTCCATAGCCGGCTAGTACGTAGTCTGCTATCCAGATCGGAACCTTAGCGTCGTTCACAGGATTAATTGCATATGCACCAGTAAAAACACCTGTTTTATCGCGGTCGGTGTCTTGACGCTCAATTTCGGTCTTGGCGCCTGCCGCCTTGATGTAGGCTTCAACTTCTGACTTCTGGCCTTCAGTGGTTATTGCTTTAACCAGCGGATGCTCTGGCGCAAGCACCATGAAAGTTGCACCAAATAATGTGTCGGGTCTTGTCGTAAATACGGTTAGTTTGTCATTGTAGTCATCAATCTTAAACTCGACTTCGGCACCTTTACTCTTGCCTATCCAGTTGCGCTGCATAGACTTGATTGCATCAGACCAATCAAGGTCATCAAGATCTTCAATCAAACGATCAGCATAATCAGTAATCTTAAAGAACCACTGGTTGAGCGACTTCTTTTCTACGGTTGCGCCGCTGCGTTCGGCTTTCCCATCAATGACTTGCTCGTTGGCAAGCACTGTCTTGTCGACTGGATCCCAGTTAACCATCGCCTCCTTCTGATAAGCTAAGCCTTTGCTGAAGAGCATCAAGAAAAACCACTGAGTCCACCTGTAGTATTCGGGGTCAGAGCTATTTATCTCGCGCGACCAGTCGTAGCTAAAGCCCATTTGCATCAACTGTTTTTTGAACTTAGCAGTACTTTCGGCAATTATTTGCTTGGGGCTATTGCCGGTTTTGATAGCATAATTCTCAGCTGGAAGACCAAACGCATCCCAACCCATCGGATGTAAAACGTTATGACCTGTCATTCGACCAAAGCGAGCAACAGCATCACCAATCGTATAGTTGCGAACATGGCCAACGTGCATAGCCGCACCGCTCGGATAAGGGAAATACTCTAGAACGTACTTTTTAGGCTTAGCCGGATCCTCAGAGGCCTGATAAATCTTATCGGCTTCCCACTTGTCTTGCCACTTGGTCTCAATATCTTTTGGAGTGTATCTCTGCATCTTATTAATCCTATCAGTTTATGCCGTCGACAGCATAGCTAACCTTGGCTAGACCTTTTTTGATCTTGATCTTTGTGATTGTGATGTCACCTACATCTTGAGCTTTTTTAACATGAGTACCTCCACAAGGAATGCCGAAATCATCAGAATATAAAACTATTCGTGATGGCTTATTAGAGGGTAGATTATCTGGCACATGTCGACAATATTTGGTCATTTCATCCTTGGACATAAAAAGTAATTGGTTGTCATATGCGCTCTTTGACAATTCGCTGACCCTAGCTTGAACTATGGCTTTGAATTCCTCATTAACTTGGGCTTCTTGTGGAACTTGGTATTCCACAAAACTCATATGAGGATAATGAGCTCCTCGGGCGGGAATCCACTCTGGCTGCAAATCTTGCATCGCCATATCTACTAAGTGACCAGCGGAGTGGAGCTTAGTATTTAACTGGCGAGTGCTCTTGTTAACTTCGCATTGAACAGACTGGCCTACGGATAACTTACCTTCAAGATTACCAATATGGTGAACTACTCCGTGCTCGTCTAGGCGCACTTCTTCGACAGAAAAACTACCGCCCTCGGCCTTAACAGTTCCTGTGTCCCAGTCTTGCCCGCCGCCACGAGGATAAAAACATGTTTGATCCAATATGACTACGTCTCGTCCGTCTTCGGCTTTATCCACGCTAACAACTTGTGCTTCGCAAGAGACAATATCAAAAGCCTCTAGATATAGTAGTTTGGTCGCCATCACTACTCCCACTCAGTAGTAGCCGGTGGCTTATTAGTTAGATCAAGGAAAACTTGGGAGATGCCTTCTACTTCTGCAAGAATTCGTTCTGTGATCTTATCAAGAAAGCCGGCCGGCAGATCACGCTCAGGCAACATAGCTTGTACGGTCATGAAGGTGCTGGTAATTACAGGGCGCAAGACAATCGACCTCTGGCCAGTAGCGCCGAATGACAAAGGCAACAAGACAACTGGGAACTGCTTGATGCCGCCCAATAAGTCAGCCGAACGCATTTCTTCAAAGACGATTTTGTCGGCCTGTCGTAGTTGAGCCCGCACATCAGCCGTCAGTAAGGTCTTAGTCAAAGAACGTTCAGTCAAAGACTGTGGCCCAAGCGCATAAATCACGCGGTTAACGGTTTCGCGGAAGTGAGCTGGCAAATCGCTACCCAGCTTAACAAGATCGTCGGCCAATAGATCGCCGTGATCAAGCGCCGCTACAGACAAATGTGAACGCTCATCACCGCCGACACCAACACTACGAATCGGCAGCAAGTGAGCGGTGGTTTTGTAGGCATCTTTTTCTATAAACTTTTGGATTGCGGCTTCTTCAGCTGCTGGCTGCAAATCCGTCGAGGACTCAGCAGAAGCAATAATTCTGATAGCCAGACCCGGACCAGGGAAAGGCTGCCTCTCCACAAGCTCATCCGGCAAACCTAGTTGCCGGCCAAGTTCGCGCACCTCATCCTTAAACAAATCATCAATAGGCTCAATCAAAAGACCAGCGGCTTTGAGATCTTGGACTTCCTTGACCTGATTGTGGTGCGTCTTAATCGTCATGGTGTTGTTGTCGCCGGTACTGTGCCCGCTCTCGATACGGTCGGCGGCATTTGTTCCCTGCAACAACATTGCCTCAGACAAGTTTAGACCTGCAACAATTTTGTTCTGAACATCAATAAAGGCTTTGCCAATAATCTTGCGCTTAGTCTCTGGGTCTGTGACTTCTGACAAAGGCTGACTGACAACGCCGTCAATCTCTACTGTTGCCTGTTCAAAATCCGCAACAGCATCAACTTTGTTGACGGGAATGCCGGCTGCACGCAAAGCTTCGATCACCATGTCGTCCTCATCACGCATGAAGCCGTTGTCGATATAGAAAGCATCCATGCGCTCGTCCGGGATAACTCCTGCTGCCAGACTAACCGCCACGCTAGAGTCCACTCCGCCACTGACAAAAGCGATGACGTGTTTATCGCCAGCTTGTTTGGCGATCTGGGCTTGCTTAACTTCGATCAGTTTCTTAAGTTGAGCTTCTTGGAAGCCATCATCAGCCTCAAGACCGGCGACCAAATCAAGAAAATTCTTAAACAATTGATAGCCCTCGGGCGTATCATCAAACACCTCAGGGTGGAACTGAACGCCAACTTTATTGCCACCAGCAACGGCAGAATAGGCTGTCGATCCGTCGCTCAGCGAGTGCGAACCAATTGTCTCAAAACCATCTGGAATAGATTTAACAAAGTCACCGTGCGTGAAAAGTCCCGTGAAATCTTTTTTGATACCTTTGAAGATTGGATGCTTAACGTCGACCTGTGTCGTGACACGACCGTCTTCACGAATCGCGTTCTTGGCAACCTCGCCGCCATGAGCAACCACCATAGCCTGCATTCCGTAGCAAATACCCAGCAAAGGCAACGAACTAGACCAAATAGATTTATCAGGCTGAGGGGCGGCCTCTTCGTGCGAACTGGCTGGACTGCCAGAGATTATAATCGCTCCATACTTACCTTCGATCTCGCTCAAAGGAGTGTTGAGAGCTAGGACGTCAGCCGGAATACCTTGGCGCTCGACAGCTTTACGAACTAGGTCAACGTACTGACCTCCAGCATCGAGAATGGCTACACGGCTCTGCATTGCCTTAATTATAGCACTGAATCATCTGTTTAACACCTAAGGTTTGGCTAATTCTGCTGTGCGCCAGGGCCTACTTGAGCAGAACTGCTGCCCTGTGGAATATTGGTCTGGTCGAGCAAAGTATTGGTAAGCTTGACGTCATTATTGATCGCTTCGTATTCAGTCTTAAATGACTCGTTATCGATCTTGTCATCACCCTCTTTCATAGTCAGCACGTGCGGCTTGCCGGAGGAATCATAAACCACAATTACCGAAACAAAATTATCTCCAACCTTATACGTTAGAATGGCGTGTTTGGCGCCACCGCCAGTCGACACTGATACTAGCTTGGCCTTCGTTGGTTTATTATTGCCGACCATATCTACCTGCCCCGACTTGGTCAATATGGATTTGTAGCCGTCGTCTCTGCTGATGTTAGCCTGCTTGCTTGAACCCAGTCTTTCCATTACATCTTTGATGGGTGGGTATATTAGACCACCTAGCTTGTCATAGTTGCCGGTTTGGATGGCCTTAATGTAATCACTTCCAAGTTTTTTCTCGGCTGCATGCGAGTTGGCCAAAGTAACAAAAACAGCCAAACAAACCACGATCAAAACGATCACTAGACCTACAGCGGCCCAGATAGTTCTTTTGCCGAACTTGCGCTTTGGTGATTTGGGCACCGGTATCTCTTGGACAGGCTCGACCGGCTGTGCAGGCTGCGGCGCAGGCTGAACTGGTTCTGGCGTAGGCGGCATCGGTGCGGGCTCAGGTGCCGCGGGTCGCTGCTGACTAGGAAACGCAAACCGGCGAGGCGGCGGATCAGCCTGAGGCCTTGGCGAGCGCGGCGGCAACGGTGGTCTTGGTGGTCGAATATCGTTTGGGTTCATTTGCTTACTAGCTACAAAATTCTTTTATTGTTTGGAGCGTCTTGGTGAAGGCGACGTCATCTGCCTCGAGCAGTGTCATTCTAAAGCCTTGCGCATCGCTATTAAAGCCCGTGCTAAGCGGCACGACACATATCCCAGTGCGGGCCATTAGTTGGTAGCAGAATCTTTTGTCAAAATCTTTTTCTGGAATGTCCTCTAGGGCGACATCGAGTAGCTTCTGGGCAAATGGGTTGGCGGCTGGCTCGTTAAAAGTTCCCTGCAAAAAGTCATCAGTAAAAGCTACTGACAAATAAAAGGCGCCTTTGGGTTCGACAACCTTAAGCATTGGGTGATCGCCCAGAGTTGCGAAGGCCTCAGCCGCTCGAGCAGCGTACTTATTGCGTCGCTCTTCTACGTATGGTTTGTACCTTTCGTCGCCTAAGATAATTGGCAAAACAGCTTGGGGCAAAGTAGTAGAACAAACCTCGGTCATTTTGGCCTCTTCTATCGCCTGTGCGTAGCGAGCAAAATCAGGATCTTCGGCAATATAACAGAACTCTACCCAACCGCAACGACTGCCCGGCCATGGTATCTCCTTGGACAGACCGCGCATTATTATTGTAGGAACTTTGTTGGCCAAGCTAGCCAGCGAGATAAAGTCCTCTGGATTATAAGTAAGATTGGCGTATATCTCGTCGGCGATCAAAAACAGATTATATTCTTTGGCGATGGCAACGAAAGCCTCGAGAATATGGCGCGGGTAGACCATTCCCGTCGGATTGTCGGGGTTAATTATAAGTAGCGCTGCGACATTTGGATTTTCGGCTACTTTCTTGCGCACATCCTCAACATCCGGCAACCAGCCGTTGTCAGGGTCAAGTCGATAGGTCAAATGAGCAGAACCGCCGTGTACCGCCTCCAGAGAGGAGTGGCTCGGATAAGCCGGATTAGGGCCGAGCACTCTAGCGTTAGGGTTGAGCCATGTGTAGATGGTTGTAATAGCATCGCCGAGACCGTTAAAGAACAATATGTCATCCGGCGCCAACTTAACATTGCTCTCGCGACTTCGAGTTTCTGACAGATAGTTACGGGCAACCTCTAGACCTTGAGTGGGCGAGTAGCCATAGGAGCTCATATCATTCATGGCCGCATTGGCCACTATCTCGCGGATCCACTCTGGCAACTGCTCGCCTTTGGCTACGGGGTCGCCAATATTCTCCCACGTGATCTCGATACCTGTTTGCTCAAGATGTTCCGCAAAATCGATTATCCCACGTATCTCATAATGTAGTTCTCCTGCATCTGGGTGAACTATATTTACTCTCATAAATCCCTAGAATTGCTGAAGGTAATTAGTGTTGAAGCTAGTAGTCAGCCCTTGGCGTTGAATATGACGCTCCTTGGCAAAACCTACCAATTTTTGGACGAGTTCGATGTTGCTGACGCCGGCTTGGTTCCAGTTGTGAGCATAAAGACCGCCGGGCAGGGGGTTAACTTCGTTAAAGTAGACTTCGCCAGACTTCTGATCAATCAACATGTCGACTCTGGCTATACCACTACAGCCCAATGCTTCATATACAGATAACCCAACATCTTGAGCCTTAGCATAAAGATCAGCTGGTAAATCAGCTGGGATCTGGCTATAACCATGCGCGCCTTTTGCGCCACCCGACTTGCCCTTGCCCTTTTTGCCACCCTGCAGATATTTGGTCTCGAAGTCAAAAAAGTCCTCCACCTTGGTCATTGGCTTCTCGAGTAAAGCTGGTTGTGGATGCATATTGCCAATAATCGGCAGCGTTACCTCAATCAGATTGTTGACGGCTTCCTCGACAATCACGCGATCGTCATAATGGGCGGCTACTTCTAGTGCATTGCGTAACTCAGTGTCGTTAGTAGCTCTACTAATGCCAATACTTGATCCTAAATGTGCCGGCTTAATGAACAATGGGTAAGATAAAGTTTTTGTGATGTCCTTGACCGCCACTAACGGTTCGCGCTCCAATTGGGGTTTGGTGAATGCCAAAAACTTGGTGACCGGAATATCATTAGCAACGGCAACCTGCTTGGCCAAGACTTTATCCATGGCAATCGCAGCAGCGCTAACACCACAACCAACATAAGGAATTCCGGCCATATCGAGCAACCCCATCAATGCTCCATCCTCACCGTAAGTTCCGTGCATCGCCGGAAACACTACATCTATCTTACGACTCTGCTTACGACCTGCGATGCCACTTGCTTTGATAAGCGTCATGCCGCCATCAAACTGCACGCTGGCTGGCTGAGTTCGATGCAAGTAGTCTTGGATATTGCCAGAGGTGAAGAGCTTGATATCTTTGAGTTTTTGATCCCAATACCAAGCACCGTCTTTAGCTATGTAGATAGCTTCTACGCGGTATTTTTTGGTCAACTCAAGAGGCTTAATAATACTAGCTAGGGCGGTTACGATGGAGACATCGTGCTCTGCCGAACGTCCCCCGAAGATTACCGCGACTGTTTCCATACAATAAGCATATACAATTACACCCTGCCATTCAACAGCTAGGCGTAGTTGTCGGTCCAGTCGTTCTGCATAACAACAAGATCGCCACTAGCCAAAAAATGAGATAGGTTGGTGTAGAAATCCAAAGGGTTAGTTTCGATGCGCAACTCACCTTTGAAGTGTGCTTTTTTGAGACCATCGACTATGTAATCTGTCACGGAATTATGCATCAAGACTACTAGATCCGGCTTGGCCTCGGCAATCAGCTTGCCCATTTCTTTGTGAACGGGCTTGGTCTCTTCACCTTGGTCAACGAGTCCTGGTGTTACATATATTTTGCGCTTGGCCTTAAGCTCGCCCAGCAGACCAGTACCTGCTCTGATGCCTTCGAGATTGCCATTGTAGGTATCGTCAACAACCCATGCACTAGAAAGCTGGTAGGGTTGCATGCGGTGCTCGAAGGGCTTGGTCTTGGCAATTCCAGCGATAACCTGCTTCTCGCTGAGCCCCAGCTCTAGCGCAAATGCTGCAACAAAACTCAAAAACCCAACTTGATGATGACCAACTAGACCACTCTGCAACTTAAGTGACTGCTTGCCTTTTTTGATCGTAAAGCTAGTGCCCGATAAATCGATTTTGACATCGCTCGTCTTCCAACCTAGAGCACCAGAAGCATTAAATACCTCATAAGATTCGTGTATAAATGGCTTGATGCTTGGTGATTCATCATTTACGTAAACATTCTTGCCGCCCAAGTAATCTGCAACTGCAAAAATATCCTCACCAGCAGCCTGAAGGGTTTTGTACTGATCTAGGTGAGCGGGAGCAAGACCAGCAATGACGGCATGTGTAGGCTGAGTAATGTCGGCAAACCGCGCCACATCGCCGGGGGCGCCTTCGCCATATTCTATTATTAGGATGTCCTCGTCACCTTTGAGGCTCTTGGCAAACAAAGCGTGGCTCGCACTGACGTTTTTGTTGGCTGGGGTTTCGGCGACATTCTTGCCTTCACTTAGAACGGTCTTCAAAAGCTCTTTCATGGTTGTCTTGCCATAACTTCCTGCCACAGCAATTTTGACACCCTTATGTTCGGCAAAAATCTTCCGCGACAATGCAATTGCTTGCTGCTCGCGTGGACCACTAACCAGCCAACGCCCGAGCAGCAGTGGCACAACTGCCAAGTGAGCCCACATCACCGGATACGCTACAATTACTGCCAGTCCAAAAGTCGCGGCACCAACCACGTCCTGCCAGACACCCAGATATACAAGTGATATACCAATTGCTAACTGCAACAATATGCCGATACGTATCGATAACAAGAGCATGCGGGCAGCCTTTGTCCGATCAAGACTGCGGCGCTGCATAACATTGCCAAAGTCCTTCGTACGCCAATACCAACGCAGATAAGGCCCGACTTGATACTCGCTACCCTGCAGCATGTATACCAAAGTTGTCGGATAACTTGGCAAAAATAGGCTAATAAAGCCGCGGATCATTTGAGGAACTCCTGTATTGACTGGAGAACTTCGTCCGGCTGGTCAAGATGAACAAAATGCTCAGCATCTAATATTTTGAGTTCCGAATTTTTGATAAGTTCGTTATATTTTTTGCCGTCGGCAAGCGGCACGGCGCGGTCGTCTTCGCCATATATCAATAAGGTAGGTACTTGTAGTTTTGCGGCATCTGCCTGAACATCTTGACGAACGGTCTTCTTAAAAGTCTCTTCGAGCTGCGGCGCAACCAACATATCCGAACCCGCAGCACCGTACAGACTGGTGCGCAAGGCTTTGCGATAGCGTTCTGGCATCCAAAGCGTCGCAACATTCCCAGTCTTGGCCAGTACTTTTAGAAGGAGTCGCTTAGACTGCTGACCACTTCGTATGCCAGAAGCGGCTAGCAATACCAGCTTATCTGGCTTTAGGCTGCCAAGAGAAGTAGCACGTATAGCAAGAGCGCCGCCGTTACTGTGACCAATTACTGCGTATGGCTGAGACAACTCTAATTTTGCAAGGAGGTTACTGAGGAACGTTGAGTAATTGTCGAGGTCCCAGACTGACTTGGGCGCCTGCGAGGCTCCAAAACCCGGAAGATCAACTGACAAAACACGATACTGCTTGCTTAACTGACCATTAAGAATTGCTACGCCTTTGGAGCTATCGCCCCAACCGTGCAGCAACAAGACTAGCTTGCCCTTGCCGCTAAGCTGATAGTTTATGAGCAGATCGTCGACTATGATTTGCATAAACACATTATACGTTCATGTTGGGCCGATGACGAATTGGCAATTAGTTCGAGGCTTTTGCCGCTGCAGCCGCACTCTGTGCCTGTTGTGCATAGGCAGCCAGTAGTGGCGTCAGACCAAGTTGTTCAATGATCTGGGTTGCTGGAATAGCTCCTGCTGGTGCAGTCACCTTAATTGCTTCGTTAGAAGGCTTGTAGGTAAGCTTGGCGGACGCATCTACAGCATCGTCACCCGTAGTCGTAAGTGCAAACTTGAAATCAACTTTGTTAGTGTCAGTGTGTAGGACGGCATTTACTGAACCTTTGGTGTCTGTGTTGCCCTCTTTTGTACTTGCTGCAATGAAGAGTGGGTAGTCAGAGCCACCCTTGTAGCCTAGGCCAAAATCAATGTAGTTAGTTGCGGAGTTGGTGTCTTCAGGTAAGCGCACTTTGTAAAGCAAGCGCGACTCGGTGTCTATCCATAGATCGAAGGTATCTTTGCTGTCGATTTCATCGGCTGCCTTAATAGCACTCTTGAAGCCTGCTTCAACGCTAGATTGGTAGTCATTGTCCTTGATCCAAGCGTTGAGCTTACTACTCTTAAGTGCCGCTTGTTGGGCTGCTATATATGCCTTGACGTTAGCCTTATCCAAAGTCATTTGGTAGTGGTAAGTCTTGTGTCCATCAACCGTTTCAGCCCCAATTTTCTTCGCGATCTTAGCTATGGATTTGTCTTGGTCATTTGTAAAAACGTATTGCTGGTTAACTGTTCCGAAGGCACGTGCCTCATCGAGAATCTGTTCTTTGGTAGGTACTGCCTTGTCGGTAGAGCTCTGGGTAGTTACTGGCACTAGGCTAGTGGTCAAAGTGTGGTCGATCGCTATCCATTTGCCGTCCAAGCCATCAACAACAGCCCCGAGCTCTGCTGAGCCGGTTAGAGCGCCCAGTCCTTTGATACCACTGGCCTTAAGGTATATGTCAGGGTACGTAGAATTGGCGGCAGCAATGGCACGAACTTCGCCGTTTACCCTAACACCCGCAGCGCCTACATCAAAGGTCGCCTCAAGATTCTTATCGTCACCTGTAGTTGAGATCTTACCGTCAACCAAAGAGCCAGATGACTTCATCGAAAAACTGCCGTCTATAGATACAGACTTTTGCTTGGCCGACGCCTGTTCATCAACATAACTTACAAGCTTGTCATAACCCTTACCTGTATTGATCATCGATTGGCCGAGCATAACCGAAGGATTTTTGTAGTAACCAAAGTAAAATGCAGCCGGCAAAGCTATCGCTAATACCAAAACCGCGCCCAAGGCAATGAGCTTTTTGCGTGAATTGTTGCCGCCGCCAGCAACTATTGTGCTCTTGGACGAGCTACCTGCGCCAGATCCAGCATCGGTTGTTGGAGTAGGTTCTGGGCTTGAGGAGCCGACAGCTGATGGCTGCTGGCCACCGACAACAACTTGGGGTGTCGGTTCTGCTGTGGTTGGTGTGGTCTGAGGTTCGGTTGGGTTAGTATCTTGTGGCTGCATGTCAAATGGCCTATCTGTTAGAGGATTATTAAGCGTATCTTAAGCATGATTATACATAAGCATAGTAATAATCTCAAAGAGAATTCGGGGTTTGGTTTGTGTTTTTTGTCACAGGCCAATAATTGGCCTGTTTATGGCTGATGGCAAAAATTACTAACGAAGCGGCAAAAACAATAATGCGGGAATGGTTCAAAGATGGTGCGCAGGGCGGGAATCGAACCCGCAAGCCCGTGAAGGCAAGGGATTTTAAGTCCCTCGTGTATACCAATTCCACCACCTGCGCACGAACCCAAATTGTTAACTATATGGAGGCGCCTACCAGAGTCGAACTGGCCTAAAAGGTTTTGCAGACCTCTGCGTAACCGCTCCGCCAAGGCGCCATATATAACAGGGCTATTATAGCCTATGGTCTCCTCTAACCGAAGAACGAGGTATTATATAAGGACTAATGAGCTATAAATTCTTTTCACATAACGGCGAGCTGCTCCCGATAGACCAAGCAAACACCCCGCTCAGTCGTGTCGAATATTCCTACGGCTTCGGTGTCTACGAATCAATCCGCGTCAGCAAAGGCACAATCTTCTTCCTGCAAGAGCATTGCCAAAGGCTAATGGAATCGGCCAAAATCATCGGCCTAGAACACGCCTTCACAACCAACTCCATCGAGACCAGCATCAAAGCCTTGCTAGACAAAAACCAAGCCGAAACCTGCAATCTCAAAATATTACTTATAGGCGGACGCACAAGCGACCAAGCAACCATAGATATATTGTGCCTCAATCCCCTCTTCCCGGACCGCAAGCTCTACAAGCAAGGCGCCAGCTGCACCACCTACCAATACGAGCGCGAGTTCCCCCACGCTAAAACCCTTAACATGTTATCTAGTTACCTCGCCTACCGTGAGGCGGCCAAAGTTGGCGCCTACGACGCACTATTGATCAACCGCCAAGGATTCATAACAGAAGGCACCCGCACCAACTTCTTCGCTATCAAAGACAAGACGATCATCTCGCCAAAAGAAGAAGATATATTGCTAGGTGTCACCAGAGATAACGTCCTAAAAGTTGCCAAACAAAACGGCTTCGAGATACAACAGCAAAACCTAAAGCTAGAAGACCTAGCAGACTACGACGACATCTTCCTAACCAGCACATCATCCAAGATCATGCCGATAAGCTCCATCAACGGCCAAGATTACGGCCCGCCATCACGGGCTCTGCAAGACTTAATGACTGCTTTCGGCACCTTTTTAGACACGCACGGCACAAAAATCTAGCAAGACAAACTTAATATCTGTAAAATGGGTAACAATGAATGATCTTATACTGGGTGATTGCCTTACTGAGCTAAGGTCTATGGGCGACGACTGCGTTGACCTAACCATCACATCACCTCCCTACAACATGAACCTGCGAATCAGGAACGGCGAATATACTAGTCGCCAGATCGTAAAAGAACTTTCTACCAAGTACGAAGGCTTTCCGGACAACCTTCCGATGGAAAAGTACTACGAGTTCAACCGTGACGTGATTACCGAACTCCTAAGAGTATCCCCATTGGTCTTCTACAATGTTCAGTTCTTGACTGGCAACAAGGTGGCATTGTTCGATCTAATCGGGCACTTTTCTAAGCAGCTCAAAGAAGTAATAATTTGGGATAAGATGAACGCCCAGCCAGCGATTGGCAAAGGTGTAATGAATAGCCGATACGAGGTCATATTGGTTTTTGATAGGAAGAACGCAATTAGCCGATACTTCTCGCAGGCCAAATTTAAGCGCGGTACTCTAGAGAATCTTTGGCAAATCAAAAGAGGCAAAAAAATCGATGCTAGTCACGGGGCGGTATTCCCCGAAGAACTTGTGACTAAGATTATCAAAAACTTTAGCAGCAAGGGCGACATCGTTTTGGACCCGTTCCTTGGCACCGGCACGACTGCACTAGTGGCAAAAAAGCTAGGACGAAAATACATTGGTATTGAGATTGGGCAGCCCTACATGGAGATTGCCAAGCGCCGCCTAGAAGACCACAAAAATTGACACTCTACCAGTGGTGGAGTACAATAAAACTAAGCTCGTCGGCCTGGGGCCGACTTTTAATTTAGAAGATATGCCATAAGCATTTCAAGGGAGACGGAATGAGTGTAGGACAACAAGAAGCAATAAGCGCCAGAACCAGCCAGATACTCAGTAGCGAAGTCGCTGCTCAAATTCACTTTAATGACGTATTTCCAGAAGTTGTCGACCTCCAAGAAGATATGTGGTGGCGCAAGACCGACTTTGACTCTAGCCTGACAGTCGATGCCGAAAGCGGCGGCCTGACAGGTATCGAGAAGGTACCGATCGGCTATCGACCATGGCTTGCTAACTACGGATTGGTGCTAGTTGATGACCTTTTGATTGCCCAAAACGACCGTACTCTTCCGACGTCGCAACCCGACATATTCAGAGAGAGCGACGATCACAAACAATCTCTCTTAGCACTGGCTAACTACGCTCCTCGTGACGAAGAAAACACAGCTGATAACCACAACGGCTCCGACTTCTTTCTAGCTGTCACTGAGTCCGGACTAGAGATCTACACTACCCCGCTCAAGTTCTTAAGCGGACTGGAGTCCCGCAACCGTATAACAGCACTTTACCGAATACCTACAGAGGGACACCCAGAGTTTGATGGCGATCACGAGCAATTCCGCTCCGCAAGAGTAGTACGCACTCGTCAACATCCTGATCACTTGGTGCCTGTCTTTCAATACGATGATCGTGAAGCACTAATTGCGGCCAAGCAAGATGGCGACCACCCTGATGTTATTCCAACCGATAAGCGTTCTGGACACATTGCTTACGTCGACAAGTTTGGCAATGTTCGTGGCGAACTCAACGACATATCACGCCTTGATGATCTAAAAATCGGTGAACCAGCCATCCTAAAGGTCACTAACGACGGCGAAGTTGACGAGATCGAAGTACAAGTAGCAAAAGACTTGCACTCTGCACCACTTGGCAAGCTTGCCGTCTATGGCAACTGTTCTGATCATAACGGTGTTGGCGCCGGCTACTTTGAGTTAATGACTCGTGTCGATGGCAACCCTAGCACTTCTGAGGATACGGCCATCTTCCAGCTTCAGAGACAGATCGAAGGCAAGCTGGACATAGCCACTGCCGAGATCGACCTTATAGCTAAATAAGCCTTCAGGTTAGATTAGGCAGCCCTCTGGTGCTCAACAGCTGAGTTGCCAACACGCCTAACTGCCGTCAAGGGAACCACGCTACCAATAGCAGTTGGTGCTTTGTCCTCATGACTAAGCCGCTGCTTGGCCAACGCTAACTTTTCTTGTGCCTCATCTGCCAACCACTTAGGGCCCTCAATGGCAACGCCGGCTAGAAAGCCCATCCCCGCAGGACCAAACTTAGCCACACCTTCTTGGAATCTTTCGTAAGCACCGATGTTTTTGTTTGCCATTTTGGTTATGCCTATTACAAGTGCAGTCTAGGCTCGACACCACAGGGTGTCAATGTGCTTTTTATCACCTACGGTGTTCGACTAGCTGTTTTTGCGTATCAGTCACTTCTATAAGATTATATCGAGTATGGGCTGTAGTTCCAGATAACCGCTTTCTGCATTTAGATGTCCGGCTTGCGGAATAAGCGTGAGGTCAACTCCGAGTTTTTGAGCCAATTGTTCACCGTTTGCAATCGATACATATGGATCATTATTCGAATGAAGTACTGCAATATGTTTTGCCTTGCCACGTATTTTATCCCAGTCAAAATCAAAGCTACTAAACTTTTTATCTTCTTCGTAATAGAGGATGGGTTTTACCCCGATTGGCGACGAAACAAATACTGCGCCTCCAACGGGTTGCTTTAGTCTTTCCAAGACTTTGAGCAAGAACATGCCGCCCTTGCTGTGACCAATTAGTAAGGAGTTGTTATCAATTTTCTCATCCAAACCATCTAATACGCTGAACCAAGCATCTAAGGATTCACCTTCTGGAGTTGGAAAGCGCGGAACTGTAGTTTTAATACCAGCTTGCTCTAGCTGAGTCTTGAGCCACGGAAACCAGTTGCCTTCAGGGCTGCCTGCAGTGCCATGAAAAATAAATGCGTTACTAAAATTGCTCATGATGTCTGGCCTTGTGGATCTTTAGCTTCCTTTTTGAAGTCGTGCTTTTTCATAGCTACCTACTAACTATTTTTAACGATATACTCAGCAGCATCCAAGAGGTTTGGTGCGGAGTATGTAGCATTCGGTGATTCGACAACCTTATTCCGAGCGGTTTTGACTAAGATACTGCCTTTGCAGCCAGCGTTAATACCGGCCTCAACATCAGATTGATTGTCTCCAACCATATAAATGTCTTTTAGGTCGAGATCAAGGTCTTCGGCAGCTTGGAGTAGCATCTTGGGACTCGGCTTTCGCCACTCACTTGCATTTGCTCCTTCTAACTCGCCAACATATGTTTTGATAAATTTAACGCCGCTTGGAGACAATTGATTTAGGACTTCGTTGTGAACCGCCCAAAACTCGTCCTCGCTAATACGACCTTCGCCAATGCCTGCCTGATTTGTAATCAGCACTACGCCAAAGTCATTATCAGCCAAGTACTTCAGCGCCTTAATGCTATCTTGGAAGAGCTCAATTTTGTCGACAGAATCTACCCGCTCGTCCAGCGGGTCTTGTATGATCGTTCCGTCTCTGTCTAAGAAGACTACCTTCATTTACTTAAGGCTAAACGGAGGATATTTGTCGGTTACCAGCAGGAATACGTACGCATTCACTCTAACGCCGTATCTGCCTACGCCAACCACAAAGTCAAACAAGTTCTTTGGGTATCGGCCGGTAAACAATATTGCAAACCACGCGATGACTGTAGCGAGTCCAGCAGCAATTGCAAGCACCACCAATACAACATAGTGAGGTATTGCTAATAGCCACTTTACTAGCGGCAGCCAACGGTTAAGATCTCGCTCTACATTAGGGTAATCAACATCCAAATGTACTGATTGCGCCTCCACGGTAGAAGGATAACGATCAGTGAGCAAGAACAGATAGGCACCTACTCTTGTTGCGAATCGGTTCAGCTCAAGGGCAAAATCAAACCACCAACGAGGATAGCGTTGCCTAAAAAGGATCATGAGTGCCGTCACGGCAAAGAGAGCGGTAGTGATATCTATCCCCGTCATCGTGACTGTCGTACCCGCCTCTTGCATATAGCTTTGGCCAGACCCAACCAGTATGGACAAAATTATTAAAGCGGGAATGCCCCACACAATACGAAAGAACGAAGTCACGCGATCAAGCTTTTTTGGATAATCAATATTAAGTTTAGCGGGATAAGTCGATTCTTTTTTTGCCATGATAGTCATCTCCTTGGGTTATTAGAATACTTCTATGCAAGTGTAGCTCTGTTAGTAGAAAAAACAAAGCTCGAAATTAAATCGAGTCTTTTAGCGGTAGTGTACCTATGGTATACTACACGACATAACACCTAATATAAGGCACCGATATTATGAAGCAATCAATTGAGTCGATCCAGCAAGCCAAAAGATCATTATTAATATACAGCGCGGTACTTATCGGACTTTGTGCGAGCCTACAGGGGCTTATCGCGTATAGGGGTAATAACATCGATGTAGTTTCGCAACTATTTCTTGCAGTGATCGCTTTGTACTACGCTTGGTATAACTATGTTTCTCGTGATCAGCTGCGGCGCGTGCGCTTTGGGAGAGTAATATCTCACATGATCGGCTTTCTTGTCGTTAACGTAAGCTATCATCTGCATGCGTTAATCCTGTTTACAAGCAATAGCAGCGCCATAACAGGAACTAAGGATTTTGGGATCAATGAAGACTGGTTCGGCTTACTATTTGGCATGACAACATTCTGGGGACTTGGCTTACTAGTGCATACGATCGCTTCGGTTGCCAATCGTGGTTTCGAGGAGTTACCAAGAGGTTAGCCTAGTGGACAGCGCATCAAAAGATCTCGTTGATGAACAAGTGTACTCTTGGCTAGAGACACATAAGAAAAGTGGGTTATCGTATGCGGTTTTACGTCTCCTAAAGCACAAACCAATGTGGTCCAAGGATTTAACCGAGCAATTAACAGCAGTGACTGGCTGGCAGATTTCCGAGAGAGCTTTATATAGACTGCTTCGTCGCATGCAGAAACAAGGCCTTGTTTCTCACATAACTGAGGCCGCACCTCGCACCGGTGCCGACCGAAAAGTATATCGCTTAACAACTGAGGGTGAGTTGTTCTCTGAATCGATCAAGGACGAGTTGAACTATTTAGCAAAACTCGATTCCTAGACTAACCTTCAACAGGGTCGCGCGTTACGCAACCGGGGACAGCTACTTTTGATTCGTCATAGATACTACTGTCTCCACGGTATTCTTCCCAAGATTTTTGTAGAGCAGTTATCTTTTTGAGGGTGCTGTCTTTTATCGAATCATCTAGGTAATCAAATGGGCAAACATGCGACGGCGGATTTCCGCCTTTTAATACCCCAATCTCTACCAGCCCTAGACCTGCGTAGTTTTTGGCATCATAGTCGCTGACCTCAGCGATCACATCACCAGCCTTCACTTTGTCGCCCTTTTTAACTTTTACGTTTATAACGTGTTCTGTTTCAAATACAAGCTCGCTGCCTTCACCCTTAACCATCACGCTGTAATCATTGCTGTAAAGCTTCGGTACATCAAACACTTCCCCGTCAACAAGCGAATGAACTTTTGTACCAAGCGGCAAGATGAATGTAGGTTGTGGGTTCTTTTTTGCAGGTCCAGCCGAATTTGCGGGAACTTCAAAGCCATACTCAAAGAACAAACGGCTAAACTCTAGTTTTTCTTTGGTAAAAACAAAGTCACCGGCCTTGTTTGTTGCTGGATCGTACGCATCTAAGTCTACGCCTAGATGCTTGATTTTGACTTCGGACTTCTTTGCTACTTGTTGAGTATTTGATGCTGTGCCTTGTGCGGCTTTATCATCTTTATCTCTACCGACGACAAAGAATCCTACTGCCGCAATGGCCATAATAATAACGATAACAACCAGCAGTTCGACTAATGCGAACCCGCTTTGTTTTTGCTTTGTAACTATCACGCGTTCAATTGTAAATCGCTTATGCTAAAAATACAAAATCTTAGTCAGAAAAGTGCACGTTGAGGCCTAGTGGCCCATGTCGTGGTCGGCGGAGCTTGTTCCGTAGCCCCAATTCACTTTCCATTGATTCATTTCGCTTATTTCTTTTTCTTGCGCGGCGATGATTGCTTTTGAAAGTTCTTTAATTTCGTTGTGCTTTGCGTTCGCGGCAGATAGTTTTGCCATTTCTACTGCACCTTCGTGGTGGACAATCATGCTGGCGATAAAAGCTTTATCGTACTCATCGCCCGTTTTGTCCTTGAGGTCGGCAGTCATATCGTCCATGGACATACTACTCATTGATGAGTTATTGCTGGTAGTCATTGCGTTCTCTGGCTTATCAAATGTTGTTGCTGCCACCGAAACAATGAATCCACCAATAAAGAAGCCTACTAGTCCGTAAAGTAATGGTTGGGTTTGCATAATTTTCTCCTTATAACATTCTGCTTACTGCGCCGACTAACTCGTCAGCTTTGTCACCTTCGCCGTGCGAGTGAACTTCATCGTTGCTCAAACAATGTCGTGCGTGGTCACGCAGCAACTCAAGTGCAACTTTATCCAAAGCAGCTTTTGCTGCGCTTACTTGGGTGAGGATATCAATACAGTACTTATCTTCTTGCACCATTTTTGATACTCCTCGCACCTGCCCCTCTACGCGATTTAATCGCTTTAGTAGGTCTGGCTTGGTATCTGTATATCCGTATTTCATCGTACCTCCTTAATGGTGATGTCCATGACCATGTTCATTTAGTAAGTTCATAGTTAAGGCATGCCCCTTATTACGCCTTAACAGGTATTTATTAACAGGTAGAGCTGCAAAAAACGCAGCGGTTAATGCAATCGGCATGCTAATCCAAAATAAAGGGTCAACAATACCGGCGTGTAATGCACCTGGTATGCTAATCATTACTAGGTTGTCGACGATTTCCATAGTTGTTATAGAGAGGGTGTCGGCAGCTGCAACGACAGAAAGCGCAGCAGTAAAGCCAATTCCGGCTTTGACCAACGGCAATGTAGAAAGACTAAAGCCAAAAATAAAAGCGAGAACTATAGCCAACAAAATTGTTAAGCCAGTACCAAGTCCAAGTGCTGTTCCGATGATTAAACCTAGTACTTCACCTATTGCACAGCCTGTTAAACAGTGCAAAGTAGCACTTACAGCCATACTGTTGGTGTCATGTACTTGATGTTGATGATTGTGATTTTCGCATGTACCGTCTTTGCACATTGATTGATTCTCCTATACCCCCCTAGGGTATACGATTTGGTAATTACTTGTCAACTGGCGCAAACGTAAGTCTGGGGTTAAACTAACACTATGAACAAAATGCAATTTGTAGTTGAGATAAATGCCACCAAACAAAAGGTTTGGGATACTCTCTGGCAAGACACAACCTTTCGCCAATGGGCGGGCATCATCGATCCAGGAACATACATGGTTGGTGACCTACAACAAGGTAATGAAGTGCAGTATATCTCTGCAAACGGGTTCGGCGTAACGAGTCTAGTCGAAAAGCTTGTTGTGGGTGAATTTTTGCTACTCAAACACCGTGCAGACACACAGGACCAAGGAAAGCAGGAGCGCAAAAAGGAGTGGACCGGCGGACAAGAAAGCTACTCCCTAGACGAGAAAGACGGCACTACGACTTTAACCGTTGCATTCGATGTTCCGCCAGAACTAGAAGGGTATTTTGCGATCAACTTCCCCAAAGCGTTGGAGCGAGTTAAGGTCTTGACCGAAAGAAGTGATTGAGTCGCGCAGCACTGCTCCCGCATTGTAATTATTGACACGGTATGGTATAATATAGTTCTTGATGAACAGATTAATGCAGCAGGAGCAATTGGACGTACCTCTCGAGGGTACTCTGTCTATAAGGGGTCAGTTTCGAGACATGGTTGGAATGGAGTTCATTGAAGGCCTGCACGACACCCTGCGTTTTGAGCGCGAAGGAGCCTTGCCTGTCTACAACGCCGCGGGCAGAAACTACTATGTCGCCCTCCCCAAGCCAATCGGCATGTTCGACAGCCTACAGGTAGCTGGTGGCGGCAATTATGACATGGGCATCCGCTCTAATGATGTTCCAAATGGCATAGTTACCTTCGACGTTGATGGCGACTCAAAAATAGCTCCACCAAGTGACTCCGCTGACATATTCACAAGCACAACAACCTACTACGAAGACGGCAAACTAGTACACAAAGAGAACTCCAATCCAGTAGGTTCATACTCAAGTGTTTCGGCAGAACGCAAGATCTCAAACGCAGTTAAGATTGGCGACCTTTTGGCTGACACCGACTCTAATGTCGTCGTGCCTATTCAAATCGGTAAGTTTGAGTACGCCGCCAAGGACCAAAACGGCGACCCGCAAGTTGCGATCTTGATGCTCACACCCAATATGGGAAAACGTCTTGGAGAAGTAACACTGTTGCCACTACAACACGCTATTGGATATCCAGAAACTCCGCCTGAGCGATTAGCTAAACTAACTAGGAGACACGCTGAGCAACAAGTTCAGCCGCGTCTAGAAGTAGTAGGTGCGGGCATAGCTGAGATTCACAAAGTTAACATCAACCACAATCAACTTACCGGACATAATGTTGACGCGCTCATTATGAGTAACGGCTCTACCGCCCCATACATAACTGACTGGGACACCATGACAACACCTATCGAAGATGATAAGACCCGATCCCAAGCCTTGGATGTTCTCGTTGCCATTAGGTCGCTCTCTGGAGTGCCGCTCGAACTGCTCAAAAAGGATATGATTGATATGGACTTAACGGCCGAGCTAATTGCTAGGAACGCCATCGGTATTATCGGCGGCTACATAAAGGCCATGGGCAAGCCTCTGCCAGCCACACTGTCGAGACAAAGCGTGTTTGAAATAGCCTTAGAAGACACATCAACCAACAGATCCTTGGACGTGTTGGTTGATATTCTCGACCGAGGTTAATAAAAAGAGACGAGTTTTAATCGTCTCTTTTTGTTGGCCTTACATTGTTTGTAAACCCGTAACTAGAAGCTTAGTAAGCTTTTTTAGCGCCGCCTTCTACTGCTTTTTCAGCGTTGTCCTTGGACATCATTGCACAAACAGTTGTTCCGCACTTTTCGTGCTTCCCTTTGGCCATAAAACCACCTTTGGCAGTTTGGACAATCTCTGGTGCTGACAATTCAACGCCTTTTTCCTTACACTTAACGCAATATCCTGAAACCACGTCTATCTCCTTATAATTGATTATTATTGCGTAACTCGTTCCATTATAGCCTAAATAAGATATACCTAGCCTTCAACCGCTACTTCGAATCCTCCGTATGCCATTCTCTTCATATCAATTGGCATCGAAAAATCACTTTGCTCATCATAGTTTTCACCCATCTCTTCCATGACTTTTTTGTTTACTTCGTCGCGATGCTCTTTGGAGTTAAAAACAATAAAAGAGACCCACACATTATCATCACTTGTTGCACCTGTCATTTCGGAATAAGCACGTGACTTTTCATCACCCATTTCTTGCTGCTTTAGATCTTCGCCTCTACATTCAAAGTATTGAAGAGCACCGTGCTTCATCCACGAATCTCGCCCGTCTTCTGCCATTTTCTGGTAGTCAGCTTCTTTGCCTTTAGGTACTACGAGAACAAATCCATCAACATATTTAGCCATTTATAAACCCCTTATTTTAAAAGTTGTGTACTTTATAATTTTAACACTGTAAGGCAAACAAAAAGGACGCCGTAGCGCCCGAATTGATCTATTTGGTGCAGCATTATTAGTCAAAGTGTAACTTTGCCCCGAAAATACGAAAAGGATTTGAGCAGATATTTGCTGAGCAGTTCAGATAAAGTTGAAACGGTGCTAGCTTAATTACTAGAGCCGTAGTTAAATAGATCTAATACGATGTAAGTTAGGAAATCTATGGCTACCGAAAAACAACTGCAAGAATTGCGTGGCAAACTAAAAGATTACAAGCGAAAATATCTCAAAAAAGAATTCTCGTCTTTAGATGAATCCGCCACAAGAATTATGACCAATAATTTTTTGACCGAAATATTGGGCTATCAGGAGTTGGTGGAGATAAAAACAGAATATCGCATTCGCTCGGAGTACGCTGACTATGTTATTCAGCTCAAGCGTAAAAAGCATTTTGTAGTTGAGGTTAAATCTATAGGCCTTGATATAAGTGAAAAGCATTTACGCCAAAGTCTAAGCTATGCCGCGAATGAAGGGATTGACTGGATATTACTTCTAAATGGACGCGAAATACAGCTCTACAGGGTAAACTTTGGTAAACCTGTAACAACTACGCTTATTTATAAACTAGATCTATTAAATACTGATGATTTCAAAAAATGCCCGGAGCTACTATGGAACTTAACCAAGCGAGCTGTGGAGCGCGGTGAGCTTGAAACGTTTTGGAAGAGGACAAATGCACTTAACCCTGAAAATCTTGCCAAGCTACTCTATTCAGAAGAGATTGTGAAAAGGTTAAGAAACGACTTGAAGGAGCAGACTGGTATCTACTTTCAGGTAGAAGATGTGGCTGAGTCCCTACGTGAAATTATTGCCGAAAAGGTTGAATTTCCAAAGCCTAGACTGCGTGTTAAAAAGCAAGTGATGAAACAAGAAGCTATAGTTGAGAAAATAGTCAAAACTTAATTTGATCTCTGGACTAAGCTTTGTTCAGTTTGGTGCAGCATAGTTGACGTATTTCAAACATCAGCTATTGATGCACAAGATGATTATAAGTTAAAACATTTAGCCAAACAATTCCAACTATCGGACAGCCTAATCTAGTATCTATCTACATATACTCATACGGCTGTAAAATAGCAATATGACAAAGCAGATAACAAAGAAGCAACACTTCGCACCTCGTTTTTACTTCAAGCGATTTGCTGTTGATAATTTTTTACAGACTTTAGATATTCAAAAAGGCAAAATTATAAAAGCACAACCTTACAGCGGTGTTTGCTACGCCGATTTTTACTACGCCGTTGAAACTGGAAAAGCAGATGAAGCAAGCCAAGCATTTGAACAGTTCTTTAGCGAAATTGAAGATAAGTTCGCAAAAGAGTACGACGACATAGTTGATGCAATATGGAACTACAAACCACTAACAGACTATCAGTTAGATATTTTAGCGTGGTTTATGGCTTCCCTTTGGATTAGAAGCCCTCGTATGCGTAATCAAGTAAATAAGACTATGGCTGATGGTATGAAGCAGATGACTACGCTAATGGCGTCGCACCCGAACTTTACTGACGGGGCTAAAGAGGCTCTGGAAAAAAAGGGGCATAAAGTAACCGATGAACAGATTGAAGATGCAAGAAAGACGCTTGAAAGTGGTAAATATGATTTAGCTTTTGATAATAACGTCAACCATCTACAACTTATTTCCAAATGCGAAGAGTTTCATAGGTGGTTTAGTATAAAAAAGTGGCGGTTTTATCTAGCCAAAGGCTCAAAGAAGTTCATAACTACAGATACACCAGTGGTTGAGGTATTCAACAATACTGGTAAAACAATGGTTGAAAAAATGTACAGCAATCATATCGCCCAAAGACGGCACTATCTAGCCTTGACACCTGAAATACTCATTGAACTTATAGACCCTCTAAAATCTGGTAAGAAGCAAAAACGACACGCCATAACAGATGATGAAATGATAATTCAGAGCAATCTACTGCTTGTGCGTTGGTCTAAAGACTATGCCTATGCTACAAGCAAAGAGTATCTGGAAGATTTACTCCCCTTTTATACAGGCGTACCGAAAGAGGTAAGCTAGGGGGTAGTCGCCCTCTACCTCTGTCATAGGTACTCCGCCGTGTATATACCCAATTTGTGGGAGCAGAATTACCAAGCGTTTTTTGGCTGGACTTTCAGACAGGTTGTTAGAAATGTGATTTTCAAACTACCATAACCTTGTATATACTTGTGCTTAATGAAAGAAGTTAAACGCAATAAGATTTTAATAGTTATTGTCATAGCTTCAATTGCTGGTCTTTGGATTATGGGGCTTTATATTGCCTCACAAGCTGGCAACTAGAAGTTCAGGCTTAGCCTCTAAATCTGTTCTTCGCACAACTAAATTAAAAAGTATTTTACCTAGCCGTAACCGTGTAGTTACATCATCTGATTGAGCATAGCTTGTTGATTGTATGAAAAACTCTTGTCTATTTTCCTCGTTGTTGAGCTGACACATATACTGAATGGCTTGTAGTAAAAAGCCAAGCCCGTGTAAACGCACAAACTCTACAAGCACTTCTCTAGGTTGCTCATAGCCTAAGCTGCGGAGCAGCATAAGTAACTTTTGTGTCATCTCAGGAGTTATTTGTATGCGTCTTTCTTGAGTTTCTTCGCTTACGCTGTAACAAGTCGGCAGTATTTCTGTTATCTCTTGCAGGATAGCGTTTAGCTCAATATGCTCATCGTCCAACTCACGCACAGTGTCAGCAGACGCTTCTGATGCGTCTTGGTTTTCTGCTAAGGTATCTGAAAGATACTGAGCTAGTTGCACAAATGTTTGTTCCAGTGGCTGCTCATCTGCTTGCTCAATGATAGTTTCCAGCAGTACAACTTCCTCAACTTCTGGCTGCAAGGCAAGAAAGGTTTCAAAGTCTTGTGCTGTATCTTCTAGTGGAATTGTCTCTGCAACAAGTACATCAGTTTTATCGTCTAGCTCAATAGCAATATCGTTAGGTTCGTATGGCTCGGTTATTTCGTGTTCAAGAAGAACCAGCAGTTCCTTGTAGGTATCAATAACTTCTGGTTCAAATTGCAACGCTAGCTGTTCGTCTGTTTCTATGTTTTGTTCCACTGGTGCTTCAATATCGTCGGTTTCAGCTGCCTCTGGTAACGGCAGGGTAAGCGTATCAATCTCCGGCTCATCATCTTGAGTTATTTCCCCAAAATCAAATACAGTCTCTTGGGAGCTAATTGCTGCTTCTGCATCAAGTACATCAATAGCTTGCCGAAATGCGTCTGGACTAGCATCGGTTGTGGCTGGCATTTCATCTTCGTAAACAGCTGCTGATACTTCTGATACAAACTCTTGAGCTGATGCAGTGCTTGACCGCAAATCGGGTAACTTGTCATTTTCGGGCTTAACAACAAGCGGTTGCTCTTGGCTGACAACGTGTTGCTGATAGTGAATAAAAGCATCTGCTCGCTGCTGCTCAATGTGTTGCTCGTCTCTCACACTAACAACCTGCGTCTCTACCTTTACTTCCTGATGGGCTGCGGTATCTTGCTCAGTGCGTTGTTGTGCGGCTATAACTTTTTCGGCTACAAGTGCTGACGGAACAACCGATAATGGCTTTTCGTCCTGCTGTCTCTGTTGCTGGATAGCCTGAAATACTTCCGACTGTTTATCTATTAGCATCGGTTTGGATGGCTCTGGTTTTAGAATAGAGTTTTGTGCTTGTTGTGGCTCTGGTTTGACTGGTTTTGTTTCCCGAGCTACCTCTACCTTAGGTTCTGGCTTTTGTTCAACTTTGGCTTTTTCTTCTGGTTGAGCTTTTTGTTGTTTTTCTTCGGCTTGTATTTTTTCTTTGCCAGCGGCAGCTAATTCCAAGAGGATGTTAGCTTGGTCGGGTGCTTCAATAGCTAATTTACCAAGTACGGGGCAACGAGCAATGGCATCCTCGGCACTCATCGCCCGTTCAACTGTACCGTCAGCACGTTTGTAGGTATAGCCAGCATCCTCTGGCATTGCGGCAGCTGTCTGTATGTCAACAGGTTCTGGTGCAAGTAGTGTTTCTTTGCCACTCATTTTTATACCCACCGCAAGCAGTCTTACGAGCTTGAGCTATCCCCCTCAACATACTGACCTATCACACCTTTTAAGGCATTTTTCGTAGCTTCATATCTAGGGTCATCTGTACTCATAGCCTCAAAACCAACAAGCATAGGACGAGCGTGTTCGCCGCATACATCCAAAAAATCTCTAGCCTGTATCGTTCCACTAGCCGTTGCTATATCACGGTCTGCTAGATGCTCAAGACCAAGTAAACGCAAATACCGCTCTCCCTCGTGTTCTGCTGGTTGACCCTCAAGCTGTTCCATTTTACCTATCCCCATTCTTTTTTAGTAGTTTCAAAACATCTTCCTTACGATACCGCCTGTCTCGTCGTGTGCCGAAACGTACCGCAACTAGGTAGCCTTTATCATCCCACGCACGTAGTGTATTTGGATGGCAATTCAGCAGTTCACACGCTTGCTTGAGTGTAAGGAGCTTCGGCTGCTTTTGCTCTGATTGTGTCATACTATAACTATACACGACTTACCAATGTGAGATGAGAGTGAAGTGATGAAAAGTGACGCAAAAGTAAAACCCAATACGCCGAAACCTGTAGTCGTTACAGTATCCACTGCTGATTTTAAGAAAAAGGGTCGGGCTGGCTTAACGCTACGTGAATACAAAGAACTAAGTGCTAAAGACCGCTCAACCCTTACAAAAAGCCAACAAGAGCAACTAGCTCAGGCTCACGAGCAGCTACGCAAAATGGCTGAGAGCATAACCAGTCAATACGACTTTGGTGCGATGACTAAAGCAATAGAGGGCATTTACAAAATGTCCCCAGCCTTTCAAGCACTTCAAGCCATAGACACATCGCCAATGCTGAAAATTGTGGCTGATATGCAAAAGACCACGCTTGCTTTGCAGCCAGCATTAGATAGAGCGTTCGGTATTCAAGCAACCCTAGCACCTGCAATAGAGGCAATTTATAAGAGCAGTCTGTTTACGCAAAACCAGTTTACGGCACTTGCCGCTATACAAAAGTCACTGGTTACGTTCCCAACGGAAAACATCATCGCCTCAATAAAAAGCATTCAAGACGCTTTTCAAGCACCACTCATAGCAAGAACAATGTTTGCCGATTTTCATACGGCACACGAACGCATATTGCGTAACCTGCGATTTGATGTTGGCTCGCTCACTGCAAGCATTGAGTTTAGCCGCTTTGAAACAGTAGATGTTGCTTTAGACGATGTTGTTGCAAAAGATGATAGCCTCAGTGCCACAGCAACAGCCACACAGACCAGCAACGCTGGCAAACTAACGTTTGTTGATAATGCGAGCCTAGTGCTTGCCTTTAAAGACCTAAAGCAGGAAGTACACGACTTACGGAAGCAGCTACTTGCCCGTGATAACCAACAAGGGCAACAGCTTATCACACCCTCAACCGTCAGCTTCAAACGCTCAACTACATCACTTCAAATAGGGTCATTCAATGTACGTGTTTCTATAAGCTCAAAACAGACACTGCTTGCCCGCACTTTATTGACCACGCAAGACAATATCGGTAAGCGATGGGATGTTGACGATTTAATTTACGCAGCGTTTGGCGAGCGGATTGCCGATGACGAGCTGGATTGGATTAAAAAGGTACGTAGCTATCTATTTCAACTCAACCAAAAAGTGTTGCTTGCCTCAAATGGCACAATGCCTAACTACTTTGTGCTTGAGGGCATTGAGGTTTTCGTAAACCCTGAGTATCTCTAATCTGTAAAACCCGACTTATACACAGATTTAAATAGCTTAAATAAGCTGTTCTTCTTAATGGTTATTATGCAAGGACAGCAGAATAACCAACAGAAAAGGAAAGCTACGAAACCGCAGCCAGCGGAACTAAGCGAGCAAGCCATTCGTAACTTGGTCGGTTTCTTTGACGTGCTTATTCAGATGGACTTTGCACAAAAGCAACGTAATGAAAGGAACGACGAAGATGGTAACGATTTACAAGATACTGCAAGTGTCACTACGTAAGCTAATTGATTGGCTTATGACGGTTTGGCTCTGGGCTAATAAGCACGAAAAGGCGACTGAGGAGCGTAAAAAATATGGACGTAAGTGAAGTAAATATAACGCCCGTAAAAACGAGTGGCAGCTTAGTTGCATTTGCTAGCTGTGTAATAAACGGCAGTTTGTATTTAGGTTCTATCGGTTTGCACAGTCTGTTGGATGGTACGGGCTATCGCATAGTCTATCCAACTAAAAAAGTCGGTAATCGCCAGATGCACATCTGTCATCCAATAACGAAACAGGCTGGACAAGCCATTGAAAAAGCAATCATTGAAAAGATGAACGAACTGTTTGCCCACAGCGGCATTGAAAGAAGTGATGAACAGTATGATAGACACAGTAAAACTACTCATACCCGTACATAACCCGCTCATCTTTGATAATGGCAGGTTTTCGCCAAGTCTTGAACTTCTGGTAAACAGTCGGGGTTTTGGTAAGGCAATGCTCAACCCCTCGCCTACGTACGCCAAGATGGGTAAGTATATGCCCCGTCTGACGATGTACAAGCGGGTACGAAAGACTGTTGAATACCAGCTGGCAGTTGAGTTTTCAGCACCAAAGATGTTGTTCGGCAACAACTTTGACGAGCTGACTGAAAACGATTTTGATGCACTGCTGACAGCACTTCAAGCAGCTTTATATGAGCTAACTGGTCATAAGTTCTTCAAGCCACAGCTTGCCAACGCCGATATTGCAGCTTGGCATCCGTCCAAGAACATTGTGTTTCTTGACTACACATCGTGCCAAACAATCCTCAATACAATGGGCAAGCTAGACGTGAGCAAAACGTACGACTTACAGAAAACGGACTTTCGTGATGGACACGTCGTACACATTCACGCCAATTCACTTGATATAGCCTTTTACGACAAAATGGCTGACCTGCTAAAAGCAAAGAAAAGCGGCAAACGAGCATTTGAAAAAGACAGCACCGTGCAGCTCAATTTACTTGAGAGTTTGTCTGAACACAGACCAATGGAAGTATTCAGATATGAAGTACGTTTTGTCGGTAGAGCCTCTATCAAGCGAGCCTACCCCGAACTGGAACAGTGGACGTTCGAGAGCCTTTACAAACAGAAGTTGTGCCAAAACACACTGCTCAAGCATTGGAATAAACTGACGAGCAATATGGATATGCTGGCGTTAGACGTAAAAGAACCGTACGAGCTACTGCAAAACTATCTTGAGGCAAATGACAACGTAACACCACAAGCTGCACTTGCGGCAGTCGCTGGACTGGTTATTGCCAATCAAGTTGGTAATGTCGGGCTACGCAACGTGCTTGAGGCTCGTTATGGCAAGCAAGCGTGGTATCGCATCAAACCGCTGCTCAAATCCCCAAAGGAATACCGCTTTACAGCCTTTTTGCATATAGACGAGGCGTTGCAGCAGTTCACACCAACACATATGTCGGATTTTCTATCAAACATTGAAAATACTGGTAAGTAATGTTAAGTTATAAAGGAGTAAACAATTATGGAAACTAAGCTAATTTTAATCGCACGAGTATCAGATATTGAGCAACGTAAAGCGTTGCCAGCTCAGAAGTTGCGGCTTGAACGGTATGCCGAACAAAAGCAACTACCCTCTGAGTATCACGAGTTTGACGAGAGTGCTCATAAGGACGTACGACAGAAGTTCAGTAAACTCGTTGAACACATCCACAAGCAAACTGGCTTGTGCTACGTAGTCTTTGACAAGATAGACCGCCTTACTCGTGATAGTAGCCAAGAAGAAGTAAAAGCATTGCAGCAGTTGGTCAAGCAAGGCAAGATTGAGCTGCACTTCCCGAACGATAGCCTGTACATTGATAAAAACTCATCAGCAGCTGATTGGTTTCGGCTTGGTATTGGTATGGCATTGGCAAAATACTACTCAGATAGTATTCGTGATAACGTCAAACGCCGCTTTGAACAGATGCTGAGTGAGGGTATTTGGGTACATAGAGCACCAATTGGCTATAAGAACGTGCTGAAAGGCGGTACGCCCCAAAAACCCCTCAAAGATATTGAGGTTGACGACACAAAGGCACACTACATAGTAAAGGCGTTTGAGATGCGAGCAAGAGGCGTATCGTACGCAGTTATCGCTAAGGAGCTTGGTGCTATGGGCTTTCGCAGCAACATTGCTGGCAGTAAAGCACCGAACAAGGCATTTCTTGAACGGATTTTGAGCAATGAGTTTTATTGCGGCTTTATGGTTCACGCTGGCAGACGCTATCCACACAAGTACCCGCCGCTCATCAGTCGTGGCTTATATAACCAAGTACAGCGTGTCCGTGATGAGCGAAAACACGAAAAGACCAAGTACGACAGCAAAGACTTTACACTCAAGAAGATAGTGAAGTGTGGCAAGTGCGGACGTGCCGTATCGCCATTCAAGGCTCGCAACACTGTGTATTTGCGATGTGCCAACTCTAAATGTGATAACCCCAATACAGCCGTGAGCCTCGTTATTGATGAGGTAGCGACAGATATAGGGTTTATAGACGTACCAGAGAATTGGCTAGGTAAAGTTATAGTTGAGCTACGTAATCGGCACGATGACCAACAAACATACTTTACTCAAACCATTGAACATACCCGTGCCGAGTATGACAAACTCAAGGAAAAGATGCGTAAGGTTTACTATGACTTGCTTGAGGGTCGTATTACACAGACATTCCACGATGAAATTGCAACTGAGCTAGAAAAGAAACAGCAGGAATTGAATGACCGCCTAAAGTTGCTAACAAACGACAACAAGCAGTTCCAAGTAACCGCTTCTTACCTGTTAGACTTGGCTCAAAGGGCTGACCAGCTGTTTAAAGAGAGCGATGAGGGGCTAAGACAGAAGTTGCTAGAATACGTACTTTCAAACATTGAACTAAAGGACAAAAAGCTGTCTTATATACTAAACGACCCCTTTAAAACCATTGTTGAGGCAAAGAAAAAGAGCCTTTCGGCTCATAATTCAGATATTTGGTGCGGGTGAGGGGACTCTAACCCCTGGCCTCATCCTTGGCAAGGATGCGCTCTAAACAACTGAGCTACACCCGCACGAGTGTTTTGTTCCGATCTATCTTACCTATTAACAGGTTAGAAATCAAGAATTATGGTGGCTCCTCCCAGACTCGAACTGGGGACACACGGAGCTTCAATCCGTTGCTCTACCAACTGAGCTAAAGAGCCACAACCAACCTATTTTACGTTAAATAACAGATGAGCACAAGGCTAGCGACACTTTATTTGCCGTTAGTGACTCCCCTGAATTATACTTATGGCAATATGTTCAAATTATCAACTGACGACCGTAAGGTAATTGAGCTATTGGCCACACCCTCATGGCTAAGCGGCGTCATCACCATTGTGGTTGCCCTTCTGATCAGCGGCGGCGCTCTCTTGGTCTTTGCAATCAACAACGATAGCCTGACTCAGCAGCTACTATCATGGCAGCAAGACACCCCTCAGCCAGCACTCACGACACCAGATCAACTTGTACAGACACAAAAGCCAACGCTAGGTAGCAGTTGGCCGCTTCTAGTGCTATGGAGTCTGGCTGGACTAGCGGTATATGCTATTGCCGCTTCTGTAATCCACTCCATTGCAAGGGCCGCAGAAGTCAGGGAGTCGCTTAACTACACCAACATCAAGCCCAAACTCTTGCTGACCACAACCGCCGAGCATTTGATACTACGAGTTATCGGCAGCCTACTGCTAGTAGGCTTTGCGGTCGCCTTCTGGAAGTTAATAATCCCCTACAGCATCACCGCTGCCCATGCCAGCGCCGCTGACATACTAAGCATTGAGGGAATCTTGTATGCTCTACTCTCCTTTAGCGTAGTCGTCGTCAACCTTCACTTAATAACGATCTCTCTTCGCCTCTCCCTAGGAACTGTTCGAGTCTTCCCCGCTAACTAAGCGCTCGCACCGGCCTCGTCTGGACTAACATTAATAACATCCCCTTCAACTGGGTCCTTGATCATTAGCCTGCCTGCCTCGCGGGCAGCGTTCCGGCTTCGCTCAATCTGCTCTGCTAGACCCTCTTTTATGCCACTACCTGGTGCATCAGGCGCAATAAAGGGCGCTTTTGCGTCTGATGGTCTAATCGTTGATTCCATTGATGGTCTTTGGTGCATTTTGTATCCCTTATTCCTTATATTAAAAACAGCTCCCTGTTGGCGGGAGCTGTTGGTTTTCGATAAAAATCAAAGCGCCCGTTATCGGGAGAGTACCACCTTCACGAGGAGAATGTTGCTCTGTTGTACACTTATCATGATTTTAGTCTGCCACTGTTAATATCTATTGTCAAGTTTTGGTGGAGATACGGGGACTCGAACCCCGGACCTCTTGCATGCCATGCAAGCGCTCTAGCCAACTGAGCTATATCCCCTCGCGCCAAACTTAGAACAATTCTACCAAAACAGAGGTAATAAAGCTAGACTATGCGTTTTTTGCGAAGGATGAGTATAGCGATAGCGATGATTGCGATGTTAAAGCCAACGATTGCCTCAAAGGCCCACACGGTATCTTGGAAAGGCAGAGGAATATTGGTGCCGTAAAGGCTAAAGAAGACATTTGGCAAGGCAACCAAGATGGTGGCGACGGTTAGCAAGGTAATGGTGCGGTTAAGGTTGTTGCTGCTAATCGCTGTATAAGCCTCGCGAATGTTGCTAATTGCTCGCAGATTGGACCGAATCGCCTCAATTGACTGCTCGTTGTTGAGCAATAGGTCCTCTACAAGGTCCTGATCTTCCTCAAACATCTGTAGCTGCCGGCCAGCCAACAGGCGTCGTAGCGTGGCGTTAGTAGGCTGCAATGAGGTCATAAACTCGCTGAGGCCATCCTCAATCGTCGCAAAGTCGATAAAGTCTTGGTTGGTAATGCCTTGGGTGCGCAAGCGAGAGCGGATCCCCTTAATCTTACGGCTTGTCTGACTAATCGACACGTCATATTGATCACTAATGTGAGACAGAATTAGCAAAATCAACTTGGTGCGCTGGGTTGTAGCAAAGTCGGTCTTGCCTTTGCCGTCAAGTAAAGCGTCAACAGATGGCAAGTGGAACGGCGATACCGTCATCATCAACTCGTTATCAAACATAATTAGCAGCGGCGCGGTGTCCATCTCGCCATCTGCTGACTTGTGGGCATATCGAACAAAGATATAGCCCTGCTCGCCTTCACGCTCAAGACGTGGCATTTCGTCTTCGTCGAGTGCGTCCTCTAGGTAGCCAAGCTCTACGTTAAATCGCTTTGCTAGCTCCTCGACCTCGCTCTTGGTAGGCGATTCGGCATGAATCCATGTACCGCGCTGCGGTGTATCGAGCTCTTTAACCGTATCGCTGCGCAGGCTTTTGTAGAAGTATTTAATCATAACTGTAATCCTTGGCTGTATTATAGCTCATCGGTTGGCTATACGACAAAGCCAAGCATTTGTCTGGCTTGGCTTGTATCGTATTTCGTGCGCGCCCACCCTGCGACGGGCGAGGTGAGGATATTTTTGTTTTATCTTTTTGTTTCACGCGCCGCATTGTTGCGCACGATCTATGTATAAGCATAATGGATTTGAGGTATTTGTCAAAGGTCTTGTGTCGTTAGTGCTTAGGCCTTCTGTGTCGCATCTTTTTTTGATTTTTCTTCAATCTGCTTGGATTCGGCAACACGAGGTAGTACATATAGTGTCAATATAAGCGCAAACATAATTGCAAAGCCGCACATAATGCTTGGAATGCCTTGTCTTGAGGCTGGATTAAGGGCATTCGCGACTGCCACCGGTATCAAGAAGACCAAGTAGCCGACGATCAGGGCGCGAACACTCTCTAGTTGTAGCCGAACCTTCTTACCCTTTTCTTGCAATTGATTAGCCCAATGTACACCAAGCGTAATCGCCGTAAACAGCCAGCTAAAGTAGTAGACATAGTACATCCCGCCCAAAGTCTCACCGATCTGGAACATTACATAATTACCAGTGCACTGATGTCCCAAAAACGCCATGTCGTATGTAAGGAATACTGCGATAAAGCCCGTCATACTAGCGTAAGCAGCCGCTAGCAAGCGACGATTGGGCTTACCGGCCAGTTGATGAAGGATATGCAGTCCGACTGGTGGCAATACAGTGATCGCCACAAAACCGACTCGTGACCAGTTCGCTGCATTAGGGCCATGACCAGTGCAGACAAAGTACTCGCTCAGCTGAAAAACAGCCAAAGCTGTCAAAGCAACCACAGTCAAGCGCACCAACACCGACATTTTGTAGCGCCAAATCGTATAAACGATCAAGAAGGACTCGACAGCAAGTGTAGCCAACATCACTGGTGGCGAAAAGCAGTTAAGCTGTACCCCTGTCCTTCTCTTCATAATTCAGCCTGATTATAGCATGCTGAGCAGCTCATCTTCGGTCAGCTGCTTGGTACCAAGCTTGGCTGCCTTGGCAAGCTTGCTAGCACCCACATTGCCTCCAACTACTAGATAATCTGTATCCTTGCCTACGGAGCTCTGCAGACCACCACCAAGAGCGCGTATCCTCTCGCCGGCTTCCTCTCGACCCATAGAGCTAAGACTACCTGTAACAACAAACTTAAGGCCGCTCAACTTGCCACCAACTCGCTTAACCGGCGTGGGCCATGCGCCCAAATCCTTAAACTTGGTCAGCAGCTCTTGATTACGCGGCTCGGCAAACCATTCGACAATTGACTCGGCAACCACCTCACCAACGCCATCAACCTCTGATAATTGATCGATGGTTAGCTCTGCTATCGCCTCCATGCTACGAAAGGTGTTGGATAGGTCGATCGCTGTCTGCGTACCAACATGCCTGATACCTAGGCCATACAAGAACCGCGCGAGCGGGGGGGTAGTCTTGGCCCTAATCGATGCAACAAGCTTATTGGCAGAAACTTCTGCAAATCTATCTAGCTCAAGTAGGTCTTCTACCCTTAATTTGTAGATGTCAGCCTGATCCTTAACAAGTTCAGTATTGAGCAGTGCGATCACATTCTTTTCGCCCAAACCCTCAATATCCAAGGCAGACTTACTGGCAAAATGCTCGATCTGCTTCCATGATCGAGACGGACAACTTAGGTTGGGACAGCGCCAAATCGCGTCTTCGGCCTTATGCTTAACAAGTTTAGTATTGCACTCTGGGCAGTCAGTTGGCATCACAAAAGGCTTCTCAGAACCATCGCGTAGCTTGACCAGTGCCTCTATGACCTCGGGTATAATGTCGCCCGCCTTATGCACAATCACTGTGTCGCCGACTCGAATATCCTTTCGTGCGACTTCGCCCTCGTTATGCAATGTTGCCATCTGCACAGTACTGCCAGCAATAACAACTGCCTCCAGCATGGCGACTGGCGTAGCTGCTCCTGTCCTACCAATCGAGACAAATATGTCTTTGACCTTGGTAGTCGCCTGCTCGGCAGCATACTTAAGAGCTACCGCCCCACGTGGAGCTTTGCCAACTACACCAAGTCGGCGATATAGTTGGCGATCATTAATCTTAACAACCAAACCGTCGGTATTGTATGGCAAATCCTGACGCTTGGTCTCCCAGAGCTCAGCGTATTTCATGAGCTGATCTACACTATCTAGGACAGTGGCATCATTGTTAGCCAAAAAGCCAAGGCCACGCATCGCCTCGTAAGCAAAACTATAGCTTGGCACATCGTCTGGATTGTCACGCTGCAAGTCATAAGCCCGAAAGTGCAGGCGTCGCTCGGCAACTAGCTGCGGATCAAGCTGCCTGATGGTCCCTGCAGCTGTGTTGCGCGGATTGGCAAACAGAGGCTTGCCTTCTTTGGCGCGCTGCTCATTTAGCTTGGCAAAGTCCTCTTTGTACATCACAATCTCGCCTCTAACTTCGGTCCGGCCATGGGTAAAGTGCTCGTATTTTTTATCAGATCGCAGCTTAAGTGGCAGAGACTCGATTGTTCTGACATTAGCAGTGACGTCTTCGCCAACAAAACCATCACCGCGTGTGATGCCTTGCATTAGGACTCCGTCTTGGTAGATAACTGCGCAGGCCAAACCATCCATCTTGATATCGGCAAAGTATTCTTGCTTGCCGCCTGCTGGCAAAAGCTTAGCGATACGGTCGCGCCATGCCTCGACTTCGGCTTGATCAAAAACATCATTCAGGCTCAACATGCGAGAGCTGTGCTTGAGCTGGGCAAAGCTTGGCAAAGGCTGGCCAGCCACACGCTGGGTTGGAGAGTCGGGGGTTATGAGCTCGGGATATTCCTCTTCGAGTTGGGATAGCTCGTGCTTGAGACTATCGGCCGCGGCTTCGCTCATGGTCGATTCGTCTAGAACGTGATAGTGATAACGATAGTCGTTAATTATGTCACGCAGCTTGGCGATTCTTTCGGCGGCCTGCTGTTTATTCATTTAACAGTTCCCTATACAGGGTGTACATGTAGGCATGAACCGCGACCAAAGCAAACATACTAAGGAAAAAGAATATTACTTGGGCCAAAGGCGTCAGCCAGATAATAATCGGCAGCATGATGACCGCTCCAACCACCAGCAAAATAATTGGCAGACAAACTATCTTACGCAGCACAGTCCAGCGTCGATATCGTACAAGGGCACGTGCCGAGCGCAGCGCCTTCATTGGCGTCATGTCTGGTAGGGTCGATATATAAAGAGCGAATACTGAAGAGCTAATCATATAAAGGCTTAGAAGTGTTAGCAAGCCGTACATCAATGACCATGCAAACTTCTCTACAAACAAGACCGCGATGCCATTGTTGACGACGAGAGCATAAAGAGAAGAGCCAATTACGGCCGGTATCAACTGCAAAGCAACTACCAGCAATACCAAAATAAATGGAATCAACGGATACATGCCACGGTAATAACTATCTCGGACGCGTACCTTAGTGCCCGCTATGGCCTGTCTAAGCGCCCATATAACCGCTAGACTAGCTGTCAAACCTAGGAATAACTGGTAAGCGCCACCTGTAGCACTTGTGCTCTTGCCAGCCGAACCGACTAGAACAGCAAAAATACTAAGCCCAGACCCAAGTGCTGCAAAATGACCGCTCGATAACGCGTCAAGCGCCACCTTGAGACTAGTTATGTCGGTAGAGCCAGAAAGACTTTGCGCTAGAACCAAGTTGAGCAAGCCATAAATCAGCGTTATGCCCGCAAATAGCCCCTTGTTAGACCACAAGGTGCGCCACGCTGTTTTGCTCAACGCCCAAACACTTGGCAGCTTAACCGGATGCTTGATACGCTTTTGCAGACGCAAACTCTTATATTCGGGTGACTTGACACGTCTTGGCTTTGTTTTGGACACAGCCTTTGACGCAGGCTTTTTGGACACAGCCTTCCCAGATTTTTTTACCATACCTACATTATATAAGAGAACTTCGTTATGTTTGCGCGAATTTTATCGAACTACGCTAATTGCTGCCGCAACTGTTTGATTTCTGTTACGTGGCTCTTAACAACTGCCTCTACAACAAGCAGCCTGTCTTCAACGTTAATAAGTCTCTCATCAACTTCTTGGAGTTTTTGCTTGATCAATGGAATGTCTTGAACGTACTCTCTTATTGCTTTGAGCTCGTCGAGCAATACCTCACCTAAAACACCCTTTCTCTCATCATCACTCAAGCTCCGCATAGTACTAATAATATTAGGCCTGCGGTGAGAGTTTAGCAAGAAAGTTAATGCTTATTTAATAACTAGGCGTGGGTGCCCATAGATCGCAAGCGCTCGATGCGCTCGTCGATTGGTGGGTGGGTACTAAACAAGCTAGAAAGTCCGCCGGACTTCAGCGGGTTAGCAAAAAATAGGTGGGCTGTCGCGCTGTTTTGGCGACGGGCTACACTGCCATGCTGTTTGATCTTTTCGAGTGCGTTGGCTAGACCTTCTGGGTAACGAGTAGTTAGGGCGCCGGTGGCGTCGGCTAGATACTCACGTTGACGTGAGATAGCCATTTGGATCAAAGCGGCCACTAGTGGGGCTAGAATAGCGGCCACGATACCAAGTATCAAAAAGCCTTGGTTGTTGTTCTCACGGTTGTCACTAAACCACGTCATGCGCAGCATTATGTCAGCCAATATGGAGATCACTACAGTCAGTGCAAAGGCGATCATGCTGACACGGATGTCATAGTTCTTGATGTGACCCATCTCGTGTGCCAGCACACCTTGAAGCTCTGTGTCAGTCATGATGTCGAGCAAACCGGTGGTCACGCAAACGGCAGAGTGCTTGGGATCGCGGCCGGTTGCAAAAGCATTAGGAGCCGGGTCGTCCATAATAAAAACCCGTGGCATGGGTAATCCATCTGTAATAGACAGGTTCTCAACGATTCGCCAGAGGCGTGGATTGTCGCTCTTCTTGATCTCTTTGGCACCATTAACAGCTAAAGCCATCTTTGCGCCAGAGTAGTAAGAGATGATGACGTAGATACTAGCACCGATTAGGCCACCGTAAAACACTCCCGTACTGCCGCCGAGATACTTATTAAATATCCAAATCATCAGGGTAACAAAAGCCATAAAGACCGCCATAATAAAGACGGTCTTTCTTTTGTTAGAAGCAATATTTGAGTACATCTAGGAGTAGTCTACCCTCGTAACGCTATTAAAACTTGACTTCGACAGGGTTGGCGATGGCAGCTGCTGCAGCCTCGTCAACTTCGTAGAATACTTTGTCAGTCTTGAAGCCAAGAATGCCGGCAAAGATGTTAGTTGGGAAGGTCTTACGCTTGGTGTTGAAGTCACGAACAACGCCGTTATAGAAGCGACGTGAAGCTTGAATCTTGTCCTCGGTGTCAGTTAGGTCAGCCTGAAGCTGTTGGAAGTTCTGAGAAGCCTTAAGGTCTGGGTAGGCCTCAGCAACGGCGAACAAACTCTTAAGAGTCTGTTGGAACATGTTGTCGGCCTTAGCAGTCTCGGCCACACCATCGGCGTTGATGCCAGCAGATCGAGCCTTAGTAACATCATCAAACACGGTCTTTTCGTGAGTGGCATAGCCCTTAACAGCGTTAACTAGGTTAGGAATAAGGTCATAACGACGCTTAAGTTGTACTGTTATATCGCTCCACGCTTCCTCAGCTTGCTGGTTAAGGCGCACTAGGGCGTTGTACATGAATGCCAAAATGGCAACAATGAGTACGATAACTCCGATAATAATAAAGACCATTTAGTAAACTCCTTATGTTGGTAATCCCATTATACAGCATCTCATCAAGTGTTGCTGTATCATGTAAAAAGCTTATGAGAATCGTTAAAAGGCGGTCGTGGACCAAGATTTTGATCATAACACTAGCTCTGTTAGGGCTAGTAGCTGGCTATGCCTACTGGTCATTGAATCGCCCGCTGCCGACACTCAAGCCAACTACTGTTCAGTCTGTGCCGCAGACCACACCGTCGCCGAGTAAGTTCGACTGGCCGGCCACTGGTCAGGCGGCAGTCGGAATTGTCGGTAACGGTGTTCTGGAGTCGAATGGCGAACAATCACCCTCGCCAACAGCCAGCACGGCCAAAATAATCACAGCCCTAGTTGTGCTCGACAAGCAGCCGCTCGCAAAAGGCCAGCAAGGCCCAATCATAACTATAAACGCCGATGACGTAGCTCGCTACCACAACTACATCGCACAAGATGGTTCAGTTACACCTGTGGCGCTTGGTGAACAAATCAGCCAATATCAAGTGTTGCAAACAATCCTTCTGCCCTCTGCCAACAATATGGCAGATACTTTGGCAATCTGGGCTTATGGCTCCATAGATAATTACATTGCTGCTGCCAACAACTACGTCGCCAAGCATGGCCTAACGCAAACCCATGTCGGTGGTGATGCCAGCGGTCTCGCACCACAGACCGTCAGCTCAGCCAAAGACTTAGTACGATTAGGCAAACTCGCCATGGAAAACCCCGTTATAGCAGAAATCGTCGGCCAAAGCACTGCCAACAACATACCTGTCGCCGGCACAATCAAGAATGTTAACTTCTTACTAGGTACCAATGGCATTGTCGGCGTTAAGACGGGCAACACCGAGCAAGCCGGCGGAGTTTTTATCGGAGCAGCGGTCATGAAAATTAATGACAAAGATGTGACGATAGTATCTGCCGTAGCTGGGGCACCTAACCGAGTATCGGCTATGAAGTCGACCCTGCCAATCGTTGATAGCGCCCGTGCCAACTTCAAGACCGTGCACGTAACAAGATCTGGTGACACTGTAGCTACCTACAAACTGCCGTGGGGTGGCAGTATCAAGGCCATCGCCGCCAAAGATTTAAGCGTAGCTACGTGGAGCGGCACGCCGGCCTCAACCAAAACCACCCTTACGCCTGTTGCTGCAGATAAGGCCAGTTCAGGTAAAGTCGTTGGCAGCCTCAGTGTTCCAGCATCAGCCACCAACAATAAGGTAAGTGTAGGCGTCAAGCTTAGTTCCGCACCGAGCCAACCCTCAAAGTGGTGGTTGCTGACTCACCCTTTTAGTGACTAGAGTGACTCTCTTGGTATTGTCTCTTTAGTTCACCAGCATCCATTGATATCGATAATAGCCTGTCTGTCTCGCGCGACATTTCCTCTGTGAGCGGAGCCAGACCTTTACTTATACCAGAGACCGTTGACACACCGTAACCTCCGCCTGTCTGTTGACCTAGAAAGAATGCCAGTTCGTCTATTCCTTCTGTTGTTTTGAAGTCACGATGGAGCATTAAGCTTGCTCCTCTAACGTTAAATAGCCTGCGTCTTTGCTCGACTTTAGCAGGTTCTGCAAAATGCACAATTAGACTGTGAGCCGGTGTGGTCTCATCTGTTGACTCAAAGTCAGAAAAATGAGCATCAACAGTAACCTTAATAAATGCTGCCCGAACCGCCAAACTAGCAACTTCGGTTTTCATAATTTCTGAATACATCGTGGACTTGCCGTCTATTGGCGTCTTAATTATGTCCAATATGCCCTGCTCCATCAGGACGCCAGCATCCACCTCTGGATTGACTATTGGCACTGGTGGATGGCGTAACCTTGACATAACTTTGGAATTATAGCTTTGACGGTATCATTTAGCAAGGAGTTAACTCTCTAGACTGAAGCGGTTACTTGGCCACCGTCGATTGATTGCGACAAAAGTTGCGCAACAACTGCCGACATTGATTCTGATAAAGGCGCAAGACCGGCTCGCGAACCAGCTACAGTAGCAATAGCATAACCCCCATCACCTTCATGTTTCAACAAAAACGGAAGGGTATTCTCTTTGCCCTTCCTGCCTGAGAATTCAACAATAAGGTTGTGCTGAGGTATTACCTGGTGCGCCTTGAGATTTTCAATATCCGTTGTTGTTAGAAATGGCTTGTTTGGGGCCAGCATATCTTCAGATGGTGCAACCGTCTGAAGTGAAGATACCTGATACGCAGCTTTTATAGAAACTCTGGCAACTCTATCAAAACGTTTTGCCATACCGTAAAGATCGCGTCCACCATCTACGGGGGTGCTCACAACATCTAGAATGCCTTGCTCCACAAGAGGAGCTGCATCAACTTCGGAATAGTGTATCCAGCGAGGGCGAGCTTCTGACATGATTAACTAAACTATATAATACTTGCCTGCGTTTGGCAATCTATGTTGCCAGCTGTGGTCGAATGATAATGGTGGGTGATGAGGGATTCGAACCCCCGACCCCCTCGGTGTAAACGAGGTGCTCTAGCCAACTGAGCTAATCACCCACGGTGCTTGAAGTGCGTGGTGCGGACGAGAGGACTTGAACCTCCACAGGATTGCTCCCACTACCACCTCAAGGTAGCGCGTCTACCAATTCCGCCACGTCCGCGCGTTCAAAGGCCATCATATGGTATCTGTTTTGGGCCAAAAACTCAAGTCTTACTATGATACATTATACCACTTATGTCAATCTAGCCGCGCGGCAAATGGTCGTAAAGATGATCGAGACCGTAATCGCTTCGAATTATAGCCTTGAGGTCGTCAACCGAAGTATCAAACTTAACACCGGCGTTAAGCGTGCCATAAGGATCAAATATCTGCTTAACTTTTTGTAGTAGGGCGTAGGGCTCAGGGCCATACATCGCCTCTAGATATGGTGTACGTAACCGGCCATCGCCCGACTGCGAGCTAATCGTACCGCCAAGACTGATCACTAGCTTGTGATATTCGTTGAGTAGACGAAAAGCCTTTTGGCGGTCACCGACTTGGCCGATATTGAGTTGAGGCTGCAGGCGAAGCACTCCGTCACCAGCGTTTCCCCACACAGCAGGCTTAAGGTTATTAGACTCCATGAGGCTATAGACGCCTTCTAAGTATTCGCGCATGCGATCCGGCAATACGGCGCCATCAAACAGTGGTAGGGCACGTACCAAGCCCTTGTTGTGGCTAATCAATGAGTTGACAGCTTGGCGAACCTTCCACAATTGCTGCTGCTTGTCAGGTTCAGTTGAGGCTTCGACACCCATAGAATACTTCTCAAAGATCTTTAGAGCTTTCTTGGTCGCCTTCTTGACTGTGCGGTCGTTGTCGTCAAACTCGACTAGCAGCGTTATAGCTGGATAGGGCGCTTTGACAACCTCGGCTAGTTGATTGGGATTGAGCTCGTGGACTTGTTGCAATACATTGCTATCAACTAACTCGATGGCACTTGGCTTATCTGACATGTCTCTTAGCTCTAGGATGGCGTTTTGGGCCTGCTCCAAGCTGTCGAACTCAGCCATGATCAGAGTCGTTTGCGGGTTGTGCGGCTCGGTACCAAGCACGGCTTCGGTGATGATGCCCAAAGTGCCCTGACTGCCAATAATCAACGGCGTCAGGTCGAAAGAGCCGTCACGACGCTTGATGTCGTATAGCTGGTAGCCGGCGTTGTTTCTGATAGTGTTTCGCTCAAGCTGTTGAAGCGTATCATGCTGCTCTTCGAGCAGCGTATCGAGTGAACGATAGATCTCACCCTCAAAGGTCGCAAGGCCTAGCTTTTTGCTTAGCTCACGCTTGCTGAGACGCTTAGTCTCGATAACTTCGCCGTTGGCGAGGACGACTCTTAGGCTTTTGACGTAATTACGAGTATCACCGTATTTGATCGACTTTTCGCCTGAGGCATTGTCGGCAATAGCGCCGCCAACGGTTGAATATTCGACCGAGGCTGGGTAAACGGGCAAAAAGCGACTGTGCGTATTAAGAGCTTGCTGGAGTTTGCCATAGTTGATGCCCGGCTCGACAGTAACGGTATTGGCCTTAGTGTCTAACTCTAAAATTCGGTTCATGTGAGCTGGAAAGACGATCAAGATGCCGCTACCAAGGGATGCGCCAGATTGACTGGTGCCAGAACCACGAGCTGTTATTGGTATGACTCGCCCGCGCTCAGCTAATTGCCATGAGAAGCGAGCTGTCTTGCGTACATCATTCTCACTCTTGGGGTATGCGATAAGTGCCGGAGCAAGCTGTAAGATACTGCCGTCAGTCGCAAAGTAGCGACGAGCATCAGTGCTAGTCATAACCTCACCCACTAGGTGTTCTTGCAGATAATGTGCAACTTTACTCATTGACTGTGTTTACCCCTGCTAATCTCATAACGCTATGCAGTTTATGATAGCACATGGTGGCTATCCGTGCTTATGCTAGGCGTGGTGCGGATGAGAGGACTTGAACCTCCACGAACCTAAGTTCACTAGCTCCTGAAGCTAGCGCGTCTACCAATTCCGCCACATCCGCATAGACCTAAAGACCATCATATCGTATCTGCTCGACCTCTAAAACTCAACCCACTGACTGACGCGGCAATAACAGCCACGTTGCGCCGACGACCGTTTTGTGTCCGAGGTGCAATGTGGCTGTTATTGCCGATGCAGCTAGTTGGTAACGCGGTCTTGGCGAATTTGCCAGTTTTGGACATTAGCAAAGCGATCCGTAGGCGTAGTCAGAGGCCGCTCATCGAGACCAGAGACAGTGCCATGAGTAATGTATAGCAGTCTTGGCTGATACAAGCCCAATGCAGGTGCGTCTTTTTGCCATTCTTGAAGGAACGGCTTGTACTTAATAACTCGCAGGGTTGGGTCGATGCGTGTTCGTCCTGACTCTAGAGCAGCGTCAGCTGTCGCATTCTTATATTCTGATAGGTTCAAGCGATTAGCAGAACGAATGTCTGCCTGTGTGCTATCCCAGTAGACAAATACATCGGGATCGGCGCCAATTGATATGCCATTCAATATCGCATCATAACTGTGATAAGTTATGGCGTTCTGGAACTCGGACGTACCAAGGGTTTGAATATCGACTTTGGCACCTATTTGTTTCCACTGCGACTTGAGTTGCCCCGACACAAGGCTAGCCTCAACCGAATTTGGTACCGTCAGCGTAAACGCCAGCTCCTGTCCTGCCTTGCTCCTAACGCCACTCTTACCGACTACCCAGCCATTTGCCTCCAGCGTCGCTTTTGCCGCTTTAAGGTTGTACGCCGCCTGAGTCAGAGTCGGGTCATAGCCCAGTTGACCTGCTAAGATTGGTTCGCGAACGGCACGAGTAGCATAGCCTAGACTCTTTATTATGCTGTTTATGTCAGCGCCCTGAACCAGAGCTTGGCGGACCGGCTGTTGAGACAAGACACCTTGAGTAGTCTTAAAGAAGACCATATTGGCGGCACGTAGAGGTAGATTGTTCTGGACAATTGCTTTATCGCCGCTTAGTTCCTCTGGCACTGCGGTATAGCCTTCAATTGCTGTTAACTGGTCGTCATCAAAGGCCTTTACTAGTTCCTCACCGTCGCCAAACACGTGCACCACAAATTCCTGAAGTTTTGGCACGCCACCTTGATACTGTTCAAACGGTTTTAGAGCAATCTGTTGTTCCGCCTTCTTAGGATCGCCAGTCCCGTCAACCTGTATTGCTCGCCATTCAAAAGGCCCAGCACCAATTGGGTGAACAGTATTAAAGTCTGCCGACCTCAGACCGTTCGGCGAGATCTTGGACAAAATATGCTGCGGAACTATGCCGTTCGTCATGTTGTAAGGGAAGGAGGCAAGTCCACTTGGCAACTTAAATACAATGGTGTGTTTGTCGCTAGCAGTAACAGTAATACCCTGCCAGCTACTCCTCAACGGTGACTGCGCATCAGGATTTTGGATCATCTGGTAGGTAAAAACTACGTCAGCAGCAGTAAGGGGTTTGCCATCATGCCACGTCAAGTTAGGCTTGAGGCGCACTGTGTAGGTGTTACCGTTAGCATCCACGCTATAGTCCCGAGCAAGATCGCCTGCTAGCTTGCCGTGTTCGTCATAAGTGAATAGTCCAGCAAACATCAGACGTGAGACCGTAGTATCGGCGTCACTGGTTGCATACATAGGATTAGCATTAGTGAACCTACCCCGAACACCCTCTTTATAAATACCGCCCGGCACGCTCTGGAGCGTCTGATAATGCGTGCTGAGGGCTATATTCTGAGCTACTAGCCCAGCAATTAGTAGCAGAACCAGTCCAACCCAACCAATTAAGAAGCGCCTAATCGGCAAAAGACGCTCGAAGCGTTTAAAAAAGTGCCTATCGATGTGCTGTTCGGCCTGCGTACTAAGATCGCCAACCTGTTGTTGGCCTTTACGGAACCGACGCCTAAAGCGCAATCGAACGAGTCGCGTTCTCATCGTCGAATACCTACCTTAGCTCTTAACAATGACGCTCAGAATCAGAGATAGTGAAAAAACTAGCGCACAAACTATGGTGATTTGAAAAATTGTCTTATCTGTACCACGACGAGTCGTGTTAACTTCACCACCGCCACCAAGACCTGCGCCAAGGCTGGCACCGCGGGTTTGAATCAAAATCAAAAAGGTCATCAGAACCATCGAAGCGATTGTTATATAGTTGTAAATACTCATTTAGCTTTGGTGTCCTCCAGAATAGCTGTTACTAAATAGTTTACCAGCCCAATGACCATCCCCGCAAACACAGCCGCCCAAAAATTGGTCACATGCAGGGGACCGTACAGCTTACTGGCGATAAAAACCGTCAGCCCGTTGATGATAATCATGAAGAGGCCAAGCGTTATGAGAATCGCCGGTAAGGACAGCAATATTAGGATCGGCTTTAGGACGACGTTGATTATTGCCAATATCAAACCGGCAATAACAATGACTCTTAGCTTGTTGTCATAGCTAATGCTGTTGCTCAAAAAGCTGGCGGCAATCCACAAACCAAGACTGCTAACAAACCAGCGCGTCAAAAAACTGTAAAGTGGCCGGTTGGTGTACATTGTTACGATTATACAGGAGTTTAGGCGGCTTGTTGGTTGTTTTAGCTGAGGCTTCTAGGCAATTTGTTACTAAGAATCTTGATGCCTTTAGACGTTAGTAATACGTCGTCCTCGATTCGTATTCCAATGCCTTCGCTTGGAATATAAATACCAGGCTCAACTGTTAGGACGCTACCAGCCTCCAGCGGACGCTCATAGTCACCGACATCATGAACATTCAGACCTAAGAAGTGAGAAGTGGCATGTGGGTAGAAAGCCCGTATGTTCTCGTGTGATATTGTCTTGATAAGTCCAAGTTCGCGTAGCTTTTCGCCCATGTAATGCTCAATCTGTTGCTCGTATTCTTTGAGCAAAACACCGACTCTTAACAGATCAAAAGCAAAAGCCTGAACATCGAGCACTGCGTCAAATACTGTCTGCTGGCGCTTTGAAGGCGTACTAATGGCGACTGTTCGCGTAATATCAGCCGAATAATGATCAACCTCAGCTCCAACATCCAACAAAACCAGCTCGTCAGCCGAGAGGGCACCAGAATTCGCGACATTATGTAGCGTACAGGCCCGAGCTCCACCAGCAACAATTGGCTCAAACCCATGGCCAGCCGCGCCACGACGACGGAAGCCTCGACTTAGTTCGGCCTCGATCTCGTATTCGTAAGCGTACTTTTTGAGCTTGGCTGAGCGAGTCGATTCTTTGATGCTAGCTGCAGTTATATCGATTGCCGACTGGATAGCCGCTAGCTCTGGTGGCTGTTTGATCATTCTCAAACGGCTCAAGTGCGGTGATAGATCAAGTAGCTCAAGTTCTGGCTTTTCTTGCTTGAGACGAGCAACCACGGCGGCCCGTGCGGGGTTGGTGTAGAGTCCGTAATGCTCGACATAAGCTGGAGGGGTCGCCAGTGTAGCTGCATGCTTAACCCTCTTGAGTCGGTTGCTCAATTGATCCCAGCCTTCTTTGTCACTGTAGATAGTTTTGATACCGGAGCGTTGCCTCATTGCATCTTCGTCTAACACTCCATCAAAAGCTTGGCGACTCGCAGACCGCTCCGGAATAATTAGATACTCCTTGTCACGATCCAAAACTAGCACTAAGTCAGCCTCATCAATTCCCGTCAGATACCAAAAGTTGGCATCCTGAGTGAAACCATAGCTACTATCAGCACCACGCTGCAGCAAACCGTTGGCGGCAACCACAATTGGTGCCGTGCCCGTAAAAAGCTCGCGTAAACGCTGGCGATTGCCAACAAAAAAGTCGCAGTTAAATCTTGACTCCATAATAGTTTCTCAGTATAGCAAATCTAAGACGATAAGTGTTGTTTGATCAGTTTGGCCTTCTTTTCGCCGACAGCTGTCGCCAGATCTGTTTCGCTGGCCGCCAAGACGCCGCGCATCGACCCAAAGGTCTTCAATAACTTCTTACGAGTAGCAGGTCCAATGGTCGGAACATCGTCCAGCGACGAAGCTGTCTGTCGCTTAACTTTTAATACACTGTGGTAGCTGACGGCAAATCGATGGCTCTCGTCTCGAATCCTCTGCAGTAACTTAATTAGATTTGTACTGTGGGGCAGGTTAACCAGTATAAAGTCGTCACTCTCACTAAAGAATCCGCCCAACTTATGCAGATACTCTTGATTGAGCACAAGGCCAGACTTATCCTTTTGGATTACTATTTGCTCCTCGCGCTTGGCCAGTCCAATAAAAGGAATCTGCGACGCACCCTGATCATCACGCGCAGCTGTAGCCGCATCAAGCTGACCTTTGCCACCATCAATTAAGACCAAACTAGGCAAGCCCCAAGCTTTGCGATTCTTGTCACTAAAGCGTCGGCGAATGGTTTCGTTCATATTATAAAAGTCGTTGTTGTGATCGATTTTGGTCTTAAACTTACGGTACTCGGATTTGTTACTAACGCCATTAGTAAAGACAACCATGCTGGCCACAACGTCCGTTCCTTGCATGTGGCTGATGTCGTAACCTTCTATTCTTTGAGGAAACTTATCGATACTTAACAAGTTAACTAATTCATTAAGAGCATGGTCTTTACTGATGTCTAGGAACTCTTTGTCGCTAAAGACGACCTGTTTGTTAAGATTCTGCAGCGCAAATAATTGATTACGCAGCTTAGTTGCCTGCTCAAAGTCTTGCACCTTGGCTGCTCTCTTCATATCTCGCTCTAGCTCTTTAATAATAGTCTTGCGGCGTCCCTCAATGATGGCAATCAACTTTCGCAGGTTAGCACGATAATCTTCAAGGCTGGTCCTGCCCTCCTCTAGCCCCGGATCAAGACCAAGGTGATAATGTAGGCTGGCTCGCTTTTGGCCAACCATGCGCTTAGTCGCAAACGGGAAAGCCCGTCTTAGCAGCTTGAGTGATTGCCGCACCGCTTGAGTGCTAAAGTAAGGTCCAAAGTACTTAGCACCATCATCTAGCGGCCGACGAGTCGTACTAACCGTTGGGTAGTCACTGTCATAATCGATCCTTATATAACTTAGAGCCTTATCATCGCGCAGCAAGATGTTGTACCGCGGCATGTAACGCCTAATCAGCTCTGCCTCCAAGAACAACGCTTCAACCTCGCTATCAACAACCATCCAGTCGATATCAACTATCTCGGCGACTAGCGCCTCGGTCTTAGGATCACGGCCACGCGACTTCTGAAAGTACTGCCTAACGCGGTTGCGCAATACCGCAGCCTTGCCAACATAAATAATGTCACCCTGCTTGTCCTTATGAAAGTACACGCCCGGCTGGCTAGGCAATTCGTTCAACTTTTTCTGCAAAACTTCATTCATCTCTGTATATTTTAACTCAAGAGCACGTTTACACTTACATGAATTTTGATTTATGTATAAAAATATAGTATATTAGCAAACTATGCCGGAGCCTCACTATGGTCACGAAGTAACACCCGCGGACAATACGGCGCCCGTAGTGCCACGACTCGATGAAGATTTTTTAAGTAAAATTGGCATTGAACCGCTAGCATTTGACACGTCAGGTGCGCTAGAGATACCGATTCCAAAAGAGTGGGAAGAATTAAATGTCTGTAATAAGTATCCGAATCTCGACCCACGTAGTAACGCTGCAGAGCTTGTGTGCAGGCTCGAAAGGAATTATCACGACGCCAACTCCGAGCTTACAGAAATTAAGAAACTTGCGAAGAATAAACATTTGGGTATCACTCAAGAAACGATCGCGAAAGATGCTGCATTACACGAACATGCACTAGATAAATGTGACTTTTTTACGGTTATTTACAGGGTAATGGTCGAAAATCAAGCCAACGATGAAGATATGCCCGAAGGCACTACTCCAGAAGACATCATAGACTTTGCCTGTAATGCAAAGTTGGGCAAATTACTAGAGAGACAAAGGGGCACTGATCAGCAAAAACAAGAGCTTGTTGATCTAGTTGAGGAAATTCGTCTAGCCTTCAAGTTGGATTTGTACAATACAGGCCCTGAAGCTGAGCCGCTCCAATAGGCAGAAAGTTATTGAGATATGAGTCATTCTGAGTTTGAGGCACTTGTAGCCAACCAATTACCTCCAAGCGAGTGGTATAATCACGGGCACTATCTGAGCTTTGCGCACCTAAATCCTGATAGTGAGGTTGCTAGTCTAGCCATTCAGCTTGCCAACGAGTCTTTTGCTGCTGGTGAGGAATCTCAAGAATTTTATGAGATTAGCCGGCTAGTGGGCTATGACGCAATTGACCCGATCGAGCACGAGACGGCCAAAATTGCCTACGCATTAACGGCCGAACGATTAAACTTATTTAGCAATTTTTATGAATCTATTAGGTCGGATCTTGGGCATATAGAAGATAAAGCCTTGACTAGCGAAGCATATGAGCAGCTCATTGCTACCATTTTTGAAGAACACCTCAATTTCATACATATGGGCGCTAGGTTACCTCAAGCGACTGCCGAGAGCCTAGAGGAACTACTAAACGAACTTGCAGTATTCTATAGATTAGAGTCAGGCAAGCATTTTGACGAGCTTGTAAAGGTAACTGACTAAAACTAGACTTTGCCTGCATGAGCAGTATGCACAGTGCAGTACTCCTGCTTCGGAACACAACTATCGCATATTAGTATCAAATCATTACACGATTTGTCGGCGCAGTTTTCGTAATTGCTGGTCTTGCCCTCACAGTGGCTGCAGACGCCAATATCAACGGCTTTATCGGTAAATTTGGTGCCCATTCGATCATCAAAGACGTAAAGCGAACCTTCCCATAGTCCGTCGTCACCGAACTCTTCGCCATACTTGTGGATGCCGCCATCAATCTGATAAACCTCATTAAAACCACGCTTCTTCATAAGCATACTGAGCACTTCGCAACGAATACCACCCGTACAATACGTCACGATCGGCTTGTCCTTAATATCGTTATACTTGGGGTCTTCTAGCTCTTTGGCAAAGTCGCGAGTATGCCTCACGTCCGGTACGACCGCATCTTTGAACTTACCAACAGCTGCCTCGTAGGCATTGCGGCCATCAAAAAAAATAACGTCATCACCACGTTCGGCAACCAACTCATGGAGCTGTTTTGGCTTAAGGTGTTTGCCGCCTCCAATAACGCCTTTGTCATCAACTTTTATCTCATCAGGGGCACCGAAGCTAACTATCTCGGGCCGAACTTTGACAACTAACTTAGGGAAGTCTTCACGGCCACCATCACTCCACTTAAAGGCAATGCCTTTGAAGGCCGTGTACGACTTGGTTTCTTTGATATAGGCTTTGAGGTCTTTAATATCACCGCCAAGCGTGCCATTAATGCCGTGCTCGGCTATCAAGATCCTACCCTTGAGATTGTATCGCTCACTCAATGATCGCTGCCACAAACGAACTGCCTCAGTATCGGCAATTGGTGCGAACTTGTAATAAAGAATTATCTTTTGCATCTATACAATTATACCTTAGCCGCGACTTACAAACAGAGCCAGTATTATTGTGATTAGGATGGCAACTATAAATGTGAAGCCGATGTTAAAGAGTTGGCGCTGCTTTTTGTGTTGAACAAGTTGACTTGCCTCGTAGTTAGCACGAGCACGGAAGAAGGCCGCTTCTTCGCCACCGTCACTTATTGCAACGTCAGCGTCTTTGAGCAGTTTATCGAGTGCGGCTTTGGAGCCTGCATGTGCGCCACCACCAGACACTTGAGGCACAACGTCGCGTAAGGCTGGATCACGTTCAAAATCGACTTCGCGCTGCACAATTTCGCGGCGCAGAGCCTTGCTAAGATCACCACCTCTCAAGTTCTCAGCCACTATTCTACGCATGCCTCTTTCGTTGATCAAGTGTGTTTCATATATTTGGCGTAGGCTAGTGCCTTCGATTACAATCTGATCGCTCAGTCTCAAAAGCTCTTCTCTAGAAAGGTTTTCGACCCGCTTGCCTGTTGCTGGTTGAGCTTGCTTTTCGTTAGCTCTGCTTTCGATAATCCCAAACTTAGAGCGTTGTTTTTCTGGGTGACGCATCGGCTCTACCTCTGCGGCCGACAGTGATACATGGCCCAAGTGCTCTTGCTTTTTTGGTGCCTTCTCGGCGACATTCGTAAGTCTCTCGATGACGATTGGGCCTTGTTGCCTAACCTTCTCTGCTGCGACGCGGCGCAACGTCTTCTCTTTTTCTTGGAGCTGAAACTCTAAGCCGTTAACTTGCTTCTCTAGCTTCTTCTGAACCGGTAATAGCTTTTTCTCTGTCTTTATGCGACCGCGACGACGACCTAATAAATAGCCCAGAACGCCACCTACCAAGGCTGCGGCAGCCGGATTGCCACGATACTCAACCTCAACCCGCGGCGCGGCATCTGGTGTTACGGGCGGAGTCGGTGGGGTCTGGTTGGGGTTGAAGCCGCCTTGGGGTCCATTGCCAAATGGCGGATTTGGACCGTTGCCACCACCAAAACCATGCGGCGGCTGGCCGGCTGGTGGCGCTGGGGTCGTTGGCGGCGGTACAACCGGCGGTTGACCGGACCCTGAGCCCGAACCGCCATTATCCGCACCTGCACTGTCGCTAGTGCCTTCATCATCTTCTGGAGCATCTTCGCCCGACCGATCGATAACTAGCTCCTCGCCATCAAGCTCCTGTGCGTCGACATCCGATTCTTCCTCTTCCTCATCTTCGATCTCATCGTCAGGACTTGGCTCGATCTCCTCAACTAAGTCATTAATCTCATCCTCTTCAGCACCCAGCTCCGCTAGAGTCTCTCGGAAGGCATCATCTGAGTCCTCGCCGTCTTCAACAATCCGATCACGAAAATGCTCTACAGCCTGTTCGGCAGCTGCCTGCTCCGGATCAGTAACTTGCTCAGGTGTTTGGACTGGGTCAGCCTCTTGTGCGGCAATCGTAAGCTCGCGCTCGATTATTGGCTTTTCCTCCTCGCCCAATGTCTCCAAGGGAGCTTGGGCTTCGGGTGCAGGCTCAATCTCGGCCACGTTCAGTTCAGCAATTCTTGGCTTGGGTTCTGGCTTTTCTATCTTTTCTACGGGTTTGACTGCGGGTTCTGGCGGCTTGGCCTCGTAAGAAAATATGCCGGTGTATTTGGACTTGTCGTCTTCCGATTTGCGGGACGGTTTAACATCCGGATTATCGTCCGAGTCGTCTTCTTGATTAAATAGCGGCGCGCCTTCCATGATGTCTAGCTAGTTTTCTCCGTGGCTTTTGTTGCATTCATAAACACTTTATTATATGATGACAAGCACTATATTAGCAACTTCGTAATCATCGATATGAGTACGAATTAACGGAGGCGGAACAAATGTACATTACAGCAAACCAACAGCCAGACTTTACTGCCTTCGTCGGCAGCTAAATCTCTACGCTACACAAAACATCAATTAACCCTTAAACTACTAGTAAACCCGCCACTGCAGGAGGCAGTGCGTTATGAAATCCACTCGAACAAATTCTACGAACATCAAGACTATTAAGCTATTTTGGCATTTTACAAGTGCTCATCCATGGCTTTTTTGGTATGCCACAATCACTGCCGTCCTTGCAGTGCTAGCAAACAATATTATTCCACCTCTCATTATTGCTAAAGCGTTTAATCGATTGCAGCACCTGTACTCAACAGATCAAACCATTACCTTTGAAGTAATGAAACCGTACTTAATCGGCTACAGCGCGTCGTTGATTACCGCCTTTTTCTTATGGAGAACTCAGGCTTACTGCGCGTGGCGCTATTTTATCCTGACCGAGCAAACAATGATGGAACACGTCTTCAACCACGTGCAAAACATGGATGACAAGTTTCATTCTGACCGCTTTGGTGGCGCTCTAGTATCTCAAGCCAACAAGCTAATTGGTGCCTACGATCGTATTGGCAACACCTTCAACTGGAGCATCTTAACGGGTATCACGGCCTTCATAGGTTCGCTAATCGTACTCTTCTTTGTTAACACTTTGTTCGCTGTGGTGTTTTTGCTAACCTCTGTTTTGTATTGCGCAGTCATTTACAGACAAATGAAACGCCAGATTCCGTACAACCGCGCACTATCTGCAAGCGAGAGCGATACTACAGCCAAATTAGCTGACACTATAACCAACGTGGCGACAGTTCGCGCCTTTGCTGGCGAGCAGATTGAGTCTAGACTATTCCACCACCAGACAACCCATACCAAAAATTCGTTTATAAAACTCATCAACGTTCAAACAGTTAACGAAGCTATTGGTCATGGGGGTACGGCGATAATAGAAATATTGGCGTTCGGTATCGGATTATTGAGCATTACCATGTTTCACACTCCAATCGGTGCGCTATACTTGACTCTAACCTATACTATTGCCCTGTCTGAACGTCTTTGGCAGTTTATGTTCATCCTGCGCGATGTTAGTCGTGCGCTTGGCGATGCTGGTGATATGACCGAAATACTCGAACTCGAGCCAGCCGTAAAAGATATTCCCAACCCACAACCTGCCAACATTAAAGACGGCAAGATCGATCTCCAGAATGTCGGCTTCGGCTATAACGAAAAGAATCGACCGCTTTTTAAGGACTTAACGCTTAACATTGCAGCCGGTGAGCAAGTGGGCTTGGTTGGACACTCTGGTGGCGGTAAAAGTAGTCTTGTGAGATTGCTATCGAGGTTTATGGATATTGATTCTGGCCAAATACTTATCGATGGCCAAGACATCACCCAAATAGCTCAGCAATCTTTGCGCAAGCACATTGCCTATGTACCACAGGATCCGCTGCTGTTTCACCGCAGCCTGATAGAGAACATTCGATATGGTCGCCCAGAAGCAACTGACGAAGAAGTAATTAAGGTAGCCGCGCTTGCTCATGCTGATGAGTTTGTCGGCTCCCTTCCGCAAGGCTACGACACTTTAGTTGGCGAACGCGGCGTAAAGCTAAGCGGTGGCCAACGTCAACGCGTAGCGATTGCTCGTGCAATGCTCAAGAATGCCCCGATTTTGATATTAGACGAAGCCACCTCGGCCTTAGACAGTGAGAGCGAAGCCTTGATTCAGGATGCACTGTGGAAACTGATGGAAGGACGTACTGCAATAGTCATTGCTCACCGTCTAAGCACTATTCAAAAAATGGATCGCATCATCGTCATGGAAGATGGCAAAATTGTTGAGCAAGGCACCCACAAAGCCTTACTAAAAAACAAAGGCACCTACTCCAAGCTTTGGACTCACCAGTCCGGCGGCTTCCTCGACGACTAAACTGCTACAATAATTGTATGACCTCACAAGCACCGAGTTGGAGAGCTCTCCAACTATACCTGCATTATTGGCGACAGTTTCCTCTACTAACTTTTGGTAGCATACTGTTTAGCCTTTGTCGTGGCCTGCGAGTAACTATTACGCCACTATTGATTGCTCTGACATTAGGCGACCTTATACATGACCACACTATTAATGTCGGCTTGTTGGTTGCGACTGCTATATTTGAGGCAAGCGTAATTATTCTTGGCTACTTATTGGATACCTATTGCGTAGCCGTATTGCATAACAGGGTGTCCGAGGTCATCTATGATGATTGCTTCGTGTATTTAAGCCATCAGGATTACGGCTTCTTCACAGATAACTTTAGTGGCTCTCTGGTGACTCAAGCCAGCCGTTTTGCCAAGGTCTATACTACTTTCAACGATACTGTTTTGTTCGAGCTCTTGCCACAATTAACTGTTGTACTAGTGTCGGTGGGCGTCATGATATATTACAGTCCAATCATTGGGGTTATTACTTTAGTTACTTGGCTGCTTGTCGAAGCGTTGGTGATCAAATTCGCTCTGCTCAGACTGCCGATACGTCGCGCTGCTATAGCTAAAGAAACTGAGCAGATCGGCGAACTAGCCGACACCATAACCAACGCGCTGACCGTAAAAACTTTTGCAGCCGAAGACCGCGAGACTTGTCGCTACCAGAAGCTCAATGCGCATAGAAGCAAGTTCTTCATAGTGGCATGGCGACGGGCTGTCAGAAACGGCCTGATCATTGATGGTCTGTGTGCAGTGTTGCAAATGTTTGTTATTGTCGGTGGAATTGTTGCCGTTTATAACGGCAACCTTGGCATTGCGACGTTCTTGCTGTTCCAAGTTTACATTCTACGAATTATCGACAATATGCACCGCAGTACCTTCATGGTTAGACAGTTTGAGGCTGTCGCCGGTGACGGACAAGAAATGGCAGAACTACTATCCGTACCGCCACTCATCCAAGACAAGCCCTCACCAGATACATCACACATCGCTAAAGGTGCGATTAGGTTCGACTCTGTGACCTTTAATTATCACGACGCGGCCGAGGGTGATGTCCTTTTTAAAGATTTTGATCTAGATATTAAGAGCGGCGAGAAGATTGGCTTAGTCGGTCCGAGTGGTGGTGGAAAAACAACCATCACTCGCCTGCTACTGCGATTTATGGATGTTCAGTCTGGCGCTATAAAGATTGATAGCCAAGATATCATGGACATAAGACAGCAAGACTTACGACGAGCCATGGCTTACGTTCCGCAAGAGCCTCTGCTGTTCCACCGTTCTATTAAAGATAATATTAGCTACGGTAAGCCAAAAGCCACAGACAGCGAAATCGTCGACGTCGCAAAAAAAGCGTTTGCTCACGACTTCATCTCTAGTCTACCGGAGACCTACGACACCGTCGTTGGCGAACGCGGCGTAAAGCTAAGCGGCGGTCAACGTCAACGTGTAGCCATCGCTCGCGCCATGCTTACCAAGGCGCCAATCTTGATACTAGACGAAGCCACTTCGGCACTAGACAGCGAAAGCGAGCGACTTATACAGAAGGCCCTGTGGCAACTCATGAAGGATAAAACCGCCGTAGTAATAGCCCACCGCTTAAGCACTATTCAGCGCATGGATCGAATTGTAGTAGTAGATAAAGGTAAAATTGTTGAGCAAGGCACCCACAAGAAACTACTCGAGCAGAACGGTCTATACGCCAAGCTCTGGGCCCACCAATCTGGTGGCTTCATCGAAGAGTAGACTACTGCTTAACAGCTATGATGTGCTGCAGTTGAGCAACCGGCAAAAAAGCCGGATTATTGCTAGCCTCTATCTCTTGACTGACTATTGCGGCTAGCTCGTCTTGCGGAACATCCTTGACTGCCTGCTTATTGTCATCGCTAAAAACACGCACGCCATGCGGACCTTTGTCGCTAGGTTTGAGCCCGACACGTTCAAGCATCAGCTTCATCTGTTCGTAACTATAAGCTTGTGCCGGCCAGCCAAGGTTGTTAACATAACGTCCCGTTCTATCGAACTCATCCAATGCCGCGTCATCCCTAGTTAGTTGTGAGCGAGCAGCTTCATTACCCTTAATTAGAAGCGACAATATGCCACCTGTCTTAAGACTACCCGACAGGGTCCGCAATTGGTGCATAGGATCGTCAAGCTCGTACATCAAGACACAATGGTTTAGCACAACGTCAAACGACTCGGGCTTGGTCAACTTATTGAGGCCGCCATGAACTATTTTGACTCGCTCAATAACCTCTAGGCCGTCAGTCAGCATTCTAGCTTTGGCCATATTGATCATTTCTTGAGATTCGTCGAGTAAAGTTACGTTGTCATCCATCTCTGCGAGCCAGAGCGCGTCGCGCCCATCACCACCACCAAAGTCCAGAACTTCTTGCCCAGTCTGCTTTAGCCAAGGGAAAAGATTAGCTTGAGTAACGGCTTGTCGGACATGCCCACGAACAGTATCATAGTGATCTACAAAGCCTCTGCCGACTTGATCAAAGGCGGCAGACTCGGACATGGCTAGGACCTATTCGCTCTTGGAGTCAGATTCTTCTGTTTTGGCTTCGCTCTCGGCTGGCTTGGCGTCAGCGTCACCTTCGGCTGTTTCGCCTTCGGCAGTTTCAGCGGCTTCTGTTTCTTCTTCGGCATCACCACCGGCAGCGTCGTTGGCTGCGGCTAGAGCACTTGGCTCGTAGACGGTTGCGATGGAATGCTCGAGCTCGGTCTCAAGTTCTACACCTTCTGGAATCGTTAGGTCGGCTACAGTTACGTGGTCACCAACTTCGACAAGCTTCTCAGCATCGTAAGTCAAAAAGTCAGGTAGCTTAGTTGCGATCGCCTTAACCTGAACTGTCTCAAGTTGGGCAAGCACGATAAAACCAGAACGCTCAGCAGGGCTAGACTCGTTGCCTTCGTCATAGCGAGGTCTAACAGGGATCTCGGCATCAACCTTTTGGTTCTTGTCGACAGCGTTAAAAACAATGTGAGTCAATAGGTTTTTGCGAGGGTCAAACTCGGCAGTTTTGATAAGAGCTACGAAGCTTTTGTCTCCAGCTGTAAGCTCGATTGGGTGGTGCTTGCCGGCTTTTCGCCAGACCTTTAGCATTGCCACGCCGTTGCCTTGAACATGAATAGAATCCTTGCCGTGGTCATGGATTACGGCTGGAATTGTGCCTTCGCTACGAAGGTGCTTCACAGCCTTACCGGTTACGGTTCGGGGGTCTAACTTTAGACTAATAGAATCATTGGACATGCATTACCTCTTATTTCTTAATTTACATTATACCATAACAGATGAGGCTGGACGCCAAAGCCACAAACGAGTAAGCTATAGTGACATGTTCGACATTCCACACTTGATTCAAACTGGCGGCCTACTTCTCATCGCAGCCATCATCTTTGCAGAATCGGGTATGTTTGTCGGTTTCTTCTTCCCAGGCGACACTTTGCTGCTGACCGCGGGTATTTTTGCCGCTCAAGGCAAACTGCCAATAGTTGAGACCATCGCAATCATCTCTGCCGCCGCAATTATCGGAGATAACCTCGGCTACCACATCGGTAAACGCTACGGCCGCCGCCTCTTTAGTAAGCCAGATGGCGTGCTATTCCGTCACGAATACGTCGAGCGGGCTGAGCATTTTTACGAACGCTTTGGCAGCAAAACCATGCTGGTTGCCCACTTTGTACCAATTGTCCGAACTTTCGCTCCTCCAGTTGCTGGTGTCGGCAAGATGAACTATAAGCAGTTTTTTATCTACGATGCTATCGGTGATATCGCGTGGGCAGTCAGCATAACCATGATAGGTTACTGGTTCGGAACTAAGATCCCTGACATAGAACACTACATCCTATTTGCAGTCGGTGCCGTCATGCTGGTCACACTTGGACCAACGGTCTATCACGTGGTCAAGGCTTTGATTGAGAATCGCAACAAAAAGAAGTCTACAGACAAAGACTAAGCAGCAGCTTGGAGCGCGTCTTCGCTCTCTTGAGCTACGTATAGGTCTGGGTGATCGCCAACTATAATACCTGCAACAGTTCTTACGTTGGTTGCTGGTGCGATATCGACGCCATTCAATCTTATTTTGCGCATAGCCACGGAGTTGGCGAACTGCTTGGGCAACATTTCACCAGAGGTTAGCATGGATAGCCTAGTCCATCTTTCTAGATCGTCAAATACGTCTTGTCTCAAATCAAGATCGGTCAATACTTCGTCCTCTTGATCCTTCATTACTTCAAATTCTTTTGAAGTTTTGTGCCAGCTCTTTTGGCCTAATGGCAGTGATGCTCTTACTAGATCGACTCCCTCTACTGTTTCTAGATCAATAGCAAAGCTGGCAATGTTTGCCAGGAGGAATCTCTGCCTCTGGTTATTTAATTCCTCCTCTTTTGTGCCCACACCCAAGTCTTGCACTGTAGGTATCTCCATGATGGCGTCAAAGTCTGTCTTGATTGCATAAACCATCAAAGCGTGTCGGTTACTGTCAGTAGATAAGAGCTGCTTGGGGTCCTGTGCATCTACTGGTGATAGGTGTGATCTAGAAAGAGATGTTTCAATTGTCATATATGAATTATACCACGTTTACGCAAATTTGTCCATACCTCTTGGTGTTTGAACTGATGCTTTTATTGTAACGCTACTGGTCTTGCTGTGGCAAGTAATTAGCTATGAGCCTATCGTGTATTTCTGTTATGTAATCAGCCGTTGGTTGAGGTACGGAGTCTGACTGTCTAAGATCACTAAGCGCTCCTTCTACTTTATCGATCGGTTCGGCTGTTGCCTCCAGCTCAACCCTATCAGCCTCGTATTGTCGAAAAATAAAACACTCTTCAGCAATTAGATGAGCAGCTCTAGTTATGGTGTACATAGCTTCTATGCTTTTGCGCATATTGTAATGATCTGGGTTGCGCCACCTTGAATAGAGAGTTCGAGCCATCTGGTCAATTGTAAAATCGGCACCCTTCTCGCGTTGTTTGTTCTCAAAGTCTTGTTTGACCTGCAAGGCGTGAGGATTACCATGACTAGCAACGTAGCCTAAGATTATCGACTACTAACTCTCCTGATGGGGCCGTGTTTTCTGGTCTGGGCTCATGTTCGCCGTTATCGAGATTAGTCATTCTCAGCCTCGTGCTCCCGCAATTCTTCTCTGACCTTCGAAATTATCTTTGCAATCTCACGTGGTGGTGGCGGTATTGCACCAGTTACACCGAGCAACACGGTCGTAAGAGCATTCTTCTCTCGCCTATCGAGACCTTCGGCCTGTTGAATCAGTAAGTATGGGCAGGCGTAGATTTCATAAATCTCGCGCTGCACCTTAAGCGCACGATGATTTGGTCGGGTAGATTCACGCATAAGATCTGTGGCCTCAGAGGCATGGGCAATCGAGATAACCAGATCTTTGATGACTTGTGGTTTATTGCCATCTGTTATGTGTTGAGGCTCTTCGTCAAAGATAGTTTGTCCGCCCCTTGTTGCAACCTCAACCCCCAACTCTCCTAACAAACTCGCTATGCCCTCAGCACGCTCTGCAATAGAAGCACTGTTATCAAACACCCTGTCGTAGTCCTGATGAGAAACGATGCGTCCTAAAGTTTGGTAGGCCATTACGTCGAAAGACCTGTCTTTGGGATCTGGTGGCACCGAATTGCCACCACCTGGATGCCCCTCGTGGAGTCGTTTGGGTTGCATTACCGCTTTTGCCCTTCTGCCAGAACTATATTACCTAGGCTAACTTCTCGAGCAAAAGTCTGGCCGAACGGATTGCTTACTCTCTCGCCATCAACTGTCTGGATGCGCTTGAGCATCAGGTGAAAATCTCGGATGTGTTCTTGGGCTAGATTAGGTGAGAAGTCTCTTATCCTTGCTGTCCCTTGTGCAATTGGTTGCTTCCTCGCTAATCGTTTCAAGCTCTTGGGTATGTGCTGAATGTAAGCTAGGTCATCGCCTTCCGCTGAATCCCTGTCTCCCGCTTGCTCTAAGGAATGAGCTGCAAACAACACGTCACCTCTGGCGTCAACAAGCTCACCATATATCGAATGTAGAATAATCTTAGGGGCTTCGCGTGGTCGTGTCTCTATTGTCACGCTGGCATTTGGTGCACTATCTGCCTGTTCTTTTAGCAGAAGAAGCTCCAGACATGCCGAATCCAGTCCTTGTCTCAGGCTACTGACTTGCTCGGGCGCAATTATGGCTTGTTCTGTCTGTGGCATATTTAGCTATATTATAGCATACTTGTCAAATATTGTCCAGTGTAGCTGGCTTTGACTTTGGCTACTTGCTCGGGGGTGCCGGTGGCGACCACTTGCCCGCCGGCGCTGCCGCCTTCTGGCCCCATATCGATTAGCCAGTCAGCGTTCTTAATTACGTCGAGGTTGTGTTCGATTACGACCATGCTATTGCCAGCGTCAACTAGGGCATGAAGCATGTTAAGGAGCTTGTCTACGTCGGCCATGTGTAAGCCGGTTGTTGGTTCGTCGAGGATGTACAGTGTCTTGCCGGTTGGGCGCCTTGATAGCTCGGTGCTAAGCTTGATGCGCTGAGCTTCGCCACCACTAAGTGTTGTAGCCGACTGGCCGAGCGCAATATAACCGAGGCCAACATCGACTAAAGTTTGGAGCTTACGGGCAATGCTCGGAATGTTACCAAAGAACTCTAGTCCCTGCTCACAAGTCATCTCAAGTATGTCGCTGATTGTTTTGCCCTTGTAGTGAATCTCGAGGGCTTCGCGGTTGTAGCGCTTGCCGTGACAGACTTCACACGGGACATATACGTCTGGCAAAAAATGCATTTCTATCTTGATGATGCCGTCGCCAGCGCAGTTCTCGCAGCGACCGCCCTTGACGTTAAAGCTAAAGCGACCCGCGCTGTAGCCCCGTAGCTTGGCCTCTGGCAAGCTGGCGAATAGCTCTCTGATCGGTGTGAAAAGACCGGTGTAAGTTGCGGGATTGGAGCGTGGCGTACGGCCAATTGGCGACTGGTCGATAATGATCGCTTTGTCTAATTGCTTGATGCCTTCGATGTTGTCGTGGCGTCCCGGTACGGCGTTGGCGCGGTGCAATCTTGCTAGCAGCTCTTTGGCGAGAATGTCGTTGATCAGGCTGGACTTGCCGGAGCCGCTGACACCACTGACTACTACTAACTTGCCGAGTGGGATTTCGACATCAATATTGCGCAGGTTGTTCTCGCGAGCGCCTTGAATGATGATCGACTTACCGTTGCCTTTACGACGCTTCTTAGGAACAGCAATCTCTATGCCGCCAGATAGGTATTGGGCAGTAACGCTCTTTTTGACCTTCATCACCTCTGCAGGAGAACCGGCTGCCACGACTTCGCCGCCGTGGATTCCAGCACCGGGGCCGATGTCTAGCAAGTAGTCGGCGGTACGGATAGTTTCTTCGTCATGTTCAACTACGATTACAGTGTTGCCGAGGTCACGTAGGTGCTTGAGTGTGCGGATTAGACGAGCATTGTCGCGTTGATGAAGACCGATACTTGGTTCATCAAGAACATAAAGCACGCCCATTAGACCCGAACCGATTTGTGTTGCCAGTCTTATGCGCTGAGCCTCACCACCACTGAGAGTTGTAGCACCCCTTAACAAGTTAAGGTAGTTGAGCCCGACGTCTTGAAGGAACTGCAGACGCGCACCAATTTCCTTAAGAATCATCTGGGCAATTGTCGTTTCTTTGCTATTCAGCTTAAGTCCATTGAACCAATCCAAGGCATCATCAATCGATAGCGAACATACATCCATGATAGATTCTTTGCCTACCGTGATAGCCAAAACTTCTGGCTTGAGGCGCAGTCCGTGACAGGCATGACAAGGACGTTCTTGCATAAAGCGCTCGATGTCACGTCTTATAAAATCACTGTCAGTTTCTTTGTAGCGACGCTCAAGGTTGGGTATAACACCTTCGTATGTTGTCTCGAAAGAGCGGCCAGTACCTAGGGCAACGTTGAACTTCTGGTCACCTGTTCCGTAGAGCACAAGCTCGAGTTGCTTGGGGGTTAGCTCGCCAGTTGGTATATGTAATGAGAAGCCATTCTTCTCGGCAACGGCCTGCAGCTTCTTGATGTACCATGTGTCGACATTGATTCGGTTGTAGGGCCTAATGGCGCCTTCGGCAATTGTGAGGTTGCCATTGGGGATCACTAGCTCGGGGTCAACTTCCATACGGTTGCCTAGACCTGTACAAACCGGGCAAGCACCATGGGGGCTGTTAAAGCTAAAAGTTCGTGGCTCAAGCTCCGGAATAGTAACCTCTGGGTGCTTTGGACAAGCGTACATTAGGCTGTAAGTCCATGTTTTGCCGCTGTCAGCGTCGGCGATTACCACCTTGCCCTCAGCAATATCCAATGACTGTTCAACAGATTGAACCAAGCGATTACGACTGTCTTTATCATTGACTAAACGGTCGACAACGACCTCGATACGGTGACGCTTAGCTTTGTCCAGTTCTGGGAACTCGTCCAGTGCATAAACAACGCCGTCAACCCGAACGCGAGCAAAGCCAGCTCGCTGATACTGCTCGGGTATATGCTCAAAAGCACCTTTTTTGTCGATCACAACCGGCGCCAATACCATCAGACGTTTGTCGCTTGTAGTCGCTACAATCTGATCGATAATACCGTTGGTGGTCTGCCTAACAACTGGGCTGCCGTCAACTGGACAGTGCGGCACACCGATTCTGGCAAACAATAGCCTTAAGTAATCATATATTTCGGTGACAGTAGCGACTGTCGAGCGCGGATTGCGAGATGTTGATTTTTGATCGATTGAGATCGCCGGACTCAAGCCGTCGATCTGGTCGACGTCGGGCTTTTCCATTAGTCCCAAGAACTGTCGGGCATAAGAGCTTAGCGACTCGACATAGCGACGCTGACCTTCGGCATAAATAGTGTCAAAGGCTAGGCTCGACTTTCCTGAGCCACTGAGGCCTGTAATGACTACCAGTTTGTTGCGCGGAATGTTAACGTCAACATTCTTGAGGTTGTGTTCTCGGGCACCTTTTACTACGATCTCGTCAGCCACTAGATTCTCCCTCTATTTAGCGTCATTTTGCTCTCTCCAAGGCGGTCAATTATACACAAAAACACCTTAAATTACTAGTCCTTAGTTAGCGTATTCATATTTGCAAGCATAAGCCTGTATAGAATATACTTGACTAATTGACAAATAGGTGTATAATTCGGCTCAAATCTAAGGTTTAGAGGCGCAGGTATGTACAGTTTCTTAGTTCTCGGCTTAATACCCGGAACCAACATCGCAATATCGTTTCAGGTCTGGCTAATTATTATGGCCGCGTCCTTAATCGGCTTTATGCGCGCTAGAACTCGCATCGAGCAGTTCATAGTTAACATCGTCGATGAAATTTTTGGCACTCCGCAACGCCAACCTTTGCACGCTAGCCAGCTGCATCTACGGGCATTATAGACTGACCGTAGAGTTGTAGCTCTTCTAATAAGTACTGCTGTTCGCCAGAGATCTTACCAGAAGCCAGTTCGCCCAATCGCGCAAAATACTTGGCCAATCGACTCTCGTCGCCACCTTCAAATAGCCGCAGACGGCAAAATTCATCCCACTCAACTTGCTCCTCAGGACTAAGACTAGATGGATAATTACGTGCTTTGTATAAGGGCAGCATGCTCTTGAGCCGATCATCGTGAAAGTCGCCGGCAAGATTACTAAGCTCATCTGGCTTAGCAGCCCTAACCACACTCATTAACTGTTTGTCGCGAGGACCAACAAAGCCTTCGTACAGTCTTTCGTCGACGGTAAGCTGATTATCGATTAAGGCACCTTGGGTTTGCTCTCGAGCCGCATCAAGTTGCGCGACAGCCTTCAAAACTTTGGAAGCAAATGCCGCTTGATGCTGCTTGAGAAGTTTGTGATGCTTCAAAGCATCCGCCACGCCTAAGCCAATTCTTGACTCCGTCTCCGCATCTTTAATAACCCCCAGAGGCGCAACTGCTGGGCAACGATTAAACTTGATAGTTTTGACCGGCAAGCGCAAAACATCAGGGTCTCGAGTAAATTTCCACGCCTCAACTAACTCATCGACACTCATATCCAAGAATGGTGTTGGATCATGCCGCAGATCATAAACCAGTGACGAACCATCCTGTGGATGCTTAGTAAGCTCGACGGCAACAGTTGTATGAAGATGAGCGCTCGGATACCGACCAGACGTATAGACAAACGGATCGCCCTTAGACACAAGCGCCGCAACTTCTTTTTTGTCGCGCATCTTGAGTAGGTAATCAAAAAGGTCTGGCTGCTTGGAACGCACCAAGTCAGCAACAGCAATGGTTGCATGAACATCGCTCAATGCATCGTGAGCATGACTGTGCTCCAACTTATTGACAGAGCTCAAAAGCTCGAGTCGATTGGCGGGCTTGCCGTCAGAGGCGAACGGCCACTCGATCCCGTCAGGGCGCAGCGCCCGCGTCATGCGCACAACATCCAATATATCCCAACGTGAAGCACCATTTTGCCAGTGCCACTCGTAGGCGTCGTAGAAGTTACGATAGTTGATAAACCGCATAAACTCATCGTCGAACCGCACACTGTTGAAACCAGTAAATATAGTATTTGGCTGGACTACTTCCTCATAAAAAACCTTCAAAAACTCAGCCTCAGTTACACCATCAGCCAGCGTCTGCTGGGGAGTGATGCCCGTAATCAAGACGGCATCGGGCTCCGGAACAATATCCGGCGTTAACTTGATCAACAGATTAACCGGTTCGCCAATTGGCTGAAGGTCCAAGTCAGTACGCTGGCCTGCAAACTGAACTATTCGTGCCGTGCGCGGGCTAAAACCGGATGTTTCTAGGTCGTAAAAGAAGAAGCTGTTCTCCATCAGCAGAGTCCTAGTATTGAATCTCTCCGGCATCGCCAATCTTGATGATCTGATCGGGTTCGATGCCTTGGCGACGCAGCTCGTGCAAAATGCCAGCACGACGCATAATGTCGCGTAGTCGTTGAATGCCTTGCTCGTTATCAAAGTCTGTGCGACCAGCAAATTTTTCGATACGCTCGCCCTTAACCACAAAAATGCCGTCCTCGCGCGTCACCTGATAGGCGTCCGAAGTATCTGTAATGGTTAGATGCGGCAGGCCGTCGTCTTCGGCAATTTCTGGCTGCTTGGCTCTAACGTTTTTGACAGCGTCTTTGAGTGCAAATAATAGCGGCTTAAGCCCCTGTCCCGATTGTGAGGATATAGCGAAGATAACCGCCTTCTTAGGAACAACTTTTTTGAGCTGCGAAGTTAAGTCGGCAATTATCTCCTCATCAAGGCCTTCGACCTTGGTCAGACAAATAATCTCTGGCCGCTTGGCAAGGTCTGGTTGGTAGGCCTTAAGCTCGGCCTTGATAGTCTTGTAAACAGCAGCAACGTCCTCAGTGTACGAATCAATAAGATGAAGGATCACCGCCGTGCGCTCAACATGACGCAAAAAGTCATGACCCAAGCCTTTACCGTCAGCCGCACCTTCAATAAGCCCAGGAATGTCGGCCATCAAAACGCTAGTCTCGTTATCGATATCGACTACGCCTAAGTTAGGAGTCAGTGTCGTAAAAGGATAGTCAGCTATCTCAGGTCGGGCATTAGTTATCTTGCTAAGCAGTGTTGATTTGCCAGCGTTAGGCAACCCAACTAGACCGACATCAGCGATCATCTTAAGCTCTAGATGGAGCTCAAAAAGATCGCCCTTTTCACCCTTTTCGGCAAATGTTGGTGCTTGGCGTCTAGATGATACAAAGTGGGCATTACCAAAGCCACCATGCCCGCCCTTGGCAACAATAACTTTTTGGCCATCTTCTACTAGGTCAGCTACGACTTCGCCTTCGTCATTTGTTGCTATCGTACCAACTGGCAGAGGAACAATTAGTGGCTTGGCGCTACGGCCGTGCATGCGTGTCTTGCCTCCAGACTTACCGTCCTCAGCCTTAACTAGCTTGTTATAACGGAAGGTTGCCAAGGTGTTCTGGTTGCGGCTAGCCATCAAGACAATGTCGCCACCATGGCCGCCGTCACCGCCGTCTGGACCGCCTTTATCGATAAATTTCTCGTGCCTAAAGCTAAGCTTGCCATCGCCACCGTTGCCAGCCATAGCTGTGATACTTACTTTGTCTACAAAACTCATTACTTAACAGTATAGGCCAAGGGGCAAGGGTTTAACGATAAATGTAGTTATTGAACTTGCTGGCAGGCACCCAGTTTGCACTTGTACCTACTCTGCCCCAGCCAGCTAGACCATTCATATCAGAGTATTTAATCATTGAGCCGTCCTCAGAAACTTCGTTAACAACTGCCACGTGTCCATAGCCTGGGCCAGTAGTCTGAGCAACGGCGCCGGCGACTGGCCGCTTACTAACTGTCCAACCACTAGCAGGCGCATAGTAGGCCCATGTGTTGGCGTTGCCCCAGTTGGAAGGCACTGGGAGGCGGTTAGCTACGTACCATGTACAATAACCATAATCATATCCATTTGAGCCATAGACAGGCGTGATTCCCCACGCAAACGAACCCTGAGTTGCAGCCCTATAGTTGTTGGTGGCAGCAACCTGAGCGCCATCTGGAATGATAATTCGCCTGCCGACTGTTAAACCTTTGATCTCGGCATCGTTGTAGGCAATAATCTTGTCCTTATTGGCACGGAACTTAGCCGCAAGACTATCGGGCGTATCGCCGTTATTGACTGTATATACAATTCCGTTAACAGGAGGAATAGATAGCTTGGTGCCTGCTGCAACAGTGTCACCCGTTATATTGTTTGACCAACGAATACTGTCAGATGTGACACCAAACTTTGTGGCAATAGTTGAGATAGTCTCGCCAGCTAGAACCGTATAGTCCTGAATGTCGGCACTAGACTTAAGAGCTGTGGCAACCACTTGTGGCTTATTGATAACATTATTGCTGGATGCCGCAATGGCTACATCTGCTGCCTGAGACTGAGCCTGGTTGTTGATAGCGGTTGTCTCTGGCAAACTGCCGAGACGAGCTACGGTGAGCGCGATATCAGCTGATGATACTTGGTCAAGAGGATTAGCGACGGCGCCAGTGTCTGTAGCGCTTAATACTGGTGCTGAGAGACTGTCGCTACTTGGGTTTTGCAGTACGAAGGTTAGAATGACCCCTAGTACCACAACATTTGATAAGAGCAGGCTGACACGAACCGCGCGACGACGCACGGCTTTACGACGCAACTTCATCTGAACACGACGATAAAAGCCGGCCGACTTAATACTCGCCGGAACGGCTAAACGATCTGATATTGATGTGGAAGGGTTCGTACTAATACAAAAATCTCCTTAGGAGGCAACGATAGCTGGGGTATAGCAAAAGCCACCCCTGAAAGACGTTACCGAACTATTATAGCAAAATTTGGCCTCTTGGCAAGGTTTTTGTGCTTATCCACCCCTGTTAATTATCTGTTAGAAATCTAACTAGAGTGGTTATTCGCTACACAATTCGTGACAATATTTTGCCGTTAGTGCTTCGTGCTCTTCTAATGTGCTCGAGAAGTGAGTTACTCCGTCGTCACCAGTCACAAAATACAGCCATGCTGTTCCAGCTGGATGGGCAGCTGCAGAGAGAGAAGTAGCAGTAATCGTGCTAATCGGAGTTGGCGGCAAGCCAGCATGCAAATGTGTATTGTAGGCAGAGTCGTAAGTAAGGCTCGGGGCGCGGCCCGCGGCTATTGCGCCGTAGCGTACAGTCACGTCAGAGCCAAGCATCATGCCATTCTTGAGTCGCGTCAAAAACACTTGGGCAGCTTGTGTCTGCTCCTCCGGTTTGTTGACTTCTTGAGTTACAATTGAGGCTAATATCAACCCTTGGTAAGTTGTTAGGCCTTGGGCAGCAAAAGCAGCTTGGACATCAGGTGTTAGCTGTTGACCCATAGCAATCAATGATTGGCGAAGTATATAAGAAGCAGAGGTTGAGGCGTCTTTTTGGAAGGAGTCAGGCCACAACAGACCCTCGAGCGTATTAACATCGGCTGGCTTGAAGGCCAAGGCTGGCAAATCCTTATACTGAGCAGGATCAAGCGCTTGATCGACGTCGGTTGGAGTGAAGCCGGCATTAATTAGATCGGCACGCACTTGATCAATTCGTCTCCCCGGCAAAATAGTCACTAATCTAGTAGCAACTTTGCCACCACTGAGCGTTTTAACTATCTCAGGCGTGCTCTGGCTAGGCGATAAAGCATATGTGCCGGCTTGAAGCTCGGTCCCAAGATTCTTACTATGGATATATAGCTGGAAGGCCCATGCGCTTTTAATCAGATGATCGTCCTCTAGGCTTGTAGCAATCTGTTTGGTCGAGCTTCCCTGTTCAACAATAAATATCTTGACCTGCTGGTCGTTACTAACAGGACCTAGGTTTTGATTGTAAACGTGACGCGAAGCAATCATGCCAACTATTGATAGAACGATAAGCCCTGCAATCAGCCACCAAACTCGCTTGGGTAGCCCAAGTATGCTGCGACCGGATCTATAAGCTGCCATTTAGGCTACCAACTCTTTATGTTCTGCAAGAAAGTCGTCAAGAATATAGGTAGCGGCTAGGGCATCAATATCGCCCTTGGCGTAGGGTTTGCCGCGAGATTCAAGCTCTTCCTCGGCTTTGCGGGAGGTCAATGCTTCATCCTGAAAGTAAGTAGGCAGGGAGACATCAGTTTTGAGCTGTTCGACAAAGGCTTGCACTATTGACGTTTGGTCTGTGGCTTGGCCATCTAGACCTCGAGGTAGACCAATAACTAGCGTTTCAACATTCTCTGCGGTAATAATTGCCTGTAAGTTTTGCAAGAACTTATCGTCGTTATCGAGAGTCTTGAAGGGACTGGGCAGTCGCGAAGCTAATGATGCAATCGCCACGCCAATACGCTTGTTTCCCACATCCAAGGCTAGTATCGAACTACTAATTGCTACCATCCGCGCTACTAGAGTCGGCACTGGAGGTTGGCTCGGCAATTATGACGGTTATACGCTCGGTCTTCTTAGGTACAGAACTCACCCAGAACGGACTGAGCTTAACATCAACACTCTTAACATCTGGGTTAGTCGATAGCTCATCTTTGATAGCGCCGGGCTTTTTACCAGCCGATTCTTCTCTAATCGTTTCGATGTCGAGGTCAGGGCCAACAACAGCCGAGCTACTCATGGTGACTTGGCCGCCTGTAGCCGTAAGAGTTGTAACATTAAATGTCGCTTTGCTCAGTCCATTATCCTGTATACCTTGTTGCTCAGTGTCGATCTGGCTCTTTATGTCATTGTTGAGCAGGGTGTTGAGATCATCTTTTTTGACTCCAAACATGGTATAGGTGACATTATCGGTGACTGTCACTGTGTTTGCGGCGTCGCCCACTTTGGCACTAGTGTTTACCGTAGATGCCCCGGCCGTATAAGTAGCCTCAATCGGATAATACTTGGCGGCTGTGAGCTGGTCTCTCAACGCCTTCTTGATCTCGGCCTCGTTAGGCACGATCTTGGCCTTGGCGTTGTTAATGTCATTCTGGTTTACGCTCTGGACTATGCTGTCGGTGCCGCCAGTAATAGCTGAGCTAGCCTTGGCTTTAGTGCTACCAAAACCGGAGACAGTCATGGTCGTTCCAGAAGATATATTGAAGCTAGCCCCACCGTTTTGCGCTATGACATTTGTGTCTTGGCTCCATAAGTTTGAGAAGGCATTTGGATTACAATTACCTCCTACGGTCACACTTGTTAAAGTTATGCTCTCCTCAGTTATATATGTCTGATTATTGGCGCTAAGGCCTGTACCAGCAGGTACAGTTACGCTATTTACTGAACAGTTAGCTAGCGAGATAGTTACTGTGCCACTAGCCTTATTGCCATTATTCTTCTGTCCTGTAGTCGGTACGGTTTGGGTGTAGGTCTTAGGGACTGATGCCAACTTGGCAGGAACCGTATTGTCCTTGGTGCTAAGCTTTGTCGCAGTGGTCGATAGATTGAGGTTTACGTTGGTGTCGATCTTGGTAGCATCAGTCTGAATGGTGATAGTTGCCTTCGGCAAGGCAGAGTTGGCAAAGATAAAGCCAACAATCAAGAAGACCAGCAATATTGCGCCGCCAATCAATAACAAGCGGAAGCGGTCAAAGTCAGGTATAGCTAGCTTTTTGTTCTTTTTGGCCTTGGGCGGGTCAAAACTCTTAGGCTTAGGTGCAGCGTCTTCTGGCAGTACGTCATCATCATCTAGCACGATGGTTTCTACGCCATCAGCAGCAACCGCGCCTACAGCTGCGGCGCCAGCTAGCTCACCAACACTTTTGTCAGGATCTGCAGGCAGCTCTTCTGCTGCGATGCCCTCTTCATCAATAGATTCTTCTTCGTCATCAAAGGACTTTGGCGACAAAGGTATGACCGGCTTACTTGTTAGCGTCTTGGCAACATGAACGCCAGCCACGCCTGCTAGAGGCAAAAGACCTGCTTCTGAAGTTATAAGCACGAGATTCTTCTTGGAGTTATCAGCAGCGCGCTTGAGCAACTTCATATTAACAATACTCTGGAAGACAGCAGCACGCTTAGGCAATACTAGAGCTACGACTTTGCCCTTGGAGTTGCTAAGCTTATCAATAACACCGGTGATTTCGTCATCGATGTCTATGTAAATGGTGTCTTTGTCGGTTGCTGCCATAGTTATACGCTTAACATTTTATCAATTTTGTCCCTAATTGAGCCAGTTTCGCCTGCAAATTGCTTAGTATCCATACCGACACGAAGTAATCCCATAGCCGTAATAAAGGTGTGGTCAGCTACGTCGCCAGTACTGTCAATGATTCCAGAAACTTGCCCCGGCTGGATGTGATGAACGCTAGGCTTACGAGTAAACGGCAGGCTCTTGTACCAATCTGTCTGCTCCAAGCGATCCATCAAAAGATCAAGCGAAGAACCACCACCACATAGGAAGAGCCTGTGCGGCAAGTGATCAAGCTTAGTAAACTCACTTAGAGCTAGTTCAATGCCTCCGATCCAAACATCGGCTGTTTTACCAAGCGCTGCTTCTATCGCTGGGCGTTGAGCTACTGGTGCTTTGTTGTTGCTGAGACCGACTTTGAGCTCCTCGGCTTCTTCGAAGTCGACGCTTAGGTCTCTCTCAACAGCGTGAGTGTAAGCACGACCGCCGATACCAAACATCTTGGTGCCTTGGACTCCGCCTTCATTAATAACAGCGATATCGGTCGTACCACCGCCTACGTCCATCAGGATGGCGCTGAGTGTCTGGTTGGGGTTGTTACCGATTACGGCACGGGCTACAGCAAATGGCTCTGCGGCTACTGCCAAAAGATCAAGATCAAGCTCTTGGGCCGTCTTCTCTAGAGCACCGATGTGAATCATGGGCGCAAAGGCCGTATATAGCTGGATAACAACATCGTTGCCTTGGAAGCCGATTGGATTAGTCACCGGATAGCCGTCAATCTCGATACTAACAAGCGCACTGTTAACGAGACGAACATCGACCTCTTTGCCACCTAGCTCCCATGCTAGCTGCTGCTTGGCTTTGGTCTGAGCGCGTTCTTGGACAAGATTGATGATCTTCTCCATCTCAGCGATGTCGAGCGGCTTGGTGGCGTGCTTGCGAGCAACTCTAACGGTGGTGGTTGTGCCTTTGACAAGTTCTCCAGCTATACCAATAATGGCTGTTCTAACGCTAACTCCAGCCTGCTCCTCGGCCTGATTGAGGGCTTTGTCACAGTTCTCTACTACTCCAGCGATGTCAGAGATAGCGCCAGCCTGCATGTCGCTGAGGCCTTGGTGGGCACGGCCAACACCGATGATTTCCATGTTGCCGTCTTTGCCAGCTTTGCCAACGAGAGCTTTGACGAACTCTGTACCAATATCGAGCGCTACAAGGTATTCTTCACCCTGTTTTGAGGTCTTAGCCTTGATCTTGGCTGAGGCCTGCTTGGCACGAACCCCTGCGGTCTGGGCTACACTGCCGCCAACGCTTTTAAATTTTTGAAGCATATCCATTATTTTAGCACAATTACACCTGAAAATAGCCTTGGAGAGTGACCTAGAATAGCTTTGTTAAATAACTATGCTTACCGATAGCCATAAGAGGGATGGTATTATGTTGTCATAATGGTGCCGAAAATATACGAGGCGATAGATCGTGCCGTCGCACAGGGCATACCACCGGAGGACGTGGCTAGGCTTTTGATTGGTCAGGGCTTGCCCCCAGAACTCGTCAACGACGTAACCCATAACTGGATGGTTTCGCATGGACGGGAGCGACCGCAAACCAACTTTAAACAGTGGATACTGCCTTATCAAAAAACCGCCTTAGTCCCACTAATAACAGTTGTGCTCTTTGGATGTGTGGGCAGCCTCGTAATGCTTCTCAGGCCTTGGCCGACCAAGATCATGGTTGACTCGGCATTCGGCAGCATACCTGCGCCGTGGATGCTTGAGCCCTACACTCAAACCACCCAGCTTATTCTAATAACGTCCATTATGACCGTAGCTATATTTGCGGTCAGCAGCATCCTTAACTCGCTGCGCGACTACTTACAAGTTAAGTTTGGCCTTGGGTTGAATCAGACTCTCAAAGAGCGACTGTTCTTGCACGTCATGAACATTCCAGTCAATAAGGGCCTTTTAACAAAAGGTGACTATATCTACAGGCAAAACACGTTAACCGACAGCCTATCCGAATATTTGATTAACTCTCGAGCCGGCACGATTCAGTCCGTTTTTATGATCACCAGCATCCTTATCGTTATGCTGATGTTAAACGCCAAACTGACACTAATAACGGCTATTTTGATTCCTACAATATATGTATTAACGCGGATTTTGAGCCCGAGGGTGACTGCGTTCTCCCGCCATATCGCCCAAAATACTAGCGCTGCGGCTTCGACCGTTAACGAGAGCGTCGACAACACCGAAACCATTCAATCTTTTGATATGGCACCTCGTCAACTCGCCAAAGCCAGCTCGCTATGGAGTCAGAACTTCTCACTAATAACCAAAAGCCTTATTGCCGGCCGTACGTATCGTATAAGCAATAGTCTAGCCGTCATTATTGCAACTTCCGCAGTTATGTATGTTGGAGGTGTAGCAGCACTAAACGGCGAGGTAACCTTGGGTGAGCTGCTTATATTCATGACCTATATGAACTACCTGCAAAGTCCGGTGCAAAATATTGTTAATCAGGTTAACCAGCGCAGTCAAAAGCGACTGGATCTTATGCGCGTCCACGAGGTAATCGAGGAATATGAAGGAGTTGAGAACACTTGGGTAGACAGGCATTTCCCTCTCCGCGAGGGCAACATCACACTTTCTGGCATAAGTTATAGCTACGGCTCGCGTGAAATACTGAGCAACATAAATCTAGAAATACCGGCCAAGCAAAAGGTCGGCATTATTGGACCTAGCGGCTCGGGCAAAACAACATTCCTTAAGCTTCTATCGCTGTTTAACGAACCTACAAACGGCAAAATTGTCATCGATAGCATAGACATACAGAGCATTTCCCTGCAGGAATATAGAAGCAACATTGCGATAGTTAACCAAAACCCGCAGCTCTTCAACACGTCAATCTCAGAGAACATATTAGACGGCAACAAAGACGGCCAAGTTACAGGACAAGAGTATGACGAGATCATTAACGCAACTGGCGTAGCAGAACTAGCTCAAACCCTACCTTCACACCTAGACACGGTAGCTGGCGAAAACGGTGGCAACCTCAGTGGTGGTCAACGACAGAAGATATCCCTTGCCAGAGCCTTGGCCAAGAAGACTCCAATATTATTTATGGACGAGCCGACAGCCGCCCTAGATAGTGACAGCGAAAACAAGATTAGAAATGCTCTACCGGCATTGATAAAAGACAAGACAGTTGTCTTGGTGTCGCACCGCAAAGCTCTGCTGACACTTATGGATGTAGTTTATGTGCTGGAGAACGGTCAGCTATACAACATTGATCAGTTTGGCGGACTTGATGCCTATCTAACCAAGATTAACGATGCAGATAACGAACTGGCTGTGCGCCAAACTAAGCTAGAAGAAGCTCGACTATTAGAACAAGTTCAGCACGACCGCGACCGCCAACGTCTAGAAGAATTAGAGCAAGCAAACTCAGCGCTACAGCAAAGAATTAGTACAACTTCTCCAGAATCTTCATCAAATGATGGCGTAACAATAACGATCAGCCACTAAGCAACGATCCGGTTTAGTCATCGACTCCGTCAGCAAAGGCGTCATCTGAGGCAATATTATCGGTATCTCCAAGTGCTAGGTCAATAGCTGCGTCTACCGTAGCGGTGTCTGGTTGACTGTCATCTTCGACAACAATGGTCTCAGTAACCACTTCGGCAACCGATGTATCGGCCGTGGGGTTGTCTGACCCGATCACCATTTGTGCTTCTGCGACTTGTGACTGGGTAGTAGCAGGATCGACAGGTGCGGCCTCACGAGCCGCTTCTTGGGGGCGAGCAGCGTCTTGTGTTCTTGTCTCGGCCGTCTCACGTGTAGATTCTGTTGCATCTCGGGTCTGTGTCTCTTTTACAGTGTCCCTTACGGCGTCATTCATTCTCAGCGATTCTGCTGTGCGAGCTGCGTCCATTACTTCGGCAGTCGCATAATCTGCCGAGAGTTGGTTGTTTTTGCCTTGTTGTTTGGCAGCATCTGCAGCTTGTTGTGCTTGTTGGTTGCTTTGGTCCATAATACTCCTCGCTAGAAAGACTTACACTTGATACTGAATGGTCCGACTTTTGCGCAAGTTGCGTTAGGGTGAGTTTTACCCTCTTTGTGAGCTTGCTGCCATTTTTGCTTTGGACTGGATTGAGCATTGATCCTGTCTGCTATAGCTTTCTCTTCTGCAGCCTTCTTGACAGCGGCTTCTTTTTTCTTGGCGGCTGCGAGTTTTTCGGCTTGGTGTCTTTGGGCGCTTGTGGCGCCGGCTTGGTTTGTTAAGGCAACTTTTCGCTCATCGCGAGCCTGTTTTAAGGTGTTTGCTGCAGCCGCAAGCTTTTTTTCTTGCTGCGAAGTGTCTTGACCGGCTTTTTTGGCTGCGGCATATTCCCTCTGTGCCTCTATAGCATCTTTGTTGGCTTTAGTGACTTCTTTGTTAGCAAGAGATACTTTGTGATTGGCTTTGTGTAGGTTTGTATCAGCAGCAGCTTTGGAGCTCCTTGCGGCCGTCACGCCACTAGTATTAGCGGCTTCTTTTTTCTTGGCAGCTTCGAGTTTTTCGGCTTGGTGCCGTTGTGCACTAGTCGCGCCAGCTTGGTTTACTAAGGCAGCCTTTTTAGCAGCCTGTGCCTTTGCGTTCGCTTTTTTGGCTTCGTCTAAGAAGAACTTGGCATCAGGCGACGCAGCTCCGTTCTTAGTAGACTTGGCATACTCTTTTTTGGCTGCAGCGAGAGCCTTACTAGCCTCTTGGGCCTTCTTGTTGGCCACTGCTACGTCGCGATTTGCTTTGTGAAGGTTTGAATCAGCTTCTTTCTTGGTATACCTAGCCGCGGTTACGCCACCCGCCTTGAGTGCTGCGTCTTCTTTCTTTGCAGCTGCATATTCTGCGGCTTGGTGCCGTTGTGCACTAGTCGCGCCAGCTTGGTTAGTTTTTGCAACCTTTTGCTCCTCTTGAGCGGCTTTTTTCTGTTGCTTCAATGTTTCGAGCTGATCACGTTGGGCAGGACTACCACCGCCTGAACTTTGAAGTTCTTTAATTTGCTTATTAATGCTTGCTACTTTTTGGTTAGCTCGCTTCACTTCAAGGTTAGCTTTGTGTGACTTTGCGTCTGCAGCTGCCTTCTTCTTTTTTGCGTCAGCTACACTCTTGCTAGTCTTCTTGCTAGATTTGCTGCTTGAGGAGGAATCTGAGCCACTCTTATTTGAACTCTTTGAAGAACCCGAAGAGCCACTTGAGCTTGATCCACCTGATGATCCCGTGCTCTTACTAGAACCACTAGACCCAGATCCACCAGAACTTGGACTAGCACCACCAGTGCCGGTTGTCTTCTGTGTGGTTGTCTTAGGGGCGCTAGCACCACCTGTTCCGTTGGTCTTCTTGGTCGTTGTCTTGGTTACGGTCTTCTTGGCTTTAGGTAGCTTGGTGGTCATCGTCTTGTTGAAGACGGGTATTAAAGCGTCCTTTTGGGTATTGATCTGTCTGCTTATCTCGGTCAGTTTGTCGCTTTGGGGTTTTGTGTGCCATGCGGTTGGGGCTCCGGCTAGTATAAGTTGTGTCTTGGCGGCTAGTTGGGCTGTTATGACGCTTGGGTCAGCCATGGCGGTTACCTGAGCTGCTACTGCTCCATCTGCGTCATACTCAGCGTTAGCAGCCTTCTTGGCTTCGTAGACGCTCTTTATTGAATTGTATAGAGCTTGGTTGATGCCGTTGTTGAGTTGAAGTCCGTCAATTCGTGTCTGGATGTATTGCTTCCTAGCTTCGGGGAGAACTAGACTAAATATTTGGGCACCATAGATTGATGCACAGATGGATCTAGTTAGTGCGTAACGGGTAGCTCCGCTATCCGCAATCCTTTGGTTGGCCGTGGCAATAATTTCCTTAGCAGTGGCGCTGTACTGATTGACGGTAGCTATATTGGCTTGGCGAGGGGTTACATTAGCAATGCTGTAGTCGTAGGCTGGATTAGGTGTTAGGCCATTAAGTGACTTGGTCTTGATGGAGTTGATCAGGTCAATTCGATTGCTGATAGTTTGTGACTTGGTGGCATAAGCATCGTAGTTCTTCTGGGCTACTGTCAGCAAGCCCTTGGGTCCGTTGATGGTGTTAGAAAGAGTGTTGTCACGAGTACCAACTCTCTTCTTTAGATAGCTTCTTAATTCGTCTCCGTTGTATGTCTTGGCATGGGCTACAAGCCCAGCCTGACAAGCATCGTCACTCCCTAGACTAGGAACGTTAGGAATAGGTGCGGCGGCAAATGCAGTACTGGAAGTAACAAGAAAGGTCAGTGCGACGGTTGCGGATGTAAGTCTTAGGAGTTTACTGAGGCGATTCATTACTGGTTCTCCTCTGTAAGGTTATCACTGGTTAATGCGGAGTTGCCGGCAGTTGCTTCTTCCTCACCAGTGGCACTATTGATAGAGCTTTCTGAGATTGTGTTTGCTGAGTCAGCATCACGGTACATTACTCTATAGCCAGCAAAGCCAATGGCTGCGAATACAAGGATCATAAATAGTAGCAGGCCCAGGTGGGCAATGCCATCTTGATTGACATCTAGTCGTTTGTTTTTCATTTTGTTTTTGTTTTTAGTTAGTTTTTAGCTAATACGGTTATGGTATAGGGCTGTGGGGGTGTTGTCAAATAGTTTTTAAGCGCCGCTTAAGAATTATTGCAAAACGGCTTTGATTCGACGAATGCCGGCGGATGAGGACTCTTCTTTTAGGATTTTGAATTTTTTGCCATCCTCAAAGAGTTGCAGAGTGTGATCTACGTGTGGGCCGCCGCAGATTTCGAAGCTGAATGGCTGATCGGCGCCGTCGGCGACCATCCTATAGACTTTGACCGTGTCGCCATAACGGTCACCAAACTGACCAAGCGCACCCTTCTCTTCGATCGCTACCTGAGTTGGGTATTCCTCAAACGAGACTTTTAAGTCTTTGGCTATCTGTTCATTAACGATATTTTCGACTGTATCTAACTGTTCCTTTGTAACCTTCTCAGGGTGGCTAAAGTCGAATCTTAAGCGTTCTTCGGTGATGTTGGAGCCACGTTGAATGACGTGATCGCCCAAGACATCTCTTAGAGCTTGGTACATGAGGTGCGTCGCTGTGTGATACTTTTTGTGCTGCATCGTCTGACCACCAAGTCCGCCCTTAAAGGTGCCTTTACTAGCTGTCTGGGAGCGTTGGCGCTGCTCGGTCATTAGGTTTTCGAAATCTTTTTGAGCAGTTTTGGCGACTGGCAAATCTTGTTTGAATGCTTCCTCAAAGGTCAGTTCGGTTGGAAATCCATATGTGTCGTATAGCTTGAAGACGATTTCGCCGGTCAGTTCTTGGCCGGATAGCTTGTTAAACTCTTTTAGGCCTTTGCGAAGTGTCTGGCGGAAGACTTTCTCCTCTTTTATAAGAGTCTCGATGACTTTGTCACGGCTGTCGGCAACTTCTGGAAAATCGTCTTTATACATATCTGTGATGACTGGTACTACCTGCTCCAAAAAGTTCTGCTCAATACCAAGGTCAAAAGCAAAACGAATAGCGCGACGCAGCAAGCGACGCATAACGTAGCCCTGCTCTTTATTGCTTGGTGCAATTCCATCAACCGCTAAGAAAGTAGCAGCACGAAGATGGTCGGCGATGACACGCATGCTTTCGGTGTGACTATCGTATTTTTTACCAGAAATCTCCTCAAGCTGAGTGATAATTGGCTGCAACAAACTGATACGGAAAACGTCGGGACTATCGATACTGGCGGCGGCGATTCGCTCCAGACCACCACCAAAGTCTACGTTTTGCTTGGCCAAAGGCTTAAAGCCTTCTTCGGTTCGCTGGTATTGCATGAAGACTTGGTTGCCAATCTCCATAAATCGTCCGGAATCGCTGGCAGGATGCGGCAAGCCATAACCATCAGCGTGATTTTGGTCGCCAAAGTCATAGAACACTTCGCTATCAGGACCGCAAGGATCACCCATGGGAGTTTTGTCGAGACCACCGCCACGGCTCCACCAGTTTTCGCCGTCATCATAAAAGAATATTCGGCCGCCCTGCATACCCTTGGCATCACCCTCGGCTTGACTGCCGATGGCGACAATCTTATTATCAATTCCCTTCTCTGCAAATAGCTCTTGCCAGACTTTGGCCGAAACGTCATCACGCTCAATACCGTACTCTTCACTGCCAATAAAACATGTAACGTAAATCTTATTGGGATCAAGCCCCACTTTGTCGACTAAGAACTCGAAGAACCAGCGAATCTGCTGCTGCTTAAAGTAATCGCCCAAGCTCCAGTTGCCAAGCATTTCAAAGAAAGTTGTGTGTCGGTTGTCGCCAACGTCCTCTATGTCTTGGGCTCGCAAGCAAGTCTGGCTATCAACTAGTCGAACACCGTCCTGATGCGACTCCCCCAACAGATATGGCAACAGCGGCTGCATGCCAGAACCCGTAAATAAAGTCGTCGGATCGTTGTACGGCACCAACAGAGCTCGTGGAATAGCTTTGTGCTGTCGCTCCACAAAAAAGTCTAGATACGCCTTACGAATTTCCTGTGCTGTCATATCTGTTAATTGTACCAGAGACTTGACATATTATGATATAATACGTATAATCTTATTCAATTATGAGCTTAGATAAAGAACCCACGCCTAGCCTAAAAGTCGTCGACATAGATACCGCTGCGGCATCAGGTGACTACGCTAAATCTGCTGCTAAATTGTTTGAGAAAGCCGAAAACTTTGATTTTGCCGCTCGTGTTTTGGGTAAAATTCATGGGAACATAGAGTCAGGCGCTAAAGATCCGCTATCAGAAGAAGACCTGACATCATTGATTTCACAGGCAGCCAGCTTGGACACTATCCTCGATGTCGTCAGCGAGGCCGAGAATGAAGTGGCAGAAGCTGCTGAATCACACAACCGCATGGGGCATGACTCCACTGCAATGTCTCAATACCCTTCAGGTCTTATCTAGCTCAGAATTCCGCCACCCATAACAAGATCTCCATCATAAATAACGGCAGACTGACCGGCGGCAAGACCGCGCTGCGGTTCGCTCAGCATCAACTTACCACCATAAACCGTGCACTCGATCAAAGGCCCACGGTAACGTAAACGTGCTTGGTAAGTCTTGCCTTTCTCAGGCGCAGAATTAATCCAGTGTAAATCTTGAAGCTCGACATCCTTTGTCCACAAGTTAGCGTCGTCTAAGTTGGTTGTCACATATATAGTATTTGTCTTGATGTCCTTGCGCGACACGTAGTATGGCAATCCCCCACCAACATCAAGACCGTGCCGCTGGCCAATGGTGTAGAAGATGGCGCCATCATGCTGACCGATCTCGTGGCCCTGTTGATCAATTATTGGACCACGAGGCTGCGGACCGAGTTCGTGCAATAAGAACTCCTTGATCCCAACCTTACCAACAAAACAAATTCCCTGACTATCCTTTTTGTCGGCTGTGGCAAGGCCAAACTCCGTGGCTAGGCGTCGCACTTCGGGCTTCTCAAGCTCACCAATTGGCATTAGGCTCTTGTCCAGAGCAGAAGAAGTCACACGATACAAAAAGTAAGATTGATCTTTGTTGTCATCAAGACCCTTGAGCAACTGCCCATCTTTAATGCGCGCGTAATGGCCGGTGGCGATCATATCAGCACCGTCTTCTAAACAAGCGTCCAAAAATAATTTGAACTTAACTTCTTGATTGCACATGACGTCCGGATTAGGCGTTCGTCCCGCCTGATACTCAGCCACCATGTAGTCAACGACTTTTTGACGGTACTCTGTCTCAAAATCATATAACTTAAAATCGATCCCAAGCTGAACAGCAACGCGCTTGGCATCTTGATAATCCTCTTTCCAAGGGCAAACAAAACCTGGTAAATCTTGGCTCCAGTTCTTCATGTATACGCCCGTGACTTCGTAGCCTTGTTGCTTGAGCAAGGCAGCGGTTACGGACGAATCAACGCCACCGGACATTCCAACATAAACTTTTTTTGCCATAGACTATCTATTTTATCAAACTTTGATGACTAAACATCTAAGAAGACGACCAGCTTGTCGGCTTTGACGTGAATTATTCCGCCGGAGATACTAAAGCGCTGCTCGCCCTCACTCACCGTACGAACTACGACATCGCAATCAGTTAGCAATGAAATAAAGTTGTGATGTTGCGGCAAAACATCGAAAGGTCCGGTGTCATTCTTAGCAGAAACACTAAAGGCTGGGCCATTATAGTATTCGCGAAATGGCGAGTGTATAAGCACCTCCATGCTGAGCTTGCTGTTGTCTTTGCTTTTACTTAGCTGTTCGAGAACTTTTTTTTGCTCTTTTTCGGACTTTTGGTCTGTTACCTGAGATTTGGCGACTACTGGATCGACTTCTTCTGCTTCTGCGTCTTCGGCACCATCCTTAGACTCATCTGAACTCATACGATAATTTCCTCGATGCTCTTTAGAGTATCCTCACGGGTGAAGAAGTCGCCTTCGATGCCATTGTGCTTAGTCATAACGGTCATGTTCTGAGTAAAGTTGGCGATCAGCTTCTTGGCCTTGGCGTAGTCCGAGCGGTCGGCTGGGCTAAGTTCGTTCTCGCCGATAATCGCGATGATTCCGCGCAGCGATTCGTACTTCTGAAGCAAAGCCTGTACCTGAACACTCAACAAATAGTGACGTTCGCCGACGATTTCTGGCGTCAATAGTGAGGAGGTGGTCATGTTGAGGTCGACGGCAGGACGAATTCCCTGTTCGGCAACTTTTCGTGAGAGGACGATGATTGAGTCCATTTCGTGTTGAATGAACTGCACAGCGGGGTCACTGACGTCATCGGCAGGGACATAAATCGTTTGCACCGAAGTGATTGAACCATTCTCATTGGAGCTAAGCCGATCTTGAAGGATCTTAACGTCGGAGAAGATAGTCGGCTCATAACCACCTTCGTTAGGAACTTGGTCCATGATGGTAGCTAGCTCGTTGCGAGCTTGGACAAAACGGAACATGTTGTCAGCAAAGAACAGAATGTTCTTGTGTTGCTCATCGCGGAAATACTCGGCCGCAGCCGTAGCAGAAATACCGACAAGGGCACGTTGGACAGGGTTTTCATTCATCTGCCCGAAGTACATACAGGTGTTCTTGAGAAGATCGTTTTCCTTAAGTGTCATGTATAGTTCATGACCTTCACGAATACGCTCACCAATACCGGCAAAGAACGATAGACCGCTACCACTCTGGGCAATGTTGTTAATCAACTCCATGGTTAGTACCGTTTTACCGACACCGGCACCACCAATAATGCCAATCTTGCGGCCCTTAACAAAAGGCGTGAAGAAGTCGATGACCTTAATACCTGTTTCTAGGATTTCTGGCTTAGCAACAGTGAAGTCAGTGGTACGACCAGGCAAAGTGTTGATGTCTTTGCGTGGCACAGTCTTAGGGTCCAATGGTCCGCCGCTATCTACTGGGTCGCCCAAGGCATTTAGGACACGGCCGATAGTGGCGTCTCCTACGGGTATCTCAATACCTTTGCCGGTACGCTTAACGGCCATACCTTTGGTGATTCGTGAATCAGCCCTAACGTTTAAGCAGTAGGCGATTCCGCCCGGTTCAAAGTGGTCGACCAATAGCTGGGTTCCGTAGTTGTTTTCGACCTCAATCAATTCGTTAAGATTTGGTGGATCATCATCAAACTGAGCTCGAATAATAATGTCTTTGACTGTTGTTACAACGCCCGCCATTATGTTTTTGCTCCGCTCTGAGCTTTTTTGAGCCCGTTAACGATCTCTTTGAGACGCTCATCCTTAACGTTTCGTCGCGCCCGGTTATAGGCTAGGTGTAGCTCGGCTTTGGTCTCGCCAGCTCGTTGGTGCGACTGACTCATAGCTCGGAAACGTGAGGCATACTGTGCAAGCTTGGATTCTAGAATCAACTGACTAATAGATATCTGCATCATGGAGCGTTCCAAGTGATCAGCCACAGCATAGGCGTTTGGCTCAAAGATATAGTTAGCTTCACTAATAAGATCTTCCGGCTTGTCGGTAGTCTCGGTGAGCTCCTTGACTGCCGCTGATAATTCGATCCGCTTTACATCCTGAATCAACAACGAAACGTATTCTTGGTAGAACAACTTAGTAGACTTGTACTGCACAACCTCGCGAATTATCGGCGTGACATTGATATTCTGGTCCTTAGTCGGTAGCTTAAAGTACTTTTTGTACTCCACACCTCGTTGCGATAACTGCATCGCGCCGTGGTGACCAATGACGATAATATCATTCTTCTCTTTGTCATAGGCTTGTAGCACCATTTCGACTAACTTCAGGTCGATGTCACCACTAAAGCCACCTTCAGCGGTGATAATAATGAACAGTTCTTTTTGAATTACGTCGCTGTCGTCCTTGCCACCATTAAAGCCAAAATCTCCATCAACCCGTACCTGAGTGTAAATGCCCCACAATTGATCAAAGAACTTGGTAGATTGCAAAACCTTGTTCTTAACTTCGGCGATGCGCATACCGGCCACACCTTCGAAGGCGCTAGTTAGCTCAGTCAGTACTGCCATTGAGTCTTCCTCTTTAGCAATTTCGCTAGGGCGCTTCATGATTTTGCCTCCGCCAGCTCTTTATCCTTGGCTTCGTCCTTTTCTTTGTCTTTGGACTTTGCCTTGTCATCTTTTTTGTCGTCCTTTTTATCTTTTGCCTTGTCATCCTTGGCATCCTGTTTGTCAGGCTTCTCGGCTGGTTTGTCGCCCTCAGCTGCAGGCTCGTCAGGCTTCTTGTCTTCAGCCTCAGGAGCACCCTTGAGCTCAACAATGCACTTAGTCTTTAGTTGATCACGAATAGCTTCAAACTCTTCGTCCTTGGTGATCTTAGCGGCATATTCTGATACGTTTAACTTGAGATTATTGATGTCTAGTTCTTCGCCATCACCAATATTTAGTACCAGATCAAACATCAGCTGTTGAGCCGTTAGTGAGAAAGTGTCACCAGGGCCTTGAGTCAAAATCTCGAAGATATTCTTACCGATAGCCAGTGCTCGCCTAGCTTCAATCGCCAGCTCAGAACCAAAGTGCGAGAACTCCTCAGCCTGTCGATAATCAGCCAAGATCTTCAGCGTCTTAGCAGCCAAGTCTTTTTGGCGCTTGTTGTGACCAACACCACCAGCACGGGTCACGCTTAGACCCATGCTAACAGCCGGACGAATGCCGCCACGGAAGATGTCCATATCAAGAATCCACTGACCGTCAGTAATAGACATAATGTTGGTTGGCAGATAGGCCGTAATATCACCGTTAGCAGCATGCACTACCGGCACGCTGGTTAAGCAACGTCCGTTACTATCAAGACGGCCCGCTCTTTCAAGCAAGCTAGAGTGTGCATAGAACATATCTCCTGGGTAACTATCGCGGCCCGGGCTAACGCCTGACATTAGCGCCACCTCTCGGTAAGCGTGGGCATGTGAGGTTAAGTCATCGTAGATAATAATCGTATCTTGGTCGCACTTCTGCCAAAGATATTCGGCCATTGAGCAAGCCACGTAAGGCGCAATGTAGCTCATAATCAGCGACTCAAACATCGTCGACACGACGACAATCGCCCGATCCATACCGCCGTTTTCTTGGAGGCGGGTTAGCAGGGTGTCGATATCGCTTCGGCGCTTAGCAATCAGACAATAGACCACTATTTGGTCGGTGTTCTTTTGGTTAATTGTTAGCTGCGTCGCCAAGGTACTCTTGCCGGACTTGCTATCACCTAGTAGCGCCATACGCTGGCCACGCACGATTGGGAACAGTGAATCGATGGCCATGACACCACTTTCCACCTGATCTTCAACCAGTTTTCTCTCATAAAGCGATGGTGCAGTATTAAACACCGGCCAGCTAGTCTCAGCGGCAATCGGACCCTTACCGTCTAGGGGATCACCAGTCACAGACACGACTCGCCCAACATAATTCTTGCCGACCTTGCAGACCAGCTCTTGGTGCTGAACTACGGCAATTGCACCAATTCGCACATTGTCAGAACCCAGATATAGCACCACCACGTGATCGGTATGAACTTGGTGCACAAAACCTTTGGCACCGTTGTCAAACATGATCAATGCGTGAACAGCACACGGCTGAAGCCCGCGAATCTTAATCAAGAACTTCTCAACCGCAATAACTTCGCCAATTGGATTACCTGCATTAACTAGCTTCTCAAAGTGCGTGCTACCAGAACTCATGATGCGACTCCTTGAGCTTGGGGCTGTGGCTGTGGCTGCACTTGAGTCTTAGCTACCGGATTAGCGGCCGGTTGCTGAATAAGCTGTTGCATCAACAGGTCGCGCTTCTTGGCAAAATCTTGCCGTAGTGACAAATCAAAGCGGTGGTTAATGCTGCGCACCATGCAGCCAGCGCCGATTGTTGGCTGCAAACCAACGCTCAATAACAAGAAAGGATGGATCTCTTTGCGCAACCAACCTACCAACTTATCGATAAAAACCGGCGAAGGATCAGCACTAAAACTAATGTGCAGACGTGGAGCACGCTCTTTGGCCGCCGAAAGCAGTCCGCTCAGAGCTTTTCGGTCTGCTTCTTGGAGCAGGTTGAGCTCATTCTGCTCGATAGTTTTATCCATCATCAGAGTAGTTTTGGGCATTTTGACGTTGGCACCGGCTGAGCGTAGGCTTAGCTGCAGCAAGGCCTCGTCAATTGCTTCAATCTCGCGCAATAGTCTAGAGACATCAACTGGACCAACCACTTGAGTTGGCAAAAAGATAGTTTTGGGCTGATTAGCTTTAGGCGCCACTCTGAATGTCCTCAATAATTGCCGCTTTATTGGTCTCAAGCGCGCCCAATATGTACTCCAGCTGATCGTTTAGGTCGATTTGGTCACCGATAGCTGCCAAAACATAATGGTTCACGATGTCGGCCATGTTGGCTTCAAAGTGGCTTAGTAGGTGCTGCTTCTCGGTAATAACCTCTTTTTGGAGCTGTTCACTCAGAATTTTGCGTTGCTCATCGATCGCAATATTGGTCTTTTGGATTGCCTCGATGGCCAGAGTCTTGGCGTCGGTTATAGATTCTTCGTACTTCCTGAACTCTTCCTCGAGCTTCTTAGTGATCTCGGTCTTCATGTACTCGTTGAGCTGAGAAGTCGTTAGGCGCAAATCTTGTTGTAAGAACATAGCATTCTCGCCAATGATCTTCTCAAAGTGCAAACGACCTCTGTTACGAAGCTCTTCTCGAAACTCGTTATTGAAGACGTGCTCGATATCTTTATCGGCTGATTCTTCGATATCATCAATCGGATTCTTAGAGGCTTTACCGCCGCTAACTCTACCAATTCGGACAGCCAGCCAAATAAAAGCAAGGCCAGCGCTACCAAGCGCTGCCAAGATCAGCATTAACCACCAAATTGTCATTTTTGTTGACCCACCATAAGTTTTAAACTAGCAATCTAATTTAATCGCATTACCCCTAGGGGTTAAAGCGCTAAAGCTTCAGGTGTAAGTATACCTCAAAAACCCTTACTGCAAAAGACTAGTTAACACCTGAACCACGCGTTTTATGTCATTCTGAGTTGTGCCCTGCCCGATCGTAAATCTCAGACTGGATTGAGCGTCGGATTTACTGAGGTCAAGAGCAGCCAAAACATGTGAAGGCTCCTCATTGCTGGCACTACAAGCAGAGCCTGCTGCAGCCATAATTCCGGCCTCATCAAGTTGAATTAACAGTCGCTCATTGTCATATCCGCCCAATGTAAGGTGAATATTATTCGGCAGGCGGTACTTTTGCGAGCCATTTATCGTGGCTTCTGGAATCTTTTCGTTAACGAGTTGGAAGAATTGTTGCTGAAGCTGCTTAAGCCGCTCAGCTTCCTCGCGCCTTTGACTTTGCACAAGCTCCAAAGCTGTCGCTAGGCCAATCGAAGCCGCCACATTCTCAGTGCCAGACCTTAATCCCCTTTCTTGTCCGCCACCTTCGATCAATGGCAGCAGCTCGACGCCCGCTTTAACGTATAGTGCACCTGATTGCTTGGGACCATATATTTTGCCGCCATTGATAGTCATCAGATCAACACCAAGTCGAGCAACGTGCAAGTCGAGATAATTGGCTGCTTGGCAGGCGTCGGTGTGCAAATATAACGGCAAATCTTGGGTTTTGCGCTCCGATCGCTTGTCTGTAATGACTTTGGAGATCTCGCGTATTGGCTGAATTGTACCGATTTCGTTGTTGGCGTACATGATGCTGACCAACACCGTGTTTGCGTCAATTTTTTGACGCAGATCATCGAGGTCGAGTCGGCCATCCGGTTTTACTGCAACCTCGCGGCAATCATAGCCGTGGGCTGGAACCAAAACAGATTCGTGCTCGATGCTACTAACCACAATATTTCCCTCGGGATAACGGCGCATTAATCCGTGAACTGCCAAATTGTTGGCTTCGCTGCCACCGGCCGTAAAGACAACTTCGCTGGAGCGAGCCCCCAGCCAATGTGCAACCTTAGACCGAGCATCACCAAGCGATTTAGACACCCCTAGCGCAGCAGAATATGTCGCTGATGGGTTATAAAATTGATCGGCCAAATATGGCTGCATGGCTGCCGATACTTTTGGGTCTACAGGCGTGGCCGCGGCATAATCGAGATAAATAATTGGTTTTTTGACCATCTATGAATAATATCAGGCTACGGCTTGAAGCAAGCGCTGATAATCGGCGCTGACAACTTGCTCATATAGTTGAGTTGCGCGGTAAAGATTACGTGCCTCTTGCTTGGATAAAGCTTGGTATGGATGACCATCTTGAAGCTTAATCACTCCGTTGGGACGAAACTCATAACGCGTGCTTATAACCTTGTGTTCACCGTTAATATGACTTTCTTCGTGCCAAATCCAAGTCCTAGCATCAAGACAGAAGAATTCGCGTCGGTGACCCTTTGGGACAGGCCCAAAAAGTTGGCCGCCCAGCTTAGCCTCGCGGCGCAGCAAAGCGCGCTCACGTTCGGCGTAGCGCTCTTCTTCACTTCTAGGCAGAATCTTAGGCAAGATAGACATTAGGCTGCCCACACTTGTCGTCTAATTTCGGCTAGTCTCTGATCTCGTTCTTCACGTAGCCGCGCCAGATGAACAACTTCGGCACCAGTGTCATGGATATAAGTTTCGGGTTTTACGATTCGGTCTGTTTGTTCGGCTACGTCTGGTCCATATTGTCGCTCAAGTATTTGACGAGCCAAGTTAGCTGCATTCGGCAGAACACTATATGTACGATTCGCCATGATCTCAGGATCCCCGCTAATATTGGGAAGTTTGATCGATTCTAATATTCTTAGTGCATCACTCATATTTTGTCCTTATATCCCGAAAAGCTTTCGGGCATTTGCGGTTGTGGCCTCAGCCAAAACTTTGGGACTCTCACCACGTAGCTCAGCTAAGAAGTCCGCCACTGCTCCAAGCCTTTTAGGTTCGTTTATCGTACCACGATATGGGGTAGGCGTCAAGAAGGGCGAATCAGTCTCCAGCAACAATCTGTCTAGCGGAATACTTCTATATACTTCTATTTGATCTGCGCTTTTGGTAAAGGTGGCTATGCCGTTAACGCCGACGTGCAGCCCTTTGTCCAAGGCTCGGCGAGCATTGTCGGGCGAATCAGTGAAGCTATGCAGAACACCGCGAATCCCCGAATAGCTATCAAACACCGGCCAAAAATCATCAAAAGCCTCACGAACATGAAAAATCATCGGCAGATCATGCTCCAAAGCTAGCTCTATCTGAAACCTCAATATCTCCGCCTGAGCCTCCTTGGGCGAATGATTGTAGTAAAAATCAAAGCCACACTCCCCTACAGCAACAACCTTGGGACGGGTGACTAGGGCGGCAAACTCGTCCAGCTTATCCTGTTGGCCAGCGTATAACTTGGCCTCGTGAGGGTGCAGGCCAATACTTGCCCAGCATTGTGCTTGATCTTGGACAAAATCTACAGCAAGGCGGCTATCCTCGAGGTCGCAACCAACACATAATAACCGTGTAACCCCCGCCTCTACAGCGTTGGTCACAGCCATGTCTCTAGTCAGATCCTTGGCATCAGCCCATAGCTCACGAGTTACCTTCTCGCCCTCACTCAGTCCAATCGACTGGATATGACAATGCGTATCCACTAATTCCATCATTTGGTGTCAGTTGCTTCGGTGTCTTCGTGCTTAGGAAACAAAGTGCCTTCGATAGGCTTGACCTTTGCCCCCTCAAAAACGGCCTTAATCTTAGCAGACGTATCTGGCAAGAACGGCTCTAATAAAGTTGCGATGTTAAGCAGCGAGCTGACTTGATACGCTAAAACTTCGCGCAAGTGATCGGCTTCGCCCTGCTTGGCAATTTGCCATGGCTTTTCTTCGTCGATGTACTGATTGAGGCCACGTACTTGCTCCCAGACTTCGTCCAAAGCACGGTCAAAGCGACAGGTGTTGAGCGCTTCCTCGTATTGAGCAATGTCATGCTCGGCGGAAGGCGTTACGCCAACGACACCTTCTTGGTACTTAATAATCATGGCGGTGGTGCGCTGAACGGCATTGCCCAGTTCATTGGCCAGCTCGCTATTGTAGGCTTGTTCCATACGCGTCCAGCTGAAGTCGCCGTCTTCGTAACTTGGCACGTGACGCAAGAAGTAATAACGGAATGGGTCGACACCGTATTTGGCCACTATATCAGCCGGACTTATTACATTCCCGATCGTTTTACTCATCTTTTTGCCTTCAACGGTTATGAAACCGTGAACATATAGCTGCTTAGGCAGCGGCAAGCCAAGGCTCATCAACATAGCTGGCCAGATTGCTGCGTGGAATCTAATAATGTCTTTACCGATAACTTGCGATGCCGCTGGCCAGTACTCTTTGAAATCTTTGTGCTCTGGATATCCGAGAACTGTAATATAGTTCATTAACGCCTCAAACCAGACATACATAACTTGTTTAGGATCGTCTGGAACAGCTATGCCCCAACCAATTTTTTCTTTGGGACGCGAAACACTAATATCTTCTAAGCCGCTCTTGAGCAGACTAAGTATTTCGTTGCGTCGAGTTGGTGGCAATAGCTGATAGTCGTTCTTTTCGATGGCTTCGGTTATGGCCGATGTGTACTTGCTGAGTTTGAAGAAGTAGTTCTCCTCCTCGATCCGCTCGTAAGGACGGTTGTGGTTGGGACAAATGCCGTTGTTAGCTTTGACTTCGGTCTCGGTAAAGAAGGCTTCGTCACCAGTGCAATACCAACCAACATATTTGCCTTTGTATATATCTTTTTGGAGACTTTTCCAGATAAGCTGCGCACGCTGCTCATGGCCCAAATCGGTAGTACGGATAAAGCGGTTGCTGCTGACATTGAGTAGCTCTACTAGATCTTGAAAGCGCTGACTGATTTGGTCAGCAAATGCCTTGGGCTCGATGCCTTGCTCCTCGGCCTTCTCAGAAATTTTGCCGCCATGCTCGTCGGTACCGGTACTAAAAACAACTTCGTGGCCTTGCTGTCTGGCACGACGGGCTAGAACGTCAGCATAAAGCAGCTCTAAGGCATGACCAATATGAGGATCTCCGTTGACATAGGGGATCGAGGTCGTTACGTAATATTTGCTCATTGTTTATAGTCTACCTGTTTATGGCTTCAATTAACAGAGAGAATTAGGCCTGTGGGTTGTCGATATAGTCTTGGCAAAACCGCTCGAAGACGGCATTCGTCCATCCAAAACCCGTCTGTGACGGATAGAGGCCTTTGACTGGTGGCTTCTCTGGCGAAACAACGTTATATTTCTCCAAGAAAACATGCTCCGCATTGAACCATTGCATATTCCCTGTAATCCATTTGAGGGCTATGCGACGAGCATCCTCGTGGTAACCGTAACGCTCTAGAGCATTCACAACTATAAAGTGCAGTGGCGCCCAGCCATTAGGGTAAGCCCACTGGGTCGGCATGTTGCCAAGTACAAACTGACCTAGCGGCAATGCATCAGTCGTCGCTAGTCCGCCCTTGTGCTCAAACCGCCTCAGTGCCTTAACCATGGCCGCAGCCTGCTTGTCGGTCACCATACCGGCCCACATCGGGTAGTAAGCCGCTAGGCTACTGGTTCCGCCGCGTTTTTCTTTGACGTAATTATAGTCGTAGTAAAGTCCGCGGATACGATCCCACATAAGATCATTCATGTTTTCTTTGCGAGTTTCGGCTGCTTGATCCCATCTTTTAGCGGACTTTTCGTCACCCAGTATTCGGGCCGCTCGTGCAAAGTCGGTCTCGTACTTATATAACAAAGCATTGAGGTCAACTGGTAAGAAGTTGAGGGCTCGACGATCAAAGCGTGGTGTCATATCCCAACCGCTTTCGGCCTCAGCTAGATCATGCAAGTAGTTTATGTCGTAATGACGGCTTAGGCCTTGGTAGACTTTGCGTTCATTGGGCTTTTTAACTCCCATCCAGACGGTGTTATATTCTTGCTCGGCAAGCTTAATAGCCGACTTGAGCCACTTTTTATCTAAGTCATAGGCTTGATAAACATCAAAAATAAACGTCGTTAGCAGCGGTGGTTGCGACCGACCGGTAAGATAAGTTCGTGAAGCATTGGGAATGACTTTGAAGCGCTTAAACAAGGCCATTAAGTTTTCTAGAATGCCCTTAACCAACTCTTCGTGCTCTTTATCAAGCAAACCCTGAACCATAAAGTAGCTGTCCCAGTAATAAAGCTCGTTGTAGTCGAAGCCGGTCTTAAGACGGTATGAAGGCACTAGGTACGGCTTAGGTAAGCCGAGCAAACTTTCGTCGTCTTTAGGGTGATATCTCTCAACTTTAGTCCAATAATGAGCTATGTATTCGCGAGCTTCTTGCACATCACCCGCGGTCAGTATTTTGTCCGTGCGACTTGGCAGCTGTAGGGTTTTAGCCAATAGTTCTTTTGCTTTATCAAACGGAGTCATCTTACAAGCCTAACGACGTAATAGTTAATGGTCAAGAAAAACCCCAGTGCTTTTACGCACTGGGATTTTTAAGCTTTGACTAGAAGTCAGGGGCTTTAGTAGCGAGAACCGCCACCGCCGCCACCGTAACCGCCGCCGCCACCGCCGCCACCGCGGGGTCGCTCTTCACGAGGACGAGCCTCGGAAACAACGATAGGACGACCATCAAGGTCCTTGCCATTGAGCTGTTCAACAGCTGCTTTAGCTTCTTCCTCTGATGACATCTCAACAAAGCCGAAGCCCTTGCTGCGATTTGTCTCGCGGTCCATGATCACACTTGCTGATACAACTGTACCAACTCCTGCGAAGAAGTCCTTAAGACTGTCGTCTGTGGTTGCCCATGCGAGCGAACCGATAAATAGTTTGGTTGCCATGTTTTATCTCTCCTGCACTACTTCCGAGGTAATCTGGCAAACCAGTTAGCTGCTCCTGCGAAACATGTACTTATTTCTTAATTGAACTCTAGAACCTAACAAACGTTATTAGCAGCTTTTCTAGCACCGTCAGTGTAACAGAGACCCACTAGATACACAAGGAGAAATCAATCAAGGGCCTAGGCTGATTGATCTTCTTGAACGATGTTCGATTCCACGAAGCCACTGATCATAGTAAGTACCTGTCTTGATTTGGAACCAATGTTACCGTCGATCGGCAGAGGCTTTTCCGGATCTCCGTACTCATCAACAAAATCAAGAAAGTCATTAATGCGTATAGCGTGCTCGTTGGCAATAACTGAGCCTGAACTGCTTAGCACTGGATCAACAATGCCCAAACCAACTTCGTCGCGCCTTGCTAAAGCTACGCCTATAGGGCCTTTAGCCTCCTCTGTTTCTGATTGTTTGATTACTCTGTGAGTGGTCTTGTCGAGATAACTATTGTACTGAGCTGATACAATCTTGTTGAACGCTTCGCTAGCCAGCTTTACAGGGTCAAAAGGTGTTTCTTGCTCCTTTGTCACAAAAGTATGGGCAATAGCTACGAAGTGTTCCCGACCGATGTAATCCCCGCGCCCTTTGTGTTTAAGATCGTTGATCGCTTCGTCTCGTGCGCGCTCACGTTCCTTAGCCAGCTGCTCCTTGCGGGCATCGGCCTCAACCTGCTTCTGAGCTCTTTGAATTCTGCGAGCATCGTTATCAACCACAACTCTGGTAGCGAGCATACCTGCATTTTGTTGCTGCGACTTTTTTGGATACCGTTGATCGATCTTCCTCTGGGGTCTAGGAAAGTTTGGATTGTCACGGTTTGATGGATGGCCTGTCATATAATGTTATTTTAACATAACAGCCAAAGAATGTCCAGTCTTATTTGTAATGTTTGGACTTTTTAGACAGGGGTGGAGTCTGCGCCGCGACACCTACAGCCAAGGCAACGATTGCGACGTTCTTGATAATGTACTGCCCTTCCAAGCTTGGCACGAAAGGCTTAGCAAAAACTAGGCTCGGCAGCATGATCAAGGGTGCGCAAACGATCAGCATGTGTATCAATATCATAGGAATAACGACTCGTGTCGCCTTGGGAATCAAGAACAGAATGCCAATCACGCATTCGAACACCGCCAGCACCATAAACAATGCATCAAAATGAGCCAAACCGACGGTTCTCTCGACCAGAGCACTGGCCAGCGGCGTAGCGGGACTCTCGCCAATTAGCTTCAAGAATCCGAAGTAGAAGTAAATTACGAACACCGCAAAGCGCCCAAGTGGCACGTACCACTTGCGAAACCACTCAATAACCACCAAATCCAAATTGCTTACGTTCATAGGCTCAGTTTATCACGCCTCTTGGGGAGACTACTTAACGTCAACCAGCTGAACTTGGAACACAAGTACCGAATTTGGCGGGATTGACCCTTGTCCTGCAGCCCCATAACCAACGCTTGGCGGAACTATGATAAGCCTTACGCCACCGACTTTCATGCCATTCAATCCTTGGTCCCAGCCTACAATAACTTGACCGGAGCCGACCTTAAACTGGAAAGGCACTAGCTTGCCTTCTGAGTTAGTCTTCGACTCATCAAACATCTGACCATTGGTTAACCAGCCCTTATAGACGACTGTTGCCGTTTGACCATTACCGAGGGTAGCGCCATTGCCCACGTTAACATCACCAAAAAGCGCTTGAGTTGCCGTCTTGTACTTTTCGTACTCGGCGAAGGTGGCTGGATTGATTGCTTGCGTGCCACTACTGCCTCCAGAAGATCCACTGACGCTGCCTTGCTGGCCGGTAGACTTTTGGCTGGTAGACGGATTGATCTGACCAAGATTTTGGCCACCAGTGTTTGCGGCTACACCTAGAGTTGGACCTGAGCCAGAATAGTTCGTATCCTGAGATTGAGCAGCATCAACGTGTTGAGTGGCAGCACCTAGGCTAACTTTTTCGTCTTTGTTTGCTTGAGTGAACCAAATCAGACCGGCGCCTGCGATAACAAGCATCGCCGTAATCAATCCTCCAACTAACCAGTATTTGTTTTTCATAACTGTCTATATTGTATTACTTATTGCCGCCTAAACAAAAAAACACCAGCTAGGCTGATGCGTTTTTGGAGGAGCTGGCGGGTACTGCCCCCGCGTCCGTCAGTTTATCTTGGTTAGTCGTCTACAGGCGTAGGTCATTTAGAAAATTTCGAGGTCTGGCCAGTAAATGACCAAAAAACCATCCCTCTAAGTCCAAAGTCTTAGCACGTTGCTAGGACAGTTCAACGTGAGCATCCAGATGATATAGCGCGCTTTCGCAATATCTGGCGTCATGTTCAGCGCGGTTTTAGGGTTTAAGCTAAAACTGTTGCGGGCTTAAGAGTCAGGCTTTCGCGTAAAGCGATTGCCTTGTCTACTGCTTCGCTAAATTTAGAAGTTGCATCTAAAAATGTTGTCTATACGCTGACAAGCGACCTGCTGATCTAACCGATAAAGTCCAACGTCGAGCTTAAAATTCAGCCCCCTACGTAGTTGCCATCTTGACAGATGATAGATATATTATACCACTTATGTCAATACGATGCCAGCATCGAGGTTAGAACCCAAGCTGATGATCGCAAGCCCCGACTTTGCCAGCACGACAAACGATCTTGTGGAGCTGCTGTAGGCCTGTAATAAGCTGCAGCAATTGATCCTCGCCCATGACGGCAAATTCTGGACCAAAACTACGGCGCAAAATAGAAGTTGCTGCCTCAGTAATCTGCATACCTAGCGGTGTCGGCGCTGTAATATGTTTGCGGCGATTGTCTGGATCAACTTTAGACACCAAAAGGCCTTTGCCTTTAAGTAGCTTGATTTGGCGACTTATGCCGGCTTCGCTTTGGCCTAAGCTGTCGGCAATGGCGCGCTGGCCTGTGCGGGGATTCCACTCTAAGACCATCAGTATTTTGTACTGGCTTAGGCCGATTCCAAGCTGTTCTTGAAGCACTTGGTCAGACTGCTTATTGATAACGGCAGCGATGTGTTGGACTAGATAAGTTAGGCTATTGGTTGGTCCCATACCTCCAGTTTAGTCGCAGATACTTAACACATCAAGTATGTAAGGCGCTGTAGAGGCAGTGCCATTCGTCGAGACTGAGAGTTTGGGGGCGACGCTTGGAGTCGATCGATGCCGCCTCACAGATGGCCTGAACCTCATCACGACTGCGACCTAGGCCGGCACTCAAGCTGTTAAGAAGCGTTTTGCGGCGCTGACTAAAGCCAGCTTTGACAAGGCGAAAGAAGTCTTTTGGCTCAACATCTGGAAAGCGTGGTTTATCAAAGCGCTCTAGTACCAAAATCTGCGAATCTACCTTGGGCGGTGGCGTAAACAATCTAGCTGGAACCTCCAAGGCCACACTCACCTGCCAATAGTACTGAGCTGTGACGCTGAGTAGCGACATGTCGCCGGCTCGAGCTGCCACACGCTGTGCGACTTCCTTTTGAACCAGCAAAACGGCCGTAGATGGCTGGTTGGTCGTCTCACTAATCACACGAATCAAATGACTAGTGAGGTAGTACGGAATGTTGGCAACGACCTTATAATCAGCCGGCATGCTGGTGAAGTCGAAGTCCAGAATATCTTGCTGTCGGACTTCTAGGTTATCGGCTGCGATACGCCTAGGCAAACTAACTGCCAGATTTGGGTCAAATTCTATGGCGATCACTTGCTTGGCTTTTTTGACCAACAGAGTAGTTAGAGAGCCTAGTCCGGGGCCAACTTCTAGCACCACGTCTTTAGCATCGACATCGGCCGCAACGCACATAGCTTCGAGGCTGACTTCGTCATTCAGCCAGTGTTGACCGAGTGATTTTTTGGCAAAAGTATCTGACATATTGGCTACCAACTATGGGCGCTTAACCAGTGTGAGTAAGCACCAGCCCAACCACCATAACGACTTGCATAGCCTGTGCACCACTTAAGTTGAGTAATCGGGTTGGTTGCCCAGTCGGCACCAGCACTAGCCATTTTAGTACCTGGGTACGCCTGACATAGCCCATACGGCTTGCTAGTGTTGGTGGAGGCGGAGAATGGTGGACAGCCACCGTATTGACCATATGATTTGGTAGGGCACCAGCCGGACTCATGGCTGATAATGTAGTCGGCGTAAACGTAATCGGCAGGCGAAATACCAGCTAGAGCCATGTCACCCTTAATACCGCTAAGCGAAGTTCCGACAACCATAACTTGAGTAACAGCCGCTTTGGTAACCACTTTTTGAATGATGCTGCGACCCGTCTCCACGTTATTCACTATTGTGATTTGGTAAGTTACAATTTGCTGACCGGATGCACCTTGCTGCCTTATGGCACTGGTTCCATAGGCTAACGACGCATCATTAATTGTCTGAATTGGCGTAGCGATCGTCTCAGTGACCGTCTCCGTCTTGGTGCCCGTACGGATGAATGACAACTTTTGGTCGGGCGTAATAGGCGTATCAAGAGCCGGTACGATTTGATCCTTTGGCGCCAGCTTAATTTTCTTTTCTTTTATTAGCCCAGCGACCGTCTTAGCGTGAGTTCTTAGTACGACTTGTGTGCCGTAAAGGTCAACATTAACGGGTGTCGCACGATCAACAATCACCTGTTCGCCAATCGATCCACCAGCCAAGAAGTTATCGCTAGGCACCGTTACGAGGTTGTCCTCTGGGAAAAGTGAAGCGCCAGCCTGCTGTGCAATTGCTCGGGGCGTCTTGGAAGCGCTAAAGGCATATGTCTTAGTGCCGCCATCAATGATCTGAACCGGCACCGCTCGGTAAACATTGATACGGAATTGGTCTTGCGTAATTGGTGTTGTCTGGGCCGGCTCGACTACATCGCCCTCATTGAGAGTTATTTTGAGCTTCTGGAGCAAGCTTCCGACAGTCGCCTCCTTGGTTGGCACCGTTTGTTGCTCATGATCATGCGAAATAATTACAATCTTAGCGTCATGCGGTCGCGGCAGTTTGTTTGTATGGCTAGCCGCGAAGTAAACACCCCCAGTCAGCACGACAAGCGCGGTAATTGTTATAAATGGCACGGCAAAAGGATGCCGACTCATCAGCTTAAACTTGCGAACTCGCCTCGGCAACTTAACCCGACGAAAGTGTACGAATCTAATATGGAAGTTCTCAAATTTATTACGCATAAGTATCACGGATTGAGCAATTTATCGGAAAGTAATAGTCTTTTTGCCCTAAACCGATTGTTCTATTGTACCAAAAACACCTTGAGCGGGGTAGACTAGACCTTTTCGAGCGGCGCAAAGCTAATGTTGAGCTTACGTGTGCCCTTGCCCTTAAAGTAAATCACCGCATTATCGCCATCAATCTCCATCACGGTACCAACTCCGAATACTTGATGCCTGACACCATCTCCCTCGTTAAGGTCGGGTACATAGCGCGGTTCAGCGGTTGGCGCAACCTGAGGCGTTGGCCCGAGCAAACCAAAACTTGAGGCCGTAGAGGGCGCGGGCTCACGGCCATACGATTCAAAACCTGTGGCTGATTGAAACTCACCATCTATCTCAGACAAAAACCGACTAGGTGGGTTGTGCTGGACACCGCCGTAGAGCATTCGACTGGAGGCGTAGGACATGTATAGCTCTTGGCGGGCACGAGTCATGCCAACGTAGCAGAGACGGCGCTCTTCCTCCATCTCGCTTTGGTCATACAAGGCTCGGGAGTGTGGGAAGATAGACTCTTCCATTCCGGTCATAAAGACAACTGGGAACTCCAAACCTTTGGCCGCATGCAGTGTCATGAGAGTCACGGCGTCCCCATTAAAGTCTGCGCTATCGAGATCGCTAACTAGCGCGACCTCCTCCAAAAAGCCAGCCAAACCTTCGTCCTGATACTCACGGGCCACACTTAATAATTCTTTAACGTTCTCTTGTCTAGCTTCGCCCTGTGCCGAACCATCATCGAGATAGTGCAAGTAATCTATCCGGCGAAGCAATGAATCGATCAGTCCGGAGACCGAAGCATCCTCACTAACCTCCCGCAGACTGGCCAAGATATCGCCAAGTTCGCTCAGTGATTTTCGGGCCTTTGGCGTTAGATCACCGCACGAGTCAGCCTGTTGCAATGCTTGCAGAATTGAAAGATTCTCAGCATTCTTCCAAGCAAAGAAATTGGCAATGCTCTTAGCTCCAACACCACGGGCCGGCACGTTAACCACTCGCTCAAAGCTAACGCGATCCTCCGGCTGAAAAATAAGACGCAAGTAGGCAATGACGTCTTTGATTTCTTTGCGGTCATAAAAGCGCGTACCACCAACTACACGGTAAGGTATGCCGTAATGCACAAAGGCCTCTTCGACAGAACGACTCTGAGCGTTGGTTCGATACAGAACAGCATAGTGACTGTAGCGGCGCTTACCGCTGTCAATTGCCATTCGGATTCGTCTAATAATCGCTTCGCCCTCGCCACGCTCGCCGCTAACCTGCAGCATTTGCACTGGCATGCCGCTGCCCTCATCTGTCCAGAGCTGCTTATCACTGCGTTGGGCGTTTTTGGTGATAACAGCGTGCGCCGCATCCAGAATATTTTTGGTACTACGATAATTTTGCTCGAGCTTGATGATAGTGCAGTCTTTAAAATCCTTCTCAAACTTAAGAATGTTGCGGAAGTCAGCGCCACGCCAACTATAAATACTTTGCCAGTCGTCACCGACTACTGCGATGTTATTATCATCATTGGTTAACATGTTAACTAATTGATATTGAGCCGCGTTGGTATCTTGATACTCGTCTATCATGATGTACTTAAACTGCTGTTGCCACTTTTTGCGTATTTCTGGCTGGGTCTTAAACATTTCGACCGTTTTATTAATAAGATCGTCAAAGTCTAAGGCCGAAGCGTCCTTTAGCGACTTTTGGTAATGCGGATAGACTTTGGCGGCAGCCTGCTGAGCCGGACTATTGGCCGTACCAGAATACTCTTGCGGAGACAACATCTCGTTTTTGGCACTGCTAATTAATCCGCTGAGCAAACGAGCCGGAAAAGCTTTTTCGTCTAACATAAGTTGCTTGCTGGCCTGCTTAACAGCTGCCTGTCGATCCGACTCATCAAAAATAACAAAGCTACGCGGTATACCGATCGATTCGCCATCCTGTCGCAACAAACGTACACAAATACCATGAAAAGTTCCCATGTAGGGCATGAAGCCACGATTTTCGGCATTCTCACCAAGTAGCTGAGCGACACGGCCACGCATTTCTTTGGCAGCCTTATTGGTAAAAGTCACGGCCAAGATGTTGAACGGCGTGGCCTTATGAGTAGCGATCAGATAAGCGATGCGACGAGTCAGCGTCATGGTCTTACCCGACCCTGCACCGGCCTGAATTAACAGTGGTCCCTCGGTTGTCTCGACAGCGCGTCGCTGCTCTGGATTTAAGCCCTTAAGTAAGTCTTCTAACACCTTACTATTCTATCAGTAAAGGTGGTTCTGGGCTGTTGTAACTTAGTTCGAGAAAAAGTGGGTAACTGGCTTGATGCCGGGGATTTTGATAAGACCGGCGTCAAGTGCAATGTTGACCCATGCCAAAGCCAATATAACGCTCAAGACTACGCCAAGAATCACAAATTGCTTAGATTTGCGCTGTTCAACTGCGTTAATCGGCAAGAAATACTTCTTGCTTTCACTGAGCTTTTGGACAGCCGCTTCGTGTTCGGCTTCTTTTGAGGCATCTATGTCTAGCTGGTTTTCTGGAGCGGTGTCTTGGTCTTCTTCTTTTGTATCAGTCTCGTCGGTTTTTGTGTCATCAGCGACAGGGTCTGCTATCTTATCTGGTTTGGCTGGCTCGGGCTTTGGTTCTTCTTTTTCGGGCTGGGGCTCGTCTTCTTTGGCGTCTTTGTCCTCAGCTGGCTTATCTTCTGGTTTGGCTGGTTTGTCAGCCGCGGCTATTGCGGCAATTTCGGTTATTGTCGACTCCGGCTTCTTCTCTTCTAGCGTGGTAATTTCTAGATCTTCCTGATCTATTACCATAGGATCTTTGAGCATTGGTCGATTGCTGACAATCACGGACTTGGAGTTCTGTGATGGTGCTGACTTATTGGGATGAGCTACGTCAACAATTGGCTTGGAGCTAGACTTAGACTTTTCAGCCATTTGATTTTTCCTCATCACCTGCGCCACGTGTTTGGCGGTAAGCTGCTGCAACAATATCTGGGAACTGGTGATAATTGAGGCTGGCGCTGCCGGGCAAAAGGCCGTCACAATCTTCTAATGCTAGATACCCAGATGCGGTGTCACCTTTAACGCTACCACCATAGATTAAACGCACCGACGCAGCTGCCTTGTCACCATAAAGTTCCGTAATCTGATGACGAATCAGCTTAAGAACCTTCTCCATGTCATCCGGCTTAGCGACTTGACCACCAAAGGTGCTGATTGCCCAAACCGGCTCGTAAGCTATGACGATGCCTTCGACTTCTTCGGCGGTTAGATTGGATAACGCCGTTACTACTTGGTCGTGAACAACACGACTGGTCTCGCCAGCCGCCCTTTGGTTTTGCGTTTCGCCAACGCACAGAATTGGGGTGATGCCATTTCGGACAGCCGCCTGAACCTTGTCGCGAATCAGCTCGAGGCTCTCTTCAAAATATATTCGTCTCTCCGAGTGGCCAATAATGACGTAATTGACTAGGTCTCTCAGCATCGTAAAGCTAACTTCACCGGTATATGCACCTTCGTCCTTATAATATGCGTTCTGTGCAGCTAGACGAAACTTGCGACGGTCAATCTCGAGGCTAATTGGCTGCAGGGTTAATAAAGAAGGTGCTAACACAACCTCGACGTCACGGTGCACCTGAATCTTGTCGTTGAGCCGCTTGACCAACAAACTAGCCTCATGCGTATTGAGGTTCATCTTCCAGTTACCGACGATTAGAGTGCGTTTCATACTGCTTATGTTCTCATTGTACCCTATTTACTCTGTAAGGCTTCCACTCCGGGCAGTTTGCGACCGCTCATTAGCTCTAGACTGGCGCCACCGCCGGTCGAAACATGTCCAAACAGGCCGACCAAATTGCGCGACTCAACATAGCCTACGGTGTCGCCGCCGCCGACCACAGTGAAGGGTTTGTGGCCAAGCTCCCCTAGCAACGCTTCTACTACAGTTTGCGTACCGTGAGCGAATGGCCCTATTGGTCCCTGCAAGCCTTCTGTCTCGGTAACGCCCATGGTGCCGTTCCAGACGACTGTTTCTGATAGCTGGATTGCACCAGCAATAAATGAGGCGCTGAACGGGCCGATATCTAGGATCTTCTCTTTGGCGTGTAGTTTGCTAGCTTTAGCAGGCGGCCTTTTGGGGTAGTTCTCGATGTCGGCCATGGTATGGGTGGTGAATTCGACGATTCTAGTGTCGGCGGTTTTATCTATGGTTTCGGCAACCACTGCGTCGTGAGGAACGGCAAAAACGAAGTCACGCTTCTTAGATTCTTTTTCGGCTTTGTGCAATATATCTTTAGCGAGCTTAAGATTATCTTTGTCGTAAAGGCTCTCAGCTACGTCAATGCCACGCGCTGCCAAGAAAGTATTAGCCATGGCGCCGCCAACGGCTACAAAATCAGCAATATCTATAAAACGATTTAGGATATCAATTTTGTCAGCAATTTTGGCACCACCAACTATAGCCATCAGGGGCCGCTTGGGCTTTTCCATGGCGTCGCTGATAGTTGTAACTTCTTTTTCTAGCAGCAATCCTGCGACACTTGGTAAGTGATTAGTGACTGCGTCAGTGCTAGCATCCTTACGATGAACCACTCCAAAGCCATCTTGAACAAAGACCTCTGCTAGACTAGCCAGCTGCTTGGCAAAATCGTCATCATTGGCCTTTTCTTCATCGTGAAAGCGCAAATTCTCTAGCAATAGCACTTGTCCCTGATCAAGGCCTTCGACTGCTTTTTGGGCAACTTCACCAACACAATCAGTCGCAAACTCTACTGGTTTATCTAGCAATTGTTGCAGCCGCTTAGCAACCGGAAACAGGCTGTTAGCAGTATCCTTAGGCCCAGTCGGCCGTCCAAGGTGCGAGCAAATAATCAGTTTAACTTTTTGATCAAGCAAGTACTCGATAGTTGGCAAGGACTGCTTAATTCGATAGTCATCAGTAATCTTGCCGTCTTTAACAGGAACGTTATAGTCGGCTCTGAGCAGAACTGTTTTGCCCCCTAGATCAATGTCACGAATTGTTTGTTTGCTAAACATTCCACCCCTTATTTATAAGCTTATTCTAGCACGCGAACTTTGATTGTGTCAGTCGTGCCCACTACACCTGGATGACGTCCGGAAGCGGTAACGACAATGTCACCTTTTTTGAGCTGTTTGTTCTGCTGAAGCCAATCCGTCACTTTAACAGCAGTATTGTGAGCTGCAGGTTGAACGTAACTCTTGGCTCCATAGGTAATTGCTAATTGCTGAGCAACCCGCTTCTCGCTAGCAACAGCAATCAGCGGAATAGCCGCACGGTGAGCTGCCAACTGAAGCGCTGTGGCACCAGACTTGGTCTCAACAACGATAGCCTTAGCTGCAACATCTTCGGCAAGACTGATTACTGCCTTGCTAATTGATGCTTGGTGACTGCGGACTTCATCATTGCCCAAGAAGCTAACCTTGAGCGGCATATGGGCCTCGGTATATAAAATAATGCGCTTCATGGCCTTAGCCGCCTCCAATGGATACTTGCCGCTGGCTGTCTCGTCACTAAGCATTACGCAATCAGCGCCAACAATTACGGCTGTAGCGACATCAGAGACTTCAGCTCTAGTTGCCTCCGGCGAATCACTCATACTAGCCAGCATTTGGGTAGCTACGATCGTCGGAGTGGCATAACGTAGACCGAGACCAATAATCTTGCGCTGAACAATTGGCACGCTCTCTGACGCAGTCTCGACCGCAAGATCACCACGAGCAATCATGACGACATCGCTAGCCTGAATAATCTCGTCAATGTTATCGACAGCGGCTTTGGTCTCAATCTTGGCAATGACTTTTACGGTGCTGTTCATACTCCTAAGCAAGGTCTTAAGTCGCTCAATGTCATGAGCAGTCTGAACAAAGCTCAGAGCCACGTAATCGATATCCTGTGATGAGCCATAAACCAAATCGGCCCGGTCTTTGGAAGTTATTATGTCACCAGCAAAGTCGGTATCGGGCAGGTTCATGCCCTTGCGCTTGATAAGTATGCCGTCGTTCTCGGCCTCAACATAGACAATTCCGTCGCGAACACTTGTAACAACCGTGTGAACCTTGCCATCATAGAGCTGAATTCGCTCACCCCGTTTAACCTTTTTGCTCAGATCATATTGAGTTGGTAGGTGTCCCGTTGTGGCATAATCGGCCTGATAGCCAAAGCTCAGTCCCTTGCCTTTCTTAACGTTCGCAATGCCGTCAAAATCACCAAGTCTTATCTTGGGCCCTTGCAAGTCTTGAATTATAGCTACAGGCTTGCCGGCCTCAGCGCTCGCCTTACGAATCCATTTGATCTGCCTTGTTCGCTCTGGGTTAGTGCCGTGGCTAAAGTTAAGACGAATTCCATTGGCACCAGCCTTAATCAGGCCAAGGATAGCCTCGTAGCTATCAGTTGATGGTCCAACTGTGGCAATAATTTTGGTTCGCTTGAATTGCTTCAGCGGCACATTTGGTGCCTTTGCTGTTTGTGCCATTTTCCCACCTGAAAGTGTTAGTGCTTTGGCTATAAGTATATAGCACCGAAGTAATAATTAAAAACAACCTCTGTCGGGTCTTACAACAAAAAGACCCATCAATGCGATGAGTCTGGCAGCTTGATAAATGGTGACCTCACGGAGAATCGAACTCCGATTGCCAGGATGAAAACCTGGTGTCCTAGCCGTTAGACGATGAGGCCTTAGTTGGTTATTCTTATCTGTTAAATCTTAGCATAACAGATAAGAAATGAAAATCCCCCTACTCCACACCAGAGGGGGATTTTCTAAGATCTTTTTTAGTTTTTTGTTTGAGAGCGGTCAGTCAGATGGCTCTTGTAACTGTAGTTACCTTAGCACAAATATTGGGTTTGCGCTAGTGGTTATCCACAAGTTACTTACTGGCGAGTCAAGCGACGAGCTAGCACTGTTCGGTAAGCTACTGCTCCGGCTGCAGTTGCAGCAGCGAAGATAGCTGCGACACTACCAGCACCAGTGTTAACCAAGGTAGTTGGTGTTCCTGGGGTCGTTGGAGGAGTAACTACAGGTGGTTTGCCACTTGTGAAGGTTACTTGCTTAGCACACTGAGGACCACCAGCTGAGACCACTTTACCATCCACTGTGAAGTAAGCGGTAGTGGTAATGGTGTATGTACCATCAGCCTTGTACTGGTGACTCTGGCCAACTACATTGTTAGTAGTAAGCTCAGGTGAGTTGTCGCCCCAGTTGATGACAGCGTTCTTGAAGACAGCACCGTTAGTAGCAGTAGTCCTAAATTCGCTGGCTTTAACGTTACGGTTAACGTCTGCAACAATGTTGAAGGCGTCACATGTGTAAGCAGGAGTTACAGGAGGCTGTTCGTCCATCTTAACTACGATTGTCGTAGTAACTAGAGCGCCGTAGTTGAAACAACCTTTCCAGTCACCAAATGTCGCGTTAAGAGTGCTTGCATTGGTAAATGCTGCGCTTGAAACAGTACGTGTTACGTAGTCACCTGTGCCGTTTGGTCGGTAGGTAACCTGTACTGGAGCACTCGTATCAAATGCTAGAGTGAACGGGCTACCACCAGTGAAGTCAACGGTGTCGCTAACTGTGCCAGGGTTGGCGTTATCGGCCGAAATCATAGATGCAGCAGTGTTAGTAGTCTTCTTGCTTGTAGGCAATAGGACTTGCATTCGGGTATTCTTAGCGGTTGCTGCAGCTTCGCCGATGGCTGCTGGGTTAGCGTTGTTGTGAATGTAGGTTCGCAAAACAATTCGCTGACCGTCACGTACGTTAATGCTGTCTTGGTAACCACCAGCACCAGTTATACCAGCGTCCTTGCCGTCGAAGAAAGCTCGTTCGTCGCCGTAGTTAGGAGCGTTAGTAAATGAGTTGAAAGTTACGTAGTTAGCACCTGGGCAGTTGGTAGGGGTAATACACTGGAAGGTTGCGCGACTTGATGGTGCGTAGCCAGCGTAAACTGCTAGTGGTGAACCAACTAGGGTTACTACTGCTAGTAGGCTTGCTAGAAAGATTTTTGCTCGTTGTGTAGTCTTCATATCATTAATTCCTTTAGGCTAAGCCTTTAACAGTTACCAAATTGGTCAGGGTCACCAGTTACGATGTCGCCTTCAGTTGCTGAATTGTGATCACCAGTAGTAGGGTCAGTAGTGTCGCGACAGACTGCACCGTTGGTTGGGTTGCCAGCTTCACCACCAGCGCCTGGGCCACCAGCTTGGCCTGGAGTACCTGTACCTGGGCCTTGAGTACCGTCCTTAGGAGGAACAACAACACCGCCTTGGTCGTGACATTCTGCAACTGCAGATGCACTTGCCTTGGCACTAGCTTCGCCACTTACTTTGCCGTAAATGTTAGCAGTAACTTTACGGAAACCCTTGCCCTTAGCCTTCATGCTTGCCTTAACGCTAGCAGACACTGAAGCAGAAGATTCACCAAAACCATATGCGTAAGCGTATGTGAAAGGAGTCTTACAATATGCTTCAGCCTTAGCTGTAGCCTTAGCGTTTAGGGTCATCTTAGCCTTGGCGTAGTTCTTAACCCAAATGATTGGAGCTTTAACTACGTTCTTAGGAGGTGTAAACTTAGCGTCGTTGCCACAAGCAACACGCACCCACTTACCGTTTACTTTACAAAATTCAGAAGTACGAGTGTCTTTACCATAAGGCTTGCCCTTTTCTTGACGACCTTGAGTCCAGACATCCTCTTCGCTACCGTCAACGATTTTACACTTACCTTCTTTTTCGAGCTTGCGGATCTGCTTCTTAGGAAGACCGTTAACCATCATGTTGCCTAGGATGACAACCTTGCCGCTAGCAAGTGATTCAACACTGGTTGAACTCTTAGCTACAGCAACTGTACCAGTTACTTCAGCAGGACTAACTACTGGTGTACCAGTGTCAGCAGCTTCGGCGCTACTCGGAGCAAAACTAGCAGCAGTCAACACGGAACCTATAACTGCAGTGGCGGTCATTAAGTTTCTTTTTAGATTTCCGTGTTGAGACGGAGCTTGAACTGCAGTAGAAGCTAAATCAATAGCGTCCACGACTGGCTCAGCCTCGTGTTGATAATTCATTGGGCCAAAATTGGCTGCGATTGCTTCTGACATAAAGTTATTACTCCTTTATTACTTCCCACACCCCTGACCTTGACAGATCATTAAAAGTGTTATGACATCAATATATCACAAGTATCATATTATGTCAAGATTATTGTGCAGTTAGTTTTAGCTTAAGCGCTTTTAAGAAGTTATTTTGTCAGTAACAACATGTTTTGCTTTGCTAAAAATGAAGCCAAAGGTGCTGCCTTTACCCTCTTTGCTATCAAAAATCATCGATCCACCTTGAGCAATAATGACCTTTTTGGCCATAAATAGGCCTAAGCCGGTGCCGTCAGGCCGCGCCTTGCGAGCATTGCCAGCACGATAGAACTTAGTAAACAGATGTGATTGCTCGCTCTTAGGTACACCTATACCGCTATCTTCTACGCGCACCTCTATTGTATGAGGCGTTTCGATTAGTTTTACAGTAATTTTGCCGCCTTCTGGTGTGTAATGAATGGCGTTATCTATAAGATTCATGATAACTTGGCGGGTTTTGACCTCATCTATCATCAGATCAGGGAACTTCTTCGGCGAATCGTAAACCAAAGTCTGTTTGTGTAGCTTGGCTATCTCTGTTAATTGGTCAATTTCTTCGCTGATTACTTGGGCTAGGTTGACCGGAACACTATCAATTACAAACTTGCCTGTACGCAGTCGAGAGACGTTTAACAGATCAGCTATCAGATACACCATCCGTTGCGAGCTAAAGAAGGCCTGATTAAGCATTTGCTTCTGCATAGGTGTAACTTTGCCAGCGTCACCCTCTTTTATCATGCTTATATAGCCTTTTACGCTTGTGAGAGGCGTACGAAGCTGGTGAGAGGCCATGCTAATGAAGTCGTCCTTTGCCTCATCCAGTGCTCTAAGCTTGGCATTTGACTCCTTGAGTTGTCTGAGAACGTGCTGGTTCTCTTCAAACAGTAGTTTGTTATCAAGAGCAACGCCCAGACCTTCGCTAAGCCTATCTATTAGTAAGGTATCGGCGCGAGTCATCTCCTCGACGGGATAGTTATAGCCGACTACCAGTAGACCAACTACCCTTTGGCGAGCTGTCAATTTGGCGGTGTAGATAGATTTGAGCTTGAGTCGCTGCCGCGACCTCTTAACGTCCTCTGGCGGACAGTTAAGTATAAGCGCCAAATCTTTGTCAGAAATTTCGTCCATAGCCGTTAGGGCGGTACTTTTGGTCTCGTTGAACCACATGTGCCCCAAGCTCACCCGTACCGGCTTACTAAAGCCCAAATCAGATATAAGGTGCTTACCGCCAGTATCATTAGTGGAACTCCAGCCGTTAAGCACCATGTCAGCTTTGTCATGCGATGTTCTGGTAAACAACCCGACAAAGGCAAAATCCGTAACTTGGGTAATCGCCTCTGTTACGTGATCGCAAACGGTCTTAAGGTTAGCCTGAGACTCCAATACCAAGGCATCAATTGTGCCAAGCAAGATTAGGGTCTTATTGGTATCTGCTAACTCCTTATTTCGGGCGTACATCTCCTGAGAGACGCGGTCCAGCATGCTCTGCAGCTTCTGCTTGCGAGCCCTCGGGCTTTTGATTATTTTCTTAACGGCTTCTTCCACCACTGAGCTCCCAGCCTAATTTATGGCCTACTGTAGAGATTTGGGCTGCTGGTTAGCAGGCAGACCCAAAACCAACTTAGAGACTGCTTCTTTACATGTTTCGACGGCAATCTGTCCAAAAAGCAACTTATATTGCGCTACCAGATCATCCAAAGCTTCTTGAGGCTCACCGTTAATCTTAACGTCGTGATTGGCCCAATCAATCTTCAGACCTCTAACCTGTTGCGCCTGCTCTATAGCAATCGGCCCAATGATAGCTTCTTGTTGAGCAATGATCTTTTGCACCATCTGGGTAAACACAGCCTCGTTAGACATCTTCGGGCGCCTTTTTTATGTCTGGCTTGTTGCCCGCTCGAAGACCCTTATATATGTTCAAGAACTTGATCATCGCCGTCGCCATCGCAAAGTAGGCTACTAGGTAAAGGAGGTCCACTCCACCACCTGATATGTAACTATCGCGGCTGCTCTGGTAAATAAAGGCTGAGTCGGCAACATACTGTAGCAAAAGAGCCAAGATGACAAACAGGATGCCACTCTTAAACACGCCGCCGATAAGCTTCCTCGATAACAGATACGCCGTTATAGCTATTGATACATAAATGGCCTGCCCTATTGGATAACCAAAGTCTAAGAAGACTGTTAGTGGTTGGCTAAAGTCATACTCGTAGCCTCTTAGAAGCAATGAGTAGGATGCTGTCAGCAAGACAACCGGCACAACGACAGCCACTGCCTTATACTTGATATCCTTAATCGAGAATCTGGTACCCGCAACCTTGGTCAAGAAGTAAGCAGCAGCTATATAGAACAGTACGCTACCAAAATATGCCACATCACCCCAAGAAGGGTAAGGAATATCGACATGCGATACGAATATGTAATACGCATAGATCAATTGGCCAGCTTCTTGTGCCAGCAAGCCAAGAGAGAAGAAGAGTAAGGCCTTGCCGATAACAGTCTTGTAGCCGCCCCATTTTTTAGAAGCAATTAAGCCTACAATAGCCCCCAGTAGAGCCATGCTGCCATATATATAGCTAAAACGCTGGACTGATAGGCCCTGTTCTGCAAGGGCAGTTTGAAAACTTGCCCACCACGCGACGTAGCCCACAAAAACCAAAGTAGCGAATATTTGAAGTTTATTTTTCATGTTCAAAACAATAAGTGTACTGTCCTCCATTATCCTTTGTGTAGATGCGATGTCAAGTAATAAACATAAGTATTGTGAAGTGGTTTTGTAAGGAGTCGGCTTAGCTTATACTATGGCTAAATGATCTCCGCATTCCCCGACTTTAGCCCCTTGACCCTAGATGACAAGGACATGTATGACAGCTTGGTGGCAAAATACCCTATCTACTCTGATATATCCTTTAGTACTTTGCACATCTGGTGGAATCTTGAAGATAAGCTGAAAATTTCTTCGCTTAACAACAATCTTGTTTTCCGTTATTCACAGCCATTTGAGCCTGAGGACAACGGTTATTGCCTAGTTGGCAAGCACGAGGTAGACGAATCAATTGAGACTGTCTTTAAGTTTTTGCGTGGTCAACATATGGCAGTCAGATTGGTGCACGTACCGGAGTTCGTCGTTGATGCGATTAAGGATAAGGCACGTTTTGAGATTACCGAGGAGCCCGACTATCACGAATATATTCTAGATAGCCACGCACTGTCAGTGCTTGAAGGCCGTGATCATTGGCGGAACAGGGGTAAAATTAAGCGTTTTTTGCGAGAAGTTGAAGGTCGTCAGATAGAGATAAGGTCGCTGGAACTGTCGTCAAATGAAGTCAAACAAGATTTGATACAAAACATCCTGAAATGGGAGAAGACACGCAACAAGAGCAATGATCCAGAAAGAACCGAGAGCCAAGCTATACTCAATACCATCAACCACGCCGGCAAGCTAAACGTTGAGAATCTTTCTTTATATATAGATGGGGTACTAAACGCTGTGGTTCTTTATCATAAGTCTCAAGATGGTAAATACTTTGTAATTCACCATATTAAAGTCGACTATAGTACTCCGCGCATATTCGACTACATGACTCATGTACTAGCCACGAAGGCCAAGGACGACGCCGTAGCATTCCTCAACATGGAGATGGACCTGGGCATAGAAAGCCTTCGCGAACACAAGCTGGGGCTACGTCCTGTAGACTTCGTCAAGAAATACACAATTTCGCCCGCCTAACAGATATAATTTTGATGATTTGAATCCATAATGTTTGTGTTATGATGGGCTGAATAAGGAAAACAAACATGGACATTCAAGTTACGACAGGAAAAGGCATCGGCCCGACCGAGCTATCAGCTTTTGACCAAGCACTCGTTAAGGCTGGGGTAGCCAACTTTAACCTAGTTTATCTTAGCTCCGTGCTGCCGCCAGATGCCAAAGTCGTAGTACGTGCCAAGCCTAAGCCAATCGAGGGCAACTGGGGCGACAAGCTCTATGTAGTTATGGCCCAGAAGCGAACTTCACAGCGCAACCAAGAGGCTTGGGCAGGTATTGGCTGGATTCAAGACCCAGAAACTAAGCGCGGTCTACTGGTTGAGCACGAAGGTAATAGCGAGACCGAGGTTCGTGCTGACATCACGCATAGTCTCAAGGCTTTAGCCCATAACCGTGACATGAAGTTTGGAAAACCACAGATGAAGATAGTTGGCACCAGATGCGAAGGGCAACCAGTCTGTGCCCTTGTAGTCGCTGTGTTCGAATCAACCACATGGAAAGCCCTCCGACTCAACAAAAAGCTCAGCAATCTTAAACTAAGTCGAATGAGCCGTCGCTAGAACTTCGGCCGAAGTGTATAATATACATAAGAACTATGCCTAAAATCGCCATAATCGAAGATGACCAGACAATAAGTCAAATGTATCGCTTTAAGTTTGAAGCGGAGGATTTTGACGTCCAGACAGCTGGCAACGGCAAGCTCGGCTTAGAATTAGTCGAAAAAATGAAGCCAGACATCATCCTGCTAGATCTGATGATGCCTGAGATGACCGGCCAAGAAATGCTCACTCTTATGCGCAAGGAGTCGTGGGGCAAGGACATAAAAGTTATCGTTCTGACCAACATGGGTGAGCAGGAGCTGCCGCCAGCCCTCAAGGATCTTGGTGTTAGCGGCGTCGTCCTCAAAGCCGACATGACACCGCGCCAAGTCGCTGAGCTCGTCAAAAAACAACTAGCCAGCTAAACTCCTAAGGCCATGTCATAATAATCATATGAAAATCGCCATTCTTGGATACGACATCGAGGGTCGCGCATCTTACGAATATTTTGCCGCACAAGGTCACGAACTAACAATTTGCGATCAAAATACCGCGCTTTCGGTCCCAGAGGGGGCGCAAACGGTGCTCGGCCCGTCATACTTGGACGATCTCGACCGCTTTGACCTCCTAGTCCGAACAGCCGGCCTACCACCAAAGTTAATTCTCGGCAATAACTCCTCTGTTGGCGGTAAAATAACGACTTTGATGAATGAATTTTTCAAAGTTTGCCCAACCAAGAACATCATTGGCGTCACTGGCACCAAAGGCAAAGGCACTACCAGCTCGCTAATCGCCAAGATGCTAGAAGCAGCTGGCAAAACAGTCCGCTTAGGCGGCAATATCGGCGTACCGCCGCTGTCCTTCTTAAATGACCTAGACGAGCAATCATGGGTTGTTCTAGAACTATCCAGCTTCCAGCTAATAGATCTCAAGACTTCGCCCCATATTGCTGTCTGCGTGATGGTCGTTCCAGAACATCTCAACTGGCACACCGATTTGCAAGAATACCTGACGGCCAAAGCTCAGCTTTTTGCTCACCAGACCAGTGATGATATAGCTATTTACTTCGCCGACAACAAGACCTCGCAGCAGATCGCCGCAGCTGGTGAAGGCCAAAAAGTACCTTATTACTCTCACAACGGCGCCACTATTGACAACGGGTGTATTAGCATTAGCGGTCAAGCCATCTGTCGAACAGATGAGTTGCAGCTTCTAGGTGAGCACAACTGGCAAAACGCCTGCGCCGCCGTAACCGCTGTATGGCAAGTCACGCAAGATGTCGAAGCCTTACGCTCAGCACTAACGACGTTTAGTGGATTGCCGCACCGTCTCGAGCTAGTTCGCGAGTTGGATGGCGTTAAATACTATGACGACAGCTTTGGAACAACACCGGAGACGGCGATCGTTGCGCTGCGATCTTTTGGCGCTCCAAAAGTTATAATCCTAGGCGGGTCTGACAAGGGTGCTTCGTATGATGAGTTGGCCAGAATCGTAACCCAGAGTAATGTTCGCCGCGCTCTGCTGATTGGTGACCAAGCGCCCCATATTCAAGCTGCTTTGGAGGCTGCCGGTTTCCACTTTTATGAGAATGGTGGCGACACCATGACAGAAATAGTTAATAAAGCTCGGCAAATATCAAACTCCGGTGATGTCGTCCTATTATCCACGGGCTGTGCCAGCTTTGGAATGTTCAAAGACTACAAAGACCGTGCACAGCAATTTGTTACAGCCGTGCAAGCACTCGCTTAAGCTGCTCAATTATTGCGGTCTCAGGCTGCATAACCTCGGCTTTGCCTCTAGCAAGCTCAACTATTTCGTCTTCGATCCAATGATAGTGTGTACAAGCGAGAACGATTACGTCAGCGCCGTCAGTCAGCACCTCGTTAATGCGAGTCGCGATTGTTTGCTGGTCGACTGTGTCGTCTTCGATCATTGATGACCAGTCGCTACAATCCGGCTCTAAGATATTGATACTCTCCGCATATTCTTGCTTAAGCCAGTCGTAGCGTGGGCTGGCGAGAGTTGTCGGTGTAGCGCAAACAACAATTGTTTTGCTCTTAGTTAGAGCTGCGGCTGGCTTGACCATCGGCTCGATAGCAACCAAGGGAATGCTAAATTGTTTGCGCAAATCCTCGATTAGGGTAGTCGTAACCGTGTTGCAGGCGACAACTATGACCTGACAACCTGCGTCAACCAACTCTTGAAAGATTGGCGTAACAAATCCTAGTATTTCTTGTGGTGAACGTGTCCCGTACGGCACATGTTCTTTATCCTCACGTAAGACAATTTCTATATCATCAATCGAAGCTTTGATAGCATTAGCGACTGACAAGCCGCCGACGCCTGAGTCAAATACACCAATTTTCATGGCTACTCTGTTTGGCCAGCTAATCGTTGAGCGGCGCGGATAACGTTCTCAAAAAGGGCACAAACGGTTAGCGGACCAACACCGCCCTTGAGCGGCGTAATCGTAAGATCATCACGTTCGTACAGTTCTGGCGCTGCATCACCGACAGTTTTGCCACCTTCACTAGCGACACCGGCATCGACTACGACAGCCTTTTCTTTGATCATGTCAGAAGTTAGCAGAGCATGCCTACCAGTAGCCGTAATAATAATGTCGGCTTGGAGGGTTTCGGCCTTTAGGTCTTTGGTCTGCTTATCGGCAACTGTCGGTGTGATGCCAGAGGCTATCAGCATCTTCTCCAATGGTGCGCCAACTAGCTTGCCACGGCCGACTAGCAACACATTCTTGCCGACCATATCAATGTTATAGCCAGCCAGTAACCACAAAATAGCCAGTGGCGTAGCAGGCTCAAACATCGGTTTAGTGCCTAAGCCATCGACGTCCTTTTCTGGTGCGACAAGATTAACGACTTCTTCTGTTTCGGAAGTATCTTGAAGCGGTAGCTGAACGATTATGGCGTGTACAGTGTCATCACTACTTAACTTGTTAAGTAGTTCTTTTACCTCTGTTTGTTTGACACGGTGTATGTCAACATCCACGAGAATGTCGTCGCCATAGCGCTTCTTAAGCCTTATATAAGTGTCGGTCACAGGGTTTTCGATGGTCACAACAATGGCGAGCTTTGGGCTAATGCCATGCGCCTGCCTTAAGCCACGCACTTGCTGCGCCTGCCGTTCCTTAATATAAACGGCTAATTCTGACCCATTTAGCATTTTCATATACAACAATTGTAACACCTTAGCTTGGGTTTGCATTAGACGATGATTCTGCATAATATAAACATAGGCATATATAAATTATTAAGGCTATCTTAAGTTAAAGGGGTAAAAACGATGAAACAACGAAGTCCGGTAGCAGTCCTCCTGCTTCCACTTATAACTTTTGGCATCTACTCATGGTATTGGGCAGTCAAAACAAAAGGTGAGATGAACCAGCAAGGCGAAAGTATTCCAACGGCATGGATATGGTTAATCCCCTTTGTTGGCATTATTTGGTGGATATGGAAGTACTCTGAAGGCGTAGAGCACGTTACCAAGGGCAAGTTGAGTGGCGTTCTCGCCTTTGTACTGCTTTGGCTTCTGGGCTCCATCGGCGGAGCTATAATTCAAAACGAATTCAATTCAATTGGTGAAGCACCAAGCACAACTACACCTGATGCTAGCTTTGGCGGCCCAGTGACTGCTACACCACCTACTACTGAGGACGTTCAGCCTCCATCGCAGCAGCCACCTCAGGTTTCTAGCTAGATATACTTAGCATGCAGACGAGTCCGAGTACTCTTAAGATTTTTGCGTACAACTTTGCTACGCTTGGTTTGTACTTTTTTTACTGGTGTTCGCGAAGCCGCGCTGAGATAAACAAATCAGCCAAGGAAGCTATGATACCAACCACTTGGCTGTTGGCTGTTCCTATGGGTAATTATTGGTGGATGTGGAAATATGGAGTCGCCTTAGAGACTGTATCGTTTAAGCGAATCAAGGGTTCGGACATCTTTTTGTTCTACCTGCTTTCGACTAGCTTTTGGCTAACTTTCATTTCGGCATTTGATGTGATAACGCCTCAACCAAAAGCCGATACCACAATTGAATGGGGCGAAGTGACACCTATTCTGATAGGGCTGGCGATTGTAGTGTTCATTGTTAGCATCATTGGCAACGCATTCTTTTGCGCAGTTGCTCAAAACAAAATTAACAAACTCCGCGCAAACTAGGTCTCGCAATTGAGCAGTCAGGGGTTGTCAAAACAGAGGTAATTTGCTAAAGTTCTTGGAGTCGCAAGCCTAGTGTTTGCTCAAGGGCCAGTAGCTCAGCTGGTTAGAGCACCTGCCTCTTAAGCAGGGTGTCGAGGGTTCGAGTCCCTCCTGGCCCTCCAATTAGATCTTATTCAACTTTAGCGAGTCTTTAGCAGCGGTTTGCGGCGAGAATACTTGAGGATAATGACCCCTGCTACTCCAGAAATGATTGACGCCACAAACACGCCCAATATCGCCGTATTATGAAAATCAGGCGTCGTCTTGTAGGCTAGGTCTGCTATCAAAATGGAGATAGTAAAGCCAATACCCGAGATGCAGCCTACACCCCATATTTGCGGCCAGCTGATTCCATTTGGCTTATGGCCGATACGCAGCGTAGCCGCCAGCCAGCCGCCGGCAAAAATACCAACTGGCTTTCCAATCGCCAATCCCAAAGCGACACCTACAAAGACCATCAGTCCATTGCCGTGAGTAAGTGCAACTTTGCTAAAGTCTAGGCCTGCGTTTGCAAATACAAAAAGCGGAACAATAAAAAATGCCGTCACGGGCAGCAACATATCCTCAACCACCTCAGAGCCTTGAAGTTGAGCGGCATTTGTCCGACGAGTAGTTAATGGCGCAATCGCCGCCACAACGACTCCCGCGATGGTTCCAGATACGCCCGCCATGAGCAAGCAATACCAAATAGCAAATCCTATGATTGCAAAGCTAAACAGCCTGAGTTTTTTTGTTCTCGCATAGATCAAAAGCATACTAAATGCGAGTGCAAGAAAAAGAAAGAACATATTTGTCGGCCGGCTATAATACAAACCTATAACGATTATCGAAACGACATCGTCGATTATGGCAACCGCGAGCAAAAAGACCTTTAGGCTTCTAGGCACACTCCTGCCAAGCAGCCCTATCACTCCTAGTGCTATAGCAGTATCGGTTGACATAGGTATCGCCCAGCCAATGTTTTGAGGTGGATATGGATTAAAGACAGAGAAGATGAGAGCCGGAACAATCATGCCTCCAAGAGCTGCAAACACCAAAAAAGAAGCTTTTTTCCACGACCTGAGTTCACCGTCAATGAATTCTCTTTTTATTTCTAGAACCACTACTAGGAAGAATATTGCCATTAGTCCTTCGTTGATCCAGTGTCGTAGATCCAAAGTCACGGCGCCCAAGGTATATTCATGATGAAGCACTCCAAAATATATGCTCGCCCATGAGCTATTTGCCAAGATTAATGCCAGCACCGCCGCAATCAGAAGCAATATACTACTGCGGCGCTCCTCTTTAAGAAAAAAGGCTAAAACGTTTTGTGGAGCAAATCTGGAAACTTTTCGTTTTTTTGGCATTTGTCATTACATTTTATCACTTCTTATGCTTACTAATTGTTTGATAGAATACAGTCATGTCAGTCATCGACGAATACCTAGCCACGGTGCCGCCCGCTCAAAAGACCGAGCTGGAGCGTGTTCGGCAAATTATCAAGCAGCAAGTCCCTGATGCCGTTGAGGTCATTACCTACGGTATCCCAGGATTTAAAATAAATGGTAAATATTTGATTGCTTTTGCCGGCTTTAAGAACCATATGAGTATTTTCCCCGGTGCCAGCCCAACGCATGCCGTTAAAGAAAAACTAAAAGGCAACAAAACGTCCAAGGGCACGATTCAGTTCACTCTTGATAACCCTTTACCGGAGCCACTTATCAAAGAGATTGTGCAGCTCTGCCTCGACAGAAACGCTGCCGCCTAGCCTTTCTTTGCGTATTTAGTGTAGGTAAAGTTGAAACCGTTTTGCTCTTGGGCCTGACCTTCTTCTGTCTTCGTGAATTTGTCTTCGAAGTCAGGAAAAAACTGGTCACAGGCAAAGTCGGCGTCAATATGCGTTATGTATAGCTCGTCAGCTTTGCCAAGATCGATGACTTGAGCGTAAACACTAGCACCGCCAGCCACCCATATATCCTTATCGCCAAGCTCGTCAAGAAATTCCTTGAGATCATGAACGCGTACAACGCCCTTCATATTCAACTCGTCTCGCGTCAACACAAAGTTTTGCCTATCAGCTAAAGGATTCTTGAAAATCTTGAAAGTCGAGTTACCGATTAGGACGCAGGCGCCTTTGCTTTTGGTCTGGTCGGTAAAGTACCGCTCGTCATCCGGAATAGACCACGGCTGAAATCCATGTTTGGCAATTCCCCTTTTACGATCTATAGCTGCAATTAAACGAATCATCTTAGAGCTTCATTATTTCGCACTTGGCTTAGTAAGTAAAATGAGCCTGTAATAATACATACTTTGCTCGGCGATTTTAGCAAATACTTAACCGCTGAGTCTTGATCTGCGATGGCTAAAACATTGCTCGCACCCCCGTCACGAAAAGTCTGCGCCAGCACTTCTGGGTCCATCGACTTTATTGGCAAGTCTTGCGTAGCGTTAAAGGTAGTGACAATTATCTCGCTTGCAAGCGGAGCGATGATCGGAATTAATGACTGATATTCTTTATCGTCCTTAAGTGCTAGCATGACAGCTGGCTTGATATCAGGATGGAGCTGCCTAAAGCTGTCGACAAAAGCAGTCATCTTCTGGAAGTTATGCGCACCGTCCATAACTATTGTTTTGCCGTTTATTTGCTTGGCGTCCATTCTTGCTGGTACCTGTAATTGCTGGGTTTCTTGTAATACTTCACTTGTTAAGTGTCTTAGGCTGTCGCGGGCGCACAGATAGTCATAGACTTGCTTGGCTAGCAGCCAGTTATGTCGTTGATATTTGGGCATGCCTTGCGAATCACTGAGTGCCGCGAGTTCTGACTCATCACTAATAACGTGTAGTTGTGCGTTGTGCTTGTCAGCGGCCTGCTGTATGACACTCATAATTTCTTGGCTCTGTTGGTATGTGAATACTGCGTTACCATCGTGGATAATTCCTGCTTTTTGCGATGTTATATCAGTCAGATTCTTGCCCAATAAGTGCGTGTGATCAAAACCAATGTCAGTAATAACACAGACTTTGTCGCGGCGCGTTACCACGTTGGTTGCATCATATAACCCGCCAACACCTGTCTCCACAACTGCATAATCGACTTGTTGCTTGGCAAACACCCAGATTGCAAAGGCATACAATAACTCAAAGTAGGAGGGCTGTTGCTTGGCCTGTGCAATGATGTCTAAAAATTCTCCAAGCTCCGAGCAAAAGCTAGCGTCATCCAAGGGCCTTCCGTTAACCTGAACTCTCTCCGCCACGCTATCGACGTGTGGCGAAACCGTCAGACCTACCTTGTTGTCGACTGCCAACATGGCAGCCATGTAGTAAGCTGTTGATGTTTTGCCACTGGTTCCAGCAATATGAATAACTTTCAAGCGGTCCTGCGGATTGCCTAACAGCTCCATCAATGGCTTGATTCGTTCCAAGGTAGTATCCTTGCCCGTCAACTGCGCAACTAAAGGCACATATGGTAACAACGCAGCATTGGCTTCTTGGATACTATTGATGGTCAAGTTACGGACTCCTCTACTTCTCTGTTAAAATAGTATACGTTATCTAGCGCCCGTAGCTCAGTGGATTAGAGCATCTGTCTTCGGAACAGAGGGTCGGCGGTTCGAATCCGTCCGGGCGTACCAATTATGAAAGCACTGTTTTGGACAAAATATACATCATAGATTTTGATAGCACTCTGGTCACCTTGGAGTCGCTTGATGAACTAGCAAGAATCGCTCTTGCAGGCCGACCAGACATTAATCAAATTATGGCTCAGATCGAGAACATAACCAATCAAGGCATGTCTGGCGAGATCGGCTATGATGAATCGCTTGATCGCAGACTTAAGCTATTTAGCGCCGACCGACAACATATCATCCAACTAACGGAGATACTTAAGGCCAATATAAGTCCTTCGTTAATAAGTAACATCGAATGGTTCAGGCAAAATACCAACTCTATATATATAGTTTCTGGAGGCTTTGAAGATTATATTACTCCCGTGATACACGGGCTCGGGCTGCCAGAGGATCGAATATTTGCCAATCGCCTTGTTTATGACGACTCGGGCAATATTACTGGATACGACCAATCCGGCTTGCTGTGGAAGCCTCTTGGCAAAGTCAGACAAGTTGAAGCTCTCGGCTTATCGGGCAAGCAAGTAATCATGATCGGCGATGGCCATACTGACTTTGAGGTCAAAGAAAACGGTGCAGCTGACGAGTTCTGGGCCTTTACCGAAACAGTCAGTCGACCACAAGCAACCAAAGACGCCGATCGAGTAATCAATAGCTTTGCAGCAGTGGCAGGTACAGCATGAGCATGGGATTCTTGAGTTCAATCGGCCTTTTTTGGCTAGTCCTTAACTGGGCAATAATCGTAGCCGCTCTCTTTATAGTGCCCCGTAACAGAAAGCCGACCGCTGGCACAGCGTGGTTGATGCTGATCTTCTTCTTCCCTATCTTTGGAGTTCTTTTGTACGTTATATTGGGCAGCCCTAAGCTACCTAAGTCACGGCGTGATGCCCAAAAAACACTTAACGGGTTTATCGATGAGACGCTTAACGAATTTAAGCAAAGTCGAGACAGCAATCGTTTATTGAGCGTTAAAGCGCCTGACAAATACATGCCTTTGGCCAAGCTCAGCGAATCGCTCAGTCACCTTCCCGTTGTCAGCGGCAATAAGATCGAGCTTGTTCCAGAATATGATGACGTGTTCGTCCGGATTATTCAGGATATTGATGACGCCAAAAGCTACATTAGTATCGAATACTACATTGTTGTGCTTGATGAATCGACTTTACCAGTCTTTGACGCCTTGGCCCGTGCTGTTGAACGTGGTGTCATCGTCCGTGTAATGTACGATGCCTTCGCAACCAAACGCTACGCTAGCTGGCGAAAAATGATCAGCCGACTGGAGGCAGATGGTGTTCTAGTCCAAGCCATGTTGCCTTTTAAGCTGCCGACCAAGGGTTACGTCAGGCCCGATCTGCGCAATCACCGTAAGCTTGTAGTTATTGATGGCCAGACCGGCTATACCGGCTCGCTTAACTTGGTGCAGCGTGATTATCACCGCAAGGACGAGATTTATTACGATGAGCTGGTTGTTCGGCTGCAAGGTCCTATAGTGCTGCAACTGGCAGCAGTATTTTTGACTGATTGGTACTCGGAGACGGGTGAACTTCTTGACTACGAACAGTTTGGAATCGTTCCGTCTGCTATCAAAAGCTATGGCGATTCGTTGGCACAAGTTCTACCAAGCGGCCCCGGCTACGAGGACGAGAACAACCTCAAGCTATTCACCAGCCTAATATATTTGGCACAAAATAAAATTACAATTACTAATCCTTACTTTGTACCGGACGAAGCACTGATCACTGCCATAACCAGCGCAGCTAGACGTGGCGTCGAGGTCATCATGATCAATTCGGAGGTAATGGATCAAAAGCTCGTCGGCCATGCCCAGAGATCATTCTACGAAGTTTTGTTACAAGCCGGCGTCAAAATCTACTGGTATGACGCACCGATCCTGCTTCACTCTAAGTTCATTACTGTCGACGGCGAGATTGCCACAATTGGCTCAAGCAATCTTGATATTCGCTCTTTCTTACTCAACCTAGAAGTAACACTAATCTCCTACGATCCTCAGGTCGTTAAGTCTCTCAGCAAGATCGAGGTTGAGTATATCGCCAAGTCCAAGCTAGTCACACTTAGCGAATGGCACAAACGGCCAAAGCGGCAGCAGCTTTTGGATAACATTGCCCGTCTAACTTCGGCTTTGCAATAAATCTCTAGTGAATGTTCTTCTCTGTTAATTACACTTCTCTGTAACAATATAACTTGATTTATTTGTCAAAGTATGTTATTATAATAGGATGTCCTCGCCCACAAGATTACGCTCAGTCGCTCTAGACTTATTGCCAAATGATGTCCTGTCACTAGGCGTACCCATCTTAAATGGTGCAATACAGGTCGAGAACTATCATGATAAGTGGGAAAAAGGTAGAATTCAGCTCAAGACGACGCGAGACATGGCAAAGATCGCGCTAGAAGGTGGTCAAAAATTTGAAATTGACGTTTACCGTTCAGATACTGGTGGGCCAGTAGAAGATCCTAATAAAGCTGTGAAAGTTAGGGCTCTTAGTCAGCCAATTAGCGAGCTGGTATTGGTTCGCATGGATTTTGGCGATTGGTTAGTAAGTGATTCTGGCCTCCAAGTTGAAGATCATGACGCCCTGCAGACATTTATCAATGAAGTTGGTGAACGTGCCCACACAAAACACAACAGTAACAATATTGCAGCACTCGACGACTAGCTGCTAGTTGGAAGTTATATGCCTGACGTAGTATTATTATCGTACTAACAACTTAATTCCTGGGGTGGCGTGAAATTCGCCAATCGGACGTATAGCCGTCGACCACAGTCCTCAGACCGTGGATGATCATGTGAAACTCATGAGCCGACCGTATAGTCGGGACTTGCTTCGGCAAGAGTCAGCGTGGGAGCGCTGACAGAAAAGGAAAGTACAGATGAAATATATTAAATATGGCTCGGTGGCCGTTGTGGTCTCCGCTTTACTTTGGAGTGTTGATGGACTGCTGCGGCGACATCTTTACACGCTGCCGCCTTCGGTAATTGTGTTTTATGAGCACGCCTTTGGGTTCTTACTGTTGCTACCGTTTATCTTTTACTCGTGGAAGGCCTTTAAGGTTCTGACTCGCAAGCAATGGATAGCTATCGTCGGTGTGTCGTTCTTGTCCGGTGCAGTTGGAACGATTCTTTATACTGCAGCGTTGGGTAGGGTTCAATACATTCCCTTCTCTGTTGTCGTACTATTGCAACAACTTAATCCAATTTTTGCGATTGTTACTGCGGCGTTACTTCTTAAGGAGCCGCTGGGTAGGCGATTCTTTGGCCTGTCGGCTGTTGCGTTAGTCGCTGCCTACTTTGTGACATTCCCAGATATTAGTGTGAACTTCTCGACCGGAACAGGAACGGCTATCGCAGCCCTATTCGCCGTTGGAGCAGCCGCGGCGTGGGGCGCCTCAACAGCATTTTCTAAGTACGCGCTTAAGGGCACGTCCTCTTTGCACATCACCGCCTTGCGTTTTGGAATCACACCAATCTTTGCATTGATGTTTGTTGTATTGTCAGGTAGTACAGGCTCTCTGACCTCTATAACACTTGAGGAGTTTAAGTACTTGGTAGCAATCACCTTCTCAACAGGCCTTGTGGCCTTGGCTATCTATTACTTTGGTCTTAAGCGAGTTTTGGCATCACGTGCTGCGATTCTAGAGCTAGCATGGCCTGCATCCGCCGTCGTTGTCGGCTACATTTGGCTCGACCAAGGACTAACAGTCACTCAAGGAATTGCCGCATTAGTGCTAACCGGTTCTATTTACTTAATAGCCCGCGACACTATGACCCCAGATCAAAAGGAAAACAAGGATCGCAAGGGCAACAAAAAGAGCAAGAGCAAAAAAACAGCCTAGCGATTGCTAGGGCTTATTTTTTGAGTTTTGGGGTGGGCTTGGCAACAGTTGTATGCTGAGCCATGTCATGTAAGTTATTGAGCATCTGTTCTATTGTCATAACTATCCTGTTGTATATTACAGCTTGAGCTTATCCATCGAAGAATAGACCTCTGACAGTTGATGGTCAGTAAGATATTTTACAAATTTGGTGGTAGTAGCTTGGTGTTGCTCAAATACTTTGATCGAAGTAGAGCTTGTTGCATTGCTTTGATAACTTGTTCTGCCTGCTGATGGCTCATGCCAACGCGTGCTACTGGGGCTGTCTGGGATGCATTGACCGCTTGGGTAAAGTTGAGGGTTACACCAGCCTGATTGACCGTTACATCCACTCCATCACTGTACATAGTGCGTACATCGACTGCTAGAAGCATAATCATTGGCTTGCCGGCCAGCTGCTCTGGTTTGATGTCGTCTGGCATATCGGAGTCATACTCAGCAAGCTCCCAAAGCTGTACGGCTTCTCGGTCTTGAACGCCAAAGTGACTAATTAGAAGGAGTAGGATATCCTCGGCCGGGCGCTCAACGCCTGCCTCGATGCGAGCTAGTTGCTGTTCTTCAATCTCAACGGCGCCAGAAACCTCTGACAGGCTCTCTTTGGACTGCTCACGAACATACTTCAGGTGACGACCTAGAGTTACAAACGGGTTATCTAGCTCACTCATACTACTTTTATAATAATCCTTTTCGGTCAGGAAGCGCAAGCTATCAGTACTACTATATAATTAGTTTATGAATATAATGCAAAATGTCAGCCTAGCGGGCTACTCGACCATGGGGCTGGGTGGTGTAGCGGCGCATTTGGTAGAGGTTACTACTCGCATGGAGGTGCTAGAAGCACTCAGCTGGGCAGGCCAGCAACAGTTGCCGGCAATCATGATAGGTGGTGGCAGCAACATAATTTGGGGTGACAGCGATTACTCAGGACTAGTTATAGTTAATAAGATTCGCAATTATGAAATCTTTGAGGAAGACGAAACGAACGTCTACCTGACGCTCGGCAGCGGCGAACCATGGGACGACACTGTTGCTAAGACAGTCGAGGCCGGCCTAACCGGCATCGAGGCATTAAGCCTAATTCCGGGCACAGCCGGCGCCACCCCAATCCAAAATGTTGGTGCGTACGGTCAAGAAATATCTCAGACACTAACAACCGTCGAAGCCTTCGACGCTCAAGTTGGCGACTTCGTAACATTGGCAGGCAGTGATTGCGGATTTGCTTATCGTACCAGTCGATTCAAGACTACTGACAAGGGTCGCTTTTATATTACCGGCATGACCTTGCACCTAACCAAGGACAACCCCATGCCGCCATTCTACGGCGCTGTTCGGGCGTATTTTGAAGAGCATGGTATTACCGAATATTCACCAGCCAAGCTGCGAGAAGCTGTTCTTTGGATTCGCAGCAATAAGCTGCCTGACCCAGCCGTAGTTCGCAATACAGGCTCGTTTTTTGCCAACCCTATCGTTAATGACGCTCAATTGTTTGAACTTAAAAATAGTTATCAAGATATCCCCAACTGGCCGCAAGAGGACGGACGCGTTAAGTTGTCGGCCGCGTGGCTGATCGATCAGGCAGGCTTTAAGGATTACCATGATGAAGCCACAGGAATGGCAACATGGTCCAAACAGTCCTTGGTGTTAATAAACGAAAGTGCTAAAAGCACAGCCGACTTGCTAAGATTTAAGCAAATGATCGTGGATGCTGTGCAGTCGAAGTTTGATATAACCCTAGTGCAAGAGCCAGAACTAATTCAGTAGGCTACTTGTCGCTAGGTAGTGGGAACTTAAGTGCGAACTCTGTAACTTCTTTTCTTAACTTGTTAAGCTTCTCATCATCTTCTCTAGCATCAATTGCCTGCTTCATCCATTCGGCAATCTTGACCATGTCTTTTTCTTTTAGACCGCGAGTCGTAATGGCTGGAGTGCCGAGACGAATACCACTCGGTCTAAATGGTGGCAAAGTATCATCAGCCACGGAGTTTTTGTTGAGAGTTAGGCCAATCTTATCAAGAGCTTCCTCGACTACTTTGCCGTCAAGACCAAAACTCTTATGAACATCGGCTAGAATCAGGTGGTTGCTAGTGCCCCCAGTAACCAGCGAAAAGCCCTGCTCCTGCAACGCATCAGCGAGAGCCGAGGCATTCTTAACAATCTGCTTGGCATAGCTTTTGAACTCTGGCTTCAGAGCTTCACCAAAGGCAACTGCCTTAGCAGCAATGATGTGCTCGTGAGGACCACCTTGCATACCTGGGAAAACAGCACGGTCAATCAGTGTTGGAATATTCTCTAGAGTCTTCTCTGGAGCTTTGAGCGGTGTACTGACAGTACCGCGGCTCAAGATCAAGCCACCACGTGGGCCCCGCAAAGTTTTGTGAGTGGTGGTGGTGATGACGTGGAATCCATAATCAAATGGGTTCTTAGCGACACCGCCAGCGATTAGACCTGCGATGTGTGCCATATCGGCCATCAACAGCGCACCGACTTCATTGCCAATATCAGCAAACTTCTGGTAGTCCAACTCACGTGGATAGGCGCTGAAGCCAGCCAAAACAATTTTTGGTTTGTGCTTGAGGGCAAGCTCACGCAGCTCATCATAATCAATCTCGCCAGTTGCAGGATCCTTCATCTTATAACGAACGAAGTTATATAGCTTGGCCGAACGAGTCACAGGCGCACCATGAGTCAAGTGACCACCATGGCTAAGATCCATAGCTAAGACAGTGTCACCTGGCTCTAACCAAGCAAAGTATACGGCCTCGTTAGCTGGAGCACCAGAGTGCGGCTGAACGTTGGCGTGATCTGCCTTAAAGAGCTGTTTGGCACGATCGATTGCTAGTTGCTCAACTAGGTCGGTGTTTTCTTGGCCACCATAATAGCGTCGCCCCGGGTAACCTTCGGAATATTTGTTAGTAAAGATGCTGCCCATGGCATCTAAGACGTCTGAAGTGACATAGTTCTCGGATGGAATCAGCTCTAGTCCTTCGCGCTGTCTCTTTTCTTCAGCCTTGATAAGATCAGCAATTACAGTGTCGGTCATTCCTAGCTCCCCTCAAAGTTAATAATAAGTTAGGTGTAAATTTAGATTACCCAACCCAATCTTATATCTATTGTAACAGATTGGGAGACATCTTGCCTCAGTTGCAGGCTTAACACCAGTCATGATATTATTTACGGACCAATGTCTTCAACTAACGCCAAGATCGGGCAACTTATTGCTCAGGTAAGACAAGAAAAAGGTCTAACTCAGGCCGAGTTCGCTCGTCGTCTTAATACCTCACAATCCGCCGTCAACCGAATGGAGCACGGCCGTCAAAACCTCAGCATGGAAACGCTTGGTCGCATCAGTGATGTTCTTAACAAGCAGCTCATCAGTCTCAACCAAGGCGCTATAAACCTACATATCGAAGGTGGCTACGAGCTCAAGGGCGAAATTACTCTAAAGACCAGCAAGAATGCCGCCGTTGCCCTAATTTGTGCCAGCCTACTCAACAAAGGCACCACTCGTCTCAAGAACGTCGCCCGTATTGAGGAAGTCAATCGCTTGATCGAAGTACTGGTCAGTATTGGCGTCCACGTAAAGTGGCTATCCAACAACGATCTAGAGATCAAACCCCCCAAGACCCTCAACTTAGACAAGATGCAAAAAGAAGCGGCTCGCAAGACACGTAGTGTGATTATGTTTATCGGCCCATTGATGCACCACTTTAATGAATTTAGCATTCCTTATGCTGGGGGCTGTGAGCTTGGTGAACGAACTGTCCTCCCCCACCTTTATGCCTTAGAAGAATTTGGTGTCGACGTGCAGACCAAAGCCGGCCACTACAACATTATTTCCAAGCCACGTCCTGCAAAGCGACCAATAGTTCTATATGAATCAGGTGACACCACAACTGAGAATATTCTAATGGCGGCAGCCCTGACCCCTGGCGAAACAGTTATTAAGATGGCCAGCGCTAATTACATGGTTCAGGACGTTTGTTTCTTCCTTCAACGTCTTGGCGTCAAAATCGAAGGTATCGGTACCAGCACTCTACGCGTTCACGGTCTTAAGGAAATTCGCAAAAATATATCATACGCCCCAAGCGAAGATCCGGTTGAAGCTATGACCTTCATTGCAGCCGCCATAACAACTAACTCGACAATCTCGATTAAGCGAGCACCGATAGAGTTCTTAGAACTCGAGCTACTAAAGCTAGAAAAGATGGGTCTTAAGTACGACATCAGCGAAAGCTACAAAGCCGATAATGGACGTACTGACTTAGTTGACCTCAAGATTTACAAACACAACGGCAGCCTAAGAGCTCCCGGTGACAAAATCCATCCTAATGTCTTCCCTGGTCTCAACATTGATCATTTGCCATACTTTGTACCAATCGCCGCAGTGGCACGAGGCCGAACTATGATCCATGACTGGATATATGAAGATCGCGCCTTGATGTACACCGAGATGAAGAAGATAGGCGTCAACTTAACACTAGCTGATCCACACCGAATCTTTGTCGAAGGCCCTACTCGCTTCAAACCTGCAGACCTAGTGTCGCCAAGCGGCATTAGGCCGGCCGTGATGCTCCTAATCGGCATGTTAGCCGCGCCCGGTAACTCAATCCTACGCAATGTCTATACAATCAATCGTGGCTATGAAGACCTAGCCGAACGTCTCAACAGCCTAGGTGCTCACATCCGCGTCCTCCACGACCTCTAAAAACGAGGGCAAAATGTTTACATACCTTTTCCGACGACCGTTTTGTGTCAGAGGGAAAGCGTATGTAAACATTTTGTGATATACTCTCATCTGTTAGCGGGTGTCGTATAGCGGTTATTATCCTAGTTTTCCAAACTAGTGATCGGAGTTCGACTCTCCGCACCCGCACCATTTATTATTGAAGTGTAAGCGATATTTGAGCGCCACGGCCGACTTGCGATAGACCATCTAGACTTGCACCTGCTTTTGGTGCGATATTCTCTTCCTCTTTTGGATTATTAAGTTCTACCTTTGCTAGGCCGTTGGGTTTTGGCTCGATCTTAACCAAATTGGTTACTAGACTTTTGGCAAGAGTCGCTTCTGTGACAGCGACAGAATCAACCCTGCTACTCACACTAACCAAGGCCACTAAGAAAAAAGTCATAACAATCATAATTATTGGCGCGGCGTGTTTGTGAAGCTGCTTGGAAGCTTTTATTTCCATTGCCACTGTCCTTCCAGCTCATTAAGGTTTGGGTCACTGCCATTGATGGCGTGGACAATAACAAATATGCTTTCGCCATTTTTAACTTGGTGAAAAACAGCTTCCTCGATCACTGATACACCTTGGTCTTTATTGTAGGCCGTCACGGCGTAGGCAGGGCTGCCAGCAAACTGTGTTGCCTTCTGGCTAACAATCGAGAACCCCGGTAAGTTAGCCTTGACGTCTTTTTCGAGAGCCTGCTTGGCGATGCCTACAAACTCTCGATCATTCACGATCTGGGACTTATTGGCGTATATTTTGTAAGCATTGGTTGAGTCATCCATTGTTGAACCATTAAAGGCGATCATGTCGCAGCTACCAGAATTATTTTTGACGTTTAGTTTGTCTGCAAAGCCTGTTGAGTAACAAGGCGTTGACACATCTGCGGTAAAATTTGCCGAGCTGTTGCGAACCGCCTGGTGATCATCTTGGGTAGCAGCAGCGTGATTATAGTTATAGATCCATGCCCCGATACTGAATAATATTGCTAGGCTAGAAACAATAATGCCAACTGTACTCAAACCGCGCTTGGCACTAGAACGCGACATTGTACCCATGATGATGCCAGTGATGCTAAGGCACAAACCGATTAGTGGCATGAAGATAGCGGCAATGATACCTATCGTGCCCATCAGCAATGATAATAGTGCCCTGGTTTCACCAACGTGTTGGCTTGGTTTGGTAAAAGCATAGCTAGGCAGCCTAGTCGCTAGCCCACCGGCGCCGGCCGCCACCCATGGTCCATGAGGTGCGTTCTTAATCTCTGCTTGGTTGTGCAGAATGTGGGCAATCTCAGATACTGTTTTGTTTGAGGCGGCAATTTGCAAAGGCGCACCGCAATTACCGCAAAAGGCGGCACCAGTTTCAACATCTTGATGGCAACTTGGGCAATTCATTGATTTTTGAGCGTTTTCGTTTGTATGTAACAACCCTATTTAAGCATTTTTGCCACAGTGTGTGCAATAGAGGTGACGTTTTGGGTTGGGGTAGCCGCATGAGCGACAGAACGTATTGTTGCCCACGGCACTAAGACCTCTGTCCTGATCCAGTGATGTAGCCTTCATGTACACAACAAATAAACCAGCACTCATACCAAGAGTAATCAGCAAAGCTCCACTGGTGTGCAACAAGCCGCCAGCGACTAGACCATAATCATAAAGGCCGTGTAGAATCATCACCCCGACAAGTGGGAAGGCCACGCCCCAAGGTGATTTGCCTGCCAATTTACGCTTAATCAGGAAGTAGCCGACGATACCGGTCGTTGCGGCATGAAAGAAAGGTGTCAGCAAAACTCGAATCATACCCGCTTTGGTGCCGAATTCCATGGTGTACATAATATTCTCTGGCACGCCGCAGCCTAGTCCAACCAAGGCAAAATATATAACCCCGTCGGTGTGTTCATTAAAGAATTTTCTTTTATAGATTACAAAAGCCAGCGGCAAGAACTTGCAAGCCTCTTCGATAATACCGACCGTCATAGCGGCCATTAGAATGGTCGAATTGGGGGCGCCTGTAGTGAGTTTATCCATAGCTATGAGCTTGCTCTCGAGTAGTGCGGCAATCAGTCCACCAGCTATTCCAAAACCAACAGCCATCCAGAGAGCCGCAATCGGCTCCTTCTCACCACGATCATGAGCTATCAAGAACCAAGCAAGGCCAATCGCGATGCTTATAAAAATCACTACTAAAATAAAGAGCAACATCGGTAGTTTTTGTTTTTAGCTTACAATTTTAGTATACACTATAGTGTACGTTGCATAATATAGGTGCGCCCTGGTAGCTCAGCTGGATAGAGCAGAGGACTTCTAAGCCTAAGGTCGCTGGTTCGAATCCAGCCCGGGGCACCATTTGCAGATTGTATTTAGTCTAGTTTTACGCTATAATCACCTCTGTTTTATGGCGGGTGTAGCTCAGCTGGTTAGAGCGTCGGGTTGTGGTTCCGAAGGCCGTGGGTTCAAGTCCCATCACTCGCCCCAAATATAGATTTCATAATAAGCGTCCTTCATTGGACGCTTATTTATTTCCTAAATTATAAGACCTAAGTTGCTATACTAGGTCTAATAGGAGATCGAGTATGAAGCGCTTAATTAAGCGATTAGTGCGTTTTTTGCGCCAATATAAGTTGTTTAGCCTAGCCCTGCTGACTATAGTCATCGGGCTGGTTTTGGAACTAACCGGTCATCGTACTGTGGCTCATTGGCTGCTGGGAATAGTCTCAATCATTCAACTTATGCCCTTACTGTGGTCAATGTGGCAAGATGTTCGACTTGGCAAGTACGGCATTGACATCTTGGCAGCGACCGCCATCATCACATCAGTCTTGCTACAAGAGTATTGGGCTGGAATTGTCGTTGTTCTAATGCTCACTGGTGGCGAAGCCCTAGAAGACTTTGCCGAACACCGCGCCAAACGAGAGCTGGATGAGCTGCTAAAGCATGCCCCCCACAAAGCGCACGTTATTCGCAAAGGTAAAACAATTGATGTCAGTGTCTCTGCCGTACGCGTCGGTGACAAAATACTTATTAAGGCTGGTGAGTTAGTCCCTGTCGATGCTATCGTTATCGACGGCTCTGCTAGTTTTGATGAGTCGTCATTAACTGGTGAGAGCCTGCCAGAATTTAAGCAAGTCAAAGACCAACTACTTAGTGGATCAATAAATTTGGATGGCGCGGTTACGGCCAAGGCCACAGCCACATCCGCGGACAGTCAATACCAACAAATTGTTAAGCTCGTCCGAAACGCCTCGGCCAGCCAAGCGCCATTTGTACGCCTTGCCGACCGTTACAGTCTGCCCTTTACTTTTGCTGCCTACGCTCTAGCTACTGGGGTTTGGGTGCTTAGCGGTGATGCTATCAGGTTTTTACAAGTTATCATTGTAGCCACGCCCTGCCCTTTATTGTTGGCCGCTCCCATAGCCCTAATAAGTGGCATGTCTAGAGCCAGCAAATATGGAATCATAATTAAAACTGGCAAGGCTATGGAGCGATTGGCCGAGGCGCAGACAATAGCTTTTGATAAGACCGGCACTCTTACTCAGGGCAATTTGGTAGTTGAAGATGTGATGACCTATGGTGGCTTTAGTAAAGACGAGGTCCTTGGTCTAGCTGCTAGCTTAGAACAAAACTCCAATCACATTGTCGCCCAAGCTATAGTCACCAAAGCCAAGTCTCAAAAAATCAAACTCGTTAAAGCCAAGCACATTCTAGAGATATCAGGCCGCGGCTTAAGTGCCGACCTGCGCGGAAAAGAAATCATTATAGGCAGATTGAGTTTGCTCGAAGAACGCGGAGTTCAGTTACCCACTAAGTTCAACCATAGCAAAATAAATCAGACTGCCGTCTACGTTGCGTTTGGAGGTGAATTAGCTGGTTTAGTGACCTTTAGTGATGAGGTACGCCCAGAAGCAGCTGAGACTCTGGACCGCCTACGAGAGCTTGGCCTCAAGGAAATGCTGATGGTAACGGGCGACAATCAATTCACTGCTCAGTCCATAGCTAATACCTTTGGAATCAATCAGGTTCACGCCGAGATGCTGCCAGCCGATAAACTACGTGTCTTAGAGGAAGTCAAAAAACGTCCTTTAGTATTCGTTGGGGATGGCGTCAACGATGCCCCAGCACTCACCGCAGCAGATGTTGGTATTGCCTTAGGCGCTCGTGGATCAACTGCTGCCAGCGAATCTGCTGACATGGTCATCATGCTCGACGACTTAGGCCGTGTCGCAGCTGCTCTATCAATATCCAAGCAAACGTTCAAAATTGCTAAACAAAGCATATTAATAGGCATCGGCCTGAGCTTAATACTAATGGTCGCTTTTGCTACTGGTAAGTTCTCGCCTTTGACCGGAGCTATTCTTCAAGAAGTAGTTGATGTGTTTGTAATTTTCAACGCTTTACGTGCTCACTTGATCACAGTTAGTGATTAACAAGAATAATCGCTATAAGTAGTGGTACTAGCAAGTTGTCGAGTCCCTTTACCGCCAGATTCTCAATAGCACTCGCTGACGCACTCAACAGCACCATAAAGCCCAAAGCCAGAACTGTGCCACTCCAGTGACTATATACTGCGAGAATCCCTAGCGAAACCACAAAGAAGGTCAAAGTCCCTACAACGCTCTTAGGCTGACCGGTCACTTGATAGCGACGACGATTACCGTATCGAACACCGATAATTGCCGCCAGTCCGTCCGCCAAAGCCATCTGCAACAAAGCAGTTGCGTAAATCCATTTGTCGTCAGTGATTAGTGTTATTGCTCCAACCGATGCGGCAAAGAATAGCTCCCCCCAAGTTGGTCGCTGCACACTATGAATGGCTTGAAATAGCCTTAAATACTTAGACAGACCCACAACCAACAAGAAGCCTATGCTCAATAACTGTATCTGCTGCCATGACAAAAAGAACGGCCAGCTAGCAACAAAACAACCCACAGTAATATGTACAAACTTACGGCTGAGTTCGCTATGAACTGTGCGAATTCGCCACCAATATTCATTTATTAAAAGGATAGCTAGAACAATAACGATAGTGAGGATAATCAACATGGACTGTATTGTACTCCAAAATATCAGCCATAGCTTGAAACGCGATATTTGTTGATGCTCACCATCTTACAAATCGCTTTACTTGGTCATATATTTGTTATACTATTCAAGATAAGCATAAAGGGTCAAGCGCCTGATGACAGACAAAAAGAAGCAAACAATAAAACACGAGAAACGCCACCACCGTTGGTTAATGGCCTCTTGGAAGTCGCCTCGAACAGCACTGTTGGCGGTTGTTTTGCTGACTGCTTTTGGGGGTGGTATTTATTCCATACTCGACTCTTCGGCAGCAACAAGGACGTACGGCAGCTTGGTAATCGGTGCTCGTAGTTCTCAGAACAGTCTTCAGTTACTAAATGGTGCGGTTATTAATGTCGAGGGCTTTGACTCGGTAACAGGAGTAGGCCGAGGCAATACCTGCAACGGAGCGCCAGTCACCGTAGTAAATGGTACCGCTAACTTTGGTACTTGTCTTGTGCACACTGCCGATGCCAGAGTTCTCTTGTATAGAATAACTTCAATTACCTACTCTAATTGGAGTCCAGCACCAGCTGGGGGTCATTGTTCAGTCGGAGTTGGCACTACGATTATTGTTAATACTAATGGTCATGCTGGGCCTACAACTTGCATGACGCCGCCGCCTCCTCCGGGTACACCCTCATTTGGTACCGTAGATAAGACACAGACTTCGCTACTCGTGCGCTGGAATTCAGGTGGCGGTAGTACTGAGCAATACTCCTTATATAAGAACGGCGCTATCGCCGTCGCAACATCAAGGTCTGACTGGACACTCTCCAACTTAACCTGTGGGACTAACTACACCATTGGCATTCAAGGTGTCGGTTTAGGCATGGCATCGGCCGTAGCGTCCCAAAATTATTCAACACTAGCCTGTACCGTCAACAAACCGGCATCACAGGCGCAAGCGCAGGCACCAATTGTTAGTAGCTCTACTCCCGCTAGGAATACCGTAACAACTAGCCGAACGGTTGCTAGAGCACCGGTCACAAACACAACGCCAGCGGTAACAGCTAACACCGACAAGCAAGCTCCCTCAGCTCCTGCATCATTGACTGCAGCCGAAGGTGCAGCAGGTAGCATAGATCTTTCATGGGTAGCGTCAACTGACGACACGGCTGTAACTGGCTACGTTGTTGAGCGCTCTGACGATGACGGACAGGCTTGGTCTATTCTCAGTGACAATACTACTGATGTTGCCTATACTGACGCTGCAACAGAGTTCTCTGCTAAGTATATCTACAGAGTTTCTGCCAAAGATGCCGCTGGTAACGGCTCAGATTACGTTGTAACAGATATTACTACTTCGAGTTTCAGTCCCAACACATATGCCGACCAAGATTCAACAATCGAGAGTGAAGACGGCGTAGTAAGTGTCAAGATACCTGAGGGTGCGATAAGCGAAGATGCTGCATGTGAGATTAATAAGTCTACCGACAAGTCTTTGCAAAAGTCTGGTAGTGTTTTGGCAGGGGCATACGAGCTTGTTTGTAAAACTGCAGACGGCACACAAATAGATAAGTTCAACAAGGCTATCGAATTCAAGCTAGCCGTCAGCTCGCAACAACTCAAGAGCAATCCTAAGCTATACGTCAATGATAATGGCAAGTGGACAAACTCTAAGCTCAAGCTAGACAGCAAGCACAACTTCACCTTTAGTACTGATAGTCCTAAGCCATTTGCAATCATCAGTGCGTCAGGCAGCATGGGTTGGTGGAAGATACTCCTCGGACTATTCCTGCTAGTTGGTGCTGTGTTCGGTCTAGTCGCATGGATACGTCGTCGTAAGCAGCTGAGCAGCTATTACGACAGCCTAAACACTCAATATGCTAACCCAACACCAGTAGCCTACAACGATTACTACGTAGCGCCTCCTGTTCAGCCAGTGGCCACTACAAACCCAAATGACCCGTTTGCACCTCAACCACTTCCACCCCAGCAGACTACAGGGCTGGATCAGGAGATTGGACATCGCACAATCTTCTCACCTGCGATTGGGTCATCACCGACTCAGCAACCCCCACCAGCAGTTGGCGGCATTAACGATCCTTTTAACGTACCGCCTCACAGCAGCCAGCAGCTACCGCAACCAGTTAATCCTAACGATCCTTACGTAGATCCGCAGAATCCGACTCAACAAAAGTAATATTCAATTCATGGTCGGGGAGACAGGATTTGAACCTGCGACCCCGCGGTCCCAAACCGCGTGCGCTACCAGACTGCGCCACTCCCCGATATTCAATCGATATTACAGAGGTTGATTATAAAGGTTTTGAGCCAGAAAGCATAGCCCTAAAAGGTCTTTTGAATTTGCTCGATCGAGTCGGCGAGGCCTTGGTCGTTAGATTTTACTAACACGGCGTTGAACTGACGCGGTCCTTCGGACTCAAGTAAATTACGAGTTTGCTGTCCGTCCCGCCACCGAGGGATAACACTTTCGAACTTCACCCCAAGCGACGCATCAAGCGCTCCGCACATTCCAACGTCCGATATATGCGCCGTTCCAGCCGGCAAAACTCTGGCGTCAGCTGTTGGAACATGCCAGTGATCGCCAACGACCATAGTTGCTTGCCCATCTAGATAATGACCGATTACTACCTTTTCGCTGCTATAGTCGCCGTGAAAATTTACAATTATAGCTGCTTTGTCGACATCTTTCTGATTGAACAAAATTTGGTCCACGACCAAGAGAGGATTATCGACTGGCTTATCAGAGTCCTTACCTACGATGCTTCCAAGCAAGCTAATGACTAGCACTTTGCCTTTAGGAGTCTCCGCGTATTTGAAACCTAGCCCTCCGGTTCCTTCTGGGTAGTTTGCTGGACGAATTATTGGCTGATTTGGGTCGTTGAGTGCCTGAAGCGTTTCTTTGCGGTGCAAGCTCCAGTTACCGCCAGTACAAAAATCAACTCCAGCATTCTTAAGTCTCTGGAAATCTTGGAGCGTAATTCCCTTGCCCTCACTAACATTCTCTGACTGGGCAACTACTAAATCTATTTGCTCCTTTTGTCTGAGCTGGGGCAAGATCTTCTCAACAACCTGAAGCCCCATCTCGCCCATTACATCGCCGACGTACAGAATGTTCATGCCGTTGAGCTCTCCAGAATATCAACCAGCAACGGAAGCTCCGTGTACCCAGCCTCAGAATTGAGATGACCCCCATTAGGTAGGATCACTGGCTCGACTGACAGGCCGTCCGATACATACTTAAGAGCTTCTTGGGTAACATACGGATCATTGTCCCCATAAACTACTTTTGACCAACTGATGTTGTTTTTTACTTTTTCAAAGTTGATTGATTTTTCGTTTAAGAAATAGGCGTTGAGTTCAGAGCCATAGTCTTTTGCAAAACCGGAGACGGTGATCAAACCATTAACTTTATGAGTTGTTTGCTCAACAAAGTCCAACGCCGTGGTGGCGCCCAATGAATGACCAACCAAAACTAAATCAGCCAGCTCAACACCTTCTAAAGCCTTATTTATCTCAGTCAACCATGTCTTTCGATCTGGCTGATTGGGCGACGGTAAGTTCGGCATAATTACATGATAGTTTTTTGCCGTCAGCGCATTGCTAAGCCATTGTTGCCAGTGAATACCGGCATGTCCGCCAATTCCATGAATTATTAGGACGGTTCTCATGCCTGATTTTACTTGGCAAATTCTATAGCGCGTGTTTCGCGAATGACGTTAACCTTGATAGTACCAGGGTACTGCATAGAAGATTCTATCTTCGTGGCGATGTCACGAGCCAGCTTGATTGCACTTAGGTCATCAACTGACTGTGGCTTAACAAACACTCGGACTTCGCGGCCAGCACTGATAGCGTAGGACTTCTCGATACCTGGGAAGCCGTTGGCAACGTTCTCTAGATCACGCATGCGATCACCAAAGTTCTCGGCGCTGATGTTGCGTGCACCAGGTCGTGATGCACTGATAGCATCTACGGTGCGAACAATCAAAGCTTCGACAGTAGTAGCTTCGACGTCATCGTGGTGCTGCTCTGCGGCTAAGGCGACCTCTTCTGGGGCACCGTACTTGCGAAGCATTTCACCAGAAATGTGGTGGTGCTTGCCTTCCATTTTGTGCGTTAGAGCCTTGCCAAGATCGTGCACTAGTGCGGCATACTTGGAGATCTTAACGTTAGCACCGACCTCTTCGGCAATCACACCAGCGATGTGAGCCATCTCTGTTGAGTGCTTAAGGACGTTCTGGCCATAGCTAGTTCGGTACTTAAGCTCACCAAGAAGTTGTAGGACTTCTTTTGGAATCCCAACCACACCGACCTCACGAGCCGCATCCTCACCGGCTTTGATGACATCTTTTTCAACTGCGTTTTGGGCCTTGGCAACAACTTCTTCGATGCGACCTGGGTGGATTCGACCGTCCTTCATCAACATCACCATGGTCTGGCGAGCAACTTCACGGCGAATAGGATCAAAGCTACTGAGCACTACGTAGCCAGGGGTGTCATCAACCATAATGTCGACACCAGTAGCACGCTGTAAGGCCTGAATGTTACGGCCTTCCTTGCCGATAATGCGACCCTTCATATCTTCGTCCTCTAGCTTGACGCTAGTAATCGTGCGCTCAGCTGTGACTTCGCTGGACATGCGCTCCATAGCAGTCGTGATGATTAGGGCAGCCTTTTCTTCGGCATTTTCTTTGGCTTCGTTCTGAAGCTTAATTACTAAGCCGACTAGGTCCTGCTTGATATCACGCTCGGTCATTTGCATTAGCTTGTCGGCAGCGTCGGCCTTGGTAAGCTTAGCAATCTTCTCGAGCTTGTCTTGTTGCTTGGTGCGAATGGTACGAATTTCGTTTTTGAGTTGCTCAACTTCGTCTTCGTTCTTGCGAAGATTTTCGTTGCGCTTGTCGAGCTCATCTAGCTTCTTGTCTAGATTCTCTTCACGAGTTACTAATCGCTTCTCTAGGTCTTTAACTTCGTGACGACGAGATTGCTCTTCTTTACGAGTCGCCTCGACTTCCTTTTTTGATTCCTCGCGGGCCTGATCAATTAACTTGGTGGCCTCTTTTTTGGCTTTTTCTAGCTCCTTATGAGCCTTTTGCTCGGCTGAGCCCATTCTTTGTTTTGTGATAACGGTAGTGGCACCAAAGCCAATAACCAGTCCTGCAATAGCAAACAGTACTGCAATCATGTCTGTCCTTTCTGTCGGCAGATAACCGTGCTAACAATCGCTGTTCACTTCTCTAGTTAGCCCTAGGTACGGTCACCTGAATATCGTATTAAGTTTAGAATTTGTCTGGGTCAGGATCTGAACGTCTCTCAAAACGATACAATTCCTGTGCCTAAATATACCCCGCAATGCTAGTTGTGGTCAATGTTTGGGACTTGTGGTTTTGGGCGGCGAACCATATTTGGGCATTGCAACCGTGTCGTTTTCTCCATTTGCCAGTCTTTTTATGCCATCTTGCTGCCACGTGGATTCAGTGGAGCCAACAATCGGGATGCTAAGTGCATCTGCAAATGTATTTGCAACCGTCAGCCCAATCCTAAGTCCAGTGAAGCTACCCGGCCCTTCGTAAACAACAAACCCATCGACGTCTGACAAAGATTTTTGGTTATCGCTTAGGATGCTGTTGATCTTATTGTGAATTGTATTTGCTAACTCGCGGTGAGCTGGCCAAGTAGTATCTGCAATTTTTTTTGAATTATCAAACAAACCTAACTCAGCTTCGGGCTTGTCGGTACGAATAGATAGTATGATCATTTAGTTAACATGTTAAGTGTTGTTTGGGATTATGTATGCTAGCTTTTCTGGATATTCAAATATTAGCTTACGATTTGTTTCACCGGTAGTCTTAATCGTAACTACTAGGTGTCGTTCAGGCAGTATGTCTTCCACGATATTCGCCCACTCGACGACTACGATACTCAATGGATCACTCAAGATCTCGGCAAGCTGCTGCTTCATCAAGCCAGCATCGCTTAGTCTATAAAAATCTAGGTGATGGAGAATGAAGTTACCGGACTGATATTGATTGCTGATTGTAAAACTAGGGCTGTGAACTGTATCTTCGCTGCCTATGCCGATGGCCAAGCCCCTCACAAATGCAGTTTTGCCGCCACCGAGATCGCTTACTAGCTCAATAACCTCGCCACCCCTAAGATTGCGTCCGACTTGCTCGGCGATTAGTAAAGTATCTTCTAAGCTGGAAGACTCGATTTCCCAAGTCAGTTCGGTACTCATATATACCGTATATTAGCGCGGCTGCAACAACGATAGCAAGAGCAAGAGGATGAATTGGCACTGTGCTGGCCTCGTCTTGTTGACTGTTGTAAGCAGCGCTTGCCGCTTTGGCAGATTTAGTCTTGACCGCTTTGCTGGCTGAGGTTTTGATCTTTGAGCTTGTTGTTTTAGCGGCAGACTTTTTGCTGGCTGGTGGTTGGTTGATGATATTTGCTGCGTTTGGGGTAAGCTTGGTTGTCCAATACCACTTGCCGTTCGCCAAAGCCCATGCTTGGCCATCCTTTGCCGTGGCGTAAACATCGGTGGCTGCTATTGAATTACCAGACGGGTCAAGCAGCTTGGCCTGACTACCACTATTGCTCAGGCTTAAGCCAGTAGTTGAGGACTTAAATGATGTGAAACTATGGGCAGCCAGTGTCGTCCCGCTTGGAAAATTGAAGTTGCGCAAGGTTGTTGTGCCAACTTGAAGACTAAAGCCAGTCAGATCGAATGCCACTGCATTAGGATTGTAAAGCTCGATGAATTCGTCAGTAGAATCATTGCCCGTGCCTGCGGGGTTGGGAAGTATCTCGGTAATCTTTGGGGCCATTAGCCCAATATCGGCCGCAGGCAGGCTGGCCGTTATCAACGGATTCGCGGCAACATCTTCGCCGTTCAAAGAAAGGATGGTCGCCGGTGGCTCACTGGCCAACAAAAGCCCTGACATGCCTAGAGCGACAGGCCCTAAGCCGCCTTGACCGCCAACAATGCCACAAACATTAGAAGGATCCGGCTGGACGGTTTGCCAACTACCGCTGCCAGCCGCAGTCACGACAGGATTGTGACCACTATCTGTAGGTTGTCTTTGCAAGAATGCGTTGGTGTTACTAGGGAGAGCTTGCACTCCACTTGCAGCTGTCTTAGACCACCCAACATAATCTAGGACGCTATGTGTAGCCGAACCACCGGGCCCCGATTGACTTAGCGCCAAGACCTGAAGTAAACCAGCGGTACTAGACAGCCCGAGAGACACGGAATCTATTGTCAGTTGGTAGCAAAGAAACAGTGTGCCGTCATTGACCATATAATAACCATGCGGCGGTACGATTCCAGACAAGCTGATCAACTTGCTACTGGTGGCCTTACTTAGATCGTAGTGATTGAAATACTCCAGCTGATACTTGCTCATGTCTAGGGCAGTTTGGCCGGCATTATATAGCGTGACAAACTGACCGCTACTGCTGGTCAATTTGAGCTGGCTAATGACGAGGGAGGGAGCGCCTGCCGATTCTGCCATAGCAACTGGCGACAATCCTAACGCAACCATGGTTGCTACTGTGATTGCCGTGCAAGTTTTCCGGAGTACTTCATTGATCCGCCGCATGGTAGAAGGATTGTACGCAGACACCTTGAAAACTGCCAAGCATCAGCGCTTTGAAAGCATTTCAATCATTAAGTTATTTAATTTTTGCCTGCTTTACAACAGTTAATATGGCTCATGGCTAGCCGCACGCGTTATACTGTACTTATGCTTCAATTAAGCAGTAGTCTACTTAATAAATCCATTCTATCTCTAAGAACTGGTGCACCGATTGCGACCATAACTGGCGCCATCATTAACCCCGATAATCTTAAGATAGAGGGGTTCTATTGTCAGGATCGCTTTAGCAAGAAACAGCTGGTTTTGCTTTATCAAGATATTCGCGACATGCTACCTCAAGGATATGTTGTAAACGATCACGACGCTTTGGTTGAGCCAGAAGACCTCATAAGACTCAAAAAGGTTATGGAGCTGGAGTTCTCGCTAATTGGCAAAACAGTTGTAACCACCGACAAGAAGCGTGTTGGCAAAGTAAACGACTATGCCGCCGAGACCGAAACAATGTTCATACAAAAGATCTATGTCGCTCAATCAATTGTTAAGAGTTTGACTGGTGGGTCCCTCAGCATTGATCGCAGCAATATTAATGAGATAATGCCAAGACGGATAATAATCAACGAGTTGCTCAAAAGCGCACCTGCTGCTGTACCGGCCGCAATAGCCTAAGTGCCCTTTGAGCTATCAACGAATGCTTTGAATAGCTTAGCCCAGATAGGTTGGACGCCTGACTCTAATGCTTCAGGATGAGACTGTACGCCAATCATGAACTGCTTAGCTGGCATTTCGATAGCTTCAATAACGCCGTCTTCGGCATATGCAGTAGCAACAAAACCTTCGCCCAACACATCTACAGCCTGATGGTGTAAACCGTTTGTCTGAATGTTGTTGCCCATGATTTTAGCTAGATCGGATTCAGCATCAATGTTAAGCGTGTGTACTAAATGGCTAAAGTCCTCGCGGTCCGCTGATGCAGCGTGATTGTGTGCGTCAGGCACGCTAGCATTGATGTCTTGGTGCAAACTACCGCCCACAGCAACGTTCATCAATTGCATGCCACGACAGATACCCAAGACCGGCTTATTGTCTTCCAGTGCCCACTTAAATAATTGGAGCTCTTGCTTGTCTCGCCGCGGCGAGGTGTCCTTTGTCTCAGGAGAGACCAGCGCGCCATAGCTACTAGGATCAAGGTCATTACCGCCCGAGAACATTATTCCATCACAGGCGTCGTACAATCTACGTAATAACTTTATATCGTCAATCAATGGTACTAAGACAGGCACGCCGCCAGCATGCGCGATGGCATCTGTGTAGGTATGGGCTTTGCCGTATGCGACAGGCGCCCACGGAAAATCATGATCAGTAATCTCGCCGGATGTGATGGCAATAAGTGGCAACATGCCTATACTTTAACACGGGTCGTGGCGATATGCTGACGCAAAATATAGCTATTCGTTGTCTTGCAGGGCAGCCTTGATGTCACCATAACTAAAGCCTTGGCGCGAAAGGTATTGCATAAGCTTGAGTTCGTCTTTGTAGCGTGTCTGGGTCCGCTTTCGCTCAATAATTTCCTTTAGGGCAGTGAAGTCCTCTGATTGCCCCAACTCACCACCCACCACTTTATGAATCACCTCGTCTGCTACATGTTTTTTTCGGAGTTCCAAAATCATTTTGCGACGTGAGGTAGGGCGGAGCAATCGCCTATCACTTACGTATGCTTGAGCGAATTTTTGATCATTAATTAATTCTATTTTACTTAACTTGTTAAGTATCTCTGTCAACAGGGTGGGGGAGGCGTTTTTACGCTCTAGATAGGTCTTAATTTCCCATTTTGACCGCGGCCTAATGGCTATGTATCTTAGGGTTAGGTTGTAGAGTTTGTCATCAGTAGATTGTTGCTTGTATTCCCTTACTTCATTTTCGCTCAATTCTTGCCCATTGGTTAGTTTGCTGTCAATTAGCGCGTCTGCGCTGAGTGAGAAAGCATACTTACCTTCCACATATATTGAATAGCGGCCAGTCTGTTTAATTTGTTGTTTGATGCTTGTGATTTTCATTTGTAAAACCGTTTTATCACTTCTATTAAGCCGTCCGTGCAAAGTTCCGGATGCTCAGTAGTCAGTCGTCTTATTTCGGATAACGTATACCACTCGACAGCAGCCACCTCATCGGCTTTAAGTTTGAACTTGGTATCTTGATCGACGATCAGTTTGTAAACCTGATTGAAACGATTGAGGTGACGCCAGTCAAACATTGAGCTCGACCGATAGTAGCCAAGTGACGTTAGGGTCACGTTACTGAGTCCGATCTCCTCATTGAGCTCCCTAAGAGCAGCTGTCAAATAGTCTTCGCCATCGTCAACATAGCCTGCCGCCGAGTTATCCCAGCGATCGGGGTACATCTCCATGTGTTTAGCGCGCTTCTGTAGTAGTATTCGGCCGTTGCCGTCCTCCACCATGACACGAGCCATACGATGGAATGAACCATTAATGTAAGCATCGTGTTTGTTGGACGCCCTAAGGGGTTCATCATGCTCAGTTACAATCTGGATTTGAGGCTCGCTCATAACTGGTGTTGTTTGGCTCGGTTTACTCCTTAGCGGCTTCGGCAGCACGGACTTTGGTAGCTAGCTCGGCAAGAACTTTGGGGTTTTCTTGGAGGTAAGTTTTGGTGGCTTCGCGGCCTTGACCAATTTTGGCGTCGTTGTAGGCATACCATGCACCAGCTTTTTCAACAATATCGGCAGCGACTGCTAGATCCAAAACGTCACCAGCTACGCTAATACCTTCGTTGTACATGATGTCGAACTCGGCTTGTCGGAACGGAGGTGCAATCTTGTTCTTAACTACTTTGACTCGCGTGCGGTTGCCAATTATCTCATCACCTTGTTTGATTTGACCAATGCGACGAATATCCATACGCACTGAGGCATAAAACTTAAGCGCGTTACCGCCAGTTGTCGTCTCAGGATTACCAAACATCACACCAATCTTCATGCGAATCTGGTTGATAAAGATAACTGAGGACTTGCTGCGGCTAATTACACTGGTGAGCTTACGCAGGGCTTGGCTCATAAGGCGAGCTTGAAGGCCCATGTGGCTGTCGCCCATTTCACCTTCGATTTCGGCTCGTGGCACTAGTGCCGCAACCGAGTCGACGACGATTAGGTCAACAGCGTTAGATCGTACTAGTGTTTCGACAATTTCTAGTGCTTGCTCGCCATTATCCGGCTGGCTGAGAAGAAGATTCTCTACGTCGACACCAATGCGCTTGGCATAGACTGGGTCAAGCGCGTGCTCAGCATCAATGAAAGCTGCTGTTCCGCCAGCTCGTTGAACTTGAGCAATGGCGTGCAAGGTCAAGGTAGTCTTGCCGGAAGATTCTGGGCCGTAGATCTCGATAACACGTCCACGTGGAATACCACCACCGAGCGCAATGTCTAGGCTTAGAGCGCCGGTTGGCGTGGTCTCAACTGCTGCGCCTTGAGATGATTCGCCCAGCTTCATGATTGAACCTTTGCCAAACTGCTTCTCGATAGTCTCTAGAGCCAGCCCTAGTGCTTTGGCCTTACCTTCAGCAGCGCTGTCTTTGTCTGCCTTGGTTGCCTTAGCTGGCTTGGCTTCTTTGGTTGATTTTTTGGTGTCTGACATTGTTGTAACCTCCTATGGTCGCTTACCACCCGTTGCTAATATTTTAGCACTATAACCACTACCGGCAGGTGGTGGAAATTGCTACAGCTTAGTTTTTGGGATTATTTAACTAATACTTAATAATTGACCCCTTTGAACCTGCTTACGTTTTTAGTCATATCCTGATAAAATAAGCTTCAGGATGGGTGAACATAACAAAATAAAAAGTCAATCTTTGGCGACGCTCGGGTACATGCTATGCGTATAGCCGATTCGCTTGTTGAAACCTTGCTCGAAAAGAGCAAGCACACCACTAAGGAGCAGTTGGCTGCTCTGCAAGACCAGAAGAAGACCGAGAAGCGCCCACTTCAAGACCTAGTTATCAAGAATAATTTGATCACTGAGCAAGAGCTAACCCAACTCTATGCCGAGGAGATCGAAGTTCCCTTTATCGAGCTCAACGCCAAGGACATCAAGCAAGAAGTTCTCAAACTTTTGCCAGAACGCATAGCAAGACAGTACAACGCCGTAGTCTTCGGAGTAGACGAAGACGACAAGAAGCTACTGGCCATGGAAGATCCTGACGATATACAGGGTCTAAACTTCTTGCAAAAACAGCTGGGTACGGATATCAAAATCCACATTACTACCAGTAGTTTGCTCAAGGCAGCCTTAGATCAATACCGCGGCAACATTAGCAGCGAACTCACCAAAGTCATCGCCAAGGATGACGAAGAAGCCAAAGACGAAGAAGTCGATGCCGATGATCTGGCAGAAGATTCACCAGTAGCTCAGACCGTAAATATTCTAATCGAGTACGGTGTAAAAGCCGGCGCCAGCGACATTCACATCGAACCACGTGAGGACTTTGTAGTCATCCGTTATCGAATTGACGGCATGTTACGTGAGGCCAACAAGCTGCCGCGCAAACTGCTCGGCGCTTTGGTGAGTCGTATCAAGATTTTGAGCAATCTTAAGATTGATGAGCATCGTGCGCCGCAAGATGGACGCTTTAAGGTTGAGCTTGGTGGCTCAATCTATGCCCTGCGTGTTTCGACCTTGCCGATTCTTGACGGCGAAAAGGTTGTAATGCGTATTCTTAACGAATCTAGTAAGCCGGCCGACTTTACACAATTAGGCTTTTGGGGCAATGCGCTGAATGATCTTAAGCACGCTATCGTTCAACCTCATGGCATGATTCTGGTGACCGGTCCGACCGGCTCCGGCAAATCCACTACCCTATTTAGCACGCTTAGCTCCCTCAACACTCCTAATGTGAACATTTCAACCGTCGAAGATCCGATCGAATACCACGTTGTTGGCGCCAATCAGACACAAGTAAATCCTATGGCTGGAATGACCTTTACGAGCGGCCTGCGAGCCCTTCTAAGACAAGACCCCAATATCATCATGGTTGGTGAGGTTCGTGACGTTGAGACCGCTGACCTTGCCGTTCAAGCAGCACTAACTGGACACCTTGTATTCAGTACCCTGCACACTAACAATGCCGCGACTTGCTTACCGCGGCTACTAGAGATGGGTGTTGAACCATTCTTAATCGCTAGTACAGTGCGAGTTGTTGTTGGTCAGCGTTTGGTCAGAAGATTGTGTATAAAGTGTCGCGAAGCCTTTGAGCCTGACGCCGCCACACTCAAGCAGATAGACAAATCATTTAAGCTAAGCGACAACGGCGGAATCAAAAAAATAAGTGAGCTAGAGGCCGTGGCCTTAAATGACGGGATCGGCTCGTCTGACACTGACAAGACTTCACCAAGCAATGAGCTAAGCAGCACCGCCAGTTCTATAAAGCGTCTCTGGAAAGCCCACGACGAAGGTTGCGACAACTGCAACCATAGTGGCTACAAGGGCCGAATTGGTATCTACGAAGTTCTGAGCAACACGGTGCCCATTCAGAAAATGATTGTTGCTAACGGTACTAGCGATTCGATCGAGAAAACAGCCGTAGAAGACGGTATGTTGACTATGCAGCTTGACGGTCTTATTAAATGCCTAAGAGGCCAGACGACAATTGAGGAAGTCTTACGAGTTACATCTCAGGAATAAACTATGCTATTTGACTACAAAGCCACCACAGCCACAGGCAAGACAATAACCGGATCAGTTGAAGCCGCCAACAAGACGGCCTTGCTTGATATGCTGCACAAACAAGGCGTCAAGCCAGTTCTGGTCAAAGCAGCTGGTAAAGGCGGTGTTGGCAGTAAGTCTAAGTCCCTTTTTGGTCCAAAGAAGAAAGTTAAACTCGCTGACTTGGTCATATTCACTCGTCAGTTATCTACTATGATCTCGGCTGGCGTACCACTTGCCCGTTCACTAGCAGCACTTCAGAACGACGCCCCTAATCCATATATGCGCACTGTACTAGCCAGTATCACCAAAGATGTTGAGAGTGGCCTGTCGTTGGGGGATGCATTTGAGAAGTTCCCTGATGTTTTCTCTGACGTTTACGTCAACATGGTCAGGGCTGGTGAAGAAGGCGGTATCCTTGATGACATTCTAAAGCGTTTAGCCACACAGGTTGAGCAAGACGCCAGTATTCGCAAGAAGATCAAAAGTGCCATGATGTACCCAATTGTCATTCTGAGCGTGACCGTAATTGCGTTCTTTGGCATGATGATGTTTATCATTCCTAAGCTGGGCAGTATTCTTACCAGCCTTGGCGGGCCAAATGCCAAATTGCCGATTTATACGGAGCTACTACTTAACTTCAGTAACTTCTGTACACATGCAACTATCCTAGGCGGCCTGCCGATACCAATCATCAATAAGATACCAAACTTAGTGTTAATAATGATCGCTGTCGGCATTGCCTCTGTTTATCTAATGCGCTACATTAAAACGCCCTCTGGCAAATATAAGTGGCATGCTCTGCTACTTCGCACACCTGTAGTTAAAACTGTGATCCTAAAAGTAGCGATTGCCCGCTTCTCACGCACCTTTGCTTCTCTTATGGGTGCTGGTGTAAGCGTGCTTGATGCCTTAGAGGTTACCGGAGCGGCACTTGGCAACAAAGTGATTGAGGCAGAGCTAGCCGCTGCAGCTCAAGAGGTCAAAAACGGTAAGCAGTTGTCTGAGCCTTTGAGCCACAGTAAGCATTTCCCGCCAATTGTTGCTCAGATGTTAATGGTTGGTGAAGAAACTGGCCAGATCGATACCGTACTGACCAAGATCGCTGACTTCTACGAAGAAGAGGTCACTGTGCTGATTGACGGGCTTGCTGCCATCATAGAGCCAATTATGATTCTTATACTAGGAGCCGGCGTTGGACTGATCGCCGCCTCTGTTATGGGGCCGATTGCCAATCTGTCAAAGAATATCGGCACCTAAAAAGCTTGACCTTATAACGCTTATGTTTATAATCATATCCAGATGCTTGTAATCAACACCTTAGGTGTTAGACACCAAGATCAAAGTTAACAAAATAATAATCAGGAGGGTGGGTCCTAATGATCTCTCTTAAAAAACGTAATCAAGGTTTCACAATCGTAGAGCTATTGATTGTCATTGTCGTCATTGGTATTTTGGCGCTATTGGTAATCACAACCTACAGCGGCATTCAGGCCAAGGCACGTAACAGCAAACGACAGACTGACGTTCAGTCTATCCAAACTCAACTCGAAGCATTCTTCAGTCAGAACGGCTACTACCCGTCTTTGACAGACATGAACAGCGCGACGTGGCTAACAACCAACATGAAGAGTCTTGATCAGAACGCTCTGATCGACCCTAAGAACCCTACGCAGAGTAAGACATTGTTGACTGCTCCAGCAGCTAACTCATACTCTTACGCTGTAACCGACAGTAGCGATGCAAGTTGTGAAGCAACTGACACCAACTGTGCAAAGTACACCCTAACTGCTACCTATGAAGGCACAGTTAACGGCGCTACGACATACACTAAGTCAAACCTAGACTGATAGGTTCTTGACTCATCAAAGCCCTCGCAGTCCGAGGGCTTTTTTGTTGGTCGAGAGTAGGGCTGAAAAGGCTTATGTTTGGTATACTAAAGTGAATACCGTTATGCCTTGGGGTGGGCAGCATTGATGAAAACCGCAAAAACACCATATTTTTTCCACGACAAACCACTGTTCGGGCTAGACATTGGTCACGGCTCGCTTAAAGCCATGCAGCTAAGTGATGCCTCTATCGAGTCGGCTAGGAGCAGTAATAAGCCACCACGAGTCGTTGGCTATGGTTTTGCGGCCTTTGACAGGGCAGCTCAAGAGGATGGCGTAATTGTTAAGCCTGAGATTATTGCTAAAGCCGCTCATGACTTGTTCAAGAACCATCTTATAGGCGATATCACGACCAGGCGGGTTGCTCTAGCCATCCCTGCTTACCGTACTTATACCCGTTCGTTGCAACTACCTAAGCTAAAGCCCAGCGAGCTAGCTGAGGCAGTTCGCCTCGAAGCCGAACAATACATATCCCTACCACTAGAAGATCTGTACCTCGATTATGAGATAATTCGCCAGAACGAGGACACGACGGAGCTATTCGTTGTAGCCGTACCCCGCACAATCGTAGACTCTTATCTAGAGTTAGCCCAGATATTAGGACTCGAGACGGTCTTGATTGAGCCAACCCTAAGTTCATCCGGTAGATTATTTAGTATCGGCGAACTGAGTGACGTAGCGACCGTTATTATAGACTTTGGTTCATTGTCGTCTGATATTAGTATTTTTGATAAGCATGTCTTGGTAACCGGTACTGTCCAGAGTGGTGGCCTTATTTACACAGAGTCTATTAAGAAAGCTTTGAATGTCAGCATAGAAGAAGCCGCCCTGATTAAAACTCGTTACGGTCTGGGTGTAAGTAAGAAGCAAGCTGACATTAAGCAGGCTCTGGAGCCAAAACTTCAAGAGATTGTTAAGGAAGTGCGCCGTATGTTGCGTTACTATGAAGAACGCTATGGTCAAGGACGGCCAGTCGGCCAAGTGATTAGTCTTGGTGGTGGTGCTAACATGCCTGGTCTGAGCGACTATCTAACTGCCGCCTTGCGTATTCCGGCCCGTCACACCGATCCATGGCAATATCTTAACTATAAGGGCTTACAGCCGCCGACAAACGCCGACAAGCCGATGTACGCAACTGTTGTTGGCCTAAGCCTTGCTAGGCCAAAAGAGGTCTTCTTGTCATGATTAACTTGCTGCCCCCAGAAGTTAAGACTAACTACAAGTACGCTAGACGCGCTGTTGGACTAAGGCGTTGGGCGATTATTTTTGCAATAGCCTTTATCGGACTTGCTGCGTTGTCTACTTTTGGATTGGTATCATTGCATCGCTCAAGTCTTAGTTACACCAAGCAGATCAAGTCCGCTGACGCCGTCTTTGCCAAAGAGAACTTCTCTGGCACCCAAAAGCAAGTACAAGATATCAGCAACAGCTTCAAACTTGTCGTGAAGGTCTTGAGCCAAGAGGTACTGTTCTCAGAGCTGCTCAAGCAGATCGCGGCGACCATTCCTGCCAAAGCCAATTTGACCAGCCTTAACATTAGCCAGACTCAAGGTGCTATTGATATCTCTGCTATTGCTACTGACTACAACACAGCTACTCAAGTTCAGGTTAACTTAGCAGACCCTAGCAACAAGATTTTCAGCAAAGCCGATATAGTCAGCATCAACTGCGCCGCCACCAATTCGCTCAATTCAGACTATCCTTGTACGGTGACGATTCGTGCCTTGTTTGCTACCGACAACCCCTTCTTGTTCATAAACAGTAAGGGTAAGACGCAATGACCAACAAAAGACTTTACTACCTACTAATCGGTATCGTATCTCTGTTATTTGTGGGTCTTATTGCTGGCACTTATGGCGCCAACAAGGTCCTGACCTCCAAAGCCGCCACGCTTACTGACCTTAAGGCTAAGAGCAAGGCTTCCAAACAAGAACAAGCCAGTCTAATCAAAGCTAAGGAAGAGGTCAGAACGTACTCTGGGCTATTAAAGATCACCCAAGCAATCGTTCCAGAAGACAAAGACCAAGCCGCCGCCGTAAGAGAAATCGTTAACATCGCGGCAGCTAACGGGGTTAGCTTGGGCTCTATTAGCTTCCCAACGTCGACACTTGGCAACAGCATCACTGCGCCATCTTCAGCACCCGCCGCAGCGAATGCCTCAACAACACCAGCTGTAAAAACTTCTGCTGTGCCGTCGCAGCTTCAGCCTGTTAAGAGTATTCCTGGTGTCTATCAACTACTGATCACTGTTCAAGGTGATTCATCAAAACCAGTTAGGTACAGTCAGTTTGTTAACTTCTTGGCTGCTTTGGAGCGTAATCGCCGGACTGCTCAAGTCAGCAGCATCACTATTGAGCCCAAAGCTGACAATCGTAACAACCTGACCTTCACACTAAGCCTTAACGAGTACATAAAGCCATGAAACAGCAACCACTAGATATCAAATCAATCCCTAGTAAGCTCTTGGAGACTGTTCAACAACTAAAAGGTTACAGCGTGATAGCTTTTATCGCCTTAATTGTCATATTGTATGGCTTTGTTTTGTTTAGAATAAGCGTTCTGAATAGCACAGAGCCATCGGAAAATGCTATTAGCAAGCACGTTCAAGCTACTAAGGTGCTACACATTGACCAGACTGTCGTTGACCAGCTTCAATCACTGCAAGACAACAGCGTCAGCGTCAAGAGTCTGTTTAACGAAGCGCGCGGCAATCCGTTCCAAGAATAGTTATACAACAAAGTTATTTGGTGGCATCTGATCGTGATGATCAGTTGGTAGCTGCGGCTCGACTGGGTGTGTGCCCTTTTCTTGGTTATATACAAGCTGTTCTCTTGCTGCCACGATTAGACGAGCGTAGTAGTTGGGGTTTGGACAATAATTAAAGGTGAACGTGTCAGTTGCTCCGGCCGATTCGGCTGTTATAACTCCGTAATTAAACATGTGAGGCAGTATGCCATTCTGCTGAGCTCCAATATCCTCGAGGTGCTCCAATGACAGCTGGCTAGACTTCTTATCAAACAAGCTGGTTTGCGTAACCTGTACTAGGCTATCACTAGTCAAAATCCAACTATTACCCCAATAAACCTTATTAGAAATAAATAAGAAGATTGCTATCAGAATAACTGCCGATAGAACAAGTACTACGCCGATTGTTTGAACCTGTGCTTCGCCAAAACTCGCAAACGCACTTGGTGCTATGCCAAAAGCAAACACAGCCAGTGCAATAATCAGGAATCCGGCCATGATGTACATACCGAGCATTCCAATCGGGTGACGCTTAGCCTCAAAAATCAGCTTTTCGCCAGGCTGCATGACTGACAGCTGGTTCTGGATAGGTGGCTGAACAGCTGACTTGAAAGGGTTTTGCGGATTCATGTTGTGCTCATTATATCAGAGAAGAGATGGCTGATCTTCTTTGCCTTTTGGCTTTTTGCCAAGGTGTTTGTAAGCCTTGCTGGTGACTTTGCGGCCGCGCGGTGTGCGCTCTATTAAGCCGATCTGCATCAGATATGGCTCGTAGAAGTCCTCGATGGTGTTACGTTCTTCGGCTGTCATAGCAGCTAATGTCTCGACACCGACTGGGCCACCATTATAGTTCTCGATTATTGCAGTTAGGAGCATTCGGTCGGCGGCATCAAGTCCCAACTCGTCAATATCTAGCAACTCTAGTGCCTTATAACTTAGCTCGGTGTCGATTATGCCGTCACCATTAACATCAGCGTAGTCACGCACACGCTTGAGTAAACGGTTGGAGATGCGTGGCGTAAGTCTTGAGCGCTTGGCCAGCTCAGCAGCAGCCGGTTTATCAATCTTAACTTTGAGAATTTTGGCAGCACGAGTGATAATTTGCTCAATCTCTTCTGGCTTATAGAACTCCAGACGGTGAATCATGCCAAAACGATCGCGTAGTGGCGCAGCCAAGGCCCCAGTACGAGTTGTAGCACCGATAATTGTGAACTGTGGCAAGTCCAGCCTAAGGCTACGAGCCGAAGGTCCTTTGCCAAGCATAATGTCTAGCTTAAAGTCTTCCATGGCGCTATAGAGCACTTCCTCAACTGTTCGGTTGAGGCGATGTATCTCGTCAATAAAAAGAATATCGCCGTCTTGAAGATTAGTTAGCAAACTCGCTAGGTCACCTGCCCTTTCGATTGCTGGACCACTGGTGATACGGATTTGGGCGCCCATCTCGTTGGCGATGACGCTGGCCATCGTAGTTTTGCCCAGTCCCGGTGGACCGTGGAGCAGCACGTGATCGAGCGGCTCGCCACGCTTAGTAGCTGCATCAATTGCTAGTTGAAGATTCTGCTTAAGACGTTCTTGGCCAGTGTAGTTTGCAAAGTCACGCGGTCGCAGCGTAACTTCTAACTCAACCTCTTGCTGGTCTTCCGGCTCATCCACGGCGTTTACTATACGGTCTATCATTTTATTGCCTTGCGATTAATAATAACCTCGCCGACTTCCATATTCTTAGGCAAATCGAGTATCTGCTTAATAAATAAAGCGATCGCCTCAGGGCTCATCCAGTTATTGGTATTTATATCTGTGTCAGCTTTGTTAAATAGCCCAGTACCGATACCGCCTGGACAAAAACTTATGACGCGACAGGGGGTGTCCTTTAGCTTTTCTTGTAAGCTAAGAGTGAAGCCTCTCTCAGCCCACTTTGAGGCTGCATAAAGTGGGGTTGCTTTGCTGCCAATAGTTCCAGCTTTAGATACTATGTTAAGAATGTCCGCTTCGTCCTTTTTTATTCTTTCGAACAGCTCGGATATAAACATCATTGGCGCCTTAACATTTGTAGACATAAGTCTCTTAACCTCATCTTCTGTAACATTACCGAATGTTTCCTCAGTGAAAACACCAATAGAATTTATGACTGCTTCGATTCGATCAGGCATATCTTTGATAGATTGAGCGGCTGCCTGAATCGCCACGCCTTGGCGCATGTCTTGCATAATGTTAACGTCTGCTGCAACCGATTCTCTGCGAGATATGTTAACTACTTTTTTTCCAGCATCTTTATATAGTTTTGCTATCTCTAGTCCGACACCGTCACTTGCACCTGTGATAATTATCATCGGATACCTCTCAATGCTAGCTTAATTCTTTCTTCGGTGGATAGCTCTGGGCTGACGTGTTGTAATGCCTTGGCTGCATCTGCTGTCGTGTAGCCCAAAGCTATTAGTCCTTCGACGGCCTCATCACCAGCTAGGCTAGACTCACTTTGCAACAATCCAGTCGATTCAAGATCAACTCCGATTAGTCCAACTTTATCTTTGAGCTCAACAACCAGTCTCTCGGCAACACGCTTACCAACGCCATTAGCTTGCTGGATAAACTTAACATCGCCTGATGCTATCGCCCGTCGCACCTCTTCACCAGAACCAACACTTAACACGTTAAGTGCCATCTTTGGACCAACGCCGTTGACGTCTAGTAGCTGCTCGAACAGCTTCTTGCTGTCTACCGTGATAAATCCAAATAGGTCGTGAGACTGCTCGCGAATATGCTCATAGATGTAAAGCTTTACTTTGTCATCGGTCTTAAGGCGACCATAATCCTCACTTGATACTAGCAAACCGTAGCCAACGCCAGCTACATCCAGCACAACTACATCTGCCAGTTTTTCGCTCACTACCCCGTTAAGTGTCGCAATCATTAAGCCTATTATCTCACAGTCATGCTGTGGGTGATAGCTGCTGCCAAGGCATCGGCACAATCGTCTGGCTTAGGCACTTCCTTGAGTTGCAAGATAACTCGCACCATCTCTTGAATCTGCTTCTTCTCTGCCCTGCCGTAACCTGTTAGGGCCTGCTTTATTTGGAGCGGGGTGTACTCATGAATGTTTAGACCGGCCTGCTTACCAGCTAGCAATACAACGCCGCGAGCTTGCGATACTGTCATGGCAGTCGTGACGTTTTGGGCAAAGAACAGCTTCTCTACCGACATTTCTGTGGGTTTAGTCTCAGAGATTATACTGGTTAGCTCCTCAAAGATGGTCTGTAGTCGCTCCGCATCGCCATCCTTAGAGGAGGTGCGGATTACGCCTGCATCAACCAGCGTAGGCTTGCCCTTGATAACATCAATAACTCCAAAGCCAAGTATGCCTGTGCCGGGATCGATACCCAGTATTCTCATTTTTAACCGAGCAGCCCCTCGGCGATATCAAAGTTAACGTGAGTATTGCTGACATCATCAGATGCTTCGAGCGCATCCATCAGCCGCATAATTTTGCCGGCCGTCTTCTCGTCTGTGATTTCTACTGTAGTATTGGGAACATAAGTAAGCTCGGCTTCTGAGACTTCGACACCGGCTGCACTTAGAGCGTCACGAACCTTGGCGAGCTCTTTGGCGTCAGTGTAGATAAGTGATTCGTCGCCATCTTCTTGAACATCTTCTGCGCCGGCTTCTAGGGCCTGCATCAACAAGTCGTCGCCAGTAGCTTTGACACGAATCATGCCCTTACGATCAAACTGAAAGGCCACCGCACCCTTCTCGGCAATATTGCCACCATGCTTAGAGAAAGCTAGTTTAACATCAGGATATGTACGGTTAACATTGTCGGTGGCACATTCAACTAAGATAGCTACGCCTTCTGGACCGTAGCCTTCATACAAGACTTCTTGAAGTTGCGCGGCATTCTTATCCTTAACACGGTCGATGGAGCGCTGAATGTTGGCCAATGGCATATTAGATGCTTTGGCACGATCTATGGCTAGCCGTAGCGAGAAGTTGGTGTCAGGGTCGGTTCCACCACGTGCAGCAATCGCAATGGCGTTACCAAGCTTAGTAAATACTGCACCGCGGGCAGCATCTTTGGCACCCTTTTCGCGTTTAATTGTTGACCATTTACTGTGTCCGCTCACGCTAACAATCCTCGCACTTTAGGTTGGTTTATATCTGTTATTATATCAGGCCTTTGATCTTTTGTCTTGTGCCAGAGCGACCACGTAAGCAGTACGATTAAACCGTAAAAGCCGAGCGCAAGGCTTAAAGACAGGTTTCTATTTTCTATAAATATGCGAGGAAGATGGGCCATTATATGTGCTACGTCTAACATGTAATTAAGAAGTATTACCGCTGGCCACGACAACCAGCCAGCGATTGCACCAAACAACATTCCAGCTAGTCCCGCGATGACACCAAGCAGCATGGCTAGCGGCACAAGGGTTACAACCAGCATATTAGATGGCAGCCCGACCAAGGACATTTGCCCAAATATATGAAGCACGAATGGCAAGCTCATGACTTCGGCACAGATGCTCTCCAACGCCACACCACCAACCAAAGTCTGATGCCATCGCGCAGGCCAACGCTTTTGAACCAATGGCGAAAGCACCATCACACCATAAAACGCCAAAAAGCTTAGATACCAGCTAAGGTCACTCCAAAGATAAAATGGGTTGGCCCATACCGTGATTGCCGCAGCAAAAGACAGTAGGGTCAGCGGCCGAAAACTCCTTCCGTAATATCCAGCGGCGATACTTAACACGCTAACTATCGCCGCACGAACTATCGAAGCGCTGGCACCAGCCAACATCAAAAACACCGCAATCAAGCTCAATGACAAGAATGTCGACATCCGTTTTGACTGCTTGCCAAGCAGTTTGTTGCTGGCGTGCAGAATGATTGTTAGGTTATATCCGGATACAGCAACGATATGCGTCAGCCCGACCATCAAGAAGTCCTCTTTAACCTCATCTGGAAGCGTCGCTCGTTGACCAACCAGTATTCCCATAGCAAACGACGCGCAAGGTTCTGGCAAGGCAGTGCGCATACCAGCGGCAAACTTGCGTCTTATGTCAGACACGATTGAAGGGTGGTGCTCAACCACTTCGAGTACCGCAAAACTCATTCGGCCTTGATACGCACTAAAGCCCTGTCTCAACTTGCCTGTCGCCACCACTACATCGCCGTCAAAGATGGCATTCACACCAAAGCCACTGAGTTGCACCTTACCAGTCAGCCTCTCACCGTTCTCCAAGACAATATTGTCGGCTGCAAAAGTCAGCTGTTTTGTTTTGCCATAAGTTGCATCCTCTGTTGCCTGCGCAGTGATGGTGACTTTTTGGTCCAAAACTTGATCGTAGTCAGCCAGCTTTTGCATAAAGATGGCGCCTCGCCACAATCCAACACACAAGCCCAGTGCAATGACAGCAACTACCGCTAAAAGATTGTGTCGTGCCCACGACGGTAACAAAAATATCCCAGCAAACCCCGCCCAAACCAAGCTCGTCGTATAGACAAAATGTGCCAGCCCAACACCACCCAAAAAGCTCAAACACAACAGTAAAATAACAGTGCTACGCCGAAACCGGTGCTGCAAAATCCATGCCATGGATTAGCATTTTAGCAATCCGAGCATGACCTATTGAAAGAAGTTAATCTTTATTTAACTAATGATTTAGAATTTTAGCTCTGAATACTTTGGGGTGCTCAATAATTTATTGATCTCGTCCTTGATATCTGAGCAATCTTGGTTTGTTAATGATGCAAAGGAATTATAGTAACCCGTTGCCCTATCCGGGAAAATCAACGCATCAGGAAAAGCCTGAAAGCGCGGGTCATTATCAGGATGTTTCTCGTTGGTAGTACGAATGTACAAATGAATATGTAGTTGAGGTTCTTTTTGGGGCTGTTTGTACGCCCAGTTACCATTGTCCTGATAGTTAATTCGTACCACATCAAGGCCCTTGGCTTTCATGACAGTCGTCGTAGCTTCGCCAACAATCATTGTCAGGTGCATTAGCTTAGCAGCTAGGTCCAGTGGTAGTTCTGTGCGGTGTACAAAATGCAGCTTGGGCGTAATAACAACATGGCCACCGTTTTCTCTCGAATGATGCGGCTCATCATATGCTGTAATAATAAAATCTTTAGTGTCTAAAATATGTGGCATGTGATAATCATATCAAAATCTTGAGCGGTTTTGTGCTTAACTACTCCGTATCAGGAACTACTCTAAGCCTCCGGTCAAATTATAGATCTAAGTCCTTTTTAGTTAGCGGGTGTTCAGCTGTAATTCTCTTTTGATCCAGCGCTAATTCATCTAATAGATCCGTGATGTCGATCTGTTGTTTTTCGGCTAGTCTTTCTAGAATACTAATCAGGGTAGTGATTTCTGTATCTGCCTGAAGGTCAGTTAAGTAGTCTAGCTCTGCTCGTATCTCTGCGCGCTCAGACTGACGGTTCTGACTTATTAACACGAAAACAGATAGGATTATCGCCTCGAGCGAAACGACCATCGTGAGGAAGCCGAAGGGGTATTCATCAAAGATTAAATCATCGCCAAACGTACCGGTGTTCGCAGCCACCCAAGCTGCGAACCAAACCACATTTAACAGCAAGAAGGTAGTTGAGCCAGCGATTGCGGTAACTTTGTCGGCCAACTTATCACCAAAGGTCTGAAGTTTTTTGATCTGGTCGTTTTTGTTTACGGCAAACAGTGTTAGTTTGGACTTATTCGTATCACTCATACTCGGATTATAGCAAAAGAGTTACTTTATCCGTAAAAACTTTCTAGCAGTTGGTAAACTACATAGGCTGGCCACACACATGCCTTTAAAAAGCCCGTTACGACAGCACCAAAACCGACTGCCGCCTGCATCCAATAAACCAATGCGCCAATAAACCCAACAAAATAGAGCGCACCACTTGAGCCATGGGCAGCGTTAGTCTTTTTGCTGTTTGACTTGCACCACTCCTTCCAATCATCTTCAGCACCACTAAGTTTTGCTGTTATTTCAAGTTCAGGTTCTTTTGACTTTGCCATTATAGAGCTCCCCTCGATTACATTTGCATTATAGCAAAAGAGACCTGCAAAAGATCTCTTTAGAGTGCTTGTGTTGATTTACGAATCTTGGAGGGCCCAGTGGGACTCGAACCCACGACACCCTGCTTAAAAGGCAGGTGCTCTAACCGGCTGAGCTATGGGCCCACAACGATGGCGGACGGCGAAATAACTCCTTACATTATCCGTAAATTAGCCAAAAAGTCAATGTGGCGACTAGTGTTTGTGATGCTTAGAATGACCGGTCTTGGGCCGCTGCATCCAGAGCACCAACAGACATACCAAGGCACTAACGCCAACGATCAAGTCTTGGGCACGAACAGTTTCTGTCCAGAGTGAAGAGTTTACAATGTTGTGGCTCAGGCCCGGCGACAACAGAGGTACGATAAGCAAACCTCCCAAAAGTCCGACACCAACTGCTGGTAAAAGATTCAGCGCTAGGCGCCCTTTGCCTTGGACTGTTCTAATCATAAATATAGCGGTCAAAATAACCGGCAATAATAGCAAAGCTATGCTGACGGTGTTGACGCCCGTATCGACCCCTTCTGGGGCGCGAGCAGAGAAGAGTTCTACAAATGACGTAGCATCAGACGCAATAAACTGCACCAACACAGAGCCCAAACACAGACTCAAAAACACCAAAGCAGCGTTAATTCGCAATGCCATCAGCACGACAACTGGAATTATCACGATTAAAGCTAGGGTTACTGGAGGTGTCATGCACTCGAATTATAGCATGAGCGAGTTACTAAACAGAGGTGTTCTTACGCGCCGACTTTGTCTTTACGTCGTCCGGCTTTGGCGGCTTGCTCCGCATAGTCGATGATTTTTTCGGCAACTTTGCGGCCGGTGATTTGCTCAATGATAAAGCCGGGGCTGGAATTCACCTCTAAGACCAGCGGTCCGCGCTTGCTGCGCATCATGTCGACACCAGCAACCGATAAGCCCATGGCCTTGGCTGCCTTCTGGGCTGTCTTACGTTCCTCGGCAGTGAGCTTGATGTTCGTACCTTCGCCACCTTGGTGAATATTAGACCTGAAGTCGTCATCTAAACTCTGCCTCTGCATACTGGCCACAACTTTGCCGTTCACTACAAAAGCACGAATGTCGACACCGGCACTTTCTTTAATAAATTCTTGGACTAAGAAGTTCACTTCCTCAACATAAAAGGCCTGCATTACAGCTAAGGCCGCCTTGCGGGTTTCGGCCAGCACAACACCATTGCCATGAGTACCGCGCGCCACCTTGATAATGACCGGCGCACCGCCCACTTGCTCTAAGACGTCATCAAAGTCAGCTGTTTCGCGCACAAAGACCGTCTTAGGAATTCCAACCCCAGCCTTAGCTAACAACTGAATACTTCGCAACTTGTCGCGAGAACGCACGATCGAGATCGAGCTAGTTGTCACAGGCACATTCTGCATCTCAAACTGACGCACAATCGACGAACCATACTTGGTCAGGCTTGATGCGATACGCGGTATAACCACATCAACGTCACGAACCTCTTCACCCTTATAGCGAACCACCGGGTTGCTGCTCTCAAGCGTCACATAACACTTGGTGTAATTGATAACGCGAACATTGTGACCACGGGCTTCAGCCACAGCTACTAAACGCTTGGTCGAGTAGTTGCCGGAGCCTTTGGAGAGAATAACAATATTCATATTCGAACCTTACTTGCCTTGCTTCTTCACGTCAACCAAAAAGCCGTGGAGACGCAAAAAGTTACGTCCGATCAACATTTGATACTTCATCGAGCTACGGTTTGTCAGCGTCAACGTAATGGCATATCTTTGCCCAAGAATGTCGACCTCAGTGTCAATTGCATAGCGTGTCGAGACAAGCCCATTAGAGCTTTTAACTTTACGCTTGTGATACGCATCGACCTCAATCGTGTGGTCTTTGCTACCCATTGGCTGGAATCGCAAATATTTTTTGCCCTGCTTATCCGTAACTTCACGCATTCTGGTGGCATGCAGTGCTCCCGAGAAGGCTCCGGTGTCGACCTTGGCTGGCAAGCCCTCAATACCTAGTAAGGGCAAATCAGTTTGCAGCACAGAACCGACCGTCTTGACGGTCTCGGCTCGCATAAATGTAGTCCAAGTAAATTTCATAGTTCGGAAGAATAATCATACAATATACGGTCATTTTAATCAAGAGTATTGTTACTGCTGCGCGTTCAGAACGCGCGTGTAGACCACATAGATACCAACCGCCACAATAAGGAGCACGGTCAATAACAGAGGTACAAAGCCAGATTGGTCGAGTTTTGTTCGATTCACTAGCTACATTATTAAGGCATAAGCGTGATTTAGCAACCATCATCTGTTATAGTATTGCATTTATTGACTGCATATGGTATAATACGACTATGCTAAAACATGGCCTTGACCCGCAATTAGCAACCGCCTACTCACCTCGCGAGATTCTTTCGATTGGATCGGCAGGTCTAGCTTTGGCTGCCGGTGGCGTAGCTGCCTATCTAGGCTTAAGGAATAGAGCTCTCAATAAGGAGCTAGATACTTTTAAAGTAGCCCTGTACCAAGCACAGCAAGAGCATGGTAAAGCTGCCGAACGAAGCATATTGGACCCTCTGACTGAACTACTGAACCGTAGAGGGCTAGAGAACTACTTCGAATTCCTGAAGACGACTAGTAACGCTGACCGACGCCATGATACCGAGCGGCGCAGTTCCGGACGTCGAGACACCGATCCACTACAGGCTAAAGGTACAGTTATGATGGTTCTTGATCTTGACGGCTTTAAGGACGTAAATGACGGTGAAGGTGGTCATGCGGCGGGCGACAAAACGCTACGTAAAGTGGCCGGCATATTGGCCGGTAGTGTACGTAGTCATACCGATGACGCAGGTGACGGATTAGGACGAATAACCAAATCCGGCGTGGGACGGAATGGTGGTGATGAATTTGTAATTATATTGCCCAACGCCACAGGAGAAGACGGGCTGGTAGTTGCAGACCGTATTAAACAAAACGCCTCTGCCGCACGCGAAGAACTGGCAAACAAGCGTATCATAATTCCAACTATGAGTATCGGCATTGCCGAAGTCGACTGGTCATTGCCATATAGCGAAATGCTTACCCGCGCAGACGATGCCTTATACATATCCAAGACAATGGGTAAAGATCAGGCCACACTTTACATCGAAGAACCCGAAGCACTGACCGGCTAAAAGTCTTCGAGCAGCTGCTTTTGCTGCTTGCTAAGCTTGGTTGGAGTATCAACAACTATTGTAACAATGTGAGCGCCGCGACTATTACCTTTGAGATGCGGCACACCGTGATTGCTTAGCTTAAAGTCTGAACCCGATTGGGTACCGGCTGGAATCTTCATCATCACTGGACCATCTACTGTATCAACTTCGATCTCGGTACCAAGTGCTGCCTCAACCATGCCAACATGCTCTTCGCTCAGTATAAGATCGCCTTCGCGGGTGAAGTGCTTGTGCGGCTTGACGCGAACATTTACATAAAGATCGCCCTTAGGGCCGTTGGCGATAGCTTCGCCATGCTCTCGTAAACGAATAGTCGCCCCGTCATCAATACCGGCTGGAATCTTAAGCTCTATCTTCTGCTTTTTAGATTGCGTACCTTTGCCGTGACAAACGCTACAAGCCTTCTCGGGAATCTTGCCCCTGCCCTTACACTTAGGGCAAATCGCAGCCTGCTGAATGTCACCAAAAATCGTTCGAGTCATAGTAACGACTTGGCCAGAACCCTTACATTGATCACAAGTTATTAGCTCGTGGCCGGGTTCAACGGTACTGCCCTTGCAGTGCTCGCAGTTGTCATCCAAGTGCAGGCCAAGTTCAACTTCTGTACCAAAGACCGCTTGGTCAAAGCCAATCTCGACACCGGCTTCTACGTCGCGACCGCGTGATTGTCGACGCTGGCCTTGTTGTTGTCCACCGCCACCAAAGAAACTACTAAAGATATCGCCTAGCCCCAAATCACCGAAGTCAAAGTTGACGTTCTGACCTTGGCCATAGCCGCCACCAAAAGGATTACCGCCGCCGTTGCCACCAACACCAGCGTGACCGAACTGGTCGTAGCGCTTTCGCTTTTCGCCGTCTTTAAGAACTTCGTAGGCTTCGTTAAGCTCCTTAAACTTAGTCTCATCGCCACCACGATCTGGATGGTGTTCGATTGCTTGTCGTCGGAAGGCTTTTTTGATTTCATCGGCAGAAGCGCCTTTGCCCACACCTAAGACGTCGTAGTAATCACGCTTCGACATATGTGAGCAAACCCCGTTCTGCTAATATATTCTCGGCTGCATACGATATTGCTAGCTTGGCATCGAGATTATTAAGTCCATGCACATCCTTAGTGTGTTGTATCATTTCGTGCCCCCAATCAACACCAAAAAAATCTTGCGGATTAGCTTCGGCCTCCCCAGATATAACATAGTGCATGACACGTTTTATGTACGGATCTTGTGCCGCACCAATGAATACGTCGATCGGAACGCCGTTTCGTGGACTAGGCTTACCGAGATGTGGATACTCAGCTGACATGCGAAGACTCCTGACGCTGTTCATCAAGCACGTAGTTTTCGCAGTTGATTATCACCGTCCCTGCAAATATAGGATTGATACCGTACTTTTCGTGGATATGTTCCTTCATTTCTTCATTCCAATCTACGCCAGTATAATTTGGGTCATTGTCGATTGGGTTGGCTTGTATATGTCGAATGACATGCTTAAGATAGGGGTCTTGAGTTGCGGCATACACATCTCCTGTAGTGCCAACCATCGAAGCTTCTTCTAATTCGTTACACTCACTCATTGGGCTATATTTTACCAGTTATTCGTTAGTTTGTCGATCTTCTTCGGGGTCGTTGTTGGCTGCTTGGCGAGCTTCCAGCGCTTTTTTAAACGTTGTTGGCTCTTCGGGCGAAACACCAAGCACATCTTCGGGCTGGCTGAGGTGGGTAAAGAGCCGGTCGCCCATGGCTTTCACGTCTGTTGGGTCAACCTTCTCAGGAACTATTGGCTCCTGAGAAGATTGCTCGGCGGTCATTATTTTTCCTTCTTGTCTTTGGAGTCTTCGTCGACGACTTCGCCTTCAATTGCGTCATCTTTGTCGTCAGTCTTTGCGTCGGCCTCGGGGGCTTCACCATCTTCTGAGCCTTCGGCAGCCTCGTACATCTTGGCACCGATTGGCATTAGCTTGTCATTAAGCTCTTTGGCAGCATTCTCTAGAGTGTCTTTGTCAGCTTTGTCGTCGGCTACAACCTTTTTGGCGGCTTCGATGGCTTCTTCTAAAGTCTTTTTGTCCTCGTCGGAGATCTTGTCAGCGTTGTCTTTACTCATCTTTTCGGCTTGGTAGATTGCGCCGTCCAGTAGGTTGCGCGATTCGACCAACTCTTTTTTGGCCTTGTCTTCGTCTGCGTGAGCTTCGGCTTCTTTGGCCATTTTTTCGACTTCGGTCTTGTCTAGGTTGCCAGAGCCACTGATGGTAATGCTCTGCTCCTTGCCAGAACCTTTGTCTTTGGCGGTCACGTTAAGAATACCGTTGGCGTCAATATTGAAGGTAACTTCGATCTGAGGAACACCGCGCGGTGCAGATGGGATGCCATCAAGGATGAAACGACCGAGTGACTTGTTGCCTTCGATAATTTCGCGCTCGCCCTGCCCAACGTGAATTTCTACTTGTGGTTGGTTGTCAGCAGCGGTTGAGAAAACCTCGGACTTGCTGGTAGGAATAGTGGTGTTGCGCTCGATTAGCTTGGTCATTACGCCGCCCATAGTCTCGATACCAAGACTTAGAGGTGTAACGTCTAGCAGCAGAACGTCTTTGACATCGCCCTGCAATACACCGCCTTGAATAGCTGCGCCGATGGCTACGACTTCGTCAGGGTTCACACCCTTCATTGGGTCTTTGCCAAAGATTGCCTTAACCTTGTCCTGAACAGCTGGCATACGGGTCATACCACCAACTAATACTACGGCGTCAATCTCTGAAGCCTTGAGTCCAGCGTCTTTGAGAGCCTTCTCGCAAGGAGCAGCAGTCTTAGTAATTAGATCGCCGACTAGATCTTCTAGTTTGGCACGAGTTAGCTTGTGCTCGAAGTGCTTAGGTCCGTCAGCATCAGCGGTTAGGAATGGCAGGTTGATGTTAACTTCTTGGGCGGAGCTAAGCTCAATCTTGGCTTTCTCAGCTTCGTCACGAAGACGTTGCATGGCGGCTTTGTCGTCAGCAATACTGATGCCGTGTTCTTTCTTGAACTCATCGGCAAAGTAGTTAACAATCACGCGGTCAAAGTCGGCACCGCCAAGGTGAGTGTCACCGTTGGTGCTCTTAACTTCAAACACGCCATCGCCAAGTTCTAGGATAGAAACGTCGAATGTTCCACCGCCAAGGTCGTAGACAGCGATCTTTTCGTCCTTCTTGTCGGCCTTGTCTAGACCGTAGGCTAGAGCTGCAGCAGTTGGCTCGTTGATGATTCGCTTAACTTCTAGGCCAGCGATCTTACCAGCGTCCTTAGTAGCTTGACGCTGTGAGTCGTCAAAGTAGGCAGGAACTGTAATAACGGCTTCGGTAACTTTGTCTCCTGTGAAAGCTTCGGCATCAGCCTTTAGCTTACCTAGGATCATGGCGCTAACTTCTTCGGAGCTATACTCCTTGTCGCCCATCTTAACTTTGACGCCGTTGCCACTCTTAACGATCTCGTAGCCCATTAGCTTGAGGTCGCGCTGAACTTCTTTGTCACTAAAGTTACGGCCAATCAGGCGCTTTACTTCATAAATGGTGTTCTTGCTGTTAGTAACTTGCTGGCGACGAGCTACCTGACCAACTAGGCGTTCGTCATTCTTGTTAACGGCTACGACCGATGGAGTTGTGCGTGAACCTTCTGAGTTTGCGATAATTTCTGGCTTGCCGGACTGCATGACAGCCATAGCTGAGTTAGTTGTTCCTAAGTCGATTCCGATAATTTTGCTCATATTGGTCTACCCTTTCTAGTTGGTTGCGTTATGTTATGTATGCCGTGTAGCGCCAAGGCTGCCGCAGTCTCTGCTGTACTGAGTTCGCCTTTTGCACCTTCGACATTAATCAAAGATTTGATGTTATCAGCGCCAATACTAGTGTTGCCGACTGTCGGTATAAAACCTACCGCCCAGCCTTTGGGCAGTCCAGAGATTGCTGGTGGCAAGGACTGTGCTTGCTCAGATTCTGGGGACACTGGTTGAACCATATAGTTTTCTACCCTTCCATAAAAACTAATAGCTGATAGCTACTTACTATTTTAGGTGAATTGGCACTCGTGTGTCAAGAGTGCTAGTTGTTGTTATTTTTGCTGCACTCGTACCATGGCGTGACGGATTACATCATCACCTAGTCTGTATCCAGATTGGAGTTCTTCGGAGACGATTTCTTGGGTACCTTCGCCCTCTTCCATGCTAATAGCTTCGTGCAGATTGGGGTCAAAGACTTCGCCAACAGTTTTGATGCGTTCTACGCCCATATTAATCAACGTGTCTTCAAATTGCTTAACAACACCTTGGACACCTTTGACATAGTCGTTGTCTACAAGATCTTCCGGCACATGCTTGAGTGCTCGTTCGAAGTTATCAATAACTGGTAGTAGATTGCTGACAACATTAGCCTTTAGTCTTGTGCGTAGACTGGTGATTTCTTCTTCGTGACGGCGACGAATATTTGTTGCGTCAGCACGCTCGCGCTGCAAGGCTTCAGTTAACTCAGCCAGCTGCTGCTCAAGTTGCTCAGTTTTTGTCGGTTTAGGCTTGGGCATCTTGACCGAATCCTTGTGGTTGTAAATTAGCTATATCCACGCAAGCCTTAACCCCGTCGATGAAACCTAAACGACCTATTACTCTAAAGCGTTCGTCAAGGTGCTCTGGTGGAATGTTAATACCTTCGCTTTCAACGATTTTGTGAGCTTCAAGAAAAGTAGAAGCCAGCCCTACAGATGCGGCATCAAGATCGAATTCCGGTTTGTCTGATGTGCCAAATTGATCAAGCACCAATGAAACAGCGCTAGCATAAATTGTCTCGTCGACGATCCTAAGAGGGTTAGGCGCTTGATCTGGACTAGGCATACAGAACCTCCTCGAGCTCTTGGCCGGCGCGTGATACAAGCTGCATGACATCACGGTAGCTCTGGCGAGTTGGACCAAGAGTACCGATGTAGCTGCGATCGCTAAAAGGACTGCGGAAACGGCTAATGATAAGCGTGCAGCCTGCGGCACGGCCGATTGGGTTCTCCGCGCCAATGTAGACACTGAGCGGCTCGTTGGGGGCGGCTTCACGGAGCCATGGCTCTAGATTGTCCAGTAGCTGGGCAACTTGCTGAACTTGCATACCATTTATAAACTCCGGCTGGCCAAACAGATTACTAAGTCCGCTCATGTAAAGTTGTGGGCCAATAGTTGCAAGCCCTAGGTTGTGGGTAAGCTCTACTAAAGTGTCAGCCGCATTGCGAATCATTCTCTCTGGCGCGCCGGCACTTTGTACGCGAGCTGCGAGAGCACGCTCACCACGACCCTCTGGTAGTGCGAGGCCACTGTTGATGTTGTTGACGTAGAAACGATAGCCCTTATCAGTCGGAATACGACCAGCACTGGTGTGTGGCTGCATAATAAACTCATGGCGTTCAAGCTCGGCCATGTCAGCTCGAATCGTGGCCGAACTAACTTTAAAAGCCTTAGCCAGCAAGCTACTGCCAACCGGACTGGCGACTTCGGCGTATTGCTCGACAATGGCGCTTAAAATGCTTTGCTGACGTTCTGTCATTATTAACTATTCCTAGGCTCACTTTATTGAGGCCAATTATAGCGCTTTTGGCACTCGCTAGTCAAGAGTGCTAACTAATGAACCCGAATTGCCGTAGGAAATGGAGTGGTGCCGTTCATGGTGTGTTGGGCACGGCGTAGTTCGGCAATGGCGTCTCGTAGATTTAGCGAACCCTCGCCATCGACAACATTATATGAGGCGTCCTTGACCGAAACACCGGGCAAATTTCCATCAAGCACTTGTCTAGCATTAACTTGGTCAATCGCGACGATTTTACCATCGGCACCCATTGAAACCCTAGTCTCAAGAGTAAATGGCTCCTTGGTTTTACGATCAAAGTTACCGCTTGTCACTGTGACGGCTTCGTCTTTTACATCTATATCTGTGTACCCGTTGTAAGGCTGCTTGAAGCGTCCTTGTTGCAAACCGGAGGCAAGTTTCCCAATTTCTTTTACTTGTCCGCGCTTGCCGAGTTCTGGTAGTTTGTCGCTGATTGTCCTGTAAACACCAAAGATATTTATCGTAATGCCGGCTGGGGAGTAAATAAATTTAGACTTTTCTGGAGATTGGGGAGATATGCTCATAATTAAATATACGGTACATCCAAAACTGGCGGCGTGCAAGCACAGGCGTTTTAGTCTGTTTGGTCGAGGTGCTCTTGAATATCATGAGCTAGCTTAGTTGCTACGTCTCGCGCGACAGATTCGTCACCGCCTGAGTGATTCTTAGAGCTCGTGATTGTGTGCACAGTCTTGACTGCGGCTTCTAAGTCATCGTTGATAATAGCTACGTAGTAGTTGGTGTTGAGGAGTTGTTCTATCTCTTCTAGAGCAGTCTGCAGGCGCAGGCGAAAGTCCTTAACGTCAACAACGTCACCGTAACGGTTCATTAGTCGTGTCTGCCACGTCTCAAAGTCTGGTGGCAGCAAGAAGACGGCCATCACATTAGGATCTAAGGTTTTGTACTCAGCAACACCCTGCACCTCTATATCAGTCATGGCAATTTTGCCTTCGTCGTGAGCAGATTGAATCTCGGCAACGCTTGTACCATAGAGATTGCCGCTATATATCTTAGCTTCGATGAAGGCATTGTCATCGAGCATCTTCTCGGCAATTTTTTTGTCTATAAAATGATACTCGCGGCCGTTCTGCTCAATAATGCCATGATTAATGCGTGGTGGACGTGTAGTGTGCGAGATAATGTGGTGATACTCACCGGTTTCGAGCAAGCGATCCTTGAGCGAATCTTTACCGGCGCCAGTTGGCCCAACAAGCAAAAGAATTGGGGTAGTCTTGATAATTTTGGCCGTAGCTTCAGATGGTTGATAAGTGGCAAGTTTGCTAGCTAAGGAATTCCCCATTGCTCATTTATACCAAATTTACAGAGGTAACACAACCACGACCGCCTAGTCACGCTTGAGCATAACAGTGAAGGCTTCGGATGGAATGTCGACTTTGCCAAAGCGCTTCATGCGCTTCTTGCCCTTTGCTTGCTTTGCTAATACCTTCTTTTTGCGCGAAACGTCGCCACCATATAGGCCGGTGGTAACGTCTTTGCGGTAAGCACTAAGGTCTTCACGAGCTATGAACCTACCTCCAATGGCAGCCTGCAACGCAACTTGAAAGTTCTGGCGCGGAATAACCTCTTTGAGCTTTGTGACAGTCTCGCGGCCAAGTCTTTCGGCCTCGCTGCGGTGAACCATAACGGACAGAGCATCGACACGCTCATTAGCAACATAAAAGTCGAGTTTTACTAGGTCTTCGGCACGGTAGTTGTCTAGCTCGTAGTTGAATGAGCCGTAGCCGCTGGTCAGACTCTTTAGCTGATCGTAAAAGTCCGTCAACAGATTAGCAAGAGGAGCCTCAAAACTAACTAAAGCACGCTGGTCGACATAGCTCAGGTTGGTTTGCAGCCCACGACGTCCTGATATCAGTTGAATAACGGCACCGACATATTCTTTGGGTACGACTATCTCACCTTTGATCCATGGCTCGCGGATTTCTTCGATTTTGGCTGGGTCTGGCAGGTCAGCAGCGCTTTTAATATCTAGCTCATCACCATTTAATAGGCTTATTTGGTAGTCAGTTGATGGATTAGTGACTACGAGTTCTAGATTGTATTCACGCTCCAGTCTCTCGCGAACAATGTCCATGTGCAGCAACCCCAAAAAGCCAATGCGCACACCAAAGCCTAGCACCGGCGAATTCTCCGGCGCAAACTGCAATGCCGAGTCACTAAGACTAAGCTTTTCGATAGCATCTTTGAGCTCTTGGTAAAACTCGTTGCTCTCTGGGAAGAACCCGGCATAAACAAAGGGTTGAACATCCTTGTATCCGGGAAGTTGCTCGGTAGCTGGCTTGGCAGTCAGTGTTACGGTGTCGCCGACTTTGGCGTCACGGGTTGTCTTGAGGTTGGTGACAATGTAGCCAATCTCGCCGGCTTGCAGACTCTTGCCAGCAGTCATTTCTGGTTGCAAAGAGCCGACTTCTAAGGCAATGCCAGAGACACCGGTGGCTATCATTTTTATCTGTTCGTTCTTAGTAATTTGATTATCAAATACCCGGACGTATAAGATAACGCCACGGTAGTCATCATAATAACTGTCAAAGATTAGTGCGCGTGTCTCTGGCAGCTCAGAGCTCTTGGGTGCTGGTACAAGTTCAACAATTTTATCCAACACTTGGTCTACGCCCATGCCAGTTTTGGCAGAGATCTGTAAAATATCTTCTTTTTGGCAACCAAGCAGGCTAATTATTTCGGCACTGACTCGCTCTACGTCAGCAGCCGGCAAATCTATCTTGTTGAGAACAGGAATAATCGTCAGTTCCGCGGCCATGGCAAGATAAACGTTGGCAAGTGTCTGTGCTTGGATTCCCTGACTGGCATCAACCACTAATAGAGCACCCTCGCATGCCTCGAGACTACGTGAAACTTCGTAACTAAAGTCAACGTGGCCGGGGGTGTCAATCAAGTTAAGCTCGTATTCTTTGTACTTCATGCGGACTGGCGCCAACTTGATAGTAATTCCCTTTTCACGTTCTAGATCCATGCGATCAAGTAACTGCGCCTTCATATCGCGCTTGAGTACAGTGCCCGTTAGTTCCAGCAAACGGTCGGCAAGAGTCGACTTGCCGTGATCAATATGCGCAATAATACAAAAATTTCTGATATGGTCTTGTTTCATGTCCAGCCATTATATCAGACTTAACAGAGGTGACTGGTTTTAAAGACGAATTGGCTTGAAGATAATCTTGCGCAAGCGGGCAAATATTGGCTTTGCTTCTTCTAGCCCAAACAGAGCAGATACACCAACATGAACAGCAAATGTAACGGCTGTAATGAATATGACCTTGCTGCCCAGCGTAACGACACCTCGATCATCGATACCCAATGGATAGAGCGAAATCATGATAAAGCAGGCTGTCACACTAAAACCAGTAACCGCAAAGATACGCCATACCCCGCCCCAGAACTGGGCGTCGAACAGCCTGTGGTCACGTTTAAGCATAATACTGGAGAGGATAAACACTTCCACAGTAGCCACGATTGATTGAGCCAGAGCAAGTCCGGCCACGCCGTAAGCCTCGGGCCTTGCCAGCGTAATAGCCAGCGAAACGTTAAGCGCGATCGTAAATAGTGATACGAGTAGCGGAGTTACCGTATCCTTCTGAGCATAGAACCATCGAGAAATAAGCGAATACATAATCCTGAAGAAGATTGCCACGGTTAGGAAGCCAAAGATCGTGGCAATTTGAGGGCTACCGTTAGAATAGATCAAGCGCGCAAGGTAACCACGAGCAAAGTAAGCAATGACGACCATCGGGGCACTTATCCATATCATCGCTCTCAGCACCATCAGGAAGTCCTTGCGGAATAGATCTGGCCGTCCTTGGCTAAGCCTTGCGTTGAGCCTCGGGAAAGCAGCCGTCGAGATAGCTGTACCAATTAACAGAATCGGCGCCGTGCTCAAAATAAAGGCGTTGTTAAAGTAAGTAACGCTGCCGCTGCCGAGCTTGCTGGCAATGTGCGTCTCAACAATGTTACCGACTTGGTCCATGCCTTGGTCAAGTGATCTTGGCGGCAAGTTGTACAGTACGGTCTTAAAGTCGGGATTCTTCCATTTAATGCTTGGATGCCAGTGAAAACCTGTCTTCCACATTCCTAAGGTAACGACTATTAGCTGAACAATGGCACCGATCAACGCACCTACTCCCAAGCCAACCAGCCCAATATTATCCTTAAATACGTAGATGCTAATAATGATGGTCAAGTTGTAAAATATTGGCGCCACGGCAAAGAAGAAGAACCGCCCCATCGTCTGCTGAACACTAGTCAAAACACCAGATATACTGAACAGTAACGGGTTAAACGCTAGTAGGCGCATTATATTTGTGGCTATATCGAGCTGCTCGGGACTCAAGCCGGGAGCAACGATGTATTGAATCAACGGCCTAGCAAAGATAAGCATAATCACACCGACAACAAACATCAGAATAGCCAGCAAGTTCATCAACGATGCTGATATTTCCCACATACCTTTGCGATCACCCTTATACAGGCGATCGGACAGAACCGGCATAAAAGCCACGCCAAGCGCACCGGCAGCTAGCGTAAAGAAGAATAGGTCAGGAATATTAAAGGCCGCAAAGTAGGCATCAGTACTATGAGGACCAGTGGTCGGAAAGTTGCTGTTAACAAGTTTGGTGCGTAAAAAACCTAGTATCTGACCTGTAAAAGCCGTGATCACCAACAGAGCCGCAACATTGCTAATGCTAATTCGTTTGGGTTTTTTGGCAGGAGCGGTAGGGTTCATTCAACCACTAGTATAAAGCAGCAGCGGACGGAAGTTTAGACCCTTTTAGAACTTCTAGCACCTCGTCGGCGTCAACAGTTTCTTTTTCTAGTAAGTGGTCCTTGAGTTCTTCTAGTTTGTGCATGTTGGCCTTGATAACGGCACGGGCGCGGTTAGCAGCTTCGGTGATAAGACTTTCGACTTCTTGGTCGATGATTTTGGCAGTGTCCTCAGAGTAATCGCGCTCGTGAACTATTCGGTCAATCATCATGCCATCCTCAACGTGGAAGACTTGATCGCGCAGTTTTTGGCCCATTCCTTGGTTGACGACCATGTCACGAGCTAGCTCAGCAGCATGCTGCAAGTCGTTGCCAGCACCAGTGGTAATACGGTCACGGCCAAGTACTACTTCTTCGGCGATACGACCACCAAGTCCACGGGCTAGCATATCCTTAAACTGAATTAGCGATACAAACGTGCGGTCTTCTGGTGGAATAAACCATGTCACACCGCCAGTGCCACCACGAGGAATAATAGTAACCTTGTGGACTGGATCGCTGTCGGGCAATACGTGACCAACTAGAGCGTGCCCAGCCTCGTGATAGGCAGTAGTAGTCTTGTCGGCTTCGGTCATGATCTTGCTCTTGCGTTCTGGGCCGATGGCTACGCGCTCAAAGGCTTCGGTGACGTCGTCTTGAGTAATCTCGTTGTGAGAGTTGCGAGCAGCGATAATGGCCGACTCATTGGCGATGTTGGCAAGATCAGCACCAGAAGAGCCAGCAGCTTTGGCGGCTAGAGCATCAAGGTCAACTTGCTTGGCTAGAGGCTTCTTCTCAAAGTGAACTTTAAGAATAGACTCGCGGTCTTTGCGGTCAGGCAGACCGATGTTAACACGGCGATCAAAACGACCAGGTCGTAGAAGTGCAGGGTCAAGTACGTCAGCACGGTTGGTGGCAGCTAGAACAATCACGTTCTCGCCTTGGTCAAAGCCGTCCATCTCAACCAAAATCTGGTTAAGTGTTTGTTCGCGCTCGTCGTGTCCGCCGCCCATTCCAGAACCACGGCGGCGACCGACGGCATCAATTTCATCGACAAAGATGATACACGGAGCGTTCTTCTTGGCCTTGGCGAATAAGTCTCTAACACGTGACGCACCGACACCAACAAACATCTCAACAAACTCCGAACCAGAAATACTAAAGAACGGCACATTGGCTTCACCGGCCACAGCACGTGACAGCAAAGTCTTACCGGTGCCGGGAGGACCAACGAGCAGTACGCCCTTAGGTATACGCGCACCCATGCCTGAGAACTTCTTAGGGAACTTAAGGAACTCAACAACCTCTTCTAGATCTTGCTTGGCCTCTTCGCTACCAGCGATTTCTTTAAATGTTACCTTTTCTTTTTCGTTGCCGTATAGACGAGCGCGGCTCTTGCCAAAGCTTAGTGCTTGGTTGCCCTGTCCCTGCGCACTCTTGAGCATAAAGTACAAAACGCCGACGATGATAAGAATAGGAATAACAGATCCAGCAAGGCCGATAAGCGCCGAGTTGCTGCTAGAAGTCGATTTGTAGCTGACAGTAACTTTCTCGGTGTTAAAGCCTTGGTCTTTAAGGCTAGAGTTGGAGTCGATTACTGTTTTGAGTGTTGGGCTAGATTCGTTCTTGGTGGTGATGAGTAGTCGGTCGCTGTCGACGGTGATTTTGCTGTACTTACCAGCGTTGGTGTCGGCAATTGCGGTAGTTGAAGGAATTTCTTTAAGGGTGCTGGGCTGGTTGTAGGCAGCAAAGATTATCATGCCGAACAAAATCATCAGAGCGACAAACCCTAAGTTCTTCATATTGCGACGCTTGCTGGCCGGTTGCTTGCGGTTCGGCAAGTGAGGTTTCTTATCCATTGCTAACAATTATAACTGGCGCGGCATATTTTGCCTAGCGCTCCGTTCTATCGAGTGCTAAGGAGTCGGCGCGTACAAACATATTGACTCCAGATAGCACCGGATAGACTTTGTCGGCGTAAGAAACTTTGGCCGCCACGACCAAGCGCTCCAAAGTTTTTCTATCAAATCCAGCGACACCATTAGCGCGCAGCCACGACGCCATAACTTCTCGCGCAACACTATGCGGCAATTGAATAAACCAAGAACGGTCCAGCTGGCCTGCAACAGATTGAAAATGTAATTGGTTAACAAGTAAAGTATCGATCTCATGGTTGGCCTTGCGCAAATCATTAATATGACTGAGTAGCGCTCTCCGCGAACCATCATCAATCCGTGGCAACAAACGCAGACGCACATAATTACGCAAATAAGCGTCGTCTTGATTTGTGCTGTCCTCGTGCCAAACCAAACCACGCGCTTTTGCGTAATCGATTAGCTCGCTTTTAGGTAAATGAAGCAGCGGTCTCACTACATCGTGACGGCTACTGAGAGAGGTTAGACCCTTGCGACCACTACCACGCAGAATATTAATAATTGCGGTCTCCAAAACATCATCCTGATGATGTGCCGTGATAACTCCGCGAGCACCCGCGGCAGCAACTACACTATTTAAGAAATCGTAGCGAGCCTGACGGGCTACTGCCTCACTGGCACCAGCTCCTAGCCCGACTGAGTGCGATACAAAAGGCAGGCCATGCCCTCGTGCCACTGACTCGACCAGCCTGAGATCCTCGGCAGAATCATCCCTAATACCGTGGTCAAGATGAGCCACAACCAGTTTCCAGCCAGCTTCTGATCGAGCCTTTTCGTTGAGCATATCCAGTAGGGCCATCGAGTCCACCCCGCCACTAACTGCCACAACGTAACTGGCAGGAGTTGGTAATACTAGTTCCATATCTTATTATTGTAACAATGGCTCAAGAACAAACACTAGAAGAACGTATTACAAAACTCGAGTCCCGCAACCAGCGCGTCGAGGCCGATAAGGGCTGGGAGACTAGCTGGACCCGCCGTATTGCAATTATGGTGCTGACCTATGCAACGGTTGTTTTCTACCTGCAGTTTGTAGTTCATATTGATCCGTGGATAAACGCTCTAGTGCCAGTTATTGCCTATTTTATTTCTACGCTTACAGTCGGATTCTTTAAGCAACAGTGGATAGCCCGCCAGCAGCGGTAATTATCATGCAGGATTTATTACTTTTTGGGGCGGGTATCGTTGTGGGTGCGATGAACTCTATCGCAGGCGGCGGCATGTTGGTAGGATTCCCCGTTATGTTGGCTGCTGGATTGCCGGCACTAGCGGCCAACGTTACAGCTAACATTGTTATTTTGCCCGGTTCACTTAGCTCAGCATATGGCTACCGTGACTACATTCGCAAGGTGCCTAAGCGCTACCTTTTATTACTGATACCGTGTGTCATTGGTGCTGCAATCGGAGCAACACTACTGCGCAATACTGCTAGCGAAGATTTTCAAAAGTATGTGCCTGCTTTGGTGCTTTTTGCGGTTATTTTGTTTGCTTTTCAGCCTTACCTGCACTTTCATCTGCACAAACACATGCGACGGAAGAGCAAGGCTTTTAAGCCGCTTATTTTGATAGCTATCGCTCTGCTACCTGTAGCTATTTATGGCGGCTATTTTGGCGCAGGTTTTGGGTTTATTATGTTGGCCTTTTTGGGCTTCACTAAGCTACATGAGATCCACAAGATGAATGGCCTCAAGAACCTCACAAGCGCCACCATAGCCTGCACATCACTGTTTTGCCTGCTCGGTACCGGTCTTATTAACTGGCATTTTGGGCTCGTGATGGCTGCTGGCGGCATCGTAGGCGGCTATTACGGCTCCGTCTTAACTACAAAATTCTCAACACATGCTATTCGCGTCGTCGTGATCGCTATCGGCCTAGTGACCGTAACATGGCTCGGTTTGCGCACCTATTAAGCCTAGCCAACAGATGTAAATCGTGCTATATTAACCCGACGTGGCGGCGTAGCTCAGTGGTTAGAGCACAGGACTCATAAGCCTGGGGTCAGTGGTTCAAATCCACTCGCCGCTACCAATTAACTTATTCGCAATTTGCTATGATATGAACGATGACAACTGACCTTGCTGTTATTCTACTTCTTTGTATTTTTCCGTTAATTGCACTCTTCGTATTTGCCAAACATATTGAGGGCACGATAGCTGACCCGCTGCGTGATTTTCAATTCGGGCGGTTGCTTCAAAACATATTCTCCAGACAAGACGGCTTAATTATTTTTAGCTCGGCAACGAGGCAGTCCGAAATTGTATTTGGCAGCTCGATGCAAGTGGCAGATTTTGACTATTCAATACTGGGCAGCAATGATGACCGATTGATTTTAGTCGTATCGCTCAAACGTCCCACAATACTACATATAGTAGGCATTGGTAGCAAAAGTAAACAGAACAGAGGACTACGCAAGTTTCGCCTCAAACGCTTGCTTAGCCCAGTAATACTCGAAGGCAACTTTTCTGACCAAATCTCACTCTACTGCAACAAAGGACAAGAGCTAGAACTGCTACAACTCTTTGACCCGAAAGACATGGCTTACTTTGTCGATTTTTGCCGTTCATATAATTTTGAAATCTATGGACAAGCACTCTATATATCCCAAGCCGCTGATGCTCGAGACCATAAAGACAAGACCGGCGTTATTGACGATGCCAAAGTCTTCTTGGAACGTAACAGTCGCTTGATTGAGCACCTGTAGTCTACTGGGGTTGGCGATTAGAAGTCTCAGCAGCCCTCTGAATGGCGTTTCGGGCGTCAGTATTAAAGATCAGATAAGAGAATGCACCGACTAATATAATCAATATTGCTCCAAGTGTTATTGCGGTGCGTCTTTCCATACATTTATTGTAACCCACGACTTAAGCCTCAATAAGAGAAAGTCTCCTAGGTTTTGTTATCATTAGGCCAATATGATTGACGAAAAATTCGTACTGCTAGCAGCTCTGCTCAACATAATCGGTAGCACTGGCTACGCGATTGACACGATTAAGGGCAAGAATAGACCAAACCGCGTGACTTGGCTCCTCTGGGCTATCGCGCCGCTTATCGCGTTTTCTGCCGAGATTGGTGAAGGTGTCGGTTGGCAATCACTAATGACATTTATGGTCGGCTTTGGTCCTTTAATGATATTTATCGCATCTTTTGTAAACAAGAAGGCTCACTGGAAAATCAGCAAACTCGATATTGTCTGCGGAGGACTATCTGTCGCAGCGCTAGTCTTGTGGCTTGTGACAGGCACTGGTATTATCGCAATCATATTCTGCATTATCGCTGACCTACTTGCCGCCATACCTACTGTTATCAAATCATTCAACAGCCCACAGACAGAAAGCTACGGAGTCTTCCGGAATGGCGCCTTGAGTGCCGCAATAACCTTGCTGACAATAGATGATTGGACCTTTGCACACTACGGCTTCCCTCTTTACATTTTATTGATCTGCGCCTTACTCTACGGACTTATTCGCTTTAAGATCGGTGCCAGAATAAAAACTTTTAGCATGTGACGTTAATCACGTCCGTGTAAGTTTTTATACTAGTTGTTAATCAAATAAGTCTTAATCTTTTGACAGTTAGTATAGTTGTGGACTAAATTAGACTTATCATTTAGTTGAGGGAGTCAAGCACATGCAGCCAACTACTAAAGTACTTCAGGATTTCTTGGAGCTATCCTACACCGAGCTCGAAAGGCTCAACACCAAGGCCCGTGCTCTAAAGGATCCGGCCAAAGCCAAAACCGCCCAAGTGGCCGCCCTCAACAAAGAATCTCGTATCAAGGCCGTCACCGTCTGCTTCTGTGACATTGAAGGCCGTCTACACATGCTGGACTATGACAGAAACTTCTTTCTTAACTCACTCGACAATCTGACCTTTGATGGCTCGTCTATCAGGGGCTTTAGTGAGCTACATGAGTCTGACTTGCGGCTGCTTGTAGATTGGACTAGCTTCACTTACCTGCCATCTGACATATTTGGTGCCGGCAAGGTTGCTGTCTTCGCCAACATCGCTACTCGTGATCTTCAACCGTATGAATCAGACTTTCGTGGCCGCTTGCAGAACTACGCCGAGGTCCTCAAGAAGACCACCGGCTATGAGGCCTTCATGGCGCCCGAGCTAGAAGGCTTTTTGCTAGAAGGCATTGATGCCGAGCAAAGTTACACCTGCGAAAAAGGTTTTGAGCTAATCACTACTGGCGGATACTTCCACGCTCTACCAGTCGATAAACTTAGGACTTTTATTGATATCACAGCCGCAGCTCAACGCGCCATGGGATTCCGCAACGAGAAGGATCACCCTGAGGTTGCGCCATCGCAGTTTGAGATCAACTTTAGTTACACTGATGTTGTACGTGCCTGCGATCAAGTTTTACTGTACAAGCTTATCTGCCGCCAAGTTGCTCATAGTCTCGGCATGACCGCGACCTTCCTGCCTAAGCCGATTCAAGGCCTTAATGGCAACGGCATGCACACAAACTTCTCTCTAGCCAAGAATGGCAAGAATATCTTCTACGATAAGAAGGGCGAAGACCGTTTGTCGCCCTTGGCACGTGGCTTCATCGACAAGCTACTTAACCGCGCCTCGGAGATTTCTCTAGTACTAAACTCCAGCGTCAACTCATACCGACGTCTTGACCCCAACTACGAAGCACCCAATCAGATTAAAGTTTCTGCCAATGACCGTGGATCAATGATTCGCGTACCTTTTGGCAACGAAAAGACGGCTCGTATCGAGATCCGCTCTGTGGCGCCTGATGCCAACCCTTACCTACTATTGTTCACAATCCTTAAGACTGGTCTAGAGGACAAAGCGCCTAAGCCCGTATCAGATAAGCGAGCACGCCTAAGATTTTTACCGGGTAATATCAATGATGCGATCAGATTGTTCCGCGGCAGCGAGTTCATGACTACAATCATGGGTGAATCATCTAAGGAGAAATACCTGTCCTACAAGGTTGCCTCGGCTCATCGTAATCCACGTGAGCTAGGTGATGTCACCAAAGCATCTGAGATCCTGTACCACCACGAAGTTACCAACCAGTATTTGTGGAGTCAGTTCTAGCCCTATTCGGGTTAGATAGAAATTTAGCAGCCCAACTTGCTGGCTTGTGCTACGCTGGTAGTATGAATACAAAGGTGCACGACTTCCTCAAGCATCACCCTATGGGCGTTCTGTCGACAACCTCAGAAGATAAGAAGGCATGGGGCTCAGCCGTTTACTATGTTGCTGATGAGGATTTTAACTTCTTTTTTGCTACTCGCGAAAACACTCTTAAGTACCACAACATCAGCGAGAATCCTTTTGCAGCTCTAACTGTAGCTGACGAAGAATCTCAGACAACCGTTCAAGCCTCGGGCACCTTGTCGCGAGTACCGGCCGACGACTATATGGACATCGTTTTTGACAAGTTGGCCTCAATCAAGCCTAAGGGCGACTACAACTGGGTTCCGCCATCCAGAAAGATACATGAAGGTGACTACATGGTTCTCAAGTTGACACCGACAAGCCTGCAATATGCCGACTACAAAAAGTTTATTCCCGACGCTGATCACGAATACCGCGAAATTATCATTCCAAAGAGTTAATGAGTCATGCTTAGATTTATACTATTCGTACTAGTAATCATCTTGGTTGGAATAGCTGGTGCCATACTTTACAAGTGGGCCCATCGCACACCGTACGAATAGAATAGTTTACTTATATAGAGATGTCGCGGCGCCTAAATACAATCGCCCCCGCCACCGTACCTATCAAAGCCGTCAGACCAAAAACTAAAAGACTGGCACGATTGATAGATCCACCACTCAACAAGGCATCTGAATTATAGTAATAGAAGAACGATAGGTACTTGAGATCGGCAAACTTGTCGCTCAGAGCAGCCAACAAGTTGATGGCATACATGATCACCAGTCCGCCGCCGAGCGCAGCATAGACACGGCTCTTCTCAGAAAACAGGCTCGAAACTAAGAAAGTCACGCCAATAATGGCCAGTGCAAACAGCCCACCAACAATACTTAACAAGAAAATGTGCTTGCTACTTACGTCAATGTTATACAGGCCTGCCATCGGCAAAACTGCCAAAACGGTCAATACCATAAATATTGCCAAGGCTATCAGAACAGCAAAATACTTAGACCAATATATTTTAAGGCGCGAAATTGGTGATGATAGCCATAATCCCATGGTTGTCTTCTCGATTTCTCCAGCAATTGCCGAGCAACTGAAGGAGACCGTCATAAATAGCATGATTAGCGGCCAAATAAAGCCAAACAATTTAGTGCCGATCAGGCCTTCAAAGTTGTTAGTAACTGTAGCGGCGCCAAATGCTTTCATGAGACCTTTGGGCATTGATTCTATAAGTTTGGTGTAATCACCAATTTGGGCCTGCATCGACGGAAAGATAGATACATACAGCCAAATCATCGCCAATCCACCAAGGCTATACGCCACCAAAGCTGTACGCCTCTGCCTTATCGATATTTTGATTAGCTCAAACATTACTCATATATCTCCAAGAAAATTTCTTCTAGACTAGCATGCGTTACCTCAAGATCTTTGATAGGTTGCTTAGAGATAAGTTGCAATGTGTGGTTGAGGTCACCTTTAACTCTTAGGCTCAAACTATTATTTGCTGAGCTGGCAATCGTTACGCCCTTGGTTTGAAATTGCTTGGTATCGACATGCTTATCAAACGTAACGTCAACATGATGTATGCTCTTATTGCGCAAACTATCTAGCGATTCTTCGGCAACAATTGCCCCTGCCCTAATGACTGCCACGCTATCGCAAATCTTAGAGACCTCGGGCAGGTTATGTGATGACATAAATACTGTGCCACCTCGCGCGCGGTGGTCGGACAAAAGCTTATAAACTTGGTTTTGCAAGATGGGGTCAAGCCCACGCGTTGGCTCGTCAAGCATCAGCAATGCTGGGTCCCCCAAAAAGGCCATAACTATGCCAAGCTTTTGGCGATTGCCGGTTGATAAGTGCTTAACCTTCTGTTGTGTTTTAAAATCCAGTTGTTCTATCAATGGTGACTCTGCCTTAACACCTTTGAGTCGGGCCACAAACTCAATGTGCTGTTGCCCTGTCCAGTTTTCGTAATACTGTTCGGCGGCTGGTAGATAGCCAATTTTGCGCTTGAGGTCGACGCTGTCTCGGGCAGAATCTAAGCCCAAAATTGTTGCTGTGCCGCTGTCAGCATGCATGAAGTTCATTAAGCAACGAATGGCGGTAGTCTTGCCAGCACCATTAGGCCCCAAAAAGCCGAATATTTCACCCTCAGGGACGGAGAAGGTTGTTTGGTCAAGGGCAGTAAAAGAGCCGAAGTTCTTATTAAGTTTTTTTACCTCAATTGCACTCGTCATAGAATTATCATATCAACTATCTGGTTTATTTACACAAACCAGCGCATAATCAAGGTGTTATGGCATCAGAGATTGAGCAAAAAATAGCAAAGCACTTCGACAAGTATCCTTTGCGCTCCTACCCCAAGGGACAAATACTTGTGTTTGCAGGCGAAGACCCCGAACATATCTTTTATCTGATAAAAGGCAAAGTTCGACAATATGACGTAAGTTATCGGGGCGACGAAGTAGTTGTTAACGTTTTTATGCCTCCTGCCTTCTTCCCCATGTCGTGGGCAATCAATAAGACGCCTAATAAGTACTTCTTAAAGACCGAGGCCGACACTGAGCTTAGAGTCATTCCCTCCGAAGACGCGCTAGAATTTATCAAATCCAATCCTGATGTGATGCTAGATCTTTTAAGTCGTCTATACCGTGGCGTTGATGGGCTTATGGGTCGCATGGTTCACCTAATGTCTGGAACCGCCAATAGTCGCTTAATATACGAGTTAATCATCGAGTGTCGACGCTCTAAGAAAAATGATGAACACGCCAGCTACGATCTAACGACCAATGAGAGCGGTATGGCTGCCCGTTCTGGTCTATCGCGTGAGACGATCAGCCGCGAAATGCACAAACTAAAAGCCGAGGGTCTTGTAAAAGTCACCAGCAAAGGCATCGTCGTAAAAGATCTAGCCAAGCTCGAACAAAAGCTTGGCGCCGAGATATAGCTACTTATAATTGAACTTCATCACTACGTCCTTGTGATCGTGGTCAATGCTTAAACTACTTAGAAGTTGTTGAATATATGCATAGGAGGAAGCATGATTACTTTGAAGAGCAAGGGCCACTATAAGTTAATAGAGACAAAGACCCATACCAAGGTTTTATACCTTCAAGGCAAGGTCTATGCATGGGTTGAGCCGCCGAGTATCGGCGAGATGCTGGTGATATCGCATAATCCTCACAAGACAGATTGCATACTCAGCGTTGGTGAGTTCCGAATATACGATGTCGATGATGAACCAATATTGTCTGATCTTATGCACTTGGAACTTGAAGTTGGCCAGAATACTTGGCAAGGATACTTGCTGTTGACCGGCCTGCCAACGACTACCAAGAAACGCTCCAGAATTATTCCAACAACAGAGATAATCACAGAAAATCCTTTATTCAGCGACAGAAAAAAGCCCCAGCGATAAGGCTAGGGCTTTTTACTTTGTTAGTTGGTTAGAGCTTCTTCAGCAGTCTATCAATCTTGAGAATACCAAGATTGGCTGTTGTTGACAGCTCGAAACTTAAGCCATTATTGGCCTTCATTCGCGCTCCTTTTATTTGTTTGTAAAGTTTTTGTTTGTGATCACTAACACTATTTATTATACATGAATTTGTTATTTTGTCAAATTATGTATGTTTGTTATAGCGTTTCGCTTGATCTCAAATTAATCATACTGCTTATGCTGCCTGTCCTGCAATAGCATTGATAAGGATTATGTTGTGTTTTTTGCTGAGCGGCTAATGGCCAAGAATGATACGACTGCAATAATAATAAATACCCCTGTTATCCCTACGAGAGCTGGGTTAACCTGATGCTTTGCAGGTGTGGTTGCTGCAACTGTGCTGTTAGTTGTGGCGCCAGCTTTACCGTTGATGTTGACCGTCGTCAACGGTGTTGCTGAAAGTGGCACGCCACTATCACTGTTAAGCAGAGATGCTGCAGTACCCGTCTGAACACCACTAGAGTTGGCCGCAGAAGCAGAGGGCTTACCTGCAGTCTGTGGGCTCTGAGTACTAGTCTGGGTACCAGAATTAGTACCAGTCGTTAACAAATTGCTATCCATTACCACTATTGTAAAGCAATTATGGCAATTCTCCGCCCTAAAAGTCGACTAGAGCTGGCTGGCCCAAGCTCTTATGAAGTCATTAAGCTGGCGACGGTGATCGTCTTCGTATAAGGTGTGGGGCGCACCTTTAATGATGTGGAGTTCTTTGGGCCCTTTTAACTTGTCGAACAAAATTTGCTGGTGAACTGGCGGTGTGCGGTTATCCTTCTCACCTGCAACTAACAGAACTGGCATCGTTAGCTTATCTACGTTGGGCAGTAAGTCGTACTTGAGCCGATCTTCCATGTGAGACCATTTGAGCCGTCTCTCTATCTTGCCATCATGACTATGCGTAACGCGGACGCCGTCCTGCTTCCATTTTTCTAGACTTTCGAGCTCTGGGAACATTTTGTGCGCTTCCAAGCTAAGCTTGCCCGATACAACCACACCCAGAGGGGCTACGCCCAGCACTTTGTCTGGATAGTTCTCGGCAAACAGCGCTACGCTCAGACCGCCCAAGCTATGACCAACAAGAACAAAGGGCTCAACGTACCATTCTTGGTCAGAGGCCCAACCAATAACGTCCTCGAGATCAGCATAGTAATTGGTCGTGGTGGCGTCTTGGTAGTCGCCGCCACTTTCGCCAAAACTATTAGTGGTATCAAAAGAAACGACTGCGTAGCCTAAATCGAGTAAAGTCTCGACAATTCCACGCAGATAGCCCTGCTCTTTGTAACCACCAAGGCCGTGCATCACAAAAGCAAGCTTGCCTTTGTCACCTGTGCCTTCAACTATTACGCTGACGTCGAGGCCGCGGCGATTCTTAATAAACGTCTTCATGCCTCAACTATATCAAAAGACTAGTCTTTCTCGGCGTCGGTCAGCAATAGATAGGCTATTGGTAGAATGCCGGCACTATTGATGATAATGATGGCGATAAACCAACCTTTTTGGTTCTTTTTGCTGGCTCGCCACAGAGCCAAGCCCTTCCAGACCAAATCCCAGAGTGCTAAGGCTACGATCCCCCAAAGTGATACCGTTGATATGTGATAGTCCATAATCAGACCTCCTTATATTTTACTAAGATAGTAATGCCCCGCCATCAACAACTATTTGGCTACCGGTCATGTAAGATGACATATCTGATGCCAAGAAAAGTGTTACCTTAGCTATCTCATCAGATTCCCCCATACGGTGCATCGGTATCTTGGCCAAAAAGGCTTCGGTTTGCTTGCGAAGCGTTTCGGCGTCAGCGGCTGGTGCGGCTTGCTGCATGGCCGCAACACCTGGAGTTGCGACACCACCCGGCGCCAAAGCGTTAACTTGAATATTACTAGCAGCAAACTCAAGGGCTGCATTCTTGGTCAAGCCCCATAGCCCATGTTTTGATGCGTCGTAGTGGGCGAGTCCAACCATCGAAGGGTGCAACGCATCGATTGAGGTAATATTTATAATTTTACCGGCGCCCTTTTGCTTCATAAGCTCAGAGGCGTACTTCATGGCCAAAAACGATCCCTCCAAGTTAACGCGAAGCACTTTATCAAAGTCAGCCAATGGCATATCGGCAATAGTTTCTGGCGGGTATATGCCGGCGTTATTAACTAGTATGTCTAGACCACCATGCTCACTGGCGCAAATCTCAATGACATTTTTGATATCTTCTTCTTTGGCCATATCGACAGTTACGGGCTTGGCCTTCCAGCCCTTTTGACTTAGCTCGGCTGCAGCTTTTTTGGCGCCTTCAGTATCAACATCGGCAATTACTACAGTAGCTCCGGCTTCTGCAAGTCGGTAGCTTATTGCTTGGCCTATCCCTTTGGCGCCACCGGTCACAACCGCCACCTTGCCTTCAAGGCTAAGTAATTTGTCTATGTCCTTCATTTGGGTCTACTCCTTAACTTTTTGTCTAAAAATCGCGTCTTCTAAGGCCGCTACGAACTGTTCGGCGCACTTCTGATTGAAGGTACGGATATGTACTTCGCCCTCTCGGGTACGCATGGCGACAGTTCCTGCTATCGCAACTCTAGCATACGATATGCCGCTAACAATTTCATAAGCAATCTCGTCACACCTGATAAATAGCGGCTTTTTGTCCAAAAAAAGAATTCGTTGATCGGTAGCAATCAACGCCCCCCTGCCGACGGTTTGAACAGTACCGACTTTGCCTTTCTTGTACCTACCGTAAACAATACCTAAAATATGCTCGTCAGGTTGAATAAGCTTAGGGAGTTCACGTGTCTCTGGCAACAACATATCAAACTTGACCGCACCAGCGGCCTGTAGCTCACGTTTGATTCTATCCTCTTGGTCTTTTGTGACCCTTACCTCTGATGGTCTAATATCGGCCATCACGAACAGCCTGCTTCATAGCCCTGCCGCGACGAATCTGCAGCTTCTTGGCCTTATCTTGCCAGTGACTGCTTATTTCATCATATAGGTCGTCAAAAGTTAAGTCACCGGCCTTACGTGGTATTGAGTACGTTTGCGATTGTTTCATATATCCTCCTCTCGCAAGCATATGATGCGCCATTTAACCTTAAAGTACAGTGAGAACTCTCACTCACTGATAGTGATATAGATCAACATCGCGTAATCACGCACAAAACAACGTTATAATGAACATGATGAGCGAAATAGTTTCCCCACACGACGAGATGCATAAGTCGCATCGATCAAACTGGCTCCGGGCCGCTGTACTCGGTGTAAACGATGGCGTTGTATCAACTGCTGGCTTAATGATAGGTGTTGCCGCAGCCGAATCTTCTCGCGCCACACTATTAACAGCTGGAGTAGCTGGGCTAACGGCTGGCGCATTATCTATGGCAGTTGGTGAATACGTCTCAGTTAGCTCACAACGTGACTCCGAACAAGCAGATATCATCATAGAACGTGACTCACTGGCCACTAATCCTGACGGAGAGCTTGCCGAGCTTGCCCATATCTATGAACATCGTGGGCTCGACCCCAAGCTTGCCATGCAGGTAGCTAAGCAGCTCCACGATCATGACGCAGAGGCAGCCCACTTACGTGACGAACTTGGCATAGATAGCGAGAACTTAGCAAATCCAGTGCAAGCAGCGTTGGCTTCGGCAGTGTCATTCGCTTTTGGTGCGGTTGTTCCGATCCTTGCTGCACTGGCTGTTTCTAATAAGGATAGCGGATTGGCGATTGTTTTTGCCTCCTTGGTCGCTTTGGCAATTTCGGGTGCAATTGGCGCGTTTATTGGTGGTGGTCATAGGCTGCGTGCAGCAGCCCGTGTTTTTGTAGGTGGCGCGGCAGCAATGGCAATTACTGCGCTAATTGGTCACTTGGTCGGGAAGGCTTTGTAGCAGCTATCGCTTGGGTACAGTGGATAGATTTTGGCACGCTCGATCAGGTTTAGTGCTGAATCTATCGGTAATACTGGTGTAGTTATATTCTTTTTGATTACCTTCTACTAGACCAAACTGACACTCTGGCAGATAGTCCAAGTTGTAGTTAGCGTAACGGTTTAAAACAATCCTGAACAGATTGACGCTAGACAGGTTTTTTAAATCATCTTCCGTAGCGCGAGGTATATGCACTGCCTGTAAAATACCAAACTTCATATCAGTCCAAGGCTTGCTCCAGATAGTCATATTCTCGTCTTCGTTAACACTGGCTTCGGCATGGCTACTTGTGCCTGTGGGCTTTGTAAAGGTATCGTTTAAGACCTGCGGGTAGGCGCCCTCATCAGCATTAAAAATAACCACGGCCTGTCCTTTTGATTGTTTTTGTATATTACTGACTAGTTCTTGCATGTGCGTGTTTATAAACTTTACCTGGGCCACATATTTTTCCTTAATAGGCTTACCGACACTATCAGCATTCGTAGTGATCGATAATGAGCCGTCGGCATTGTAGTAAAAGGGTTCGTGTGGCACAAGAATATGCGCAAATATAAATCTGCCACCTGGTTTTTCCTTAGTTGACAAGTAATTGAGCACATCTAGCTGCTGACGCAAATCACCGATTGGATCTTGCTCGACGATCTTAAAGGGCCACCAGCTAACGTCCGCCATTTGCGCAAATCTATAGTACGGACTCTGGGCAAACTGAGAAGCTTCAATGCCCCTCAGCGTTTTGGACTTGCCCATTACCGTTAATACATGCTGGTTAATATACTGTCGGTCGGCAAGTGGCGCCTTATAGGTTGCGCCATACCATGAGCCCAAAGAATAATATTTATACCCTTGGCTTTTTATTGCCTTTACTACTGATGATTGCCATATTAGATTGTGATACAGGGCCCGGCTCTGCACGGCATTTTCTTTGTACGGCGTCACCAATTTGTTAGTGTACTGCGCATTAAGAGTTGATGACACTGACATAGTGGTATAAGGATAGTTGCTGTTCGCGTTGTTATTTACATAAAAGTTATTATCTTTTAAGAAGTCTGTAAATGGACTATTGTCATATTTAAACTGCTTGTTGAGTACATCGGAGTTGGTATAACGATCTAACACTATGTAGTAAATATCAGGCTTTTCCTTATCCGTTGATGGGGTGACTTGAGCAATAGGGGGCGCTTGAACGCTAGTTTCACTAATTATGGTTGGTAGTATTCGCGCCATCGAAAAAGCAGGTACGATCAGCAAGTACCCAGTCAGTACGAACAAACCGATTTGGACGTCTTTTTTGTTAATCTTTTTATAGTGATTGAGGCCACGCTCAAGACCAACACCTATGGCAACTGCCAGAGCATAAAGTACGACTACATACACAAGACTAACCGCGCCAAGTGGATCACTTTCGGATAGCCAAGGGGTAATGGCTCGTATTGTGCCTGCGAAGGCCTGCAGATTACCATCGTAACCTACTATCGAAAAAGCTAGGACAATAACAGCCATAACCTTTGAAGTATAGGATTTTAGCCATCTCGTTTTGCTGATAGCAAGTGCAAATATAAGAGCAGTCGTAGCGTGCATAAGCATCGGGAGAATAAGTTCGTTCGGGAATATCTCTATGTAGCCGCTATCTTTAAGTATTTGTCTAAAAAAGAATCCTAGCAATATCGAGTACGCAGTGGCCCACAAAACAAATAAACGAAACCATGGCTTGGTTTTAAGATAAGTAAAATGCGCGTTGATGCTTTTATGGCTCATTATTTAACCTTGTACAGAAAAAGTGTTCTCTTGGTGCCAGGAATAGTTTTTTCGTTGATTAGCGTGTAGTACTGTGAAAAAACTTTCTTAAATTCCTCTTCATTATAACTCGGGAATATGTCTTCTCTAGTTGATAAGAGTTTTTTTACTTGGCTGTCGGTCTTTGGGACGAATTCAATCAGAAGATACTGCCCAAAGCCACTAAAATACTCTGCGATCATATCAAGCGACAGATTATTCGATATTGCCAAGTGGTGTATTAGGGCCAGCGCCATCACTATGTCGCATTTTAGTCTTTCTGCAATCGAGTCCCTTTCTTTATTGCCCCACCCAAGTAATCCACCGGGGTTTACAAGATCGACTACCATCGGAAGCATGCTGCTCTCATTATTGTGCTTTACGTATTGATAGTTGGCTTCGACTGCGTTTGGATCAATATCTGTGCAAATAGTAAATATATTATCGTGGTTTAGGAGGCGACTGTATTTGCCATTATTGCCACCAAGATCAAGAACGCTCTTAGCTTTAAGTGGCTTGATAAGCTGGCTGACTAGTTTACCCTTTTTGTCGGCTGCACTGGCGGTGTAGTTAGTATTGTCGTAGTAATCTGCCCATTCAGTCGGAACTTTTATTGGCTGCATTTTGTGCAATGAACGCTCAAGACTTTCAATAATACCGATAAGGCCGTTTTTGCTTAGTTTTTTGGCTTTTGGTTGGTGCTCGCCTTCCTTTGACTTTTGAGCACGGCCGTGAAGAACAATATGCATCGCAATGCCCGGCCTAATTTTTGCCTTTTTTGGTAATAGTTTTGACGCTAGATCCAGCGGTATGCCGTCCAAATGTACTCTACTCAATTGTGAAAGATTGATGTCCGTATATGACATGAGAGCTAGAGGTGCTAAAAAGTGCTGACAAAACTGCCTATAGGCTTGCCATGGGGTGCCTTGCTCATACTTTTCAAAAGATAATGTATCTATAAAAATTGGTTTGCCGTTGTAGAACTGAACATTGTAAGCACTGGCATCTTTAAGCGTCATGCCATGTTCAAGCGCAGCTTTCTGTATAGATAAAGTGAGCAAAGCTGCGTCCTTGAGCTGCGAGAATGACCACTCGAATGGATAGCTTATAAAGGGAATTGGGTCGGGCTGAATAATTGCAGCGGCTGTACCTTTGTTAAAGGCGCGCGATAAAGGCAATGTTTTGTATTTTACTAAAGAGTGGTCTTGAACAAGATGGTCGTAAAGACCAGTCTCAGACAGCAAGTTGAAATCAGATAAACCAGATGTGTTTATTTGCCTAAGTAACGTCCCCTTTGAGTCCCGAAACACAAAACCAGCAGGATCACGAAACGATGAGCCCAAAGTTTTTTGTAAAGCTCGTCGTTTAAAACGTCTATCCATTGATTATTTTTGACGAGACAAAGAAGTCTTAAGCTTCTGAGCAGTTGCGCTTAATACTCTCCTGTAAACAACCGAAATAGCTAGACCAGCTCCGATAACGGATTGTATGAATAAGCTGCCTGTTCCGGCGTCAAGATATGCAAAATGTTGCCACATTTGTGTTTTCCCTCATTTATATATGCATGTAATTATACACCATTGCTGACTTGTGCAAAGAGTTCACCGCTTCCTGTTTGACAAGCTTACTCTGCTTGAGGAGTTGGAGGCCTATGCCAGTGGAGAGCTTTTTGTACTTGATCAGGGTCAAGTGTTGTTATTGCGTGACTGTGTCGCCAGCATCGACTGTATGCATCAAGCATGGTTGCACGCTGACCAGGATCACTCATCGATTCTTCAAATAACCTGAAGCCTTCTTTTTTACGTGATACGGCCAGTATTACTTTTCCTTTTATGCCCGAAAATTCGCTTGCTACATCGAAATCATCTGGAATATCGTCCCAAATTTGATCACGTTTAACCAGTATTTGTGTAAAGCCGTCTACAAACGGCAGGGTGCCTTTAACATCAGGGGCAATTTCTAATCGTTCAGCGACTTGATCAAGAATAAGTCTGCGGTCGACTCTCTCACCCAAGCTAGCTTTTTCATTTGACATTTTAATACACTACTATATGTGTGCGCTTTCGTCAATTTGCAGTTATTGATACGTTTAGCTGTTATCAACTGCTGTTATATTTAGCAATTTGCCCGGTTCAGCTGTTGAGTTGTTCTTCTCGACGACGCTGTAGTCATCTTCAGTTAGTATGACCTCCTCTATTGCCTCGACCTGATGTTTGAGTTTGATGATAAAAGCATCTCGGTTTTCGTGTATTTTTTGGTATACGCTTAGCTTAACTGGGATACGGGCGTCGCAGTCTTCATCAGAGCACTCACATCTAAAATGAAGCAATATGTCCTCGTCCCTCACCAACTCTGGATTACCATCATCTCTATGATTAGCATCAACCTCGTCTAAATTATCACCAACTGCTTCGTTGGCACGCCTAAAAATCATCTCATTTTCAATTTGGCGTCGCTCAGAGAGAGGCATGTCCATTACTCACATATAGTAACGATCGGGATATTAGTTGGCTGTACGATATTCTTGGTTGCGTGCGTGCAATCACAATAGAACCTATTGTGCTGTGAGCTGTTGAGATGGAGTAGAAATATTAAGAACACCGGATGGCAGAGGCACAACTTCACATATTGAGCTAAAATACACATCCTCACTAACAGCATTAGCACGGTGTGGCATAAAACTCGCGCTGCTATTATCGATCAGTTCGTTAACTTGAATAATGGGTCTGCCCTGCCCGTCCACTAGACTAACAAAGTATTTACCCAGCACCTCTGGGTCATTAATGTTTGAGATGTCCTTCGGATCTATACAATCGTAAAAATTTGCTATGGCTGAATGCATGACTATCAGCTTTGGGTTGCCGGCTTTTCTATTATAAAGATCTCCTCCGATGAATAAACCCTGAGCTTCAGGCGTAAGAGCTATTCCTTGTCTTTGCAGTTGCGGACTATTACTTGCAGTTACACGGTATGGGTGGCCACGCCTGCTTGTTCGGTATAGCCCAGACAAATCAACTACTTCGGCTTTCATATTTTAAAACTATACGTTTGTGCTGTACATCGCGCAAGCATGAGCAAAATAAAAAGAACCCCTGAGGGGTTCTGATAATTACCATGCTACATAAATGGTTGCGGGGGCAGGACTCGAACCTGCGACCTCGTGGTTATGAGCCACGCGAGCTGCCGCTGCTCCACCCCGCGACGAATGGTTCAAGAATTGTATCAAACAGAGGTCGTTATGTCAATCATGTGGGGGAGTCGCGCGTAATTTTTGTGATGAGCCAAGAACTGGCCATATTATGGCCTGTCACAAAAATCACTAACGGATGCGTAATGGTCTTAGTCGTTCTGGCGATGCAAGAAAAAGTCGACCCACGACTCAAAGTTACGCTGAGAGGCCGATTGCTTAGCCTTGGCTGCCGTAGGTGAATCAGCACTAGGCAGATCAACCGTGTAGGCTAGAGCCACACTCTTGGGCACATTGATCTCCTTCTCGCCAGCTGCGGCAAGGCCAAAGTTTTGCCGAGCCGATAACTCGAGATATTGATTGCTATTGTAGTATTGGTTCTGGAGCGCTAAGTTGTCATTTCGAAGCTTTTGCAAGGTGTTAGCGTGGTCCAAGGCGGTAATCTGCTTTTGCAAGTCGTAATTGGTTTGGATTGTCTTAATTCCGCTCCAGCTAATCATCAATACAACGATCACAAACAGCACCTGTCCCGCAAAGCGGGTGTCGCCCAGTTGGCGAATATAGGATAAGGCTTGTTCTTTGTATTGGCTTTTTATTTGCATAAATTTGCCCTACCATTGTATAACTCTCGTCCGGAATCTGCTATACTCGCATCTGTTAGCTGCATAAAACGCAGACAACCGCGGGGGTGTAGCTCAGTGGTTAGAGCAGTCGGCTCATAACCGATTGGTCGAAAGTTCAATTCTTTCCACCCCCACCATTTATTTTGAGTTTTACCGAGAATTGAATTAACACTTACGCTTATCTATACTCATTAGTATATGAAACGGCAAGAGGGTGGCTATACGCTAGTTGAGCTTATGCTCAGTATCGTTATTCTGGCCACCATCAGTCTGGCATTCTTTAGTCTTTTTACTTCGCTGCTGCACAGTGCCATTATCGCGAAGCGGCAAGCGGTTGCCCTGACACTAGCTACCAACCAAATGGAATATCTCAAGTCACTGCCTTACGATAACTTAGCGGTAGCTGGAGGCAGCATAGTCTCTAACAACACGATGCCGAGTACTTTCACCAAAACAGTTAACGGTGAGCTCTATACTGTTAAAACCAGTATTGAGTATGCCGATGACGCCTACGATGGCTGTGGATCGTACCCTACACAGGCGCTCAAGGAACAGTATTGTCGAAACTATCCCGCACCATCGGGAGCTCCAGCAACGGATACTAATGCCGCGGACAATAAGGCGGTAAGCGTAACTGTTACCGACAAGGCAAATCTAAGATTATCTTTTGTTGATACCAATATTGCAGCAAGAGTGGCCGAAACAGCAAGCAACACGGGGGCAATCTTTGTCAGAGTAGTTGACGACAGTGGCAACCCTCTGACAGGAGCAACGGTTGTTGTCACAAATAGCACAACTAGCCCCGTTGTTAACGTATCTGGTACTAGTGATCAGAATGGTATTATCATCTTCTACGGCTTACCGCCTGATGGGACAAACTCTGACTACTACGTATCAGCCTCTCTGACCAACTACTCATCATTGGCAACAATCGTCCCATCGGGCACTCTTCAGCCAGTTTATCCCAACCAGAATCTGATAGCCCAAAACTCGTCAATAGTAACATTGACTCTCAAGCCAATGGGCGCTAACAGTCTAGTAGTGGAGACTACTGACACCAACGGTACAGCCTTACCCAGCGCCAGAATCTATATCAAAGGTGGTTATAAGCGCTACACTGCAACCTCTGACACCTCTTATTACTACGACAATATGCGCAGCGGAGATTCGCGGCCGACTGGCGATGCGGGCGGCATGTTTTCTCTGACCAGTCTAGTGCCCGGTGATTATGTATTCTGTGGCGATGCAGGCGCAACTAGCTGTACGGTTGGCGGCACAACCTACTATCTGGCTGCGGCCGTGCCATATGGCGGCGATAATCCACTTAATCCAGTTATCGTTCCGACATACGCATCCAGCAATCCACCCACAACCACCTATACCTACAACGGCGTAGAGTATTTGCAAAAGGTCCGCCTGATGCTGACAAACAATCCGAGCTTCCCAAGAGTTAGTAGCATTGCGCCTTACGATGGCAGTATAGGTAGCGGAACCTTGTCCAATCTAGACTTTACCATCAAGGGCAACAACCTACTGTGCAGCAGCAGCGCGGCCAGTTGTGATACGCAAGTCAGGTTCTTGCAAGGCGGCACAACTTACACCGCGTCCTGCACTGGCAGCAGCGAAGGACTTCAGCTTACTTGTACCATCAACCTATCCTCAGCAATTGCAGGAGGTACGCAGTTGGTGATAGAGGTTAACGGGCATACTTTAACACTGCCAGCCAGTCCGCTGATCGGAGGCTTCGTTGTTAGCCCATAAACCAGCACTTGCCAAGGACCACAAAGGCTATACGTTAGTCGAACTATTAGTTGTAATCTCACTGGTCTCTATATTGTTTATGAGTTTTGGGGTGTTTTTTACCAATTATCTTAAGCTCTATTTTGGCCATCAAGAAGATGCTAATAACTTCTCAGATATTGCTAACCAATCGACGCGCATCAGCGATGTTTTGCGAGGCATAGTAGATATAACTTCAGTTGGTGCTAGCGAACTAGTCGCTTATGCCTACTTTGCGCCAACTGATACCTACACTTCTGTGGTTCGCTATTATCTAAGTCCTGATGGTAAATCCATAATGGTAGACGTAACACCAATGACCGCCAACCCACCCAACGGCACACTGCAAACAGCTCTTAAGAAGTCATATGTTATAGTCTCAAACTACCATGCTCAAACAGGTGTTAACTTGTTCACTTACTATGATATATCAGGTACAGCGCTCAGCTTACCCGTAGCCAATCAACATACAATAACCTCAATCGGGGTTAACTTATCGACAGCTGCCACGCATAATAGCAAAGGGCAGCAGTTGGCGATAACAGTCAGCCTGCGCAACAGAAAGACAAATCTATGATTCCAGCTCTCCTATCAGTTATCGTTGCTTTCTCAATCATTGCTGTTTCGGTGTCGCAAGTAACCTTCAATAATTTCTTTATTGTTGGCAATACAATCAAGGGCCAGCAAGCCTTTAACATAGCCGAGGCAGGACTAAACTACTATCTTTGGCACCTAAACCACAACAATACAGACTTCAAAGACGGCAAAACAACACCGACAACACCAGATCCAACCTTAGGATATGGCCCCTATGTTCATGACTATATTGACTCCGAGGGCGTCAAACAAGGCACGTACACACTATGGATTAAGCCTTCGGCAACTGGCTCTACGATAGTTACTGTGAGATCAATTGGTCAAACTATTGATGGTGGTGTTAAACGTACTGTTGAGGCTCAGATAGGCTCACCATCATTTGCTAGTTATGGTTTGGTCTCTGACGAAGCGTTATGGTTTGGTAATACTGAGACTGCTGATGGGCCAGTTCACTCTAATCAAGGCATTAGGATGGACGGCGACAATACCTCAACGGCAAGTAGCGCCAAAGCAACCTACACACCGCCAAATGGCCTAGGCGATAACGGCTCTATAAGCCACCCTGGGGTTTGGTGTCATACCAGCATAACCTCGCCTGTTAATTGTGTAACGCGCTCTAAAAGCGACTGGATCTACCCAGTGACGTCAGTTGACTTCAACCAAGTTACCAGTAGTCTGTGCACCATTAAGAGAGCTGCTTTTGCTGCCAATGCCGCAACTGCTGCACTGGCCACTCAGTCCAACGCCTGCACCCAAGTGCCGACAACCAGAACATCAACTTATATACCGCAGCGCAGCACTACTTACACGCTGACTCGGGGCTACCTGATACAACTCAACACCAACGGTACCTACGATCTGTATAACGTAAATGGGGAGAATGATCGATTGACCCCCTACACCTCGGCTCTAACTCTGCAGTCCGTGGCAACTGGCATAACAATTCCTTCTGCTGGAGTTATATATGTCGAGGATAACGTTTGGGTTCGCTCAAATCCAACCTATCATGGCCGCGTGTCCGTAGCCGCTGGCAAACTAGCTAGTACTAGTTCGTCAAGATATGCCAATATAGTTGTCGCTGATGACATACTCTATACGACCAAGAATGGGTCGGATGCTATCGGCTTGATTGCTCAGGATTCAGTAATTATTGCACCTTATGCACCACCAGCCTCGGGAGCCTTCAACTTCGAAGTTGACGCTGCAATGATTGCCCAGTCAGGCGAGGTCTGGTACCCAGGCACTTACCGGTCGGCTACTACCCGTTGTACGCGTGGTTGGACCAATAGCAACCAAACATTCACCTTCTACGGCTCGGTCGCAACTCGACAAGTATGGACATGGACTTGGCTAAATGGCAGCTCCCAATGTGGTGATGCAGCCTACGACAGCAGTCTTAACAGATACATATCCGGAGTCAATCACAACACAACCCAATACGACTACAACCTTGAGTATGGCCCGCCGCCAAGCTACCCATTGACCTCAGGTTACAACTTCTTGTCATGGCGCGAAGTCCTCACCCACCCTTAGCTCTTTAGCTCAAAGCTTTGAGAAGTTCGTCCGTACTAGTCGCTTGCATTAGTTGCTCGCGCATTTCTTTGGCACCATCAAAGCCGTTGATATAGATTTTACAGAACTTGTTAAGTGTCTGAATTGCTCTTTCCTGACCATGCCATGTCTTAGCGAATAGTTCGACATGCTTGCGGTAGAGCTCAATGCGCTTTTCGGTGGGATAATCGGCCCACGGGCTCTGCTCCGCAAAGGCAAAAGGATCATGGAACACACCCCGCCCGATCATAATGCCATCCAGCTTGTGGCGCTTGGCTAGCTCTAGGCCGTGCGCGTGATCCCTGACATCGCCGTTACCAATTATCATCGTATCGTAGCCGCCTTGATCACGTAGTCGCCTAGCGCTACCGATAAGATCCCAATTAGCCGGAACTTTACTCATCTCCTTTCGTGTCCGTCCATGAACCGTCAAAGCCTGCAGTTTGCGATCCAGCAAAAAGCTAATCCAGCTCATATCGACTTGGCTAAAACCAGTGCGGGTCTTAACACTAAGCGGCAAATGCCCTTTGAGCCCGTCCTTCGTCGCGTTGATAATATCCTCGGCAAGCGGCCGGTCGTTGATTAGCGCCGCGCAGCTGCCGTTCTTGACGATGGTTTTTTCTGGACAACCCATGTTGATATCGACACCAGCAAAGTTCACGCCTTCTGGCAGACCAACCTCACGTGCAAAGGTGCCGTCAGCCAGTTCCTTAGCTGTTTTAAAGTAGTTCTCTGGAGTTTTGCCCCAGATCTGCGCGATCAGTGGTTGCTCGGTCTCAGTGAACTGCAGCTTCTTGAGCAAGCGTGGTCGGCCGGCACTCTGCAGCCCGTCAACATTCACAAACTCTGTAAAATACAGATCCGGCGCCGCACAATCACCAACAATCCGACGAAACACCGTATCCGTCACATCATCCATCGGCGCCAACACGAAGAAGGGCCCCTGCAAGTTCTTGTATAAATCCATTATCGTCTAATTATAAGGGGTCAGGCCTCTGGTGGCGAATTTATACTTCTATACCGTGTGACTTTAGTGTTCGTTTTAGAGATTTGCGTCTATCTTCACGATCATCTCTATTCTCCGTGCCAGCGTATTTAGTAAAGAATGTTGCGAACTTGCGGTCTAGCTCTTTCTGCTTGGATGGGTCTTCGGCAACAATTTTAGTCGATCGTGCATCTGGGCCATCACCGTCTTTTTGTGGGTGAGCGTCAATTCTTATTGAACGAGCGAAGTGCCATTTTATATTACTTACGATGTAATGCACTTCTTCTTCTGAACCAGCCAGGAAGGTGTCTAGAGCTCCCTCGGCTTCTGTCATTTCTTCTTCGGTCGGTGGGGCGAGCTCATCAGCTGGAACATCTTCTTGGGCAGCTATTGCCCTTCTGGTGATCATGCTGCCACGGACAGTGCCGTTTTGCATGTTTCCTACGTATCGGAACCCAATATTACGATTCTCAGCGGCTATAGCACCGAGAGCTTCGAGTTCGGCTTGGCTGGACTTGATTATCTGACTGTCCACTGCCCTTTGAGCCATCTCCTCTTCTGGTATGGCTGACGGAAAATGATAAACCCTTGCCGCTGGCTTCTCAGGAACCGGCACTTCAAATAATGTGCCTTGTCCTAGGCTTTCAAGTTCTGCTGGGTTTATTTTAGAGCTCATACTGGTATTGTATCACGTTTATGCTAATTTTGCAATCCCCTTCGTGCAGCTCACCTCTGTTTTGACCAAACAAAAACGCCCAGTCTCTCTCGAAACTGGGCGTTCCCTAAGTAAAGTGTTATTACTTAGTGCGCTTAACGGTTAGGAAACCGTTGCGTGGGTTCTCGTTTACTTCCATGCCTGATGGAAGGTCAGTAGCTTCTGGACGTTGGTCCTTGCTGAAGTAGTAAATTGTCTGTTCTTTGCCGCCGCGTAGTACAACTGCCTTTGAGTTCAGGTAGTAGGTTACGCCCTTTGAGTTAGTGTGCTTGTAAGCCATTGCTGGATCTCCCTCTTCTTACCATTAGTAATGTACTACCTAACATACTCTGGTGGCTTTCTTGTTGTCAACCCCTTAGAGCAAATCGTGCTTATCTGGGGCTTTGTGTTAAGCGCTTTGACCAAGGCTAATTTCCACAAGTGTACTACTGTTAGAAAATCATGAGCATTTTGGTATTGCACTGGCCTAGCTGGTTGTATTACACTATGTCGGTAACCATAAAAGTAATAAAGATAAGGTGGGAGTGAGGGAAGAATGGATTTTTCTAATCGCAGTGTACAACCGCAACCTGCAAGCGCAGGTGCACCAGCGCCAGCAGCAGCTGGTGGCAAAAAGAAGAAGTCTGACTCAGGTAAACTGGGTCGTATCGTAACTGTAGCTCTAGTCGCAGCAGTCGTAATTTTGATAGGTGCAGTAATCGCTACAGCAGCAAGCAGTAGCGGCAAGAGCGAAGACCAGTACGTCGACAGTACTAAGCTACAAGCAGTTTTCTTGAACACTGGACAAGTTTACTTCGGTAACGTCAAGACTCTTAACAACAAGTACCTTGTACTGACTAACATCTACTACCTACAGACAGCTAGCACCGGTACTACTGGTACTACTAGCGCAGGCAGCAGTGTTTCTCTAGTCAAGCTTGGTTGTGAACTTCACGAGCCATATGATCAGATGATCATTAACCGTGACCAGATCACCTTCTGGGAGAACCTCCAGAGCAACGGTCAAGTGGCAACAGCGGTCTCTACTTTCAAGAAGCAGAACCCCAACGGCCAAAAGTGTGCAGACCAGAGCAGCAGCTCTAGCACCAACAGCAGTAACAGCGTTCAAAAGGCTACACCTAACACAGGTACCTCTAACAACTAATTCTTAGTTGGCAAGACGCTCAAAGACCCCTTTTCGGAGGGGTCTTTTGCTATCTAGGATTTGTCCCTGCCTCTATCGAAAGAGGCGACTAAGCGCAAAGCTAAAGACAAACGTAACAGCGCTAAGAACCCCGACAATCATGCTCCATCCCGCTAGATCAGGTGACCATTGTGGTGCTACAAAAGCGAACTTATACAGAGCATCAGGAATGGTTGCACCCTTTGGAACAGTGTGGCTTTGAACATACTCCGAAATACAAGGAATACGGTTGCGGCCTGATACATCATGCGAGTTCTGCTGCTCACAGTATGCCTGAGCTGCGCTGTAGATTTGCGCGCCAGTCAGAGATGCCTGATTCTTTTGGGCATTTACAAGGCGCTCATAGGTGTACTTAAGCTGAATTGGCGGATAAACAGTGTTGCCGCCAGCGCTCAAGTCAGTGTTCATGTGCGATGAAACGTAAGATTGTAGGTCTTTGAGAGCTGCGTTGACGTCCCCGCCATCTTTGTCGACAGAATAGACTGTGTCTCTAAGTTCAATCATATGTTGGTTATTAGCCCTGAGGGCTAATACGCAGACAACGCCACTGATCAAAGCTATGACCAAGAAGTACCATGGCTTGATCAATCTAAACTTTCTCCAGTAGTGGTGAGCGCGTCTTTTGTTCATCTTGTATATGATTATATCCCAGATGTCGGCGCTGGACGCTAACCTCGGCAGCCTGTACCCTATAAACATGCATATTTACTTCTCAGGCATCGGTGGTGCCGGTATCGGACCACTGGCCCAGATAGCTCATCAAGCTGGCTATAAGGTGTCGGGATCAGATAAGCAGAACTCTAGCTACATCGAATACCTCCGCAAACACGGAATTACCGATATTCACATCGGTCAATCTAAAGATGCCATTGAGACCGTTCACGAGGGCTCTCCGATTGATTGGTTCGTCTATACGTCAGCTTTACCTCTAGAGGATCCAAACGCCCCAGAGCTAGCCTACTGTGCCGACAAAGGCATCAGAACCAGCAAGCGAGACGAATTACTCAACCTTATCCTGTCTGACAAAGGTCTGCATCTGATAGCTATCGCCGGCACACACGGCAAAACCACCACTACAGCTCTCGTAACATGGTTGTTCAAACAGATTGAGGAGCCAGCTAGCTATCTGTTACCGGCCAAGACCAGCTTTGGCGAAATGGGAGAGTTTGACCCCTCTAGCAAGTATTTTGTATATGAGGCTGACGAGTTTGATCGTAACTTCTTGGCCTATGAGCCTTCGGTGAGCTTAATAACAGGGGTCAGCTGGGATCATCACGAGATTTTCCCGACTAGAGAGGACTATCAAGCGGCCTTTCGTGAGTTTATAGATCAGACTAAGCATACTTTTATCTGGGGTGAGGATAACGATTACCTGGAGTTGGGCTCAGGCTCGGGTGTGACAGTGCTCGACAGTGGTGATCAACACATTTCTGAGATCACATTAGTCGGCAAATATAACCGTCTTGATGCGTGGTTGGCAGTTCAGGCCGTTCATTACGCTACCGGCAAGTCGTTGGCTGAGCTTATCGAGGCAGTTAATCGCTTCCCTAGCCTGTCTCGCCGCATGGAACAGATAATTCCTGACCTGTACAGCGACTATGCTCACACCCCTGAGAAGATTCGTGGCGCTATGAGCGTGGCTTCTGAGATGGCTGGTGCCGCTGGCAAAAAGTTAGTTGTTGTCTACGAGCCTCTGACCAACCGTCGTCAGCACTATATTATGGACGATTACAAGGACTGTTTTGCTGGTGCCCAAAAGCTGTATTGGGTTCCCAGCTACCTAGCTCGTGAAGATTCTGCGCAGCGCATTATTCCGCCTTCTGAGTTGATCACGCACCTAGATGATCCGTCGATCGCTGTGGCCATGGAGCGAGACAGCGAGCTAAAGTCTGCTATCCAGAAGCACTTGGACAATGGCGACATGGTAGTTGGCATGGCCGGTGGTGGTGGCGACTCACTTGATGATTGGCTGCGAGCCGAGTTTTTAGCCTAGCGGTTGTCGCCAGCACCGCCCAAAACACCACGGGCTTTGCGGCTCTTAAGTTTTTCTAGATTCTGGTTAGCAATATCGTCCAGTTCAAAGCCTAGGTCATGAGCAAAGACGGCTAGGTACCACAACACGTCACCTATTTCTTTGGCTAGCTCCTTTTTGTCTTCCTCGCTGATTACACCTTTTTTGTCACGAATGATTTTTTTGACTTTTTCGGCTATTTCGCCGGCTTCTCCGTTGATGCCAAGAACCCAATGAAGCGAATCTTTAAAAAGGTCGTCGCTGCTGATTACGGTCGTTAGGGCCTTCTTTTGGTATTCCTCAAATGTCATAGCAATATTGTATAGCTAAATTAGATCGTCGTCGATGTGGACTGCGCCTTCACGTAAGACCTCTACTGCGTCGTCAATGATTCTTATAACCGTTGATGCCTCACGGCCAGACAGGTCACCGCCGTCTTCGTAGAAGTCTACCTCTTTGCCAAAATATTCCTTGGCTTCATCGATGGTATTTGCAGGTGTCTGTCCAGAGTGATTGGCACTACTGGTTAGTAGTGGTCCTGTTTGTTCTAGAAGTTCGCAAAACTTTTTGTCTGACGGAATACGAACTGCTAGGCTCATTTTGCCTTGGTGCAAATACTTTAGTTCTGGCTCGACAGCTGGAACCACTACACTAACCGCGGCTGGCCAAAACTGCTCAACGGCCTTGAGGTAGCGGTGCTTGAGGCCTAGGTCTTCGAGTTGTTGCATGTTAGCGGCGATAATTGTGCCGGGTTTGCTGTCTCGCTTTTTGATCTCATAAACACGAGCAACGGCTTCTTGGTCAGCTGCCCGAGCAACCAAACCATAAACGGTATCAGTTGGAATCACCCCGACTGCGCCGGTGGCTTGGAGTTTTGTGGCAACAGACATTACTTGGGTTGGTTGATATAGGCTAGTACGGCAAGAGCAGCGAGACCCAAGACAATTATTACAGTTGAGACGATGGCAAGCGTGACGCTGCTGCCGTTATTTTTTGGCTTGGCAGGCTTGCTGTCGGAGGTTTTGGTAACTTCTAGTTTTCTTGGCTTTGTGTCGGCGTCGGCTGGCTTAGTTTGCTCTGCCCCGCCAGCATCGTTGGCAGGTGCTTCCGCGGGTGCAGGGCCATCATTAGCAGAAGGCGGCGCTGCCACTACATCCATTGCTGTAGCAGTGGTTGGCTGTGGTGTTTCTGGCGGCGTAGATGCCGGTGCAGCTGTCGGTTCCATAATTATATGCATTGTAGCATAAGCTATTTGGTCAAGCCGAGCGCTCATCATCAGTCGTCAATTATGCTATGTAAGTGTATGATGGATTAGTCAATGATCCAGAGTGTTTTTAGATTTTTTAAGCGTTTCGCCGTGCTTCTGCCCGGTATTGTTATTGCCTACTTTTCGGTGGCTGATATTTTTCCTTATTTTGATTCTCAGCTGCCTCTTGGTCTGGCGATATTAGCGACCTACGCCTTGGGGGCCTACGTTTTGGTGCCAGCGCTTATTCGTTTATACAGAATATTTATGCCTGCCTCCCATCTGCCAGTTTATTGCGTGACCCCTGATGGTTTTGCCTCAGATCCCTTGAATATTGGCATCATTGCTACTCGCCGTGAATTAATAAGTGTCATGGAACAAGCCGGTTGGCACATGGCCGATCCGCATCGAGGCAAATACTTGCTGAGGCACGGACTGAGCGTTCTGTTGGGTCAGCAATACGATAACGCCCCAGTTAGTAGCCTGTATCTTTTTGGGCGCAAACAAGATTTGGCTTTTGAGATACCGGTTAGTGGTGGCATAGGTAGTCGACATCACGTTAGGTTTTGGGCAACTACCTACAAAGAGGATAAGAAGCTGACTGTTCGCAGTGTTCATTGGCAGCATCGTAAGGCACACGTCTTGGGCGACAACTTGCTTTGGGTTGGTGCCGCTTCGCTCGATGTTGGTCTAGCGCCAATCAGGCACAATATGCAAATCACTCACATGATTCATCCTGACACCAACCAAGAGCGTGAACTAATTGTCAGTCAGCTGAAGTCAAAAGGCTTGGCTGGCAAACAGCATCAAGTTAAACTCGGCAATCCGTACAAATTATCTAACCGAGCCCTGCGTGGCTATCTACACACTGATGGAATGATGACCGTTGTACACATTAAGAAGCGCAAAAAGTCAGCTAAAGGCTAGAGTCCGCCGTAACCATAGCCATAGCCGTTATAGGTTTGGCTTGGCTTATAGTAGTCGGTGATCTTGAGTGGCTTGCGATTAGTTGGCTGTGTGCTGTCGGGCATGATGTAGAGTTCGCTACTGCCCTTGGATACCAATAGGTAGTGGTCACTAAACCAGCCGTAAGTTGCGTACTCGCTGAGGCTGGCGATCTGCTTTTTGGTTTTGGCCTCGGAGTCACCTAAGAATAGAGCATTTTTGCCATCGCGCGGTTCGCTCCAGAAGGTCGCGTTGGCGGAAGGAGAAAGCAAGTAGGTTGGGTAGTCGCGGTCAAAGCTGCCACTTTCTATATTGGCGATTTTGACAGCCTGATTTTCGTAAACGTAGTAAGCCGTTTTGTTGTCGCTAGTATGAACTGCGTAGTACACAGCTTGTGGTTCGTAAAGTTTGGCGTCTACGTAGTCAGTTGTTGGGCTTGGGAATGTTTGATAGTCTTTTTTGGCTTGGCCATTGGGGTGAATGGCTCGAATGCTGTCTGTTTTGGAACTAATATCAGCAGTGCCAAAATTATTCCATTGGGTGGTATAGCTAACTACCCCGTTGAGGATGTAGAAGTTATAGAACGTCTGGTAAGCGTAGTTGCCTGCGTCACCTTCGGCTTGGTTTTGATCAAGTTGGTTGAGCTGCAAATTGTCAGCATCGTAGGCTTTAACAATTTGTCGACCGGCTTGCCAATACGGCACGCCTTTTTTGGATAAGTCGTAGACAAATGAATGACCATACCAACCAACTAAGTTAAAGTCCGACTCACTGTTATCAAATTGAGTGACTTTATCGGTGTTGGTATCAATTAGATAAAGAGCGGCTGAGGGCGTATCGCGACGCGCCTTCAGCACAAGGTAACGCCAGTCGCGTGAGGCAAGTAGACTAGTGCTGATTGAATCTTCTAGGCCTGTGCCAGCTAGAACGGTTTTGCGTTCGGTGCCATCAAGGTTTGTTTTGACTACGTCGATTTTGCCGTTTAGGTTAGACAAGAAATAGATTTTGCCAGAAGGCGTAAGTTCAAAGTTGTTAGCTTTTACAAAACTACTAGTTATCTGGATGTTAACTGTGCTGGTGTTGTAGCCGTGCAGCGATACCTTGGCGCTGTAGCTATCTTTGGTTGTTGGCAAAGCGACTACGGCTTCGCCTTTGGCATTTGTCTTAGCTGTGGTGTCTAGGACTCTTATCTCGGCACCGCTTATTGGTAAACCTGTCACTTTGTTGGTTATTAGAAGTGGGACTAGCCGGCCGGTTGCAACAAGCCTAATATTAGTTGGCGCAGGCGCGGTCTTAAAGCCAACAAAGTAGGACGTCGCGTCGGCTTTGTAGTACTGCTTATCGACTACTAGGTTGTGCGGACCAACTGAAGCCTTAAGTCGAGCTTTGCCATAGGCATCAGTCTTGACGGGTGTGCCGTCCAACCTAACCTGAGCGCCACTTACTGGTGTTGAAGTCTTGCTGTCTAGTACTACTATGGTGACTGACTTTTTAATAACGAGGCCACAAAGCTTATAGCGCGTAACAGGCACGGCCATGGCTACTACAAACAGTGCCAAGACTATTGCCCAAGTTCGCTTGCTCTTAAAGATTGATGCTAGTTTAGCTTTGAAGCCAGTTGGCTCTTTGGGTTGTGAGCGGGCGGCTTTGGCATCGTCTAATGCTAGGAGGGTGTCGCCCTCTTTGGCGACGATTTCGTCAACTGCTTTGTTGGTTGCACCATCTTCTAGTGGGTCGTCTGGGATGGGAGTTTCGGCGTCCACGGGTTGCGATATGGGCTCTGAGGATTCAGATTCTTCAGCTGGTTTTAGTACTGGTTCTTCGATCGACTTTGGCTCTTCTGCGTCAGCTAGAGCAATGACAATTGGCGGTTCTGTAGGTGTCTCAAGCTTATAGGCTTTGTGCGGCTCTGGTGGTGTCGTGTCTGGTAACTTTGGGGCCGTTTGGATCTCGCGGGCTACGGTTGGCGTCACTGGCTCGACTAGTTTGGGCGGTTTGGGCGGAGTTGGCGGAGGAGAAGCAGCAACAGGTTTAGTGCTAAGCATCTGGTCGACCTTATGTTCTAGGGCCTTCTCTTCAGCTGATTTGTCCGGCTCGTCAGATTCTTTATTATGCATATGCTTTCCTTGTGCTGTCATTTTAGCAAAAATCAGGCTCAGTAACTATCGCGTTCTCTCTGTTTAGGACTTAGGCGGCCACAGAATAAGTGGACTTGTTCGACGCTTATATTCTTTATACTCTGGGTCTTTTAGGCGACGCTTCTCAATTGGTGGTATTCCTGTAACAAAAATAATGAGAATGCTCAGGATTGTTGGACCAAACAGACCAACCCAACCGTAGCTAACCTGACAAGCTATGATACCGATTCCCCACCACTGCGTAAGTTCGCCGAAATAGTTAGGGTGACGGCTATAACGCCACAAGCCTGTTTGCAAAACCTTCGGACGATTCTTGTTGGATAAGAATTGGCGCAATTGCCTGTCGGCTAAAGCCTCGATACAGAAGCCTTTGAGCCATACCAAACTACCAAGCAAAACTAGCCAACCCCAGCCTATTAGGGCGGGATTGCTGGCCATGACAATCGGCAAGCTAATTGCCCAAATCAGCACGCCTTGGAGCAGAAATATAGAAAAATAGGCTCTAAGCCAGAGATTACCTCGCCACTTGGAGCTCAACTCAACGTAACGCGGATCTTCGTCATGCTTTAGAGATCGTCGCCAGATATGATTGGCCAGTCTGAGACCCCATACGCTAACCAAACAAGCTATCAGAAAACTGATCGTATTAGGCTCCTGAATCACGACAGCCCATGCCACTAACACGTAGCCCAGTCCCCATGCTGTGTCGACTGTATCTAGGCGCTGGCGCGAACGAGCAATCACAAACCACAGAGACATATACGCAAGCAGCAGCCCCGCATTGATGAGAAGAATCTGGGTGATCATATTACAATGCTAGCATGCAGTCAGTTATTACGCCCGAGTTAGCCGACAAGGCCGCAGTCTATCTTAGCCAGCAAGACCCGCTTCTCGCACCGATCATTAAGCGAACAGGTCGCTGCACTATCGAGCCACATCGAAATTACTATTGGGAACTGATCGACAGCATTATCAGCCAACAGCTTAGTGTTAAGGCTGCAGCCACTATCGAAAAGCGTTTTCAGGATCTGTTCGAAGAAGAGTTCCCTGCACCACAAGCGATTCTCGCCAAAACCATCGAGGAGCTACGAACCGCCGGCCTAAGCAACGCCAAGGCTCTATATATTAGGGACTTGGCTCAGCACATTCTTGACGGCAAGCTGGAGTTTGAAAAATTTGATGATATGGATAACACCACAATTATTGCTGAGTTGGTGGCCGTGAAAGGCATCGGCGAATGGACAGCCCACATGTTCTTAATGTTCTGCATAGGACGAATGAATGTCTTGCCAACAGGTGATTTGGGTATTCGCAATGGCGTGCAAAAACTCTACGGACTGTCGACAGTGCCGACCCCAACGGAAGTATCAAAAATTGCTACTAAAAACAGTTGGCACCCTTACGAATCTATTGCCAGCTGGTACATCTGGAAAAGCCTAGACAACGAGCCCAAGTAGCTACAAGTTTGCCCGCAGTCTAATCAGGCTGCGCTATTGGCTGTAGTGAGCTTTTGGGCTTATCAAATATGCCACTACCAACAATCGATCCTATCAAGATAAACGCGCCGCCCGCCAGTTCGTGTGCTTGGGGCACTTCGTTAAACAAAAAGTAAGCCATGATGGCCGCAAACACCAGCTCTGTCGACATAATTACGCTGCCAATATTGACATCAAAATGCTGAAATCCGTAGAGCGTCAAAAATGCACCGACGATAATTACCAACGCGAAAACTATCGTTAGAAGCGACAAGTGCAGACTTGCAGTACGGATAATCTGATCGCCTGATAGCAGCAACCAGCTGGAAGACAGTGCAGCTACTAGTGCAAACCATAGCACCAAGACAGCCGTTCGATCTACGCCAGTTAACTGCTTATTGATTAGGTTGATGGTGCCGCCGGCAACCCCTGCAATGATTGATAGAATAATGCCTTGGTTGCCGCTAGCAATTGACCCTGAGTAGACAGCTAATCCCAAGATTGCAAATCCGAGAGCGATTAACTTAGCGCGCGATACATGTTCTTTTAGGCCAAGCGTGCCAAGCAAAAATGACGTAATCATATTGGCCGCATAAAAGACAAAAAGCACGTTGGCTATCGTAGTCTTACCGATGGCAATGGTGAAGCTGAGAATCATAATAGTTGATAGCAAGCCACCAAATAAAATTGGCGCCAGCTTCTTACTGGGCACCCAAACCCGATTCTTGCGCAACAATTGATAGATAGCTAAAAAGAATAATACAATACCAAAACGGACAGCAACTTGAGCTTTGTCAGTCCACATTGGCGACACTTCACGCACAAAAATACCTGTCAGTGCATAAGCCATAGCAGCGCCGAATAAGGCTTCAGCACCCTTGGTGCTGAGATTTTCTTTTGTCATAACGTTAGTTTAACAAACTTATGTTTGGTTAGATTTCTTGGCCGTTAACGTTGATGGCTATTTGTAGTGGGGCTTCGGCAACCAGTTTCTGCTTTTCTGGTTTCTTACTATCCCTTATGTAGACGCTGTAGGTATAAGTGCCGGAGATGCTTAGGCTGATATCTTCGAACTTAAAGATTGATCTCATTCTAGTTTCATCTTCGACAAAACGAATTTCAGCACTAAATTCGCCAAGCTCATTGCCCTTTGGATCTGTAATGATAATCACTGCTTGTGATTCGGGATACTCAGCAATTTTGTCGCGGTAAAACAAGTTTACTACTTCGAACTTAAAGGGTAATGCGAGCGGCGCGCCCTGCTTGTATGTGGGATCGTCAATATTCATGCCAAACTGCAAGCTCTCGTAAGTATCAAGAATGCTGATGTTGTTAGTCTGCGCGTCTATTTTGCTCTCGCGACAAACAATTGACCATGCATGCTTAATCATGGGGCAAGCCTGTTAATGTCACGCGGGAAGAGGGTCGCCTCTTTGACGTTGTTTAGACCAATAAACTTCTGGGTCAGGCGCTCTAGTCCCATTCCAAAGCCGCCGTGAGTTGGCATACCAGACTGCATTGCGGTGAGTAGTGGCTTAAAGCCTTCGTCGTCCGGATTTCCGCCTGCCATTTCTTTGAGCTGCTTGAGGACAACTTCGTAGTTGTTCTCGCGCATTGAACCAGTGGCGATTTCTACACCGCGGAATAATAGATCAACACGGTCGGCGAGCTCTGGCTTGTCAGCCTGCGCCTTGTGATAAAACTTCATATCGCTAGCTGGCCAGTCGGTTACAAAGACGGCTTCGCTGCCGAGATTTTTGCTGGCATATTCGCAGATCCAACGCTCTTCATCTGGGCGAAGATCTTTCTCGCCGATTGTGCTTTCACCGTTGGCTTCAGTGTAAAGTTTGTGAATCTCTTCCATGGAGATCTCTGGAATGGCCTTGGCTAAAACTGGCTTGGTAGCGCGTAGTGACTTAAGATCGGCTTCGTTGTGTTCCCAAATGTAGTCACTAACGAAATTGAGTAGTCCACTCAAAAACTCGTTGAGGTCTTTGATTGATATAAAGCCCATTTCGCCGTCGATTGATATGTACTCTGTCATGTGACGAGTTGTAGCGCTTGGTTCAGCGCGGTAAACGGGTGCGATCTCAAAAACTCGCTCAAAGACACCAACCATGATTTGCTTATAAAACTGCGGGCTCTGGGCCAAAGTAGCTTCACGGCCAAAGTAGTCGATCTTAAAGACTTCGGCGCCGCCTTCTGTGGCGGCAGCTAGTAGCTTAGGGGTACGAATTTCTGTGAACTCTTGGCTGTAGAAGTATTCGCGGGCAGCTTTGGTGATAGCTGATTGAACCTTAAATATCGCAGTCTCCTGCAAGTTACGAAGGCCCACTGCACGATACTCAAAAAGTGTGTCTAAGTTGTCTGGTCGGTGACTTAGCGGCTTGTCGATTTCGATCGAAGGCTCCTCAGATACTGGCACAAGAACAGTCACCACGGCGTCATGGAGCTCAGCACCGCCTGGAGCACGCGGCTCCTCGATAGCCTTACCGTCGATAGTAACGACCGTACCGATTTGCAAACCACGAAGCTTCTCAACTTCGGCCTTATCCTTGATGACAACTTGCACCAAACCACGACGATCACGAATGTTAATAAAGGTCAGGCCGCCAAGCAATCGCTTTTTGTGTAACCATCCCTCAACATGAACCGTCTCGCCAATATGGTCTTTTAAATCACTACTCAGAATTCTCATAAGGTGCTATTCTACCACTTCTTCGTCTGTTTTAACAGGGGTTTCATCAGATTTTTGAGACTTTGCGTGGCGCGCCGCAACAAACGCCATGTCCGCATATTGATCAAAGTCATCACCCGGCACATGACCAAGTAGCTGGTTAAGAACATTCTCGATGGTCAAGATTCCTATGTATTCCTCAAAGCCATTAACCACAACAAAAAGAGATGAGTTGGTTACATAAAAGGCATGCAATGCTTGGTTTAGCGGATCGTCCTCGTGCAAGTAGTAAACTGTTGGCTTCATGATGCCACTGACCTTGCCTGTACTATGCAGGTCCAACTGGCCAACGCCAAGACTACCTACAAAAGGACCTTTGCGAGTCTCTCGCACCAAAGCGTAGTCATGCCCGCTCTTGTGAACCTCATCGATCAGAATCGGCCCTACAGTGTCATCAGCCAGAATAATCTTTATCCCCTTACGTGGTGTCATTACGTCACCGACTGTGTGATCTTCAAAGCTCAGAGCTCGCTTGGCAATGTCGAGCTCCTCGTCACTAATACGACTGTCGGTTTGGTGTTGCTGCTGCTTAATCAATTCGATTAGATCGCCTCGCTCATATAGTCCAGTATGGTCAGAGGCTACATAGCGTTGCTCAACAACTTCAGCGCCGCGACTTAAGATAGGGTGCAGGTAGTTGAGTAGCCAAGCAATGGGGGGCGTAACTAACATTGTCAGTTTGGCACCAATCTTAGTAATCCTTGTTGCGGGAATCAGTGAGAAGGCAATCCACAGCAGAGGCCCAACAATCAGTAGACTCACCCAGATGGGCAGCTCACGAGCAAGTAGCACAAGACTGGCCGCGCTGGTCAGACCTATGTAGAGCCACAGCAAGCCACGCAAGCTATTGCCGTAGGCAACGGCTCGGTATAATTGCGACGCCAAAGGCTGATGCTTTTCGGCTTGTCGTTTTAGCTCTTTGACCGGCAAATAAAAGTAGGTCTTGCGTATTACAACGCCCGCTAACGCCAGCAGTAGCAATATGATCGCAAAAGTTAGGTTAGACATTACCTCTTTAGCTTATAACGTCTACCGTTCATTACAAAGCCAGCCAGAGATTGCTGTATACTTTATTAAAGTAATTGGGAGTTATACATGTCAAAGCAGTTTTTGGGAGTCTTAGTAGCGATTATCCTAGTATTTGTTGGAATTGTTGCATTAACAGGTAAAGATAGTGGATCCAAAAGCTCTGATGGCAAGGCCAACGCCCCCGCGTTAAGTCAAAACATTCAAGGTGCCGGAACCGCAGGCGTAACGATTGTAGAGTATGGCGACTTCCAATGTCCTTACTGCCAGCAATATGCGCCAACCGTAGCTCAAGTCAAAGCCATCTATGGCGACAAGATTAAGTTCCAGTTCCGCAACTTTCCTCTAGTTAACATCCACCAGAACGCCTTCGCTGCCGCCCGTGCTGCTCAAGCCGCTGCGCTTCAGGGTAAATTCTGGGAGATGCACGATGCTTTGTACCAAGCTTCCGACTGGCAGACATGGACTAAGGCTAGCGACCCAACACCGTACTTTAAGGAATACGCTAAGGGCCTAGGACTTAACACGACTCAGTTCGCATCAGATTTTGCCAGCAGCAAAGTTAACGACACAATCAATGCCGACACCGCCGAAGCTACCAAGTTAGAAGTCACCGGCACTCCTGCCTTCTTCGTAAACGGCAAAAAAACCGAAATCACTAATAGTGTCGAATCTTTCCAAAAGATCATCGACGCAGCTATCAAGAGCAAGTCTAGCTCAACCAGCCAGAACTAGTAACTTAGTAGGACAAAAATTCACGCCACTCAGGGCGGCTAACATGGACTTTAACCCGAACTTCGGGCGTCTTAACTATCTTTATTTTTACGGACACTTTCCCTCTCACTGTCACCGCGACAACGCACAACAATGCCTGTCGCATACGAACTTTTTTAGTTGTAGTTTTTGTCTCTCATGAAATGCTAGATTGCGAATCAATGAAGTGCACCTATACTATCAATACGCTTAAGCTCTGTCAACTAGGTAAGAGAGACGTAGAGCCAGTTTTTGTTGCTGTAGCGCTCTACGCTGGTCAGGATTCCATTGGTTGGTTTGCGCTCGCGCAGCGCCTCACGAACACGGCCTGATGACACTTCTGGGGCATAGCTCGGGAACATAGTCAGCACTTTTGGCTGCAGTGGCCATGCTTCGATAAGTTTGTGCATATCCTCACGGCTATCTTGATGCCTTAGACCAATCACAAGTTCGGTTTCTGACAGCAACCTCTCAACTTTTGGCCATGATTGCAGGCCCGCCAATACATCGGATCCAAATAAAAACACCAGTTGATCATCTTCAAATTGCTTCTGCAACTTGGGAAGCGTTCTATCAACGCTAAAGTTAACATCAACTAGCTCGATTATGTCGAACTGCGGATGGGGCTTAATGGCTCGATTGAGCATGGCCACACGATGGCCAAAATGCTCGGCGTTCTGCTTGTTGCGCGGTTGACGCTCTGGCAAGAAGTAAACTTTGTCGAGGTTGGCAGCTTGCAGGGCTTGCAGGGCAAAGGTTACGTGGCCGGAATGCACTGGATCGAAGGTGCCGGCGTAGATACCTATTCTGCGGTGTGTCTTGTGAGTCATGGGCATATTATAGTCTGTTGAGCTCAAACTAAGCAGCCTGCATTGCCAGCTTGGCAGCTTTACGCTCATTTGCAATCTTTGCTCGACGTTTTTCTGCTAGAGAGATTACATCCGCAAGTTTTTTGGGTGGCTTGTTGTTATTAAGCCCTAGTAAAAATATATTCGAGTTTGCTTGCTTAGCTTTTTGGTCAGCCTTGTACTGATTGTACTTTTTTTCTCGCTTTGTCGGGTTGTTAACGCAATCCTCGCAAATATGACATGCGCCTACTTCTTTTTTGGTTTTGTCGCAGGATTTGCATTTGGTGTTACGAAATATTTTGCCGCTATGCCATTCTTCCTTTGATGAGCCCTCTATGCCTTCGTCTGGCTCTTTGGCGGCGTTTTTCTTATAAACTGCTGAGCAAGAATCAGAATCGGCTGTTTCTATAGCTTTCTTGGTTGCCGCCCGACTAAGCTCTTTGTTACCCAAAGCTGCGTGGGCTCGAGCTTGCTCAATATGCCCAGCAGAAACTGGACCAAAGACCTGAGGGTTAATTGAGGTGTCCTCTACGGCCTTCAAAACCATATACTCCTCAGATAGTTCATTGAGTCTTTCAATAGCATCCATAGGTGTATTAATCGTATGTCTCTGATTAATTAGATCCTGTGTGATTAACTCGACTTTTGATTGGAATGTTTTTTCGCGCTGACTACAAGATCGTAGATACTCAATATAGTCTTGGCGGGGTCTATCCTCTCCAAAGAAAGTGTTGCCAGTACTGTCGACACAATCGTCAAAATCTCTGACCAAATCAACTACCCCGTTGGGTATCAAATCGTTCCGAACAAGAAACGGCGTATCAATAATTTCGGCTGCCGACTTACCTGTCAGGTCAATGTTGTACTTTTTGGCCAAGGCTACAACTGCCTGCAGATCGTGTCTTGGTGCATTTGGAGACTTAACCCCAGAAGCAAAAGCAGACTCCGTAGTGACAGTCGTCTCTCTCGAGCCGGTTGCCTGTATGGATAAGCTCATAGTATCCGTAAAGAAGCCGTTGTCCTTCATTTCTTGAACACTCATATTGTCTGCTGCACAAGATATGGTCACAAAACTATATTCTTCGAGTAGACCCTGTGAATGTAGCCATTGCATTCTAATTGCATTGTTTGCCTCGGCGACGGTTCGCTCACGCATCTTCCATTCATCAGTCGTATAGAGAAGACTGTTGGCCTGAACCGACTCAAGGCTCTGGCCATGCTGCTGTATTACGCCATCTTCATCAACCTCCATTATGGTTGATCGTACATGGCCAGTCTTGAGAGTCCTCTCAATGACGTCAGAGGCTGCATTGGCGTAAACCACCTTGCGCGCCTCCGACTCTGTTGGGGCACGATGAATAGCGTCATGGAGTGATGTTATAGGACGGTTTTCGTGTGACTTCTCGACCTCTGCGGATAAAGCGACAGAACCGATTGCTTGACTAACAAAACGGTCAGCTCGTCGCTGTATAAACTCGTATCCAGTCAGTTCGGATACTAGGATTGCGGCTGGTCGCTGAACAGCTTCAGCTAGATGCGGCTGTTCTGTACCTGATGAATAATTGATTTGCTCGGCGGCTGCAACGGCCATAAAAAATACCCTCTACTCTATCGAGCGAGGGCTAAGAAGACGGTTAGGGCTTCATTTGCTCTTGCTCGAGAGACTTTTTGTCAGCTGTATCGGACTTTCCTGCATGGGTTGACCAGAGGATTTACCGTTGCGGCACAGTTCCCGAATTACACGGGATTCCAGCATCTGTTTGTTAACTCACCTTTACTATTTAGTAGTGTAGCAGGCCGTCGCTACGCTAGATATAGTATTAATTACTGCAAATACTCTTCGTAGTTTAGGTGGTTTGGCGTTGCTTGAGCGCTGTTAATCGTGGCATGAAGCTCTGCGCGGCACCTTCTAGACCCAAGACCTTTAGCGCACCGATCAATACGTAGAGATGATCAAAGCCGGCTTCGGCAAGCTCACCACCGAGATTCTCAACTTGTTGGAAGGCGTGTTCGACCTTCTCGACTAGCCACTTTTCTTCACTTGGTGCTATCTGGTTCGAAACAATCTTCGCTGACTCTGACGACGACTGAACAACCTCTAGCGACCGTGCGGAGTGATCCCGTTTGCGCAAATGACCGCGCTTAATAAGGCTGTTGACGTGCAGCGAGACTGTCGCCACAGAGTTGTAGCTAAGGCCACTCATTATCTCGCGGTAACTGGGGCTATAGCCATGCTCAGCAATAAACGAGCTGATAAAATCTAACAGCTCTTTTTGCTTCTTGGTTGGTCGGACTGATTTTTGGGCGGATGTTTGCTTTTCGTTCATATCCTAATTATGCCACGGTTGGAGTCTATAGTTAAAGTCTACACGTGTGCGGCTTCTGCAGCTTCTTCCGCTTGTTCTGCGAAATGTCCAGTAATAACTACCGCCATATTTCTAGCTTTGGCAGTTCGTTCTGGGCCGTATGCTTGGATTCTTAAAAGCTCGGCACCAAGTTGTATAAGCTGTTCGTCGGATACTTCTACGGGCTGTTCAAAAGTCTCGACTGCGTTTTCTTCAAATCTTTGCAACTGCTTTAGATAGTAGCGACTTGTAGGCCTAAACAAATCTAATGGAGTTGGTGGTGTTTGGTCAAAGGCGACCGTCTTGTGGCCTTGTCCAATGAGCGTGGGCACCTCCATGAAAGTATGCCGTCCGAACAGAAATCGTTCATCTGCATCATTAAAGGTTACGATCGATTTTCCACCCTCTTGAGCTTTTTCTATATCCATAATCCAATAATGCCACGCTATGTGCTTGTTTGCAAATCCGTAGTATTCCGTTACGCGGGCTGTTTTTTAGAAATCTTTCTTAATCTTGTTAGGCATAACCATGGCAATACCGGCCAGACCCCACCAAACATAAGCCAAGGTATCGTCAGTCCAAGCATGCGATAACAGATTGATAAATGTCAGCCCGATCAAGCTAGCAAACAAACCAAGTGCCAAAGGATCAGCTCGACGAGACCACAAAAGATAGCCAACACCGGCGTTAATCATCACAAACATTAGCAACCCCAAGAGACCAGTCTCCTGCCCAATTTGGATAAAGTAGTTCTCGGCTATGCGTGTCTTGCCATCATTGTAGACACTAGCTGGCCCCGCCGTTCCCGGTGCAGAGCCGAGCGGTTCGTGCTTGATGTCGCTCAACCCGTTTCTAAGCGCTGATATATGTCCGTCATTAGAGCTTACCTTAACAGTAGAGTTGGTCTGGGTATGGAATACAAAGTTCTCAAAATGCGTATTGTGTCGTAGGCCAGCGTACAAACCCACTCCAAAGAACATCAAACAACTGACAGTAATGATGGCATACTGCTTGGCGCGCGCAGTTTTTAGGCTATAAAAGGCGACAACCGCAATGCTCAAGGCTGCACCGATCCACGCACTACGCGAAAAGCTAAAGAAGAGCACCAGTAAAGCTGAAGCCAAAAAGGCAGCTTGACGCCAGTTCCGCCCCGTTCGCAGTAACCCCACGGTCAACAAGCTGATTGGAATTAACAGATAGGCGCCGAGTGGATTTGCACCTCGCAGCGTAGACGAAATTCGTACGTAGTTGAGGTTATTGTTAATCGTCTCAAACGGCTCAATCGTGGCCACACTGTAGCCAAAATGTCGCAAAAAGTCATGCGGCAAAACAATAATCTGCAGTAGCCCAAAGCCAACAACGCCAGCAGCCGGCCACAGCGCTAAGCGCCACCAGTTACCACGCAATCGCCCCAGTCGCAGCGCAATCGCCCATGTTACCAAGAAGAAAGCCAAAAATCTTAGATTGATAATAAGCCCGTAGCCCATGGCTTTGGCGGTTATATTGTGCTCATTTAGAGCCAAAAGACCCCATACAACATTGAGCAACATGTAGACCAAGATCAGCCAGACAAGTCGCCGTGACATGGTGTGACTTCGTATCTTGTGATCGGTGGCTATTAGATAGACAACACCGATGATACAAAGCGCCAAAAGACTCTCTTTCCAGAGGCGAAGCGCCGTATAGTGACCAATCAGACTAGAGCCCCAAACAGTAAGGAGAGCGTGGAAGGGCGTCAACAACAAGATGGCCATGGTTAGTCCACTTGCCCACGACAGAACCGTGTACTTCAGTGCCGATACTTTCATAATGTTACAATTTATTATAGCTTACCCATGAAAAACAACGCTTCGCTCATCTATAACGTTTGTCTGATAATTGGTGACGCCTTGGCGATTATCGTTGCTTTTAGTATTGCCTATCTGCTGCGAGTCAGTCTTAGCCACCAACCATTGAGTGCCGACGTCCGTGCACACACCTACCTGACCATCCTTGTTAGCCTGTTGCCGTTTTGGATTTTTATCTTCGGTCTGCTCGGCCTTTATAATCTACGGATCTACGAAAAGCGCTTCGCCGAATTTGGCAGACTGTTGATTGGAACATTCATCGGCATTCTGTTTGTTATCAGCTACAGCTACTTTACCGATACGGCTATATTCCCTGCTCGTCTAGTGACTGTTTACGGCTTTGCCTTGGCTTTCTTCTGCGTGCTCATTTTCCGCACCATAGCCCGCGGCATACGTCGAAGATTGTTTAGCTATGGTTTTGGTATTAATAACGTTCTGCTAGTTGGTGACACCAAGACTACTCAGCGCCTTATTGACGCCCTGATTAATACACGGATAACGGGCTACAAGATTTTAGGTGTTGTTGGCGGGGTTAAGAACCCCTTTAAGGAAGAAGCGCCTTACCACCAGTACAAAAGCTTTACAGACGCTATAGCCCACAAGCATGGCCAGCCGCTACACACCATCATTCAGACCGAACTCTACGCCGACAACGACAAGAACGACGAAATCCTAACCTACGCCCAAGAGAACCACTCCGCCTACCGCTTTGTGCCGGGCAATAGCGAACTGTTTGTTGGCAAAATCGAGGTCGACCTCTTCCACGCCGTACCGATTATTGCCGTTCACCAGACCGCTTTGATCGGTTGGGGACGTGTTGTTAAACGTCTGAGTGATCTGTTCTTGGGTACAATTATGCTGATTGCGGCCTCGCCAATCATGTTAGTGGCGGCAATCGCCGTTAAGCTGTCCGATGGCGGGCCAATATTCTTCCGACAGGAACGGTTAAGCCGCTTTAATACTCGCGTCAAGATCTTTAAGTTCCGCTCACACAACCCTAAGTACAGCGGCATGCAGCCTGAGGAAGCCTTTGTCAAAATGGGTCGGCCAGAACTAGTGGACGAATACCGCAAAAATGGCGACCGTCTAGACAACGACCCGCGCACAACCCGTATCGGTCGATTCTTGCGCAGAACTTCGATTGACGAACTACCCCAGTTAATCAACGTCGTCCGCGGCGATATTAGTCTTGTTGGTCCACGTGCCTTGGTAGCCTACGAGCTAGACAAGTACGACCAAAAGAACCTGATCCTAAGCGTCAAATCCGGCCTGACAGGCTTAGCCCAAATATCTGGTGTCAGTGACCTCAGCTTTTCGGAGCGCCGCAAACTCGACCTATATTATGTTCAAAACTGGAGCTTCTGGGGCGATATGGTGATCTTGATTAAGACGTTTTGGGTTGTGCTATTCCACAAGGGTACGCGCGGATGAAAGTCGCCATAGTTTGCGATTGGCTAACAGGCATCGGCGGGGCCGAGCGAGTAGTTCTGGAGCTTCACAAAATGTATCCAGACGCCCCAATCTACACCTCTCAATACGACCCCAGCAAGCTTAGCTGGTTTGAGGATGCCGATATCCGCACCTCGTGGCTGCAAAAGCTGCCAACCAGTCTCAAAAAGTTCCTGCCAATGCTCAGAGCATGGACTTTTAGCCGCCTCGACCTCAGCGAGTACGATTTGGTAATATCCTCCAGCGGCGCCGAAGCCAAAGGCGTCAAAACCGGCAAAAACACCACTCATATCTGTTATTGTCACTCTCCAACTCACTATTATTGGATCAGACACGACGAATATCTGGAGAATCCTGGCTTCCCGAGAGGGCTCAACTGGCTAGCCAGACTCGGCCTCAAGCTGCTCGTTGGCCCGCTTAAGCGCTGGGACCGCCATGCCGCCAAGCAACCGGATTACATTATTGCCAATTCAACTCACACCCAAGCCATGATTAAGCGCTTCTATAAGCGCGATTCGACTGTTATCTTCCCGCCGGTTGAGATTGACCGCTTTAAGCCGAGCAACAAGGCTCCACTAAGGCACGGCTTCGTTGTAGCTGGCCGTCAGACGCCGTACAAGCGGTTTGATCTGGCGATTGAGGCCTGTGACAAGCTTAGTGTGCCTTTGATAGTTATCGGCGACGGACCGGATCACAAACGCCTCGAAAAGATGGCTGGTCGTGGCACCACCTTCTTGACCAACGTTAATGACAGTGAGATTGTTGATCATTTTCAGTCGGCACTCGGCTTTATCATGCCTAATATGGACGATTTTGGCATTGTGGCGATCGAGGCAATGGCTGCCAGCACTCCTGTTATAGCCTATAATAAAGGTGGTGCTTTGGATTACGTCATCGAGGGCAAGACTGGATTGTTCTTTGAGAAGCAAACTGTCAAAGCTTTGACCTCAGTTCTTGAGGTAGCAACGACCAAATCCTTCAATTACGACGCCATTTCAGAGCACGCCAAACAGTTCTCAGTATTGACATTTAAGCAAAATATGCTAAACTATATCAAAGAATGTACATCAGAAAGGTCAAATAGCTAGAATGTGCGGAATCGTCGGTTATATCGGTAACAAATCTGGTGCAGACGTTGTTTTACAAGGTCTCGAGGCTTTAGAGTACCGTGGCTATGACTCCGCCGGTATTGCCCTCTGCGAGAACGGCAAGAACCAAGTTATTAAGCAAGCTGGTCGCGTCAGTGGTCTAGTTAAGACTGTTGAGGCTCAAAAGGCCGATTCTAACCTGGTAATTGGCCACACTCGTTGGGCAACTCACGGATCACCAACTAGCATCAATGCACACCCGCAAACTAACGAGGCACAAACCATTTCGGTGGTTCACAACGGTATTATCGAGAACTTCGCCGAGCTCCGTGACAAGCTGCAAAAAGAAGGCTACAAGTTCATCTCCGAGACCGACACTGAGGTCATGCCTAACCTGATCGATTATTATCTCAAGCAGTTGCCTTCTTTTGAGGAGGCCTTTGCGACTGCTCTGGGCGATGTCCGCGGCGCCTACGCCATTGCTGCCATTTATGCCCTAGAGCCCGACACACTGTACGCAGCGCGCCTCTCAAGCCCATTGGTAGTTGGTGTTGGCAAGGGCGAGAACATTTTAGCTTCTGACAGCTCAGCCATCATGGAACACACCAAAAAGGTCATCTACCTAGAAGATTACGACATCGCAGTCATCACCAAGGACAACGTCGTTATTCACAACCTCAAGGATAAACAACGTGAGACGCCAGAGGCCGAACTTCTGGACTATGACAACGTTGAGGCCGTCCTTGGTGATTACCCCAACTTTATGCTCAAAGAGATCTTTGAGGCGCCGATCACCATTCGCTCTGCCACTCTAGGTCGCGCCCTCCCCGATCAGAACATCGTCAAGCTCGGTGGACTAGAAAACGTCCTAGGTCAGCTCAAGTACATCGACCGTATCGTTATCGTCGCCTGCGGCACATCCTATTACGCCGGCCTAGTTGGCGAATACTTGATCGAGGAACTAGCTGGCATCCCTGTCGAAGTCCACTTGGCTAGCGAGTTTAAGTACCGTAGCGAACCTTTCTCACGTAGCACGGCACTTATTGCCATATCTCAATCTGGCGAAACAGCCGACACGATTGCAGCACTCAAGAAAGTAGAAGACTACGGTGTCCTGAGACTGGGTATTGTTAACTCCGTAGGTAGCACGATTGCCCGTATGACTGACGCTGGTGTCTACTGTCACGCTGGTCCTGAGCGCGCCGTCGCCAGCACCAAGGCCTTTATCGCCCAAGTTACTGTACTTGCTGAGATCGCACTTCACCTCAACAATGGCAAGAGCAAACGCTTTAAGCCAATCCTAGAGGAGCTGTCGGAGTTGCCAGCAAAGGCTCAAGCAGTCCTAGACAGTGCCGAAGACATCAAGAAAATCGCCGAGAAGTACGCTGATTACCGTGACTTCCTATTCATCGGCCGTCACAACGCCTTCCCGTCAGCTCTTGAGGGTGCTCTAAAGCTCAAAGAAGTCTCCTACATGCACGCTGAGGGCTATGCCGCTGGCGAGATGAAGCACGGCCCGCTAGCCATGATCGACGAGAACTTCCCAACCTTCGCTATTGCTACTGACTCACCGCTACTCGAGAAGACTTACTCAAACATTCAAGAAGTTCGCGCTCGCAAAGGTCCAGTTGTTGCTATCGCGACAGAGGGCAACACCGAGATTGCCAAGTTCTGTGACGACGTGATTTATATTCCTGCGACAGCGCTTGAGACTCAGCCCATACTGCAAGCCATCGTGACTCAACTATTCGCCTACTACATCGCTATGAAGCGCGGTTACGATGTAGACCGCCCTCGCAACTTGGCTAAATCTGTTACTGTCGAATAAGTCCTTTGTGGCGCTTTAAGCCACGTGCAAAATAGCCTGAACGGCAATCGCCGTGTCCTGCCAGCGAGAGATTTCTAGACTGTCGATGCCGTAGGCTTTGACTGGGTAGTCGTTGCCGCCTTCTTGCAAGCGGTCACCGACAAACAAGATGTCGTCTTTGCCGATCTCGAGCATTTCCATTAGCTTACGCATACCGTAGGCTTTGTCGATGCCTTGCTTGGTTACGTCGATAGATGTGACGCCGCCGGCACGAACTTCAAAGTCAGGTATCAGGTCAGCTACATAATCCCTAACGGCCAGCTTCTTGGAGTTGTCGGGATCCCATTCTTCTTTGCGCTTAACGCCTTCTTTGCCAAGAACATCAACAATATCCTGCCCTAGGACCGAGTAGGTGATCTGTGAGCCACGGTCTTCGATAATCTCGCCGTAGGTTTCCTTCTCTTTGATACCAAAGTGGTCAAAACCTTTGTTGAGAGCGTCAACAATTTGTTTCTTCTCGGGCTCAGTTAGATTCTCGGCGTAGATCTGGTGCCAATCATCTTTGCCAATGTCGTAGCGATAATACTGCGTGCCGCAGGTTGGCATTAGGTGAAGGCTCTCTAGTTGGGTTGGAGTCGCTTGCAGGCCATTCAAAAGCTGCTTCTTAAACTGCTCAAACTTGCCTCCAGAAATCACGCAGACCTCAAACTTAGTCAGCAACTGAGCGAGTAGCTCGGTCATGCGGTCATCGGGTGGAGATTTGCTGTCGGCTAGGGTTCCATCGAGATCAAAGGCGATTAGTTTCTTCAAGATTTTTCTCCTATTCGTTTACTAACGTCGCCGACTTTTTGCGACATATCTTTGCGGGTGATTAGTAGGCCTTGTGGGGTGTTAACGACCACCACATTGTCTAGTCCAATGACAGCGATTGGCTTGTCCTCTTGGTTGTGGACTAAGGAGTTGCTGACGGCTTCTAGTTCGACGTTGCCTTCTGTGTGATTGCCTTGCTCATCGCCACCAACTGCCTTGTGCAGATCGCTAAACGAGCCTAGGTCCATCCAGTCAAACGAGGCTGGGACTACTAGCAGATCCTCTACCTTTTCTATTAGTGCGTAGTCGATGGCTTCACTGGTTAGGCCGAGGTAGGTGTCTTGGTATTGGTCGTCGGGGGCAGACACAAGCTTGTCGTAGTTAGCCAGTAGATCGGGAGCAAAGGCTTCCATCTTTTGCTTGAATGTATTGACTGAGCCAACAAAGAAGCCGGAGTTCCATAAGTAGTTGCCGCTGGTGTAATACTCTTGGGCTACATCGGCGTCAGGCTTCTCTTTGAACGACTTTACTTCGTAAACAAGGCTGGAATCATCGGCAGGTGCGCCCTTCTGAATATAACCAAAGCCGGTGGCTGGGTGATCAGGCTCAATACCAACAAGAACAATCTTACCTTCTTGCTCGGAGATTTGATTGGCTATCTTAAAGCTATGCTTAAAGCCCTCTAGATCACGGATGTAGTGGTCGGCGTGGATTGAGGCAATAGGCTCATCGTTATCATGCTTTTTGCTGATGTAGCCAAGGGCAGCGACAATACAGTTAGCGGTGCCTCTTCTGGCTGGTTCGACGATGAAGGCGTCGTCAGGTAGTTCTGACAGCTGCTCTTTAACGTGCTGGATGTGACTGCTATCAGAGACGATGTAGATCTTGTCGGTCAGGCTGCGGGCACGGTCATAAGTCTTCTGTAACAGCGACCGCGAGTCGCCATTAATCTTCAGCAAGTGCTTAGGGTACTCGGGTGTAGAAAGCGGCCAGAGGCGCGATCCGGACCCTCCGGCTATAATTACTAATATCATTGTCTTCTATGATACCAAAAAAGCTACATATTTGAATGTTGTTATCTTGAATATTGTCCTGTTGGGTGATACTATTTATATACAAATTGTTAAAATAGAAGTATGGTCACGAAAAAACGCTCCCTGTCAAATCGTCAACGGCTCTTTCTGGGCGCTGTCGTAGTCGTTTTAGTAGGAGTTGGTGTTTACTCATGGGTCAACCGCGACCCTGTACCGAAACAAAAAACACCCGTTGCAACAATTAAAAAATTGCCGGCAGCCACCACAAATACTGGGGAGAAGGAGCTGTCTGGAGCTGCCTCAAACAATCAAGGGACTGCGACACCAAACCAGAATCCTCAGGCAGTAACAACGAAGCCAAATCAGTGGATCAGCTCTGAATCAGGCGTTATCGTTGTTCAGCAACCAATAAAAGATCAAACAATAAAGTCAGGCGCCACGCTTAGCGGTACCGCTTCTGTAGGTCAAATACAGTATCGGCTTATTGATGATTCTTCTGGGGTAATATCACAAGGCATCATCGATGTAAGCAATGGTAAGTATTCGGTAGCGCTTGGCTTCAGCCCAAAAGGCAGTAGTGGGCGTCTCGATGTTTTCAGTATTAGTGCGTCTGGTAATGAAATTAATGAAGTGCAGATAGCGATCAAGTTTTAATGAATAATCTTTTTAAAAAAATTAGCATGGTTGGCTCCGGTACATTGCTGATGCTTTTGGCTTTTTCGTTTATTGGTGCGCCGTTGGCTAGTGCTGCAACGCCATCTCAGTATTCTGACCACCTAATAGATAACGGTGTCATGAGAGATGCCTCTACTATGAGCGCGGCTGATATTCAAGCTTTTTTGCAAAGCAAGGGTAGCGGCCTTGCAAGCTTCACCGAAATTGAAGATTGCGGCAGTCCTTCGGGCACTCATTATGCATTCTATGCTACTTATTACTCTTGCGGCAGTAGAGTTAGTGCTGCAAAGATCATTTATGACTCAGCGCGTGCATACGGCATAAACCCGCGTGTGATTTTAGCTACTTTGCAAAAAGAACAATCTCTGGTTACCACTCCGAACCCCATTGCGTCACAAATAACGTACGCCATGGGCTATGGTTGTCCTGACTCTGGAAGTTGCAGTTACCCAGGTTTCTTTAATCAGGTAGACAATGGAACATGGCAGTTTCGTGTTGATATGGAACTGTCTAGTGGTAATAACTACTGGGGCTACACCCCTGCTAGCTATCCATGCAATGGTGCCACTAGATATTACACGGCCGCACTAAAGGCAGGCAACAATGTCGCTTTCAAAGACGATGCTGGCAATGTTTACGCACAGTTTGTTATTCCAAATGCTGCGACTGCAACCTTATACTGCTACACTCCACACGTATACCCAGGTAGCTCCCAACAATACTATTCAGGGAGTTATTGGTTTGTCTACTACTTCAACCAGTGGTTTGGGTCAACATATGATCCCTCCTTCTCTGCACAATACGTATCGCAAAGTGCCTACCCTGTAATTGATTCTGGTGTGGGCGTATCCGTATACTTTATGTTTAAAAACACCGGTACCTCATTCTGGAAAGATGACGCTAGTAATTTTCCTGGGTACTCCCCGATTCACTTTGCCTCCACTTTCCCTATAAATCGAAACTCGGCATTCAAGGCAAATGGGTGGCTATCTTCAAACCGAGCAACAGGCTTTTTCTCAGCCGTTTATGAAGCAGACGGGGTTACATTAGCAAGTGAGCAACACACGGTTCAGCCAGGACAAATTGCTAAGTTTGCTTTTACCGTCTATGCCAATCCTAACATCCCAGGGGGCGTATACCGTGAATACTTCCAGCCAATACTTGAAGGTGCTCCCGGATACATGTGGAATCTTGGTGGCTGGGCATACCTCGATATTGGCGTACACAAGCCATCGTATAAAGCAGCATATGCCGGCCAAAGCGCATACCCAACTATTTCTCGCGGAGGCGTTGCAGCAAATTCATATCTGAGATTTAAGAATGTTGGAGGATCTCCGTGGTTTGATGACATATCAGTTCCAACGGGCAAGCTCCCAGTCCATCTGGCTACTGGGTGGCCAATTAATCGTGTCAGCATCTTCAACACTGGTTGGCCGTCTTCTAACCGCACTAATCTAACCTTTAGTAAGGTATACCAAGCAGACGGGGTTACTTTATCTAGCGCGCAGCACACGGTTCAGCCTAGTCAGATTGTACAGTACGAGTTTCCTCTGACTGCTTTGGCTGGAGCACAGACAGGATTCTATCAGGAGCACTTCCAGCCAATCGTGGAGGGCGCTCCAGGCTATACATGGAACATGAACGCAGATTCTTGGCTCGGCGTAACAGTTAATTAGTCTGTCACTACTCGGATTAGTGAGGCTTGTGATGCCATATTATCTTTTTGTTAACGAAAAAGTTCCATGTAAGGCCTGCTAGCGCAGCTAGCGCAAGTGCCGGTAAATGACTTAAGAATGTCGAGAAAATGGCAAAGAATATTACTGTTAAAAGAGACGCGAACGAATTGCTCAAAAGATACGCTCTGTAGCGTTGTGAAAACTTGAGGTGATATTTATGTACCGTTTTGTTGATGCGATAAGTCCACTTGTCATGCAGTAGGAAAGTTACATGCAAAGCAATGGCCGCTGCAATCAGCTCTGCTAAAATCTTGTTGAGGTCTAGCTGATCAGTTGCGGTTTTTAGAACCATGAAGTTACATACAAATCCAATGGCACCAATAATGCCAAACTTAATGGTTAAGTTCTTGTCTCTGTAAATTTCATAGATGTACTCCTTCATGCGCTTTTGCTGAACCTGTACTTAAACATCATGTATATGCAGTCGACGCCATCCTTGACACCAATTTTCTTGCCTTGCTTCTTTGTTCTGCCATTAAAATTAATGGGCATATCTGTAATATTTACGTTCCTTTTAAGCAGCCTGCTCACTAATTCTGTGGCATACCCAAACCCCTCTGACTGCATCTTAAATTCTTTCATAAGATCAGTCCTGACCAATTTATAGCAAGTGTGCATGTCTGTGATGTCAGTATCATAGAGCCGCCTTAGCATAAAATTATAGAACTTGTTTGCGAAGTAATTTGCTCGTGGCATATTCTTTATTGTGCCGAGGAAGCGAGATCCATAAACAGCAGGAAGATCGTCTGTAATTGCCCTATTTAACAGGGGCTGTATATCTTTTGGGTCATACTCCAAATCTGCGTCCTGAATAACAAAATATTCCCCTTTAGCTTGCTTCAAAGCAGTCTTGATTGCTGCTCCTTTCCCCTTATTAATTTTGTGCGTGAAAACAGATAGATTAACGTTGGTGCTTTTAAATGAGTTGGCAAATTTTTTTATAATGCTTGCTGTCTTGTCATAAGAGGCATCGTTTACAATTATCACTTCGTAATTTGAAATTTTAAGGTCAGTAGTTTTAGTCAGTATTTTATTGAGTGTGTTCTCTTCGTTATATACCGGTATCAATATACTTAGTACGGGTTGTGGGCGTTTTTTTGTTTTTGCTGATTTCATTTTTCAGCGACCAAGATTGCATTCTTGCCTATAAACTTTTTGGTTACTGGATGAAGCGTTTTGCTGAAAGGGAACGCATACTTATCATACAGACGAACAGACTTAGGATTAAGAACTCCGCCGCCGCCAAAGAGTCTGTACGCAAATGCTGCAAAGAAACCAATTGGGTCATAGTACGCAAGTCTATTAATATTAATGCCTGCGTGCTCAGCCATCATCCTTAGTCTCTTAGCTCTATAACGCCTGAAGTGTCCAACCTGCTTGTCCATCGAGGAAAATAATATTTGATAAGCGGGAACATATATAACCAGTCGGCCACCTTTTTTGAGCGCTTTCTGGAGCTTGGCAACTTCTGCAAAATCGTCTTCTATGTGCTCAAACACATTCAATGAATATATAAGATCGTAAGTGTTGGCCTTAAGCTCATTAGAGCCCTTCAGGACATTGAAACCGTCTTTTTTGAGCGCTTTCTGAAGTGAAGCATCTGGCTCCAGACAATCAATTTTGACACCTTTCTTACTAAGCATCTTTGCGTACGTTCCTGTGCCAGCGCCAAAATCAAGCACCTTGCCTGATCCTTTACCATTAAGCTGGCTGGCCACAAGTTCAACTAAGAAATTATTGTAGTTGTCGGCATCTGCCATAACTTCCAAGTTTTCACAGCCAGTATATGCAAATGTAGTTTTACTCAAAAGTCCTCCGCGTTTCTATGCTAATCTAAGTCTTACGATTATAATACTCAATGTTGAGCTATTTAACCAAATGTTGTCATGTTGACTAATTTATCAAATACTAAATCTGCCGCAGTTATTAGCATTGTATTGGTGTGCTTATCTTTTACGCCCTTTAAGCTATTGGCGCTTATGTTCTGCGTTATTCTGTGGGCAGTTTATTGGCCATTTTCAAAAAAGATAGATTCGTTTCTCTTAAGATTAGTGCTTGCTTTTACGTTAATAACAGCTTCTCAGCAGATACTTGCCATAGTTTTTTGGGCTCTAAATCTACGCTTGACGGTGCCTTATGTAGTTGTAGCGCAAGTGTTAGCATACTTACTCCTGATGCGTATGCGATTAAGAGGCAGCGGTGAGGTGGCGGTAACTCTAGTTAGTCGAACAGATATTGCAGCCCTACTTGTAAGCGCGGCAAGTGTCGGAATTATGACTCTAGGCACTCTCCATGGCGGGCCAATTCTACAACAGCTTATTCGCTATAGCACTACTGGGTTTGATCACACAACTCATATTTCCATGACATTATCGGTGTACGACAATCAAGGCTATGCCTATGGAGAAGCAAAGTCAGTTGTACCAAAGATACTTTATCGTGATTTCACTTCTTACCCACAAGGATGGCACCTCTCGAACTCGATAGTTTGGAGAGCTATTGATTCAACTATAAGCGCCAAGGAACACCCTACCAAGCTTTTACTTATGTATTTCTTGACTGTGCAGATGTGGTACGGCGCTCTTGTATTCATCTTCTGTCGCCTTCTATTTATGGTTACCGAGGAGGTGTTAGGATCAAGACTTTCTAGTGTCGGGCTCTTGGCCGGAATCGGCTTTACTTCTATTGCTGAGCTGTTCCTTTTCTTTGGCATACAGCAGTATGGCTTCGCAAACTTTTTAGCCCCGATGCTTTACCTGCTGTCCTTAACCGTGCTTTTGTTTGCTTCCTTAAGGGATTCTACGGGATTGCGTGTTAAGGCCAATAGGTTCTGGATTTCTGGTCTAATTATCTCAGGGGGTATGGGCTTTTCCTGGCTACTAGCAGCCCCAGTTGGGTACATACTTGTACTCATGGGTCTGTTGAGCATATTTTCTGAAGACTTCAAGGCTGCTTTCAAATGGTTCGTCAGTAGTCTACCTGTCGTTGCAGGCACATTATTACTTCTGGGCTTAGCTTCAATTCAGGGAATTTTGCAAATTTTGTATAGCACTAAAGTTAATCAACTTAATGAGGACGGTGGGATTGCTCCAACCAACTACACTATACTTTTTGGTCTTTTTGTTATTGCGATGGTTCTGATATACATAACCAAAAGTTCTGCACTTAAAAAAACTTTCGCTGCAGCACTGAGCGGAAGTTTGTTGCTTACAAGCGGCATTTACTTCTATCAATTTATTAGTGCTGGCAGACAGACCTACTACTCTGTAAAGCTTTCGTTTCTGCCTTTTATGTTGCTCGCCGTGTTAGTAGGTAGCGTATTTGTTCTGTTCGCCGAAAAAATCAAGCCACAAGTAGGCGTCATGGGCGCTTTCATATTTACTGCATCCTTACTGGCTTTTGTGCCTGTGGCAAGCAATATGAATCTCCTGAACTTAAAATATATAGATGGGGCATTTAGAAATCTGTCTCCGTACACCGCCAGCCAGGTGTCAGATGTACTGATAAACGGAGGTGGAGCGAGAGGAAACATCATAGTTACCAAACATCTGAATTACGAAGAGGACGTGATAACAACACACTTTCTCAACATGATGTCCCGTGAATATACCTTTTGCGAGAAAACAATAACTTGGTATCAGATTTCGAGTCAGGATAGTAAGCTAACCGACCTTATACGCTCATGTGCTAAAGAAAACCCGAGTCAACAATATTTTGTACTAGCATCGAGTATTAACTACGCCGGGCTAAAAACCAGTCTGGAACAAACGCCTAACATTAAGGTCGAACTAACAAATTAATCTAGTTTGGTCTGCAGGCTAGAGATCGACTTATTGACAAAATTAAATGTATCGTTCCACGTTGTAATGCCGTACTTAGCCTTTATTGCCTGTTCTTTGGACTGAACTAAGCTTGCATCTAGGTGCCTGCTGATAACGTTAAGGCACTCTTCAGAGTTATATGGTGAAAAGTAATCAATCAGCTCTCCTGCTATCTCTGGTATTGAAGAAGATTTAGAAGCCACGCACATTTTGCCGTGAGCTAGCGATTCAGCAACGGGCAAACCCCAGCCTTCGTACATACTTGGATACACTGTGAATCGACAATTTTCGTATATCCAGCTCAGCCCAGAGTCGTTTATATTATTTAGAATGATTATCTTGTCTTTAAGCGCTGGGTCATTCTTTAAGATATATTGGAGGTCTCCGGTTAACCATCCCTTCCCTCCAACTATAACCAGCTGAGGCAGTTCTAAACCACGCTCAAGGCCAAGCTTGTAAGCATAGAAAAGTAGGGTGTGGTTCTTACGTATCTCTACAGTGCCTACACATGCGATGAAGTCCTCTTTTATGCGTTGGTCCGGTTTCTTTTTACTAACAATATCTATAATTTCATCCCCTAGCCTTATGACTTTAATCTCAGGTATTGGTAAGCTCAGGCGTTTACAAAACTTCCTCAAGTCATTCGCTGAAGAATTCGATATTGGCAATAATAGATCCGACGTGGCCACTGCCTCAAACATGTGTTGCGTGTAAGCAGCAAAGATATCTGGGTGGTGCAAGTTTGGGTAGAGGGGAATTATCAAATCATAGACTACTTGAACTAACTTGAAGTTAGTTTTAGACTTTTCTTCGGTAAGTTTCTTTTGAATATTTAGATCGTCCCATGGCTTGCCCAACATTAATACAGTGTCGTTTCTACTAAACACCACTTGGCCGTTTGAAGAGTTGCCAATTTTTAGTCTGCGCGAGGATGAGCCTGCCCTAACAGCAACCACGGTATGCCGCACAACCTTCATAGATCCCCTAACCATTTTTTTTGCCGCATCGTTTCGGCGAACAATCTTTGGAACAAAAGGCCTTATGCCATGCTTAAGCCTACCTTTTAGTGAAGGCGTCGCCGAGACACTCGTGGGAGTGGCCGCCTTAAGTGACTCTACTCGCTCATATATTGGCTTAAAGCTAGTCTCATAAAATCTTTTATGACGTGCTGAGAAAGCAATGAACACAACTTTATCGTCTAGGGATTCTTGGTGCAGATAATAGTTACTAGCAATCCCGTAGACAACCCTCTGGGTGCCTCCATGATGCCCGCTCCAAAGCTCTAGGTCAGTAAGGTCTATTAATATTCTTTTCATATGCTGCTTACGTCCTCTACCATATCAGATAATCGATGTCGCCACTCAACTCGCTCAGCAAGTCGGTTTTGTTCACTTGAACGTTTTACGTAAGGGGTGTTGAGAGCCTGAATAATACCCTTTTGGAATTCGGCTTGCGTACTTGCAACCCAAACATTCGGAAAGTCTTCAAACCACTCATATGATCGCAGCGCATGGGTTGTTGCGACGACTTTTTTATTTGCAATTATTGCCTCTGCTGTCTTAAGGTTGGAGCCTCCGCCCTCAGTTATCGGCAACACTATAACGTCTGCTAGTTCTATCAATGCACCAAGCCTATCTTCGCTCAACCGACCAGCTGAAAAGGCCCTCAACCAAAAGGTTGCATCTTCTATGTTGAGCGAATTCTCTTTAATATTTTGGTCGAAGTAGTCACAGATACTACCAGCAATTACTATTCTCGTATCATGGGGCACAAACCCCAGACCTTTACCTATCATGTCGAAAAATCCAGTCCAATTAGGAGGATGGGCACTGCCCACAAATAACACATTCCTTGCAATGTGTTTCTTTTTAAACCGTCTTTGCCAGTATCTTAAAGATTGTGCTGAATACTGAATAGGCGCTATACCATTCTGTGCCAAAACCACCCTCTTAGCGCCCATCTTTTTGTGAGCTGTCATGTCACCATCTGTACAGGCTATGACTAGGTCACTCTTCCGCGACAACTCGGACTCGAGATTAAATATCGTGCGTTCTGCTTCCCGAATATCCTTTTTGTCGACGCCTACTCCTTCAAGTATTTCTCGCTTCATGGGTGCCTCAATATTCTGAGAACCAAAAATAATTTTGGGGCGCATGCCTAAGTCTTGTAGTAGCGGCTTGAGTCCCGCATATGGATATGGCTGTTCGATATGAATTATGTCTGGCTTGTATGCAAGGAGTAGTTTTGTGAATTTTTTACGGACTCTGGCGTCATTATAGATTGCTTCTCCGCAGATTATATCGCTTGTGTATGGCGATCTCTGGATTTTCGATTCTGTCTGCAAACTAATGTGTATGTCATTTGGGCCGTATGTTGAGTAAAAGCCCTTGTAAAAGACAGCTGCAAATTTTGCAGACTTAAAGTTTTCTTTGTACTGCTGAAAAATAGCATTCAGGCGCTTTTGCCCGCCATGCTTAGGGTCTTTGATAGGATAAGTTGAGACCACGAGAACGCGTTTGTTAGTCATCGGCGCCCCCGCCTTGTTCTTCTGTCTTTTTCATGACTTGTTGAATTATTGTCTGTGCCAATCCCCATCTATCATCCGTCTGTGTGTAAGACTTAGTGTTATTGTCCTGACCGCTGCTGATGTTAGCTCCTTCAGCATCAAGCAAGTAAACCTTGTTGCCGGTTTGAGTCAAAATACCTGCTAAGTTGTTCTTAGCTATTCGTCCGCCAGCAGAAGCAAGCTTGTTAGTAATTTGGCCGGTTTGAGCAAGGTATTCTAATAGCTGAGTGGTGTCTTTGGTAGTAATGAAACATACGCCAGGCCGTAAAATTGCCATTCTTAGAACATCTCTGCTAGCAGAAGAACGATCGATAAAATAAACTGATGGGTTTTTTGTGTCCAATATCTTCTCAATAGGTTCGACCGTAGTCATATAATCTAAGAACAAAGGCATTACGTTTTCATTGACATACTTGTCGCTTGATACGAATGAATTTATCTCGAATGCGTCTTTTAAAGCAGGGACTAAAGATTGGGCAATGGCACCTAGGCTGCTACTTGTACTGGAGGGGTGTGGTAATGCAATGTTTATTTTGCGCTTCTTTTTTTTCTCGACAGCCACTTGTTTATTTTTCAAGCTGCCGACTAGCTGCTTGGCGCTGTTCATCCAAGTGTATTTTATACGTATTCTATTGTATTCGGGCTGTTTGTTCTCCCATCCAGACTGTATGACTGCCGCCCTAAGAGCGCTTGCAACTGAGTCTGACTGTTTGGGGTCACAGTAATAAAATGCGCTCTGCGAAATCTCTTCGAAAACTGGGATGTTCGAGCATACTACCGGCTTGTTGCTATTTATTGCCTCTAGTATCGGAAGCCCAAGACCCTCAACAGATGACAAGAATAGTACTGCGTGACTTTTTTGATATAGGTACTCGAGTTGCTGATCACTTATATTGCCACTGAAAATCAGATTGTCAGAATAGCAATTTAGTAGCTGTTGTGTGTCCTCAGAAATCTCAGACGTGATTACAAGCTTGAAGATACCCCCCAGCTCTCTATTAAATTGTTCGAATGCCTTGACTGCTACTTCATTATTCTTGTGGGGTAAATCGGCAGTTGGCATTAATATAAAGGGCGTGCCTCTATCAACAAGAGCAAACTCTATTATCGGCTGTCGTTCTATATAGGCACCGTTGATAACAACAATTCTGTCTTTATTTATTGATAGCTGGTCTTGTAGCTGTTGTTTTGTAGTGTTTGAGATCGCCAACACGGTGTTCGCTTCGAGTAGCGTTACTAGATGCGGGAAATACATGTGAGGAGCGAAGTAGTTTGAAAATTTCTGCCAATTCAATAAAGGTATAAGATCGTAGCACAATACAAATTTATTTGCTGATGTAGGAAAGGCCGCGCAATAATCAAACGTAAAGAGCTGTAGTATTAAGAAATTAACTTCCTCTTCTCGATATTTTTCTTTTATAAACTTGTCTAGCTTTTGAGTGGCAATGTGTTTCGTTCTTTCAATATTGCCACTTAAGGTAGGTAAGTCCAAGATAGCCAGTGTAGCCTTAGGCAAAAGGTCTTGAATTTGTGTCTTTCTTTGTTCGTCCAGATGCAGGTGCTTATTAACAATTATTGTTACATTATTGCTGTCTTCGGTCTTACCAAATGCCTCTATTAAGGAGCGGCAGTAGTGCCCCATTCCCCTGTCCCACGCTGTTGTTTGAAGAAGCTGTGCATCAATAATGAGTGGCTTGTTCGAATTATTCATGCTCATTTCTTGTGCCTTACATGTTTTAGTGCGTCCTTACTTTTACCATAGCTTTTATGCGCAAGGTTTTTTGCTGCTTTTCTTGATGGCTTTGTTTGAATCAATTGATCCCGTAATTGAGCGCTAAGCTCGGGTAATGTCGTTGGATCAACTCCTACATCATGGGCAGGCTCAGATACTTCTGTCGTAAGCATGCTGTTAAGTTTCCTGTCCACTTTTAGAAGGCCTCGCTTTATCTTTGACGTATCCCGGTGAGCGACGCTGCTTACAAGGCCCTGTTTTAAGTTGGTGATCTCTTTATCTTTTCTCGACAACTCAAGCTTAAGAATAGCTTTCTCGCTCTCAAAGTCTTGACGTGTTTTGTATTCGCCCCAACTAACAAAAGGCTCTCCTAGGAATACAGAATCTGCATACGAAAAATCCTTGGTGAGTTGCTTGTGCTCTTTTGCGACAAAATATTCATTTAGGCCATCCCAGAAAACAAGTTCATACCCAGCGTCCTTAATCATTGGATGCCAATCCCTAACGACATGATTGGCCTCTATGCAAAGTATGACTGGGCGATACTTAGTCCAGTCATTGCCGGCTACAACTTCATACTCATAGCCCTCTACATCTATCTTCATAAAGTCAATTTTCTTATCTTTTGCATGCTCTTTCAATAGCTTAGCAAGTGTTGTTACTGGGACTTTGTGGTCAACGTACTCTTTGGCAAAGTATCGATAATGCTCGTCATTTTCATATATTTTTTGCACTTCATCTGAGAAGGTTGAAAGTCCATCACCCAATAAGTACTCCCTGAAGGTAAGTTCACTTGTTTTATCAGAAACACCATATTCAAGATTGATGTCGCGAGGCCTACTGAGCTTAAGTAGTGCACACAAGTCATGAGCAGGCTCTATATTAATACCGTTCCAGCCCCTGTCGTAGAAAAGCTTTGTAACCGAATCTAGTACCGAGTGATTGGCTCCAACATCTACGTAAAAACCTTTTTTTGCACCCTTAACTAGTCCGTCAAGAATTATATCTTCACGATTTTGTGCGTAGCTTACTCTTGGCTTAATCATTTGGCGTCCTTGATTAATAGATCGACTAGAGGCCTAGTAGTTTTAGACCATTCCATTTCTTTTGAACGTTTTGCTCCACGACGCTTCAAGTCTTTTCTTAACTCTCGATTAGTGACCACGTCAAGCATGCTGTTTTTAATCGCATCCACGCTATACGGATTAAAAAGTAACGCCGCGCCTTTCGTTACTTCAATCATAGGTTCAATTTTAGACAAGGCAACAGGAGTATAGCAAGCCATTGCCTCAATAGGTGTTATGCCAAAACCTTCGTAGAGTGCTGGGTGCATTAAGGCTGTAGCGCCGCTATATATAGATGGTAGGTCTTCGTCACTAACATATTTCGACGGCATCTTAATATTGTCACCGTTTTCTTGTAATTTCGCAATCTTGTTGAGAAGCTTATCATTAAGCCACCCGCCGCCGCCTATCAATACTAGACCGTATTTATTTTTGATGTCTGTTGGCAAGATACTATAGGCTTCAACGAGGCGTTCTAGGTTTTTTCGCGGCTCTATATTGCCAATGAAGAGAAAGTATGGACTTCTGGGCAGACTGTATTTTTTGCAAACAAGTTCAATCTCTTTGTAAGTTTTAGGTTTAAAGGTATTGGTGTCGACACCCGCATACACTATCGAAATCTTATCTGGTGATATTCTGTAATGTTTGACTATCGCCTCTTTTGAAAACTTTGAAATTGTAAGTACGTGGGAGCTGCGTTTTATCCAACTTTCTGCATGTCTCTGTAGATACCTTAGATTTTTTGGCTGAACGTATTCGGGGTGCTGTATGAATGAGAGGTCGTGAAAATAAGTGTAGGACTTAGACCTTACAAGAGGCCAGTTCTTGTAGTTCGGGAATAGATATACACCTCTACCCAGAAAGATATCTATTGGCGGGAGTAGGTGTAGCCGCGCTAGCAACTCAATTACCCTTGCGGGTAACCATAATTTCTTAATGTTAACTTGCTTGTCACCAAATTTTTGCCTTACCATTTTTGCCTTGTTGAACGGCACCACAAGACGTACTCGATAGTGTGCAGCGAGAGTCTTGTTATCAATCAGAGCGTCAACCAAGTGTTGAGTCAGGTGGCCTACGCCACTAGTTTTCTCAGGCGCCAGCACCATGGCATCTATGAATAGGTTCTCAAATGCAACTGACTTACTCTGATTTTTCATAAAGCGCTATCTGTTATGGCCCATTATACGTACACTGACATCTGGTGTAATTACATAAGGGGTGCGCTCTTCTTTAAACACATCGAAGCTTGTTGCTTCTCGCCAGTTGTCGCAATTGGTTATTCCGTCTCCTTCGACAACAGCCAAGTTAACGTAATATTTACCATCTCCGAATATGTGAGGTAGACTCCAATGTATTTGGAGTGTTTCTCCTTTTTTCATTGGCGGTACATGAACTTGTTTTATCTTGGTATTGGTGCCCAGTATTTCTTGTCCGGCAGAGTTTGAAATTGAAAAACCAAATATGGGGTTATCTATGTCTGCATGGGCAACGGCCGATGCTGTTATCTCTAGTTCTTTCTCTGTTTTTAGATCAGTAGGGTGGAGTTCCACTGATTTGAATTTAATATGCCCGTCTCCCCATCTTTTGCCAGTGCCATCTTTGCCACCAGAAGTCTCAGACTCCGTAAATAGGCGCTGGTACTCAACCGCAACATCAGATGGAGCTCCACTAGATATCAAAACGCTTTGTTCGATCATAATAGCTTTGTCGCAATATTCTTTGATGGCATCCATGTCGTGACTAACAAACACTACAGTTTTCTTATTCTTTTTGAGCTCACGGAAGTAGTTGTAACACTTGCGTTGAAAATCAGCATCACCAACAGCCAATACCTCATCGACTAGCAAAATGTCCGCTTCCGCACGTGTTGCCATCGAGAAGGCCAAACGCACCTGCATACCTGATGAATAGTTTTTTAGCTTTTGGTCCATAAACCTCTCAAGCTCAGCGAACTCGACTATAGCGTCATACATGGAGTCTAGATCTTTTTTAGAGAAACCGAGTAGAGCGCCGTTAAGATAAACGTTCTCTCGACCGGTTAGCTCTGGATTAAAACCCACTCCAAGCTCAATAAAAGGTACTAGCTTACCTTTTGTTGAAACACTGCCCACAGTAGGCTGATAGATACCCGCAAGTATCTTAAGAAGTGTGCTCTTACCGCTGCCGTTACGCCCCACGATGCCAAAGAACTCACCTTTTTTTATCTCGAATGAAATGTCTTTTAGAGCATGCTGGGTTTCTTTGCCTTTATCACGTTTCTTGGTAGAGCTAGTAAACAGACTCTTTACGGAACTAACCTTCTCATGCGGTAGAACAAAGTTCTTGGATACGTTGTCGACTTTGATGGCGATTTCGTCAGACATACTAAATTTCCTCCGCGAAATGCTTAGACTGTGATCGGAAATAGGATGCCGCCAATACTGCTGTCACTAAGGTAATGCCGATTGGTATAGCCCAGACCCAGTTGTTTCCACCGTAAAGCGTATGAATCGTGTCAGTATCCTTAGTTACAAGCACGTATCTAGAGTCCTGTATGATCTGCGCCATAGGATTTAGGATCAAAAGTTTGGCGGCGGCCACCGGTATTAGACTCAGGGGATACAGAATTGGCGTCGCGTAGAACGCGCCCTGCATAATAACCTCCCAGATGTAAGACACGTCACGGAACTTAACGTACAGTGCGCTCAAGAAAAAGGCCATTGCTATAGAAAATATAAATAGCTCAGCAATTATCGGAATCATAATTATTGCGCTCCACGAGATGCTGACATCAGTCAAAACCATAAATAAGGCAATTACTATAAAGTTTAGTATCAAGTTAATGAACGCTGAAAAGGATCCAGCCAAGATCAAAACATACTTAGGGAAGTTAATTTTTCTTAGTAGATCACCTCTGCCGACTATCGCACTTACCCCACCCATAGTCACCTCAGCAAAGTAGTTCCAGAGCACAATACCAAGCAATAAGTACACCGGAAAGTGTGGAATACTTCCGCCAACTTTCAAGAATTTAGCAAAAACAATGTAAAGAATAATAAACAGAAACAGTGGACGGAGCAGTGACCACGCATAGCCCAAAATAGAGCCTTGGTAGCGTAACTTGAAATCAGTTTTAACAAGCTGCTTGAGCAAAATGATAGAGTAGCGGTAACGCTGGGTCAGGTTGTGCATTATGCTCTATTTTACCCTGATTAACCCCTTACTACAACTTATCTGGGCTTGGTTTTGAAGAGTCATATATAATGGTCTTCATAATGAAAAAGATTTTAGTCACAGGAGCCAACGGATTTGTCGGCCAACACCTAGTTAAAGAACTGCACGAGCACGGCATAGCCGTCGTTGGTGTTGGCGGTCCACAAGGAGCCAAGGACAAATCACCTTATGTCGCGACCTATCTGGAGCTCGACCTAACCAAGCCCGATCAGGTCGCCCAAATAGACTTCACAGACATAGATGGCGTAATCCACCTTGCTGGCCTAGCCGCCGTTGGTGCCTCCTTTGATAACCCGATGCTTTACATGTCTGTAAACGTCGGTATTGAGGTTAACTTGTTTGAAGCCGCCTTGTCTCAAGGTGCATCACCGCGCTTTTTGATTATCAGCAGTGGCAGCCTCTACGATGCAACTGCGTCTCTGCCTCTAAACGAAGACTCCCCTGTCGAGCCAAGCTCACCATACTCCGTCAGCAAGATCGGCCAAGAGCAAATGGCCCATTACTATCACGGGCGTGGCTTTGACTCGATAATCGCCCGTCCTTTTAATCACATTGGCCCCGGCCAAGGCCCTGGCTTTATTGTTCCTGACTTAGCTCAACAGATTGTTGAAGTCGAGAAGGGCAATGCTCAAGAGGTGCTGGTAGGCAATCTCGAGGCTCAACGTGACTACACCGACGTTCGTGATATTGTTCGTGCCTACCGTCTGCTATTGCAAAAGGGTCGTGCCGGCCAAGTCTATAACATCTGTTCTGGCACACCACGCAGCGGCCACGACATTCTCAAAGGCCTGCTTGCCTCCACTGAGTCCAGTCCTGAGATCAAGACTGATCCAGCTAAGATGCGCCCTGCCGATAATCCGTTGATATACGGCAGTCACGACAAGCTAGCTCAGGATACCGGCTGGCAACCAGCAATTGATATAGAAACTACTCTGGCCGACGTTATTGCCGACTGGCGTTCTCGCTAGTACTACTTAAGGGTGTCGGCTGATTCTAGGCCGATGTCGTTCTGGACCATCAGCTTAACAAGACCTTCAAAGTCGACTTTGCGCTTCCAGCCAAGAACTCTTTCGGCTTTTGAAGGGTCGCCGAGTAAGATGTCGACTTCTGCTGGTCGCATAAAGGCAGGGTTCTCTTTAACGTAAGGCTTCCAGTCGTCTATTCCGATTTCTTTAAAGGCCAGCTCCAAGAATTCACCAATAGAGTGCGTCTCGCCAGTTGCCAAGACAAAGTCATCAGGCTGGTCTTGCTGCAGCATTCGCCACATACCTTCTACGTAGTCACCAGCGTAGCCCCAGTCTCGCTTAGGCTCGAGGTTGCCGAGCTCAATGTGGTCTTGCTTACCAAGGTGAATGCGAGCAACAGCATTACTAATCTTGCGAGTTACAAACTCTAGGCCGCGTCGTTCGCCTTCGTGGTTGAACAATATGCCACAGCTAGCGTGCATGTCATAGCTCTCGCGATAGTTCTTGGTAATCCAGTGTCCGTAGAGCTTAGCTACACCATATGGGCTTCTTGGGTGGAATAGGGCGTCCTCGTCATAGCCCTTGCCAGGTCGGTTGTAGTCCAGACCACCAAACATCTCAGAAGTTGAAGCTTGATAAAAGCGAATCGTCTTAGCACCGCCGGTCTGACGAATAGCTTCAAGTAGGTTAAGAACACCCTTGCCCGTAACATCAGCAACTAGCTGTGGCGTCTTAAAAGAATATCCAACGTGGCTAATAGCGGCTAGGTTGTACACCTCGTCAGGCTTAGATATCTGAATGGCGTTGACGAGTGATGACTGGTCTACAAGGTCAGCCTCAATGAGTTTGATGTATGGCTGCTCTTGCTCAACGCGCTGACGCTTAGGGTTTTGTTGGCCGCGGATTATGCCGTAGACTTCATAGCCTTTTGAGTTCAATAGTTCTGCCAAGTGATAACCATCTTGCCCAGTAATGCCTGTGATAAGTGCAGTCTTTGCCATTAGTCGCGTCGCCTCCGTCTAGATTTTATTGCTAAGCAATAGTATAACATCTAGCCTGCGCCAAAGTCTGCCTCTTACTTTTAGATTTTGCCTAAGTTACTATAAGTCTATGAAACGAATCGTTATAGACGCCCGCGAACTTCGCACCAGCTCCGGTCGTTATGTTGAAAGACTATTGCACTATCTGCAACTTATTGACCATGAAAACGAATATAGAGTACTGCTCAAGCCCCAAGACGCCGAAGGCTGGCAGCCCAGCAATAATCGTTTTAGCAAGATAATTTGTCCTTACAAGGAGTTCAGCTTTGGGGAGCAGCTTGGGCTGAAGCGTCTAATCAAGCGTCAACAAGCCGATCTGGTGCACTTTCCGTTTGCGCAACAGCCAATCTTGTACCGCGGCAGAGTCGTGTCTACGGTTCACGACCTGACTGCTCTACGTTTCGATAATCCAAGCAAAAACATGATCGTCTTTCGCTTCAAGCAGCATATCTATCGGCTTGTTATAAAACGAGTGCTTAAGAAATCCGTGGCAATAATAACAGGATCACAGTTTGCCAAAAAGGATTTGGTTAATTTTAGCGGGGTAAGTCCGGATAAAATCACTGTGACCCTTGAAGCGGCCGACGCAATTATCGAACCGGCACAGACTATGCCAGAGCTCGAAGGCAAGCCGTTCATCATGTACGTCGGTCGCCCGATGCCCCACAAGAATCTGGAGCGCTTGATAGAAGCCTTTGCTCTGCTCAAAGGTCAGCACCCTGATCTTGTGCTAGTGCTCGCAGGCAAGAAGGATAGCAACTACGCTCGTGTCGAAGCAATGGTCACCAGTCGCGGGATTGCAAACGTAGTGTTTACCGACTTTGTCAGCGAAGGGCAGTTGCGCTGGCTGTATGAGCAGACTCAAGCTTATGTATTCCCTTCTTTGAGCGAAGGTTTTGGTCTGCCGGGATTAGAGGCCATGATGCACGGCGCGCCAGTAGTCAGTAGCAACGCCAGTTGTCTGCCTGAGATCTATGGTGACGCTGCGCACTACTTTGACCCTCTGGACGTTCAGTCCATGTCACACGCCATCAACGAGGTTCTGACCAACCAAGAGCTGCGGCAAACCTTTATAAACAACGGCAAAGCCAAGGCCTCCGAATACTCGTGGCAGCGTACGGCCGCGCAAACACTCGAAGTCTACAAACGAGCAGGTTGAGCTTTTAGCCTCGGGGCCATGTATAATAAAACCTCATGAATGTGACAATTGTAGGGACAGGTTATGTCGGACTGGTTACTGGTTGTTGTCTCGCGGATAGCGGGCACAATGTTGTTTGTGTCGACAATAACGAGGCTAAGGTCGCGCAGCTCAAGCAGGGCGTTTCTCCCATTTATGAGCCCAATCTAGAAGAGGTCATGGCGCGCGCCATCGAGCAAGGTCGATTGACCTTTACAACCAGTCTCGCCGAAGGGATTGCTGATGCTAAAGCTATCTTCTTGGCATTGCCTACACCACCGATGGAAGATGGTTCGGCCGATCTGTCGGCTGTACTTAAAGTCGCCGAAGCCTTGGGGGACTGCCTACCCTCTGAGTATTGCGTAGTTATCGACAAGAGCACTGTCCCCGTGGGCACTGCTGAGGCCGTACACGAAGCCATCGCTGCCAAAGCTACTAGTCCATTTGATGTTGCCTCTAACCCAGAGTTCTTGCGGGAAGGTCACGCGATAGCTGACTTTATGGAACCAGAACGTGTAGTAGTTGGCGTTAGCAGCAAAGAGGCTGAGGCAGTCATGCGCGAACTCTATGCTTCTTTCACCAATGACGAACGCCCTCTCTATGTCACCGACCCCCGCACCGCCGAACTAACTAAATACGCTGCTAATACCTTCTTGGTAACCAAGATCAGCTTTATGAACGAAATGGCACAGCTCAGTGAGCGAATGGGCGCTGATGTCGACATGTTGCGACAAGCCATTGGTGCCGATAGCCGCATTGGCGAAAAGTTTCTTTACCCAGGTATTGGTTGTGGTGGCAGCTGCTTCCCTAAGGACGTGCGTGCGCTCAAGCATATGTCCGAGGAGCACAACTATGACTTCAAGCTCCTAACGGCTGCTATGGCTATCAACGACCAGCAGCAAGAAGTTTTGGTCACCAAGCTACTTGATCATTTTGATGGCAACATTTCGGGTAAGACTTTTGCTCTGTGGGGCCTAGCCTTCAAGCCCAATACCGATGACATCCGCGAGGCGCCTGCCCTGACGATTATTAATCGACTACTCGAGGCCGGGGCAAAGGTTGTCGCTTACGACCCGGAGGCTGCTGATAATGTCCGTGCCGTCTACGAAGGTGACGACCGCGTTAAGATAGTTGATGATAAGTACGACACCTTGTCTGGTGCCACGGCTTTGCTTATCGCCACCGAGTGGCCTGAGTTTGGTGATAGCGATCTGAGCATAGTTGCTAAGTCATTGGAGCAGCCACTGGTATTTGACGGCCGTAACGTTTTTCAGCCTGCGCAGATGCAGGCCGCTGGTTTTAGCTATTACAGTATTGGCCGACGACCCGTTCTCGTTAGCTAGTCACCCTTCTTAAGCACAATATGTCGGTCACGACCCTCACCAGCAGATTCGCTGGTTAGACCGTACTCAGCTGCAAGCTGGTGAACAACGCGCCTGTCGGCAGCGTTCATGGGCTCTACATCCATAGATTCACCACTGTCACGGACTTGCTTAACCCAGACCTCAGCGCGTTCACGCAAGCGCTCGGCGCGCTGCTTCTTGTAGTCGGCGATGTCGACGTTGATGCGATTGTGTTCGTAATCATTGTTCTTGAGTGCTGTGCTAGTCAGATATTGCAATGAGCGCATGTTCTCACCGCGCTGACCAATCAAAAAGCCATTGAGATGTGTGCTGGGGACGCTTAGCTGGATCACTTCGTCGTCGCTAGTTGCGTAGACGTCAGTGTTTAGGCCAAAGAATGATAATAGATCTTCTAGGTATTTCTTAGAGTATTGGATTGCTTCTTCCATTGAGCTGTTCATCTCTTTTTCCTCCGTTTTTTAGTCTGTTTTTTGGCCTTGGGAGTTGGCTTTTTGGTGTTTGTGGAGACGATTTCTGCCTCTGGGATTTTGCTTAGGTTCTTCTTTTTCTTGTCTGGCTTATCAGCGATAGCTTCCATCTCTTCTTCGTCTTTGTTAAGAACAATGCTCTGCTGGATGTAGGCAACGATTCCACCGACAAACCAGTAAAGGCTTAGGGCAGAGGCTAGGTTAACCGTGAAGACAAAGATCATCACCGGCAGCAAGAACTTTGTACTGCTAAAGACAGCGGCATTCACCTCTGACTGATCGGCCTGCTTGCCTGTACCGGCTTCTTTGAGAATGGTACGCAGGCTACGGCCGTCTTTGTTGCTAGGCATCAGTTGCTTGGTCTGATAGAACTGCGCTACGGCACTACCAATAACTAAGAACATTGCTGGCCAATACACGCCGCCCTTTCCAAGAGCTGCGCGACTCAGATCAACAAAGCCAAATAAGGTGTTATCAAGCAGGTGAATGTTTTTGGCTAGCTGCTCCATCCACGGCAAACCCTGAACAAACGGATAGGTGAATGTTACCAAAGCGTTTGGATCATGAATCAGCTTATTAAGACCACTATATAAGCCAATCAAGATAATAAACTGAACGATTAAGGTTGGAAATGTAGCAAACGGGTTGATGCCACGTTCTTTGTAGAGTTCCATCAACATCTGCGACTCTTGGGCACGATTGCCCTTGGTTGCCTTCTTAACGCGCTTAATCTCGGGTTGTAGCTTGCGCATCGCCTTGGCTTGATGCAGCTGCTTTTTGACCATTGGCCACAAAGCCAAACGAATAATTATCGTGAAGATGATCAGCGCTAGGCCAAAGTTGTGCCCCGGTATCAAGGCGTAGATCAATGCCAACAGGTTAAAAAGAGGTTGGACTACTAATGTCGTAAACATGGGCCTCGGGACTCCCTTTACGTTATTTGCTCTCTACTATAGCACGTCTGACCGATGTTTGGGGGCTATTTGGTGGGTTGGCTGGAGGCTTTTTGCAATAATTCGCTGATCGCCGACTGCAACTTTTGGGCCTCTATCTCGGCAACTTTATCGTCAAACACCGTTATCACTAGATCAGTGCCTGCCTCTATTGAGGCTTCGGATTGTCGCACAACCTCATAAATCCTGCGTCTAATACGGTTGCGCACCACAGCAGACTTGTTAACCTTGCGACTAACAACTACCGCAACGCGATACGGTTTGTTTGGGCCTCTACTACGAAACCTAAGGCTTACTAATGAGCCGCGGACGTTTTTGCCACCCTGATAGACACCGCGTAGGCTGCCGTAGCCATGAAAGCGGTGAGCTACGCTGATCATTTCTAGGCAGTAAGTTTAGCTCGGCCTTTGGTGCGGCGGCGCTTGAGAACGTTACGACCGGCCTTGGATGCCATTCGCTTTAAAAAGCCGTGTTCGCGGGCACGTGAACGTTTCTTGGGTTGGTAGGTTCGCTTTGGCATGTGATTTCCTTCTTTAAGTAGCTGTTGCTATTGAATGTTAGATCCAATTATACCTTGCTTACCCCTGTTTGTAAAGGTGTTTTGGTCGGCGTCCCTGCGCTTCGGTTTTTTTGTACCAATTTATGCCTTTAATAAAATCTAATAAATATTAATAATTTTTATTATAGGCCGTAGTCGGACAACTCAACAAACCACTCGTGCCTTACGGCAGCACCATGTGGTTTTGACAATGCTTCTTCGCCAAACGGGCTAAGTTATCCCCCATACGCGACATGTTATCCACACATTAACAGATGAGGGATTCTGCTGTGCATAAACATACCTCTAGTCGACCTATCGACCTCTAATCACAAAGAAAGTTAATTATGGGTGTGGATAAGTTAGCCCGAGTGTCGTATATTAGATCCTACTAAGAGGAGAGGTATGCAGCAAGACGCGTTGTGGCAAGCGGTTCTGGGAGAGATTGAACTATCGGTCTCGCACGGGAATTTTGTGACGTGGTTCAAAGGCACCAGTCTGCTCAAACACTCCGACGAAACTATTACCATTGGTGTTAACAACATCTTTATCAAGCAACAGCTTGAGCGCAAATATGGCGATGTCATCGTCGAAACTCTAGCCAAGAATGGCCTAACCTCCAAGGGTATCGAGTATAAGATTATCTCGACACATGCTGATAAACCTCGTGCAAAACACACCCCAGCGAGCGAGTCTCACAGCGAGCAAGCGCAACAATCAAGCAGCCCACAAACTACAACAGAAGAACCAGCAGCCAAACGAACCCAAGGAACATTGGGCGGTGGCCTCGCTCACTCATACCGACAAGGCCTTAATGAGCGCTACACACTGGACAGTTTTATTGTTGGTGGTAGTAATGAGTTGGCATTTGCAGCTTGCCAAGCCGTGGCAAGTCAGCCGGGCACCAAGTACAACCCACTGTTCTTATATGGAGGTGTTGGTATTGGTAAGACTCACTTGATTCAGGCTGTTGGCAACATCTTGGCTGCCCGCGACCCCAACGCTAAAGTCTTATACATATCTACCGAGCAGTTTGTGCAGGAGTTTGTCGATGCGCTTAGATTCCGTAAGACCGCTGCTTTTGCTAGTCACTATCGAACAGCTGATGTTTTGATCGTTGATGATGTTCAGTTCATTGCTGGCAAAGAGAAGATGCAAGAGGAGTTCTTCCACACCTTTAATGCCCTTCACCAAGCCAATAAGCAAATTATTATCAGTGCAGACAAGCCGCCAAAAGATATTCCAACACTAGAAGACCGCTTAAGGTCTCGCTTTGCTGGCGGAATGAGCATCGACATGCAGATCCCTGACTTTGAGACACGTTGCGCAATCGTACAGACCAAGGCTCAAGGCCACTTTGACGAACTCGATCACGACGTCGTCGAATACCTAGCAACTAATATTCAAAACAACATCCGTGAGCTTGAGGGTGCACTCAACCAACTCATGGCTTACTGTGAGATGCGCGGCTTAGAGCCAAGTCTCAATATTGCAACCGGGTTACTCAACGTCAGCAAGGTTCGACCTAAGCACCTTAGCGCCAAGCAGGTAATTGAGCGCACCGCCCGCCACTTCCAGATACCATACGAGGATATTGTTGGTCCTAAGCGCGATAAAGACATTGTTGTACCGCGCCAAGTCGCTATGTACATACTACGTAACGAGCTCAAGCTTAGCTTCCCTAAGATTGCTCGTGAGCTTGGCCGCAAAGACCACACCACCGCCATTCACTCTGTACACAAAATAGACGAAGAGGCTCGGACTGACGCATCTTTGCGCATGGCAATCAGCGAAATCAAGGAGCATTTGTATGCGTAAAAACTGTGTATTAGTTGTGGGTGGCCTGTTCAGTGTTTGTGGTCAATTAGGTCGTGTTTGCACAGCCATGGCTGGTGCACTTGGCGCGGGTGTTGATAGTTTGGTGGGGTTATACGTGTTGTTAGCCGGTCTTTTCCGAGGTGTTTCCCACATCCTAAAAAGCTTTTTTGTGTCTGTTGCTGGTCAAGTTTTACAAGGTTTCCACACGACCTATAACAACGAGCGACGATTTTATTTAAATAATTTAGTTATTAATACTTGAAGGGCGGTCATATGAAACTACAAGTCACACAAGAAAACTTAAACCGCGCACTAGGCTCCGTTGCACGTGTTGCCAACAGCCGAGGCACACTACCAATACTTGCCAACGTACTTATCAAAACCAGTAACAACCGATTAAGTCTGTCTGCAACCAACCTAGATATCGCCATAACCCACTACATCGGCGCCAAGGTTAAACAAGAAGGCTCTATAACTGTTCCAGCTCGCCTAATGCAAGACTTTGTGAGTAGCCTACCAGACGGAGTTATTGAGTTAGATCTACAAGAAACAAAACTTCACGTTACAACCGACCAATACCAATCTGTAGTTAATGGAATCGTTGCTGACGACTTCCCTGTTATGCCAGTTATAGCTGACGGCAAAAAACTTACTATCAAAGGTGGTTTGTTTAAGAAGTCTTTGCAACAAGTTGTTTTTGCAGCCTCCAACGACGAAACACGACCAGTACTCACCGGTGTTCTACTTCAAACCCACGAAGGAAACCTATACATGGCGGCAACTGACAGTTATCGCCTTGCCGAAAAACAACTTGTAGCCGAAAAGAACGACATTCATCTGCTCGTTCCAGCCTCAGCCATGAACGACCTGCTAAGAGTTTTGAACGATGATGACGAAGACGTGCATATAACTCACAATGACCAACAAGTTTCCTTCCATGTCGGTGATATTGAGTTAGTAACTCGTTTAGTTGATGGAAAGTATCCTGACTACCGCAAGCTAATTCCAAATAGCTTTACCACTCAAGCTACCCTCAAAAGATCCGACCTAGTCAATGTAACCAAAGTCTCCAGTCTGTTCGCCCGCGAAAGCGCAGGCAGCGTAACCATCGAGATAGACGAGGCCTCAAAACAGCTTAGTATACGTTCTGTAGCCTCTCAACTAGGAGAGAACACCGCCACAGCACCAGCTAAAGTTAAAGGTAGCGGCAGTATTACTGTTAACTCGCGCTATCTTCTAGATGGTCTTGGTGCCCTGCATGGCGAAGATGTCTCATTTGGTTTTAATGGTAAGCTCGAACCAACCCTACTGAGTGATCCCGCCTTGCCCGACTACCAGCACATTATCATGCCCCTTAAGAGCTAAAACCTAGTTCCGTTACAATTAGTCTATGATCACTGACTTGAGGTTGCAGCATTTTCGTTCTTTTAGCGACGCTTCTTTTGAGCTAAGCTCTGGGGTAAATATTGTGGTTGGGCCGAATGCTAGCGGCAAAACCAACCTACTAGAGGCGGTATTGGTGCTGTCTCGCGGTTCATCATATCGTGCCAAAGACAGTGAGCTAATACAGTTCAACAAGCCTTGGTCACGCATTGATGGCCACTGTGACAACAACACCCAACGAACCATTAAGATAATCGCCGAGCCTTCGCCAAGCAAACAATACGAGATAGACGGCAAAACCTACAAGCGCCTAAGTATGCAGGGCACTCTGCCAATTGTTTTGTTTGAACCAAACCACCTGCGACTATTCGCCGGTGGCCCAGACCGCCGCCGTGACTACCTCGACGACCTACTGGAGCAAACAACACCCAACTACGGAACCATTCGCCGTCAATATAAGCGCACATTGGCTCAACGCAACCGTCTGCTCAAAAACTCAAACCCGAATCAGTCACAAATGTTCCCGTGGGACGTTAGACTCAGCCAACTAGGTGGCCAAATTGTTCGCGCACGCACTGACCTAACAGAGACCATCAACAAAGACCTAAGTGGTTTGTACAAAAAACTGTCCAACACCAAAACAAAAGTATCAATTAGCTATGATCACAAATGGCCAGTCGACAGATACGAAACCCAGCTGCTCAAAAAGCTTGAAACCAGCTTTGATGATGATCAACTACGAGGTTTCACCGGCAACGGCCCACACCGCGAGGACTTACTAATAAACTTTGACGAAAGACCAGCACAAGAAGTCGCCTCTCGCGGCGAAGTTCGTACCGCAGTGCTGGCGCTCAAAATCATCGAGCTCAAAATCATCGAGAAAGTCCGAGACGCGACTCCCCTTCTATTGTTGGATGACGTCTTCAGCGAGCTAGACGGCAAGCGCCGCCACGCCCTGACCGATTATCTCGCACCCTACCAGACGTTTATAACAACGACCGACGCAGACATAGTGACCCAGCACTTTACTGACGACTGCAATGTTATTCCGCTTGAGCGTAAAGCCTAATCAACGTCTGGTGTGTATGTTATAGGTGTCTTTTGCACGTTAATTTTATTATCCGTCAAAAACTTTAGAGCTTCGGCCTTATATTGCTTCAGCTGTTGCTGATATTGAGGATATTGCTCGGGCCTGTTTATGATTGCGTATAGAGTTATCGAGAAGCTTATATTGTTATTGGAGTCTAGGGCGTAGTCTATCTTGTAGCGTGAATTATATTCAGGCAATTTCTTAATAACAGGATACTTATCGTCTAACAGAGTCTGTGTTTTTACTGCCTCGACGCCTCCTTGTGCTTCACGTGCTAATTGTTCTTTCGGGTGTTCTTCGAGCCATTTTTTTGCCTCCTCAGAGTCAGGGCTAGGCATTAGATAGATAATGTCCGAGGAGTTCGAATCGGTCGTGTTAATTGTTTTGGAAACAGTAGTGAAGTATTGCCTCGACGCCGTAAGCTTGTGTGATCCGGCGGTCACATATATGCCGCCAGGCTTAACTTTTTTATCATCAAGTAAGAGTGTAGAGTCGGAGGGCAGAACCGCCACAGTTATCTTTACCATGCCCCTATGTTTTATATAGGTGGTGATGTTGAATCCCAACACGACTACAAGTACCAAACCAAACACCACCAGAACCCTTTGACCATTACTCATGACTTGCCTCCAACTAATATCATCCCTTAAGCCTATACCAAGCAAAACCCCAATATGTATTGCTGGCCATAGGGGTTCGCCAGCTTGTGCCGCTCGTGCTGTATGATGCAGAGGCTGCGTTGCCTTTGAAGCCCGGCTGCTTACCGACATACATATATGTATGGGTTGAGTTTATTGCTATGTCCCCAGGCTGAAGCTTGTCCGTATTGTTAACATTCCCTAGGTTTTGGTACTTGTCAGGATTGGCGTCCATATAGGCTTGTTGAGAGCTAGTTGGCCCTTGTTTGGCATTCTTTGGCCCCCAGTTATAGTTGGGGTCTGCCGCACTATCGCGCATAACCCTAGTTACAAATCCCCCACAATCGATCCCAGGGTTCGGGCCACCACCAACGTATTCGCCAGCCCCAATCGCTTTGGTGATTGCCGTTTTATACTCAGGCTTCATCTTAAAATATGGCGCAGCGTGGTACTCAGGCCACGAGTATTTAACTGCGGTTTGAACTGCAGCCGCAATAGTGCCGCCCGCAGTAGTACTGCAGTTATCGCTGCTACCACCGGTGCCGCCGCCCAACTTAACATACAGAGTAAACGCTCCGAATCTTGTGTCTACACCATCAAGTCCACCAAAATCCTGCGTGATTATCTTCATGTCTTTGTGTTTGCTGTCAGCATTATTCATTACGTATGGCGACCCCTCAAAAGGCTGGGTATTCTTATTAAATCCAAGGGAAGCAGCCTGCTCAGCATAAACAGAAGCCCTACCGTTATAACCAAAAAGCGCGTCCTTTATTGCATTAGGATCGGGGGCAGGCACATTAATTGGCTTTTTTACGATACCCTCCTTGGCTTTTTGCATAAGCTCATCGGCCGCAAACTCAGCTGACTGTTCGAGGGACTTAGGCCGCCCTTGAGGGTAGCTACCAAACTGACCACCACCGCCACCTATAGGATTTCCTGCCTGAAGGTCTTGATTGGGATTGTTGCTTGCCTCTCTATAGTGAACTGCTGCCAGCAGCTGCCAAGGCACCTTTTTGGCCTCACTAGCCCTAACATAGTCCGGCTTTAGTTTGTTAATTGCCTTAACTAGGTCGTCTGGCAGGCCACTTGCAGTACTAATGGATCCGCTTCCCGAATCAGTGCAGCCGTTGCTAGCAACCCAGTTTGGGTAGTCCTCAAGTGCTGTTAGCTCATCTTCGGGCAAGGGTTCGGCAAAAATCGGCGACACATTGGTCGCGGTTAGTACCAACAAGCACAGGGCTATAAAAAATATTCGAGGTAAATCTTTAATCTTCATTTAATTTCCTGTTGGCGACCAGTGCCATGCTTCCGCTGGGTAATTCTTATAACTAAACTTGTCGGCGTTTTTGCTGAGCCAAGCCCATACTTTACTGCCACTTACAGGTCCAGGATCCCCTGGCAGACCACTAATGTCTATGGCAAGACCCATTTGGTGGTTAGAATATCCTGGTCTTGCGACTCTTGCGGGATCCATACCGTATTGTGACCACAAAGCTTTTTGGTGATTCATGGTTCTAAAACAGCTGTTAGCAGATAGCGTAACTTTTGCCTTCTTTGCCTCGGCAACCATCGCATAAACAGCGCCGGAAGCCCGAGAGTTTATTATGCACTTGCCATCAGCGCCCTCTATGCCGTAACCACCACTTGATTCTTCGCCGCTACTCGGCAAATTAGAGATCGCACATAGACGAATTCTGACTTTTTTGCCGTTGGTATAGCCGTCTTCAACGCCAATATCTTTGGTGTTCTCAGCACAGCCTACGTTTGCTGAAGATTCAAAAAGAGTGTCCATGTCTATTTTTTCGGTTGCAGTGCTACTGGCTGCGGTACTGCCTGCGCCCGGCAATTCAGCCAAATCTTCCTCGTTCAAATTATCTTTGTCGAAGAATCCTCCGTTAACTCCTGTCGAGTACTTTATAAGTAAGCATGGCTCAGAGTCTACATGAACAGGCATGCCCGTGTTCTCGTTGGTTGGTCCATTGCCGTCAGGTGAGGCCGCTGCTTTTTGCCACTGAGCAATTGGTCCGCTTTCGGTCTCGTCACCGCAATTGTTGGCGTTCCAGTAAGCCTCTGGGTTATCGGGTATTTTGCTTGACGGGAATGCTTGGTTCCCGATTCCAAATGGGTCTGGCGTAGTGCCGTTTGCTGCGGAAGCCCGCCCGCCAACAATAGACCCAAAGCTATTGCCAAAAACACTAAAAGGATTGCTCAGTAGACTGGCCACACTTGTTGCGGCGGAGCTGCGCATGTCAAAAGGTGTTGCCATCGCCATCTTGGAAACTAATGAGTAAGAACTATCAGTACTAAACATACGAGCAAAGAAAGGTTGCCTCGCGAACTCCTCACGTGCTTTGTCCCTTTGCTTATTTATGATAGCAGTGGCTGTAGTATCATCAACGGCTTGGCAGCCCATTTGCTCACAAGTATCATTAGCCGCTACGTTAGAGCCTGCTGCCATAAGTGTGAATGTTCGACCGCCGCCCATGTTGCTGCCGAGAGCATTCGGCAGCAGGTAGTTGGTTATGCCTTTTATGGTTAGCTCCGTAATCTCTTTGGCTTTGTCAATTGTTTGACAGAAGGGGAAGTTGAGCAAGGCTGCGTTGGCTGGATAAATATCGGGTGCAAAGGGAACGGGTATTTTTACGCTACACCCAGCATCTACAGCCTTAAGCGCCACGCCAGCGGCGCCCCCGATTGTCTCGCTAGCTAGCCAGTTTACAGCGTCAAAGAGCTTGCCCACGGTGGCTTTCCATAATTTGGCGGTGGTAACCAGCACATCAACACCTGGCGAGTTCACAAAATCGCTAACCGCATTAGCAACCCCATTACCGCCCTGTCCCAACATCTCTTCGCTACAAGGCTTACCAGTAGCGGGCGGCTTGCCGTTGTTGCAGAGGTAGTTAGGAGATTGGGCCGGAGCTCCGCCGCCGTTGACAAGCTCGTTGTACAAAGGTGCTTCTTCGGCGCTGGCAGTGCCGCCCACTAACGGATCTTTTGGATCCTCGACTCCCTTTCCAAGTGAGTCAGCCATTGACCCCATTTCTACAGGATCAACATTGCCGGTATGCGCCTCGTCGGCATAAGTACGATATTCCATGTAGACTTGGACGGCAGAGGCCGCTCCAACCATATAGCCCAACTTCTTTATCTTGGGTCCTGCGTTGCTGGCGGCATCAATCGTTCTCGCACTTAGGTCTATCCAGCCAATATAGGGTATGGCGCCAGATATTCTTTTGGCAGCAACGTCGCCCGCAGCTCCCTTGACGAAAGTAGTTGTCATTTTTTTGATTAGATAATTTTGAAAGCCGTTTTCTGACATCTCAGCGTGTAGCTTTATAAGCTTTTCTGTGTCGCCAGCATTTAGCCCATGCTCCGCCGCCATGGCTTTAAGCTTTTCTCTCTGCTCATCGGTTGTTCCGTCGCTTGGCGGTTTGTCTGGGTTGTCAGGGTCTACTTTAGTATGATCGGGCTGGCAGTCGGGGTTAATAAAGCAGGCCATAGCGATGGCTGTTAGCTCGCTTCGTGGCGCAAGGACACGTTCTGCAAGCAAGTACTTGGCCGCCTTTTTCGCCTCCTTAACTGGTGCCAGCACCTTCTTCTTAAGAGCACAGTACAACATACACCGAGTCGTGCCCCATGTTCTATCTACTAAAGTACCCATCTTGTATCGGTATTGGACTTTCTCGCGCTTGGTCATGCCATCTACACTATCCAATAGTCTGTTGAACACCTCTTTGCGATCTTTTCTGCTCATCAAATCGTCGAAATGCTCACCATTCTTGCCAATGTCTGTGCTAGTACCTCCAGGTCGATGGTCTACTATACGCCATTTACCACTAGCCGTATCAAACTTAAACTCAATCTGGTATTTGTAGTAAAGATCATTCTCAAATCTTGCCTTCGCCCACGATCTATACATGTTCGTTACGGGGTTACTCCCGCCGCCGCCTATCGCCACTTTACAGTGTCTATCAATCGTCGTACCGCAGTTTTTGTACGCTGGGATTACATATTTTCTTATATAGTGGCTCGTCAGATGCTGAGTCATCTCCCCTACGGCCTCGTTAGCCGCTGAGTAGAATCTGTCGTCCAAGTTTGAGACCATGTGCTCGATCTTAAGAGGGATAAGCGTAAACATACCAATCACGATTGAGATGACGCTTGTGCCACCCAAAGTGCCAAAAATAAGAAGTTTGCCACGATTTCTCTTACCAAAAGACCTTGCCTGCTCGCCACGGGATTGCTTTTGGCTAGAATCATAATTTGGCGCATAGCCACCAGCCGCCGCCTCGGATTCATTTAGGCCTTCTGGATCAACGCTGGCCTCATCACCACGAGGATCAGAAGGGTCGCCCACGGCCTCGTTCTCACTACGAAGGAGGCCGCTACGACTTAAACCATCGCCACGAGGGTCAGAAGGATCACCCGCCGCCACATTTTCACCGCGCGGGTCGCCCGCTATCCCAGCTGCTCGGTCGTGACCGGCACCTAGACTGGAAACGCCATCGACCGACTCATCGTCAGTCTCGGGGTCATAGACTTTGTTTGGCATGTTGGTTTTACTCTACACATTAACACTAGCATTATACGCTTATACGCCACCGGGATACAGTCGGTTGTTGAGGTCGATGGTTCCCTGTGGCTGGTCTAGTTCGCCCCCAGCTTCTGAGGCGGCCATTTGTTGGATTTCGTCTGGATTGGTTGTAATAAGTCCGGTCTCGGTCGGACTGGCCACGATCTGAATGTGAACGTGGTTTTGACCAGCAAAGAACAATCCTTGTCCGACTGGGAACTGACTCAACCGCTTACGCTCCTCACTAGTTAGCTTAAAGACGTCACTCAACACATCAACCGCACTCGGCGACTGCTTAAGCAAGAATTGCATTGAGGCGTTAGCCACAATCGCTCGACCCATTCGTGATCCCATGAAGTCTTCAACGTCCTGCGAGATAGTAGTTATGCCAAGGTTGTACTTACGAGCTCGCTTAGCAAGGCTAAATAAGAAGTTAGCCGAGTCTTCGTACTTCATCAGTTGCCACGCCTCATCAACGATCAATAGTCGTCGTTTTTGATCGCTCTTGGTCTTATTCCAGATGTAATTAAGGACGATGTACATGGCCACGGGACGAAGTTCGTCCTCAAGGTCACGAAGATTAAAGACAACAAGCGGGTTGTCGATGTTGATGTTGCTCTGCTGCGAGAAGATGCCTGCAAAAGTGCCTGTAGTGTATTTGCGAAGGCGTTGAGCCAGTTGCGGCCCAGTACCACCCATGTGTAGTAAGGTGTCATAAAGATCAACAATAGCTGGCGGCTGAGCGTTATGGGTCAACGGATCATTGGTAATACCGGCCTTGGCGTAGGTCTCGATCAAGGCGGCGTCGAGATCGGCTTCCTCTGAAGGCGATAGAGCTGGCGCCATCATGCCCGCTGAGCCTTGTAATTGAACTTGTGCTCCGCCCATCATCAGTCGCAGCAATCCATGCAAGGTTATAAGGTTGCTGCGCAGTGCATTATCGGCCTCATCAGAATCAACAACCTTAGGCAGATCAAAAGGATTAATACGTGTCGAAGAGTTTAGGCTAAGCCGAACATAGGCGCCACCAACCGCATCACACATACGTTGATATTCGTTCTCAGGATCAATAATAAAGATTTCGGTACCAAACATCATGCTGCGTAGAGCCTCGAGCTTAACAGTAAAGCTCTTACCAGCTCCAGACTTAGCAAACACCACTGAGTTGCCGTTCTCTAGGCTAAAGCGGTCAAAGATAACCAGACCGGAGTTGTGCATGTTAATTCCGTACAAAATACCGGTGTCTTGACTCAGGTCAGCACTGGTAAAAGGAAAGCTTGTCGACAAAGCGCCAGTGCTCATGTTGCGTCTGATCTGCAGCTGATCAATAAGTTGCGGAACATTACTATTCAGGCCCTGCTCCTGTTGCGAAGTCGCCGCTTTGCTATAAACAAGCTGTTGACCAAGCATCGACTCCACCTTGTGGGACACAAACTCCAGCTCTTCCAAGCTGCTCGTGTAGAGCGTAAAGTACAGGCCAAACCTAAAGAAGCGTTCCTCGCCAACTTGCAACTTATCACGCATTTCCTCGGCGTCCTGAATCGCCGCCTGCTTGCCCGGATCACGAACGTGACCCTTCTCAGACTCAATCTGAATACCAGCCTCGAGCTGAGTTACCTTCTTGCGTAAATTCTCCAGCACAACCTGACTCTCAACCGGATAAACGTACATACTGATGTCAATAACTTCATCGAGGTTAACCATGCTGCTCAACCAGCCGGTGTAAAGCTGCCGCGGGTAGCCATAGACGTAGTAGGTTCTGGCATAACGGGTGCCTAGCTGAAAGTGAGTACTACTAAATTCCAAAGAGCTTGGTGCGATAAAGTCGCGCAGCGCCGTAATGCCCTTTTGGAAGGCGGCCTGAACCTCTTGTTCCTCGTGCGCCCGCTGCATCTGAGCGATAGCGACAGGATCTAGTGGTGGCTGTTTCTTACGACCCAACATGATTACTGTAGCTCCCGTTTTAGGTGTTCTTGAGGTGCCACGCCTTCACCCTTGGTGATTACGTCAGCCGTCATACTACCAAAGTCTTTGAGTTGCTGACGGGTGGCAGTATCTGGGTTGTAGGTATCGTAGTAAAGCTCGATCAACTCTTGGGTGTCCAAGGGCAGTCCCTGTATTCCGCACTGCCGAACACCGGCCAGAACTGCCTGAACTCGGTTGCGTAGCTCAGTCTTAGCATTCTCAAGGTCAGCCTCATTGATCGTAACGTGCTGCTCCTTAGGTCGAAAAACTCCACCCAAACCGCCAAGAAAGTTTTTGCTTTGGGTCAGCCCTTTTTGAACATCAACAACAGGGAAGAAAGGTATGACAATATAAAACTTCTTATCCATGATATTGGTTTGCTCACTAAGGTTACCAATGTAGCCAATATAGTCTTCCATCAATAGCGCCAAAAGCATGTTGTCATGCTCGGTACGGATCTTATCAAGCTTTTCGATGTACGGTCGCAGATCAACCTTTTGCGAACGGATAAATATCTGAATCGGGAAGTACAAAGAGTTCAAAAACCCCTGATAACCGCTCTCCACGGCTTCTTGTTCCTGCGGGCTCATAAGATCAAAGTTAATACTTTTAACCATCACAACCGAGCGGAAAGAACCGTCATTCATAATCACAATACCATCGCGAACTTCGGCAATTTGTAAGGAGTTCTGGGTGCTGTTGGGGTGTGTTGCTAGCTTGGCTGGTGGTCGACCGTTGGGCAGGTTAACAGGTGCCGGACCGCCCATGCCACCGGGCATAACTGGTTGAATCTGCTGCCCAGGAATCAAAGGTGCTTGAGTAGCCCCCATGTTAGGGTTCGGTTGATTCGGTGCCGAAGGATTCATTACTGGTTGCCCACCTTTATTTTGTACCCACGCTTCATGTTTGCATGACTGATCAGCGCAACGAGATCACGACCTCGTCGTCACCCTTCGCCTTGTGAGCCTCACGAGCCAAAGTCGACACATTGAGATCGTTGTTATTCGCCAAGGATAGTATAGCAGGGTCACTAGGTGATGTCACCGCAGTAGACGGGCTGTTCGATGCCAATTGCTGATCTGTTTGAGGGTCGTCCATAGCGCTTGTGCTATCGTCGGCCGAAGCAACGTCAGCAACAGGCTGCAAAGAGTGCATATTGTTAAGCGATACATGGCTAGAATTTGACCTTGCCGCCAATTGTTCTGACAGCTCAGTCTCAGCATTTGGGTCAGCGACCGTCGCCGGCATAGGCGTCGGTACTGGCGCTGGTGCAGATGACACTGGCGCTGGTGGTGGGGCCATTTGCGCAGGTAAAGCCGGTGAAGACGTCCCCATGGCTGCCCCAGCCCGCTCCACAAACCAGTTGTCATGCTGCGGGGCTGCTTGTTGCGGTGATGGCGCTGGGTTGTTCATCTCATTTATCAATTGCTGTCGGTGCGCCACACTCGACTCATTAATCATCGTGTCAAACTGCCTCGCAATCGGGCTAGTCGAAGCATCCATAATGTCGTTTGCTGGGTAGTTTTCATAACTAGGCACTTCTTGCGGCATCGTATTAAGATCGATCAGCCGATCAGAACTACTAGGAAACATAGAATGTGCCCCAAAATCGACATTCTTAACAGCCCAACCGCGACTATCAATCGTATTGGCTAGCGCCGTCAGCCGACTACTAACCTCTCTTTGATCCAGTCCATTGGTCAACACGCGCTCTACTTTCTTAGGAACAGTAATTGTCACCAACTCTTTGACACCGCTCTGATTCCACACCCGTCGACGTGGCTTGAACCAAAACCGCAGCTTAGCCAAAGCCCAAACTTCAGTCGGCTGATCACGCCCAAATGGCACCGCAAAAAACGCGCAAAACAGAGCTGGCGGCAGCAAAATAACAAGCAAAAACGCTGCGCCCTTGACCAGCAACATATAGTTCACATAGAACAAAAACACCGCAACCAAGGCAAAGATAAACTGACGCAACGACAAAGGACCAAGAATGTGATCCTCAGCCTCAATATCCTGAATTAATTTGTATGTTGCCATGCTTTCCTAAGTATATCAAACACCTTGAATAAGCGTAACCGACTTCCCTACCTAAAACATATTACACAAAGTGCTTGCGTTTATTGAAAGAATGTAGTATAGTGTTAACCATGGCAGAAAACATAAACAATAACGGTCCAGAAAACAACGGCCAAAACCCTCCGCAAAACCCAGACGAGTTCCCTTTTGGCAACCCTCACGACCAGCTAGGCGACCAAGCCCCTGTTGATCCAATTGTACCAGTTGACCCAAACGCCCCTCCAGCAACTCCTTTTGAGGCGCCTATCCCTACAGACCCAACCACGACCGCCACTCCAACTACCCCAGAAGACCCAAACTGGGTTATTGCCGACCCTCATGCACCACAAGACAACGCAAACATGCCTCCTGTAGAAGGCTTCCCTCACGGTAACCCAGACGACCCGACAGTTGAGAACACCGCAGTACAACCAGACGCGCCTGAAGGACCAGAGGGCCCAGTTGACCAAACCGACCCCAACGACGGTCAAAACGATGCCAATGGCAACAATGGTGGACGATTCGCGCGTTTTCGACGCTCTCGTAATAACGGCAACGAAGACGATGCTAATGATCAGCCAACCATGGACCCCAACGATCCAGCAGTCGCTGCGCGGAGGTCTACTCAAAACTTGCAAGAAAATGAAGAAAGCGTCAACCAACAACTTCACCGAGAGGCTCGCAGAGATGTTGACGCAGCAATAGATCTAGTTGGTTCGGTTGATCGTCCAGACGTAGAGTACAAAATTGAGCAAATCGAGAAGATCCCATGGAGTCAGCAACGCATCCTAGAGTCCAAGTTTATGCAGCCGGGTCGTATTGGTCGCGTGATTTTCCCGCACGCCGGCAGTAATACTTTCAGTCTGGCTGAATATCAGACAGGCGAAGCACCAGATGACCGTCGCCACCAACGCTATCGTGTGGTCGAAGAAATGCAGGGCTGGTTATTGCCAGATGTAGTGCGCCCACGCAACAATCCTACGAATGGTGTCGCTACTGCTAGGAGTACTAGTGTTGCGGAGCGCAATCGAACCGACGCCTTAGTTGTTGATAAGCATGGGAAGAAAACTTTTGCTGGTGCTCTTGAAGCCCACGTTACCCCAGAGAACGAAAGCCAGCGCAAAAGGACTGTTGCAGTTGGCGAAGATCTTGACGTACTGGGCGCACCACAAAGCTTTTCAAATGACTCCAAGGGTAAATTTGCAAGGTTGCTAGGCAAAGACCGCCAAGTATTTGGACAGGACTTGGACCAGTTGGCGGGCACACATAAGAGAATTACTACTCCTCAACACTTGCCTGCCCAGATCGAAAAGCTTAAAGAAGTAGAAGAGAAGATATTAGCTATTCAAGAGGGAGATGCGCCTCAGCTCTTTGACCCTAATCCTAATCAGCCACATCAATTTGGCGAAAAATGGTGGGACGAATTTAATGCACATGCCGAAAATGAAGCACGCGACCAGCAAGCCAAGGCAGAAGCCCAGCAAGAGCAATTGATACAAAGACAGGCTGCAGCTACAGGACAAGCAGTAGTTGGTGCCCTTGGGGCTGCTCAAGCTCAAGCCCAACGAGAACAAGCTATTACAGCTGACTATAACGAAGCCCACGACATCAACGACCACATGCAGGCAGAGATAATCGCTGAAGCTGCACGAGCGCAACAGGCTCAACAAAACCCAGACGACGAAAACAACTAAAAACTAAAAAGCTAGATACTAAGCACCCGGTGCCCCGCCACCACCTGCCGGAGGTGCTTGTCCGGGTGGAGGTGCAGCTGGTGGAGGTGCTTGAGGATTGAATGCGCCACTCGCAGCAGCTTCACGTGAGCTGGCACCATATTCGCGGCGGTAGCGACCAAACTGTGGGTTTGTGCGCACGGCTTCCATAATTTCTCCATAAGTAGTCTTACCACTAGGAGCAATGCGAGCCAATGTGTCAGGCCCGATAGCTGTAATAACTGAATTATCAATTTGACCGAGATCAACGGTCTGCTGAAGCACTTTCTCATTAAACTCGCGCGCGCTCTCTGCCGAGTTGGAGCCGGCGGCATCAAGAGTGTCAGCCGCAAAGGCCAATTGCTGGAAGGCCGCATCACCTGAGGCGACCTTGCCATTGCCGCCCATGAAGGCTTCGTCAAGCTCAGTCTTGACCATTGGCGCCAAGGCATCGATGGCGCGTCGGTGACCACCAAAGATTCGGCCACGGCCAGTACCGTCGAGTACGCCGCGGTGGACGCGTTCTGTCAGTTGAGCGGTGGTTAGCTTGCCGTCGTGAGCTAGTTCTAGCATCTCAGCATCTTCTGTGAAGCTACCACCGGATAGGTCGTAACGTCCCTTAGATTCGGCCATTTGACGAGACATGCCAAGCACCCTAATACCGCGTTGGCGATCGTCGCCGACAACTTGGTTGATCATTTGACGGGCTTCACCAGCACCGCCGCTTCCCTTCATCAAGGTCTTCTGGCCAGTTACTGGGTCGGTGTGGTACTTAGGCGTCCAACCGCTGCTGGTACCAAAGCTGGCAATGGCCATGGACGTATCAAAGGCATCGGTTTGCATTGAGTTGCGGGCGGAGCGGACTAGGGCAACACCCTGCTCCACGTTGGCATAGCCGCGATCTCTAAGTGCTTCGCGTACGGCGTGGTCACCACCTCGACGGCCTTCCTTCTCCTCGCGCGAGGCGTACAATGCCGACTCGACCAAGTCGTCATCAGACTTAATTGCCGAGACATCTTTGTTTTTCTCCAAGGCCTCCATCGCCATGTCAGCCATAGCAGTTGATCTTGCGGCACTCATTCGAGAGCGCATTCTGGCTGGGTTGTAGCCAGCGTTCTTGAGGTTGGCGGTCTCGCGGGTGGCTGCGTTAAAGCGACGAGCAAAGGCGCCATATGGACCACGATAGTTTTCGCCCCGTAGTCGGTTGCCGTCCTTGAGATCCTGAACATTCTTTTTGGCGACGTTGCCGCGGTAGTTCTTGAGCATTCCAAAGGCGCCCTGACCGCGGGAGTTAACAAAGCCACCGATTTGGCTCAGAGCTCCACCGGCAAACTTGAAGGTAGCTGGGATCAAGAAGTAAGGCAAGAAGTAAGCTGCAAAACCGGCCAATTGGGCGATAGGGCCATTATCGTTAACCGCAGAAACTGCGGAGAATACTCGACCAACAGCAATCAGGCCAGATATCATGGCAAACATCAGCAGCGCTTTGCTAAACGATTCCCACCAGAACTTAAAGTACTTAGCAGTGTTAGGCAGAATATAGGCCGCGATTGCCAAAGGCGCCAATATAATAAGCATGATTACGACAAGCTGCCTCAGGATTAGTACCAAGACGGCAATAAAGACGGCAATTAGCGCGGTACCGATGTAGGTCAATAAGCCGACCCAGCCTAGGATGGTCAAAGCGCCAAGACCAAATAGGCTGCTGATAGCGCTGGCGCCACCACCGAGTTTGGCCGAATCTATGCCCACGAACGGCTGGTATATTATGAACCGAATTCCATAAGCTAGATCGTTGCTAAGAGTTACAAAGAACTGCATCAATTGCCATGACAGGGTTATGGCGAGCGCACAGACCAGTAGCCTGGGTAGTATTTTGCGTATCGTATAAGCATCAAGGATCTCTAAGCCCAAAGCCTGAGCTATCAAGACCAACATAATAGCGATTACCATCAGACCGAGTGCAATGTTGCGCACGCTCACCCATGCCGAGTGGTAGGCGTCACAACTTACTCTGGCGCTGCCTGTCGAGGCGCTGTTACAGAAAATCTGATTCGGGTCGCTGGAGTCACCTGGCGTCCCGACTGACATCTGCTTATTAATAAAGGAGTCAAGCTGGGCGACGGCTGTCGCCATGCCGTCAACAACCGGACAAACTATCCAGTGCAACGGGTTGATGGTTATAGATTCACACTCAAGCACTGGAGGTGTTACTGCAAAGGTTGTTATTGGCGCGGCATAAGTTTTTGGAGACGGAACAATAGTCGTGGCCAATACCAAGAAGACAAACGTGAGGAGGGGGATGATATATAATAAGCGACGTTTCATACCGTTTTCATTTTTACTCATACTATAGCACAAGCGCTATGGTGTACCAGAGCTGAGACGGTCTTGGAGCTGACTGCAACTTGCCAACAAGCGTCGCTGATAGTATAGTTTTTATTAAATGAACGCTATAAAACAAAAATACCACCAGAGGTCTAAGGCCGGCTACAAAATACCCAAAGTGACCAAGCTCTTTGGCATGGTTTTGCTGATGGCCTTTAGTCTCTTATCTATTGGGCTTTCGCCCAGTGCTCAAGCCGCGCCCAGCGCAGAAAAACCCGACGCAGCCCTAAAAAGCATAGTGCTTAGCCAGATATGCCCAGCCGTAGAAAAAGCCAGCAAGAACAAGAAGAAGTGTCCAAACGACAGCTACTACAACACTCAGGCACGAGTCGAGGCAACGTACAGTACCTACTGCAATACTAATAAGTACGCGTTTGACAAGGCAGCTTACGATAAATACTTCAAAAAGCCCTGCAGAGCCTATCAAGGTGCCAAGCCAATACCTAACACGCCTGATCCGGCGGCTTGTGCGGCTGATCCTACGATTCCAGCTTGTGCGGCTAATTCCAAAGCCCTCTGCAATTCCAACAGTTGCGATTTGGTCAAAAAGTACGTTAATCCTGCTATTCAGATGCTGACAATAGCGTTTGGCTTAATTGCTGTCATATCACTTGTCATGGGTGGAATTCAGTATTCTGCATCTGGCGGTGATCCGCAGAAAGTTACTGAGGCCAAAAAACGTATTAGTCTGACCCTAATGGCAATCGCAGCCTACGCCTTCTCTTTCGCCTTCATTCAGTTCCTTGTACCGGGGGGTGTATTTTGAGCTTTAAACACAAAACTTTGGGTGGAACGGTCGCAACAATCAGTTTGATGATTGTTTCAGTGTCTTTTGTGGCCGCCTTTGCCGGCAGTGTTGTAGCTAGCAAGCCCGCCTATGCGGCGCCAGCCAATGCTTCTGTGAGTGGTTGTAGCAAATCTTTCTTTGGGCTCAGACCTTGGTACTACTATATGAACGCCGAGTTTACCTCGTCCTCTGCTCCAAAGGATAAGAATGGCAATCAAGATCCCTGTGAGATCAAATGCTTTAATATTTTCCCCCAAAATCCTGCCAATGACTGTGGTCAAACCAAGAGTGACATACCCGCTGTATTGTTAGCTGTTGTTGATGACCTACTAAGAATATCTGGGTTAGTTGCGGTTATCTTTGTTCTAGTCGGTGGCTTTAAGTATGTGCTTAGTGAGGGCAATCCAGAGAAAACCTCGGAGGCCAAATCGAGTATACTTAATGCATTAATTGGTATGGCCATAGCAATGACAGCCATCGCATTTATTAGCTTCGTAGGAAGTAAACTATCATGAACACACTTCTCAGCAGCGTATACCTAGCGGTAACAGACATCAAGGCTTACAGTCTGCCAAACGTTAAGGCTGACGACACGACAATTACAACTATTTTGGGCATAGCCTATGCAATCATTGGTGCCGCAGCCCTTTTGATGATTACCAAGTCAGGTCTCGAATATATTGTCTCGGCTGGCGATCCTCAGAAGACCTCTAACGCCAAGAACGGAATAATCTATGCCCTAATTGGCCTCGTTGTCGCCATATCGGCTCAAGCAATAACAGTATTTGTGGCAAAACGACTATGATAAAGCGATTTGTAATGTCAGTTATGTTGATCAGCTTGTGCCTGTTCGCGGTACCTACATCAGCTCTGGCTTACGATGCCTTTGGTGGTGTTGATTGTAGTGGTGCTCAAGCCAATTCAGCAGTTTGTACTGACAAGACCACCAAGGACCCGATATCAGATGCCGATGGTAAGGGGCTGATTTCTAATATCACAGACATTATTGCAATTATCGCCGGTGCCTTCGCAATTGTTATGATTATCGTCAGCGGCTACAGGTTTATTACTTCTGGAGGTGATTCGGCCAAGATAACAGATGCTAGAAAGACGCTAACAGCCGCCCTGATTGGCGTGGCTGTCATAATACTAGCTAGAACAATAATTGCCTTCACAATCGGTCAGCTTGAATAAAGGAGCAAATATGAAACGTAAATTACTAAATATAATAACCCTACTAGCCTTGGTGCTAACGCCAGCAACTGCCTTGACCCCTGTTGTCTTTGCAGCTGGGTCTTGCGGCTCGGCCAACACTTCTAAGGGGCAAGTCTTACAAGGTATTGGGCAGACCGGCACCGACTGTGACGACAAGCCGGTCAAGAGTGCTTTCGCCTCGATTGTCCAAGTCTTGAGTTTCGTTGTTGGTGCTGTAGCTATCATCATGATCATTGTCAGCGGCTTCCGCTATATCACCTCTGGTGGCGATTCGGCCAAGGTGGGTGCCGCCAAAAGCGCTCTAATATATGCCTTAGTCGGTATTGCTGTGGCTGCCCTTGCCCAAGTGCTGGTACATTACATTGCCAATCAAGCCGAAAAGATTATCTAATCATAACCGACTTGATTTTTAAGACACATTTAGAGTATAAGTTAAGTAAGTTTAAAGAAAGGTACGTATGATCCAAAAAATAAAAAAATTCATAGCAGTAGCAGCCGTTAGTCTATTAATGGTTACGCCGGGGCTAGTTCCAGCCTTTGCAGGCGTTGCCTCTGCCGGAATCGGTGGCAACCTTTGTAGTGGTGCCAATGCGGCATCTGGTCAAGGTGGTCCGGACTCCGCTAGCGGAACAAGTTGTGGTAGCGCAGGTACAAACTCCGACAACAGTGGCATCAAAGAACTTGCTGCCAAGATTGTTCAAGCCTTCTCAATAATCGTTGGTGCGGTCTCCGTCATCATGATTATCTACGGTGGCTTCCGCTACATTACCTCTGGTGGTGATAGTGGCCGTGTCGGTAACGCCAAGAACACCTTGATATATGCCATCGTTGGTCTGATTATTGTGGCTCTTGCCCAAGTCATCGTCCACTTTGTCATCAACACAGCCGGTAGCTCAGCTTCTAGCTTCTAGACATAGTTAGTTGTTCAAAGCAAAAGCCCCTCGTACGCGAGGGGCTTTTTGGTAGGCCGAGCCTCTTAGATTAGAGGACTTGGATCTTCTTGACTGTGTCCTGTTGGACTTTGCCAAAGCTGATAGTTAGAACACCATCCTTAAGGACAGCTTCGATCTCTTCTTCTTTGACTGGAACTGGAAGCGCGATAGTTCGGCTGAACTCACCCCAGTAACATTCTTGTAAAAAGTAGTTCTCGACGCCTTCTTCGCTGCCAGAGCTAAGAGTGCCCCTGACAGTAAGCTGATTGTCAGAAATGCTGACATCAAGGTCGTTCTTGTTAACACCAGCGGTGCGAGCCTTAACTACAAGACGCTCTTTAGTTTCATAAACATCAACAGCGAGCTGGCCGGGAACGCTATCGTCCTCGTCCCATTCGTCTTCTGCGATTGGTGCGGCAGCTGTAGCTTCGTCAACTGGCAAAGCAGTGTCGTCGCCCAAAAAGGCCGCGGTTAATTCGTCTTCTTCTAGCAAGAGATCGTCGTCGCGGTTGCGTCGAGCCATTATGTTACCCTCCAAGGATTATTTATGTATATTAAATACTTCTTAAGAATCTTGCATTTTTATCTTAGTAGCAGTATAGCTTAGCTAACAAACACTTCGCAACGCCCTAAGTACATATTTACAACACATTAAATACAACATGAGCTTTATAGATGTAATTATTGCCCAAATCGTGCCTCACGACTGCCTGCAGTGTGGTGTTGAAGGCGATTTGCTGTGCTTTTCGTGCCATGAGCAACTGCCTAAGGCACCGATGCTTTGTTATAAGTGCGGTGCGCCTTCTTTGGGCGGAATGACTTGTTCGATTTGCCTTCTTGTTACTGACTTAACAGAGGTTAGGGTGGTCACGAACTATGATGGAGTAGCCAAAAATCTGCTATACAAGCTCAAGCTTGCCGGCACACAAGCTGCAGCATCAGTTATAGCGCGTAAGCTGCATGAGGTCTTGGGCGACCTGGACCCCGACAGCATTATTGTGCCTGTTCCGACTGCCACTAGCCGTGTGCGACAGCGTGGCTACGATCAGGCACGCTTAATTGCCCGCGAGCTGTCCAAGCTCACCGGTATTCCCTGCTACAGTGTGTTGGCCCGCAGTGGCCAGCGACACCAGCACGGCCTGTCACGTCGTGAGCGCCTGACCCAACTTACAGATGCATATCGCGTTACCAAGCCTTACATGGTCCAAGCCCGCCCGATTATTCTTATAGACGATGTTATGACGACTGGAGCCACATTGGAGGCTGCTGCCCACGTAATGGCTGCCGCTGGCGCTACGCATGTTGGTGCAATCGTCTTTGCACAGCCTCTCGTGCGTCCGATGACTGCTTCACAGCAACATAATATTGACTAATTAGCATAAGTATGATAGACTTACGAGGTAAATAACAAACAAAAACAATGCCCCAAGTAGAAACACCACCAGTAGCAGCCCAACAGCCACCAAATCAGGCGGCTATAGAGGAGCAGCCAACACTAATGGAACGAGCCGTTAATAAGACTGTCGAAGTCGCCACCAGTCCGCATGTTCTGGCGCGAGCTGTTGCAATTGGTCACGAGACCCTAGAAGGCATGGGCATAACTAATGTCGACAGGGCTGGCGGTAGGCACCTTAACGTAGATGTTGCGATCGGCCATCTACAGAATCCCCGTCCCGCTTTCCGGCATTTTGGTAGAGAGTTTGGCAAGGCAGCAGCTGGTGAAGCCGCTGCACATGCTGGTAAGAGGGTTGTCGGACATATGTTTGAACGCTTCCCTGCCAAACACGTCTAGATAAAGCAAAAACACCCCTTTGAGGAGTGCTTTTGTTTGGCGGAGAGAGAGGGATTCGAACCCTCGCGGGAGATTGCTCCCCCCTAACGATTTAGCAAACCGTCCCCTTGAGCCACTTGGGTACCTCTCCTTGTTTGCGACCAATTTGGCCAAATACGTCAACGTATTGTAACTTGGATCTATCTATGGCGGAAGGGGTGGGATTCGAACCCACGGTACCATTGCTGGCACGACGGTTTTCAAGACCGTTTCCTTCGACCACTCGGACACCCTTCCTTAACAGAGGTGATTATAGCAGTTCAGATGCTTTTCTCAAAGTATAAATCGATCAGCTACACTATGGGCGCAAGGGCATATGTCACTGACGATTTGGGTCAATGAGCCTATAGTTACCTCTACCGGATAGGAGGGGGGTTAGTTTATGGCAGAGACACAAGAAGAAATCGTGGTTAGCGTAAATCCAGATAATGCAGGAACCGTGGATCATCCGGTGCAGATTGAACGGTTTGATAGGGGGCTTGAGGAGGCGCGTATTGGGTTTATTGCGACTCTGAAAGCCGAGATAGACGAAGGCAATTTGGAGCTTCCGGTTAACCCGTCGGATTGGCGTCGTGCGAACCCTGATATGGCCTTAAGGACCGAGGCACAAAGGCAGGCTGTATTGGCTCAGAACGTTCGTATGGTGCTGGGTGGTTATATGTTGGCGGGACCGCTTAAAGAGGGCGAAAGCGTCTCAACTACGCACTTTGATGTGCCTGTTAAATACTTGCCTGATCCGAATATTCCCTTTGGTAGTTATGAAGTTGTTGGCCAGTCGAAGGAGGAAGCTATTCGCACATTGAGACAGGCTGACCCATCTACCAACCCGCAGCTTTTGTAGTGAGTGTACTTTGATTGACCGGAGGGCTGCGGTACAATAACGCTTATGGCAGAGACCCAAAACGACACTTTGACCCAAGCACCCCAAGAACAAGAATCGCATTTTGCATCAGAGATGATGGTCGATGATCAAGTGGCTAACAATGCCGTAGAGTGGCGGGCTTCGGAGTTTGTCCATCACGATAAATCGAGCAGCTGGTACATCGTCTTAGGCGTGGTTGCCTTAGTTGTTGCGGCGCTTATTTATTTGATTACTAGAGATTATATATCTGTCGCCGTAATTGTCTTTGGCTCGCTGTTGTTTGGAATATACGCCGGGCGGCAGCCGAGACAGCTTGAGTATCGAGTCGATAATCGCGGTGTCCAGATTGGACAGAAGTACTATGGCTTCGATAACTTTAAGTCATTCTCGATTGCGTCTGAGGGGGCTTTCTCTAGCATTGTTTTTATGCCGCTTAAGCGGTTCTCGCCGATGATAACTATCTACTTCCCTCCTGAGGACGAAGACAGTATTGTGAATATTCTGGCAGTCAGCATTCCTTACGAAGAGTACAAGCTGGACGCGGTCGACAGGCTAATGAAGAGTATTCGCTTCTAGTCCTTACTAGATATAGAAGGGGTTGATCCTAATTTCGCGGCCACCGCGCGATAAGATAAACATGCGGTCGTCGGGACTCTGCGGGTCAGGGGCTTGAATTGCCTTCTGCCCTATCTTGGCCTCTGTGCTTATCGGTGCTTCGGTCACTATCTCACCTGCGCCAGCGGAGGCAAGCTCTACCTCAGGCGTGTGCCCTTCATCATCAGGACCTCTCAAAAACGAACCAACTGTGTCTCTTATTCCTTCAGCCATATCTCAAATACCCCTTTTCAAAAGTTTAGGTTTTTGTATCATGCGTTTAATGGTACGTTTTTGGGGATTGGCTGACAGTTAAATTTTCTACACAAGTTGCTGCGTGTGGCTAGTAGATGCCGCCACCCGTGCTGTCACCGCTATCGCGCATGACAAAGTAGTAAAGAAGCCCGTATACAACGATAGCTACTACTACGTAGATGGCAATCCATTGCCAGACTGGACGCTTGCCGTAGCCTTTTGAAGGTTTTTGTGTGGGCTGGTCTTGCTTGTCTTCTGGTTCCATAAGATCTCCTTGGTTTATAACTCAATTATACTCTCGGCTAGCAACTGGCGGGCAACAAAAAGCCTCCGAAGAGGCTATTTGATGGTCAAAATGGTATAGCACAGTGAACCAAACTAGAACTATTCTAATCAGCGCTTATTTACAGTAATCACTAGTTTTACCACTCGCAGGATCTCCGGCTGGTAATTTAGCAATTGCAGCAACATCATCCGCGGGGAGCCAGTCTTTGAGCCAGCAAACCGCATACCATGAGAGCTCTTTGTCTTGAGTATGTGCTGCCTGATAGGCCTGAGACTTGCTTGCCTCGTTCGCCTGACGGTAATCGTAAATTCCCATATCGAAAAATGTATTGGAGGAGGCGGTAATGCCCACCTTTGTGCCCATAAGCTCGCCTTGTTTGACGAAAACCGCGGGGCTAATGTTATGGGTAGCGGAGCTAGCAGTGGCTTCTGGCCATGTATTGGCAATCTTCTGAAGGTTATCGGGTAGTTCGCGGATGTGTCCGACTCGGAACATCACCCCGCAGTTGTTCATTGCGTCAAAAGTATACTGGATTTCACCTTCGGCTATATATCGGCCACCACGAACTAAAAATCCATCGAACGGTGCAGTAAGATTGATCTTATTGTCTTTTGTATTGTCAAAACGGAATCCACCGTGTGGCTTGTAGTTTCCGCCACGAGTTTGCCCAGGATAAAGAACAGAGGTCGCTTTGCTAATATCTGCAGGTAACTTAACCATTGGCTTCTTGCAAGCGGGAGGGGTGCTCATAGATCGCCAGCCACCGTCTGTTTGCTGCCATATTAATTCATTGGCCTTAACCGGTGTACTTGCTGTCTGGCTTTGATCAAGCGAAGATGTGTCTTTTGCTGCTGACTGACCTGTCTTATTACTCAGGACCTTCCAGCCGACAAAGCCCACGACACTTAATACGAGTATTATAACGATCGCTTCAACGGCGCTAAAACCCTTTTGATTTTTCTTCATGTTCTAAAAATAGCAGCTGAAACAAAAAACAGCAATAAGCATAAGCGTAATATCACCTAGTTAACAAAATTAGAACCACACTTTTTGATAACTAGGTTAATCTTGAGACTGAAAATATTTTTGGAATGCCAGAACTAACCATGCAAAACAGTTGAAGCTTGCCGACACAACCGAGAACCACAACGAAAGCGTCGCGTAGGTAAATACGACCGTGAACAGAACCGCTGAGGTTAATAAACTCGTTGCTAATGCCGGCTTATGATCACTTTTTATTGATGGAACTAGAGCTAGGGTGAAGATCAATGAGCCTGCCGCGAGTACATAGTCTTGCCAATACATTGCCTAATCATAGCAAAAGTAGACGCCGTTCTGGCGCCTACTAACTAAACTGAATTGGTACACCCGACAGGATTCGAACCTACGACCTTCGGCTCCGCAAGCCGACGCTCTATCCAGCTGAGCTACGGGTGCTCATTTGGCTTTCTGATTTGAAAGCAACAGGGGTAATTCTAGCATGTTCCAGCAAAAATTGCTAGTCCCTCGAATCTGTTAAAATAATTGCTTACGGAGAGGTGCAGGAGTGGTTGAACTGGCTTGTCTCGAAAACAAGTGTGCGGTTACACCGTACCGAGGGTTCGAATCCCTCCCTCTCCGCCAGATTTAAGTCTCTGCGCCTGCAGTGTAAGTGACGGCCTTGGTCCTGATAAACTTGCTGCGTTGATAGGTAGTGTCTCCTTGCAGATTCACTCTGGCGATGCCACTAATTTTGTGCCTCGGAGCTTTTACCGTCGTATGATGGCCTTCGCTCATCGCTCTAGCAATATTGATACCTCGTTTGCCGGCTGCTGCTTCGCAGCCTCCAAGAATAATACGGAACTCATCACCAAGATGCCTTCTATAGTCATTGGCGGTGGCACCTATTTTGTCAGCGCCCTTTACCGAGTCTGTGTAGTCAGAAACGGTCACACCTTCTGTGTACTTCCCGTCCACGCCTAGAGCTATTCCTTCACGGTAGCCGTGAGCCTCTATGACTATGTTCTTAACTGCTGGCTTGCGATTGGCTTGCCTTTCGCGGCTTCCTATGGCTACCATGATCTTAGATAGGTCTACAGCGCTACCAGCCTCAAAAACAAAGGTGCCTTCATGTTCTATCAAGGCTTTTGCTCGTTTGACGCTCTTACGTAAGTTGCCATTATTATCAGCATGAGCCACTACAAAAACGTTAGACACAGCCTCGTCTCCGGCTTCCCATCTCTCAAGTTGTCGTCGAATTGCAGATGGACTATGTCGATCAAAATGATGAATACCAAAGGTATCAATTGCTCCATGAAGCTCATCTAGGTCCAAAGAAACTGCATGATTAAGCAGACCAAGTACGTTCTGGCTCATCCTGCCTATTTGGCGACTCTTGGCAATGTGCATTTCACCATCTATATCGCCGATAACGGCCCATAAGCCACCACTCAAGACTCTGTTAAAGGCGTTGTAAGTCATCCAAGAGTCAAAGATAGAGCCAGCTTCTTGCTCAGATATGCCCAGCATGTCGAACATCTCACCAAATCTTGGTAGGTACTCAAGCTTTGGGGGCTCACCTATATTTTGGGGGTCAAGACTAAGTCTTGCGAGACCTGACCAAGCATCTATGGTATCAACAAAGCTGCCTCGCATATCAAGATCCATGAATCCGCCGGCTTCTTGGACGGCGGTTGAATCGATGAGTTTTTCAGCTTTTGCAGCGTTAGACATTTGACATATATTAACATGCTATTGCTAAAATAGCAACACTTCCTAAGAAGTAAAACTATTGAACGAGACGAGGTGGTTTGCGGCGTGGCGGTGTCTTGCCGAGGCCTTTTGGCGCTGCTGGTTTGGTGACTGGCTTGGGCTTAAGGCGGTTAGCTAGATCTGTCGTTGGTGGTGCGGTCTGTCGTGGCTGTAGAGGCGTTCGAGGAGCTAATGCTGGCTGTGGCTGTGGTTCTTCTGGCTGCCCTGCCCCGCCCTCTCTAGGCGCTGCGGCACGTGGCTTAGGCTTGGAGCTGCCTGCGCGAGTCTTGAATAGAATGCCAAAAATGATCAAAGCGATAACCACAAACAAGATGCCAAATAGTAGGTTGAGCAACACTAGCTCGGACTCAACTTTGTGAATGAAGTCGCTGGTAGGCTGTTTGAGCTGGCCAGTGGCGAAGGCAGAACCCTTAAGGATTTGGTCCTCAAACTTATTAGTGAAGTAATCGGCAGCAAACTTGGCAGCAATCAGTATCACGCCAACTTCTAGAGCAATGATGCCGACACGGCGGGTTCCACGGCGTCGATCACGTGACAAGAACACGACACCCAAAGCGATCAGGATCGCCAATGCTGTCAAAATTAGTGGTGCCCAGACTGCGAACTTAAAGATCTTAGGTGCAATAGATAGCTTCTCGTAGTACGGCTTGCTCGGAGTAGCTTGGTCGCCTTGGCCAATAGTGTCGGCGGTGATCAACGGCTTGCTCAAGAAGTCGCCGTTACTGATTTCTTCTGTAACGCGAGCGCTCTCCGTTTGGGCATTAAGCTCCGCTGGGCGGCAAGTCACTGTCAAAGGATTGGCAGGCAGCTGAATCTGCGCGAGCTGAGTAGGAGTACAGACTGGTACTGTGCTCAGGTTTTGATATACGGCCTCGCCAACTTTGTTGGCAAAGTTCTGCTTGGCGTCACTCAGGTCGATTACAAAGTCTGGCTTATCGGTTTTGCCGTTGAGCCATGCGTAGTTGCTGGCAAGGAATGTGCTTACGCTCTGCTGAATCAACTCTGGTGAGAAGGCCTCAATAGCGGCTGCACTTACCTGAGGATCACTTGGCGATACTGATGCAGAATTGCTACTGCCTTCTTCTTTAGACTGCTGCAAGACAGAAGCCATGACATTGTCATAGATCTTGCTGTCGCTCAGCCATGATTCGATTTGCGTAGGCTGGCCGAGATTACGGACGATATTTGTTGAGGCAGCAATGCCAAATAGACAGAGCAGGAGAACAATCGATAACAGCCCAACAAAACCTTTTCGCAACCAATTCATCTGACTATTGTAATAGAAAGCACCCCGAATCACCCAATGTTTAGCCAAAACTGAGCTCACGAGTGTTTTGACGTTCCCTTTGCTCGATCAAAACATGTCTTATATACAGGTATATGAGCAGTATGATGAACCAAGGGACGATAATGAGTATTGCCCAAAACAAGACATCAATAGTAGGCAGTTTTGTTAGTAGTGAATGGCTGGCGGATTGTTTGACTGTAGCTGGCGGCAATAGGATTTTCTGCTTGGTCGAATGAGGGTTTGCTGTGTTTGTGCCAAGATTGGCGACCTGTATGGTGTCTTCTGGAGTGGTAAAGCTTGTCACAACTGATACGGAGTCGTTAGTAAGGTTGTTGCCGTTGTTTGTAGGTGTAGAGCCGTATGATGTTGCATCGCCAAGGGTCGTGCCGCTAGTGGTGTTGGGTGGTTGATCAATGAAACCGTCACAAGTGTCATCTACCGCATCATGATCAAAGTCCACGCCGCTATTAACAGCGCTTGGGCAAGAATCACCATCGTCATTAATATCGTCACCGTCACTATCATTGTCATCAACAGGCACATAGATTGGCTGGGCTATGTCGACTAGTTCGTCAGCCTGATTATTGCCGATTATATCTAGTGTGTGACTACCGGTAGTTGTTTGCTCGGGGACTGTAATAGTGCCGTCAATGTCACCCTCATCATCTGTAGATATGGATCCAGCTGTAGGCCCTGTTGGACCATCGATGTGCGCCGTATAAATGGTCTTAGGCTTTAATCCAGCAGCTTTGCCAGTTGTTTTTACTACCGTTGGCTTAGATTTCTTGGCAACAGTTGTCTTTGGGCTGTTTGCTGGAACTTTAACTATTGTGGGGCGTCCAGTTTTAGGTGCATTTAGTATTGATGAATTATCGCTTGAGATAACCACTGGCTTTGTTGAGTTGGCAAAATTGCGAGTTTTTTGCAAAATGGCCTGTTCGATCAGCCTGTGCCCCAATCTGTTAGGGTGATAGCTTTCTTTGCCCAGCACGTTGATACCTAGCAGGCCGCCATCTTTGCCGGCAGTAAGACCGTTTACTGCGACATTGTAGCTTGCTGTCTCGCATAAGCGATGCCCAACCAAGGACTGGCTGATGTCGACATAGTTCACCTTCGCTTTATCGGCTGCTTTTTGAATCGCTTTGTTAAGATAATCGACCAATTGTTCGGCAAACTCTAGCTCGGATTTGTTGAGGTGTACGTTCAGCGCACAACTGCCTTTGTTGTAAACAAGGCTGGGGTAGCCGATAACGTACAGGTTGGTGCTGGGGGCTTGCGCGACAAGCTGCTGATACAGCGCGGTCCACCTTGGCACGGTTTTATCAATTAGGTTTAATACCTCGAGACGATCTTCATAGGTGTTATAACAGGTACTATCGCTAGCGTGTAGGCTAACATGAGGCATCACGCAGCTCTGAATAATTCCACCAAAGCCGATGTCATTCCCGCCAATCATAACGGTAGTAACTTTGGGTTGGTATTGGGCGACAAAACGCTGCTGAGCGACATAGCCAGGCTGGTAGTTGGTCATAATTGAGCTAAGTAAGGCTGATTGATCTTTCTGGAGCTGCTCAAAGTTGACGACTTCCCTAACCTGTCCTTTGTACGTTTTATCTTTGCTGCCAATGTCGTTAATAACGGCGCCTGAGCAAGCCACGGACTGCCCACCAATGCTGCTAAACAAATCACGTGTCAGCAGTAGAGGATAAGAATGTGCCGACAAATGACACGAGTTATTGTCAGTATCTGTTCCTGATCTGTAGTCAAAGGCGCCCTCACCAGAAGTGTAGGAATCGCCTAGCCCCAAGTAGTCAATTAGCGAACTGATACTTTCGGCCGGTGCCATTAAGTATATGCCGCTTTTACTGGCGATACTGGACTGCGCCTCAAAGCTTATCAAGCCATCATTAACAAAGCGTACGTGTCTAACAGATTGCAGACCACCGATTTGGTCCTCAACGAACGGTAAATAATTATAGAAGCGGCAGTTTGTAGGCAGCAGACCTACGGGTTGACTGGAACAAGTCGATAAATCATAGACTTTGAACGATTTAGCGACATCATTGGCGATCGCAATATAATTACCGTCATCACTGATTGCCACCCGCGACTTAAGTAATGCCGGGCTGCCGGTTGATCCAAACGCTGGCGCAAAAGCCGTCACATCGAGTGTTGCCAGATTAATGCGCACAAAAGAGCCATACAGTGTCTCTGTCACCAACCACGATCCACCACCCGAAAAGGCAATAGTTTGCGGATTGACTACTAAGAGGTTGCCCGCAGTGTCTTTTAGCCTGATGTCTGGCGGTGCTGTAAGCTTTTTGCCAGTCAACTTGAGTAGAGGGTTGCGTAGGTCTTGCAGAGACGCTAAGGGATTCTTATACAGGCTAATATATGAACCACCAGTACTGACGCTATCCAAAGCAACAAGGTTTAAGGCTTGCGGCCACGGTACTAAAACTTGACGTGGCGAATATGACATAAGTGGCAAACCTTCGTCAGTGCCATTGAATATTACGGTGCTGCTGTCACTATCGAGTAGCCCAAAGGCCGTTGGCGTAAAGCAACCGGTCTTCATCTCGCTACCACCAACGTTGCGGTAGTCGATCAAGCTACAGCCGAGGTTGTTTAAGAAGTTAGGTTCATGTTGGGCGCTAGATATTGGACTAACTCTGCGAAGTGCTTTGGCAGTTGGTGCTGCCCAAGCTGGCTCAGTGGCTTCGTTACTCGAGGCACCAACAAAAATCATACAAAGCGAGCCTGTAAATACTAAGAACCCAGCTAACAGATACAAAAAGTGTTTCATGAGGAGCTTACTATTGTTTAGCTGGGTGCTTTTCAGCAAGCATAAGCGACAAATAAATAAGCGAAGTTAATTATTTGTTAATCTTTAACGTATGCCCAGTTATAATTGAGGCATGCAAGACAGCATCTTTACCAAGATCATCAAGGGCGAGATCCCCTGCCACAAGGTTTATGAGGACGATTCTACCCTTGCCTTCTTAGATATTCACCCTGTTAGTCTCGGCCACGTCCTAGTTATTCCTAAAAAGCAGGTGGAGTTTGTCTGGGATCTACAGAGCGCGGATTATCAAGCAGTTATGGCCACAGCCCAAAAGGTCGCCCAGCGCCTCAAAACAGTGCTACAGACTACTTATATTGGTTCACAAGTGGTTGGAGTTGATGTTCCGCATGCTCATGTTCACCTAATCCCCTTTTCTGCTATCGAGGAGTTCCGCAATAGGCCAGATATGAACGCCGAGCCAGATCACGCTGCCCTAGCTGAGCTTGCCAAAAGACTTGCCTTTTAAGGTACAATAAACCTTATGGAATTTCTCTATGCTGCTTTCTTTGGTGCTGGTGTCACCGCCTATGCTTACACCAAGCTTGGCCGTCAAGTCGGCTATGGCAATACTAGAGACGTAACGGTCATGCTGGGCGTTATTTTTGTTCTGACCACCCTCTTCTTCTTTACGATTCTGAAGTTTGTTATTGGCATATAGATAGCCATTTAATGCCAATTTAGGCTTGATTCTTACGCTTAAAATTAGTACTATTAGGCTATGGATGAGAAGAGTTTAGGAAAGTTATTGCAGGAAGCACGTCAGGCTGGTGGGCTGACACAACAGCAGTTGTGTCATCAGGCTAATTTGAGCTTCTCAACTCTTACCAAGATCGAACGTGGGGCTATCAAGTCCCCGTCGATCTTTACCGTTCAATCGATCGCTAATGCACTTGGAGTTGGTCTTGATGAGATCATGGGCAACAAAGTCTCAAGTAGCCCTAAAAGGCAACTTCTTAAGACTAAGAGTGGTGTTAGCTTCGTTTACTTTGATGTTAATGGCTGCCTCGTGCACTTTTATCAGCGTGCTTTTGCTCGTTTGGCCGAAGTTACTGGTGCGCCCCCTGACGCCGTTGAGACCGCCTTCTGGCATTACAATGACGATGTTTGCCGCGGCACCATGAGCCTCAATGACTTTAATGCCAAGCTTGCTGAGCGACTAGGCGTCGAATCTGTCCAGTGGCAAGATTATTACCTCGAGACCGTTGAAGCGATTGAACAGATGCAGGAGCTCTTGCTATGGGCTAGTGAGCGCTACAGGGTCGGTCTGCTGACTAACATTATGCCCGGATTGCTCAGTGCCATGCGTCGCAGTGGCAAGCTGCCAAATCTTAACTACGATGCAGTTATCGACTCATCCGAGGTTGCAGCCATCAAGCCCGAGGCCAAGATCTACGAGATTGCTGCTCAGCGAGCCGGAGTTGACCCAGAAGAAATTCTACTTATTGATGATGCTAGGCCCAATCTAATGGCGGCCGAAAAACAGGGGTGGCACGTGCTCTGGTTTGATGACGCTCGACCCGAGGAGTCAGTTGAGCGTGTCCGTGCTGCGCTTGAGCCAGCAAATTAAGTGTCAGCTGACCGGCCTTGTGGACATGTTGTTGACATGTTCTGGACATGCTATGTACACTAGGTAATACCTCACTCCTTAACTCTCAAGCAGGCATTTATGAATCAAAGAAAGGAGGGCGTTGACAAGATCCGTTAATGTTGCTATTGTAGTACTCCAGTACTCTTTGAGTACCACAATAGCTACGTTAATTCGTAGTTACACGAACGAAAGTTCGTATGCCGATCAAGCGCAAAAAAGCACCACATAAATGGTGCTTTTTTGTTGGCTAGAATTATAAGCGGCTGATCAAACCGCTCACCTCAACCTATTTCTTGTGCCTACGGATGACCTCAGTCTCCGTAGTACTAGGGCGTCGTATTGCCTCACGGCGTGGAACAAATTGCCCATTCCTTGAGTCGCGCACCCTTGTGTTTGGCTTTGGCATGTTAATACCGCCTTTTTGTAATTAAGGCATGCTTGGTATTGAGAACTTATGCCGCATGCGTAGCAAGCCTGATTCTCTGGCGGAGAGAAAGGGATTCGAACCCTTGCGAATCGTTGTTGCAATGCCGATCAAGCTATTACTAGACGCTTCCTAACAGGATGAAAGCCTGTCCCCTTAAGCCACTTGGGTACCTCTCCATAAATGGTATGAAAAATCCCATACCAACCGACGACGTAGGCGTGTGTTTAGTACGCTTATGGCGCATGGTCTTTGCGGACCTACGCCATCGGTTGATACAGGATTAGATGTTAAACACACTTTTACCGCAGGGGACCAACCCTCGATGTGTTACTAAGCCCAAAAACTCTTTGTTTTTAGCTTGTAACTCTAATATATTCCTAGCTATAGCGTTTTGCAAGACATTTGTCGATGTATTAATTAATACAAGTTATGGGACGTCAAACTAGGCTGCGAAGCGCTTGGCTTCTTGCTCGATAGATTCTAGTAGTTCTTGCGCTGTCTTGAGCTGATCCTTGGTTTGCTCCACAACCTGTTTAGGCGCGTTATTCACGTAACTCTTGTTACTTAGGCGACCTTCTAGCTGTTTGATGCTCTGAAGCTGCTTGTCGCGCTTGGTGTCTAGCTCTTTGAGATAGGCCTGAGCTGTTCCAGAGTCGATGTCTAGCCAGCATTTGTACTTAGTACTGGTTAGGTATAACCCTGTACCGTCTCGGACATCTGTGACAGCCTTAAGACGGCTCAGGCTACGAATAATCTCAGTGTTCTCGGCCAAGAATGGCACATCATTGTAATACAGTGTCGAGCCAGAGACTTTAAGAGCCTTGGTAATGAAGCGAACTTCTGTGACAATGGCCTGAACTTCGCCAAAGTTTGCCGCTTGCTTAGCGTCACTGCTCGGAATCTTCAAAAGCTCTCTAGTAGCCAGAATCGTGTCATTCTCCCATGCCAAAGTTTGCCAAATCGTCTCTGTTACAAATGGTGCAAATGGATGCGCCAGCGTCAGAATTGCCTCCAGTACATAGGCCAAAAGCGGCTTATTAGTTTGAGCCTTACTGGCCTCGATGTACCAGTCAGCGATATCGTCCCAAACAAAGTGATATAGCTTGTCGTAGGCTTCGCTAAAACGGTAATTGTCGAGGTCTTGACCGATATTATTTTGGGCTTCGGCTAGCTTGTTTAGGGCCCAGTGATCAGCTGCAGAAGCCGGCTGAACACCTTCCCTGCTTGTTTCGTCTCCTACGATGTCCTCGATGTAGCGGGCAATGTTCCAGAGCTTGTTGCAGAAGTTGCGGTTAGCTTCGATCTTACTCCAGCCCCAACTCTGATCATTGCCCGGCGAGACACCCATTATTAATGCCATTCGTAATGCGTCAGTGCCGTATTTAGGAATAACATCTAGAGGATCAATAATCGATTCTGGACGGCTCTTACTCATCTTTTTGCCGTCCTCAGCACGGACAAGACCATGTAGATAAACATCCTTAAACGGAATCTCGCCAGTCATGTAAGTTGTCGACAGAATCATACGGGCAACCCAGAAGAATAGTATGTCCCAGCCGGTCTCCATAACAGAGGTAGGATGATAGGCTTTGAAGTCTGGACTCTGCTTGAGAAGATCCTCAAAAGACAAGTCGTAATTGGCGGCTAACTTAGGATCGATCAGCGTGCTCCATGTCCACAAGGATGAGCTAAACCATGTATCTAGAGTGTCTGGATCTTGCTCCCACTCATGCCAGCCTTCGCTCTGATCGGTGGGTGGCTGGACGCCAACAAAGGTCTCTTTTCTGCCGTCAGTGTCAGTACGGTACCAGACTGGAATACGGTGACCCCACCAGATCTGACGACTAATACACCAGTCACGCAGGTTGTCGATCCAGTGGAAGTAAATCTTCTCAAAACGCTCAGGGATCAGATCAATATCCTCATCGCGGATGACGTTCTGCAGAACCTCTTTGAGGGACTGCTTTTTGCCCTTCCATTCGACAACTTGCTTGTTGACGTCGACAAACCACTGCAAGCGGATTTGAGGCTCAATAACACCTTTACCGCGCTCGTTTATTGCGAGGTTGTGCACGTAGTTTTCGTCGACTTTGACCACCAGCCCTTTGGACTTTAGCTTGTCGACAACCTTGTCTCTGGCCTCAGATATTGGCATACCTTCAAACTCACCTGCAATCGGCAAAAGTTTCCCGTGAAAGTCGATGATCTGCACTTTGTCGAGATTGTGCTTCTCGGCTAGATCAAAGTCGGCGTGGCTATGCCATGGAGTGATCGTCATGACCCCTGTTCCGAACTCTGGATCAGCTATCTCATCCTTGATAATCGTGGCTGTAATTGGGCCGTTGATCCATTCGGCCTCGAAGGTGTCGCCATGTTTGTACTGAGCGTAGCGCTTATCGTCGGGGTGCATAACGACGTATTTGTCGGCGAACTTAGTCTCAGGTCGAGCTGTACCGATCTCAAAAGGACCGTACTTAAAGGTGTAGAATTTGCCTTTCTCCTCGGTGTGTTCCACTTCGTCATCAGACACGTTAGTCTCGAGATTAGGATCCCAGTTAACGATGCGGTGACCCCTGTATATTAGGCCATCATTGTACATCTTGACGAAGGTTTCGTTGACGCAGCGATTTAGTGCGTCGTCTAGGGTATAGCGTAAGCGTGTCCAGTCAGTACTGGCGCCCATAGCTCGCATTTGGCCAAGCATAGTGTCGCGGCTACCACCTACGAATTCCTTGGTCTTTTCTAGAAAGGCTTCCCTGCCAATAGCGTGTTTATTGGTTCCCTCATCTGTTAATTTCTTCTCAATGATGGCGTTAACGGCTAAGGCGGCGTGGTCTGTTCCGGGTAACCATAGGACATCCTTCCCTTTCTGTCGAGCGTGACGAGCCATAATGTCCTGCAAGGTGATAAATAGGGCATGCCCAATGCTCAGTGTGCCTGTCTCGTTAGGCGGAGGCATACTGATTGAGAAGTGCTCTTTGTGGCTACTAGGGTCAGCGGTGAATGCCCCACTTTTCTCCCAGAGCGCATAGATATCACTCTCATACTGTTCCGGCTCGTACACCTTCGGTAATTTCATTACCAACATCATACCACCTCTGTAAGAACAGTCCAAAACTAGTGCTCCACACAAGACCCTGCTTATTCCGCACCTCTTGACCACAGAAAGACATTATAGTATAATAGTTAATTAATGTATGTTTCACGTGAATTTCGGATTGTCGACCATGATGCCGGTGGATTAATCTATCCCCAAGAGCCAGTGGAAGTCGAATGGTTGCGTATAGAAGAGGAGGCTGGTGAAGGCCTGCCGGCAATTCCCACTCAAACGGAACTGTTTAGGCCAGAAAATGTTTTGCCCGTCGCTATAACTGAGATGTACAAGAGAACTAGCGAAAACCAAGAACTGACGGTTGTCTCAGCTGCATGCAGTGTCGGAGCAGAAGCAGATACTGTTATTGCAACGCACAACAAGAACCACAGGAGAGCGGGCAAACTGGCAGTCTTAGGTTACGATATTAACCCCATCGCCGTAGAAAGGGCCAAGACTGCGACCTATGCCGCCATTAGAGAGGGTGACCCCAAAAAAGATAGTCGGTTGCAGGCAAGACTTAAAGATTTTGGCTTTAAAACTGGCAGTAGACTACCTCTAAAAGGCCGCTACGGTGTCGAATCGGATGCTGTTAGGGAAGGGCACGATGTGAGCTTTGAAAAGTTTGATTTAACAGATAGCGCACCATTTGACGGCAAGGCAGATCTGGTTCTTGCGAATAACGTTCTTTATCATTTGAGCCCTGAACAGGCTGATCGATTTTTATATAACGCTGCTGTAATGCTACAAGAGAGCGGAGTTATTAGTCTGGGCAATTCCAGCTGGGCATATGATAGACGCATGCAAAGCATTCGAAGCGAGAACGATAAGGGTTATTGGCTGTGGCTCAGAGAGGCCGAGAAGATGCTTAAAAAAACCTTCGGACTTAAGCCAATTGTCCGAGGGCATCGTAATATAGCCATGATGTTCTCTCGTGATACATCTGTTACATCGACAAATTAGGCTCAATCCCCAGAGAGTAGGGATCAGCAACAGGTTGGCCCAAAGAGGCCTTAAAGCAGCCCAGAGTGGCGACCATGGCTCCGTTATCAGTACAAAGCTGACTATCCGGATAGGAGATCGACAGGGGTAGGGCGGTGCTCAGCTGCGCCCTTAACTCCTTATTTGCAGCCACACCGCCAGCGATAACAATTGTCTCAGGTGCAAATTCATCATACGCAACTCGAACCTTGTCGACTATAGTCTGGACGGCAATATGCTGGAAGCTGGCGGCAATGTTGGCCTTCTGGGCCTCACTGAGGCGTTCTGGAAGCTTAGTAGAGGGAAACTCGTGTGACTCACCGATCTGAGCCTGCGCGAGGCGCAAAACGGCTGTTTTGAGCCCACTAAAGCTAAAGTCATACTTATCCATCTTGGCTTTAGGGAGAGGGAAGGCCTTTGCGTCACCCTTGAGGGCCGCCGTAGCAACAGATGGGCCACCGGGATAAGGGAGTCCAAGCATTTTAGCTACCTTGTCGAAGGCTTCACCGATGGCATCATCTTGAGTTTGGCCTAGTATGCGATGGTCAAAGTGATCACGGAAGAGCACTAACTGGCTGTGTCCACCAGATACAATCACAGCTAACAGAGGGAAGGCCGGTGGCTTAGCTGGCATGGTGAGGTTGGGCAGGGAAGTCTCGGTCAAGAAGTTGGCATAGACGTGTGCCTCAACGTGATTAATGGCATAGAGTGGCTTGTTGTGGGCTATAGCTAGCGTGCGAGCCGCCATAACACCTATCAGCAGACTGCCACTCAGACCAGCACCGTAGGTTACAGCGATGGCATCAATATCGTCCCAAGTGCAGTTCGCATCCGCCAGAGCTTGCTTGATAACAGGCTGGATCGACTCAATGTGGCTGCGGGCGGCGATTTCTGGCACGACGCCGCCGTATTGGATGTGAAGGTCGATACTTGAGGCAATAGCGTTGCTTAGCAGCCTAAAGCCATCTTCTACGACGGCAGCGGCAGTTTCGTCACAACTAGTCTCGATTCCCAATATTTTCATCAGATTACAGTATACTTAGAGTCGTGAATATCCGTAAAATAGTTAAGCTGTTTATCCCAAAAAAATTGTTCGGCACAATTGAGCCGTACGGTCACTTGGCGGAGGCTTTTTTGGTGAATGCTATCAATGGTTTTCCAGCCCGTGGCATGAAGGTAATCGGTGTTACTGGCACCAATGGTAAGACCACTACCTCTTATATGATTCACAAAATGCTACACGAGGCCGGCTACAACGTTGGTCTGATGACAACTGTGGCGTGGGGCGTCGGTGATGATATTCAGTCGCAGATCCATCACTACACTAATGTTCCTTTGCCCGAGATGATGAAGCGTCTTAAGAAAATGCGGGCTGCCAAAGTTGATTGGCTGGTGCTAGAAACAACCTCTCAGGCTCTTGCCCAGAACCGCGTCTGGGGAATTCCATATTCTGTTGCTGTTATGACGAATGTAACACACGAGCACCTAGATTATCACAAGACCTTTGAGCGTTATCGTGACGCCAAGCGCAAACTGTTCAAAATAGCCAATAGTAACAAAAACGGTCTTCGCACCGGTGTTATTAATGCCGATGATCCGAGTTCTGAGCTTTTTGCTCAGGATGTTGCACGGGCGATTACTTATGGTATTGGTGATGGCCAGATTTGCGCCACCGACATTGTTTCTAGCCCAACCGGCAGCCAGTACAAAGTTCAAATTAATGACACCGTCCTTAACATTAGGACTAATCTACCGGGAAGCTTTAATGTTCACAATTCGTTGGCTGTTGTTGGTGTTGGGGTCGCCTTAGACTTGAAGCCGGAGCAAATCGAGCAGGGAATTGCTGCACTCCAAGCCGTGGCTGGTCGAATGACCAAAATCGACGAGGGTCAAAACTTTGATGTAATTGTTGATTACGCACACACACCAGATAGTTTCGAGCTGCTGTTTAAAGACTTGAGGCCGGTGGTTCAGGGCAAGCTGATTGTGTTGTTTGGCTCGGCAGGACGACGTGACGAAGCCAAGCGCGCAGTTATGGGCGAATTGGCCGGTAAGTATTGCGATGAGGTGATTCTAACAGAGGAAGATGATCGCGATATTGATGGAAACGAGATCCTTAGCCAGATCGCCGACAGTGCAGAGAAGGCCGGTAAAGTTCGGGACAAAGACCTTTTCTTAGTTCTTGATCGCACTGAGGCTATAAACTTTGCACTCGGACGGGCGGCAGAGGGTGACACTGTTTTGCTTCTCGGCAAAGGCCACGAAGCTACGATTGAGCGAGATGACCGCGAAGATCCTTGGGACGAGGTGGCCACAGCAAGAGATGCTTTGCAAAAACTAAGATAATATTCTACAATTGCCCACGAAATGCCCTCACAGTTAGAAGTCGTATCGCTAAACGCTGGTGCTAATCATGGTAATGCCGTGGAGCGCTTGTTTGATATGCACGGCGTTGTCGTTGAGTACCCTAGACCTATCGATGTTCTATTAATTCAAGAATTGCCGCTAGAGACAGGCATGGCCACTGCAATGTCGATTACCGGACGATTATCAGAAAAGCACGGTCGCGAATATCACATGGCCGCCGAACCGATTTATGGCGAGCGTCATCCTGATAAGTATTCAGCAGTCATATCTAGTATGCCGCAGATCGGAAGAGGTGTAATGGACTTCGGTCCAGATAAAGAAGCCGTCCAAAAAGTGGAACTTGAGAGGGAAAATGGAGAAGTTATTAGTGTGGCCAATGTTCACTTTGAGGCCAGTCCAACTCAAGAATTACATAGGCGGCATAAGGCCCGAGCGATAGCCCGTGCATTTGAGTATGAGCATCCTTATTCACCTCACATCATAGCCGGTGACTTTAATGCTACACAGTACTTTAGTTCTTTGAAAGTGTTGGAAAAGTTTGGATATGATTTTGCTCACAAGGCAGCTAACGGCGAACATCCTGCCCACACATACCCAACTCCTTTATCAGGACAGGAGTTACTAGACGGTGGCTATTCTAAGCCGCATCAATACTACCCATTGCGAGGAGTGGCTCGGGCTCTAAAATGCGCCAAGCTACTCAGCAAAGAACAAATAAGTGCAGCCGGTATTATGCAGTACGCCATTGACCATATAATGTACCGACATATGTCGCCAGCCACGGCTGCGGGTTTGGTTTATGACCCCGACAGCATGCCCAAGCCATTCTCTGACCACTACGGAATTTGGGCAACCCTACAACTGCCTTGACCTAATTCTGGCACTCGGGTATATTGAGTGCTAGAAGCAGGTGTTCTGTGCGAGGGAGCAGCTGATGTTATACCAAACCTAAAGGAGGATTTATTATGAGTGCACCATTACAACCCTTAGGCGACTACGTCGTCGCTGTTAATGAGGCCGCTAAGTCTAAGACCGCAAGCGGTCTATATTTACCTGACAATGCTCAGGAAAAGCCTAAGACTGCCAAAGTTGTGGCTGTTGGCCCTGATGCTAAGCAGGTCAAAGCGGGCGACCGTATTATCTACAAGAGTTATAGCAACACCGACGTTAAGGTCGAAGGTGAAGATTATATTTTGGTAAAAGAAGAAGACGTCCTCGCGACGGTTAAATAGGAGGATTTCAGACAATGGCTAAGAAAGTATTTTATGACGATGATGCCCGTAAGCGCGTGCTAGCAGGTGCGGAGATTCTTTATAACGCAGTTAAGACGACTATGGGTCCCAAAGGACGTAATGTTGTTATTAGTAAGGCTTTTGGTGCGCCAACTGTCACTCACGACGGCGTAACTGTAGCAAAAGGTGTTGAACTAGAAGATGTCGACGACGAAACTCTAGGCTACAAAGTCGGTGCTGAGCTTATCAAGCAAGCCGCAAGCAAGATGAATGATGTAGCTGGGGACGGCACAACTACCGTTACTGTACTGACCTATCACATTCTTAATGAGGCCAACAAGCTTATTGCTGCCGGTCACAACCCAATGCTACTCCGCAAGGGCCTAGAGGCCGCCGCCAGTGATGTGATCACTAAGCTAGGTGCTCTCTCTGAGAACATTCAGGGCAAGAAGTCCCGTGTAGCCGAAGTCGCCACTATCTCAGCTGGCGACAAGCAGATCGGTGACCTAATCGCTGACGTTATCGACAAAGTCGGCAAAGACGGTGTTGTAACTGTAGAAGAAGGCCAAGGCCTACTACTGGAGTCCGAAGTTGTCGAAGGCTTCACCTTTGATCGTGGCTTTGTCAGTCCTTACATGGTTACTGACACAGCCCGTATGGAGGCTGTCTATGACAAAGCCGCTGTCGTGATTACTGATAAGAAGATCACTAGTATCCAAGAGTTTCTGCCACTACTAGAAAAGCTGGCTCAATCAGGTAAAAAAGACTTAGTATTGATCGCCGAAGACGTAGAGGGCGAAGCCATGGGCACTTTGATCCTGAACCGTCTAAAAGGCGTCTTTAACACCGTAGCCATCAAGGCTCCAGCTTTTGGCGACCGTCGCAAAGACGTCCTGAATGATATCGCAATCCTAACCGGCGCGACCGTCATTACTGAAGATCGCGGCATGACATTTGAGAACGTTGATCTTGATGTAGTCGGTTCAGCCCGTCGCGTCATTGTTAATAAGGATGAAACCACCATCATTGAAGGCGGCGGAACTCCTAGCGAGATCACCGCTCGAATTAAGCAGATCAATGCTCAATCGGATGCTTCAACTAGTGAATACGACAAAGAACACCTCGAGAAGCGCAGCGCTGCATTAAGTGGCAAAGTTGCTGTCATCAAGGTCGGTGGTGCCACCGAGACCGAGATCGAGGAGAAGAAGTTCCGCGTTGATGACGCTGTTCACGCCGTTAAGGCCGCTCTCGCCGAAGGCGTTGTAGCTGGCGGTGGCGTTACGCTCATCAATCTTGCAGCAACTATCAAAGTTGAAGGTACAGATTCTGTCGCTGCAGGCGCACAGCTGCTTAAGAATGCTCTTGAGCAACCCTTCCGAATTCTATTGTCGAACGCCGCTATTAATCCCGACGAATGGCTACCACAAGTTAAGGCCGGTAAGGCTGGCTTTGGCGTCAACGTCAATGACCCAACTAAACTAGTCGACCTAAAGGCTAACGGTGTGGTTGACCCAGCTCGCGTTACCAAAGAAGCACTGCAGAACGCTGCATCGATAGCTGGCACTGCCATGACCATGGGCGCTCTAGTGGTTGATGTTCCTAAGGAAGAAAAAGCCGATGCTCCCGGAATGGGTGGCATGGGCGGCATGATGTAGCCATGAGCGAGGCTAGTCCGGACAACAGTCCGGTCATGGGTGGCGAAATCTTCCCTGACAGATATTCTGTAACGAGCATAACTAGTCAAACCGAATCGACAATCACAGCGTATGGACGCGACACCGCTACTGGGTTTGATGTTTTCTTAAAGGCCAAAGATCCATCAAATGACCATATGCCATACACAACTTTAAGAACTGAGAGAGAAGCTGAGATATTGGATAGTCTAAGTCACCCTCAGATACCTTATTTGGTAGAGTCCGGTGTTGTCGACAGAAAGCCATACATCGTCGAAGGACGCATGCCCGGTAATCGCTACATTAGACAGTGGTTCAAAAAAGCCGCCTTACCTAATTTTGCTGCTCGATTGGTGATGTCTGCCACAGAGCCTCTCGAGTATATTCATGAAAGAGGGATTGTGAATGCCGATGTCAAAACGGAGAATTTCGTATTTGGATGGAATGGCATGGCTGCTTTGGCAGACTTTGACTTAGCTCATCACGAAGCCAGTAGGTTCCAGACAGACACGCCTGAATGCCTGTTTGGACGTATAGTTATACCTGATTCTGACGACGTGTTAGGAACCGTAGAGTATATGTCTCCCGAGCAGATACTGGGCGAAGCGTCGACTATGCAGAGTGATATATATTCGATGGGAATTGTTCTTCATGAGTTGCTTTATGGAAAGCCCCCTTTCGCATATGGACATGACACCAAGGACCACAAGAAGATTATGATTCAACATGTCTACGAGGGCGTTGACCTAACTTATGTTGATGATCGCGGAACACCGGATGCGCTCAAACAGATCGTTCTGACCGCCACTAAGCGAGATCCTGCAGACAGGTATCAGAGTGCGGCTGAGATGCGCGAGGACCTAGAACGCTATCTACAAGCTGTTTAGTTTGTAGTTGTTGGGCCAGTGCCACCGGTGTGTGGCGTAGTGAAGTAGTTAATCTCGTTAACGATGTCCAAAAGAGCTTGGGCACGAACTTTTTCATCTGTAATTCCGTGGGCTGCTGCATAGGCTGCCTTCACTAGGTCTTGGTTGTCGCTAGCCTGAATCATCATCATTATGGTCTTAAACTTTTCTTCGGGAGTTTGGTCGAGTTTGTCGACAAGAGGGGATAGTTCGTTAAGAGCTTGTTGCTTGATCTCGATAAGATCGTTAGAAGAAACATCCAAAAGATCATCAGTCTTAGGTGGCGGCGGTAATGACGGTTCGGCTGGAGTTGTTTCTGTCGAGAATGCCTGATAATCAAGTGGCTTAGGGAATCCGCCAGCTGGAGATATCAAATCTGCAGGCTCTGGGGCAGGTGCGGCTGGTGTTACTGCAGGAGCGGGGGTTGCAGCGTCGTCAGCTGGTGGCCCTGGGTGTTGCCACGCCGGAGCATCCGTTAGGTAGGGTGCTGTAGTAGAGGGTGCGTCTGGATCGGCCACTGTTGGTGGGTCTAGAGGAGCTGGCTGAGTAGTCTCTTGGTTCGGAACAGAGTCGGTTGCGGCTTGAACTGCACCATCCGCTGTGACAGTGGCGTCATTTTGCTGTGACTGATCGTCTTGGTGCCCAAACATTACTTCCCCCTAAAACGTTTCATACTTAGGTTATACTATATACAATTTGGTTGCAAAGTCATAAGCAGTTTGGAGGATAAATGCTCGACGACCTAAAAGTAATTCACGAACGAGATGCGGCAGACACACTAGGCATTGCCGAAAAGCAGTATCAACAACTAGCGCAGCAGTTTGAAACCACTCAAACACCTGTAGATGTAGATAACATCGTTTATGGTGGCATGGGTGGTTCAGCATTAGCAGCTTTGGTTAGTGGAAGTTGGCCAGGCTATAAGGTTCCTTTTGAAGTTGTTCGTGGTTATGACATTCCTGAGTATGTATCAGAGCGAACTTACTTTATCGCAGCCAGCTACTCTGGCAATACAGAAGAAACAATCAGTGCTATAGAGCAAGCGGCTGCCAAAGGCGCCAAAATCGCTGTCATTGCTGGCGGTGGCAAACTAGCTGCTTTGGCCCAAGAGAAAGGTTACCCGCTAGCAATGTTGCCTAAGGCTGAGCAGCCTCGTTACGCGGTTTTTTACAATCTCAAAGCTTTGTTGGTGCTATTATCTAAGGCTGGGCTGCTTGCTGATGGCGTTATCGAAGAGCTTGAGGGCTCGTCTGACTTCTTAGAGGAAGCCGTAAAGCCATGGTTGCCAACAGTTCCGACCGCCGACAACCAAGCCAAGAAGATAGCACTAGAGTGTATCGGCAAATCGGCTGTAATCTATGCTGGGCCTAAGTTATTCCCAGCTGCGTATAAGTGGAAGATCAGCTTCAACGAAAACGCCAAGCAAGTCGCGTGGACCAACCAGTATCCAGAGTTCAACCACAATGAGTTTATGGGCTGGACTAAGCAGCCTGTCGATAAGCCCTACGCTGTTATTGACTTGCGTAGCAGCCTTGAGAATCCAAGAGTGCAGAAGCGTTTCGAAGTAACAGAGAGACTGTTATCAGGTATGCGACCAGCGCCAATAGTTATCGAAGCACAGGGTGAGACACTGTTGCAGCAATTACTTTGGGTAATCGCTCTAGGTGACTTTGTAACTCTATACACCGCATTACTGAACGGGCTTAACCCAGCACCTGTCGATCTAATAGAAAACTTTAAGAAGGCCTTAGACGAATAATATGAGCGACCAACAACCACCACAATTTGATACTAGCGACTTTAGTACCGATGCTTACTCCAAGCGAATCGATAAGCCTTGGGGCTACGAAGTTCACTGGGTACCAGCCGATGCACCGTACATGGGCAAAATAATCCACGTTAACGAAGGTGCTCGCCTAAGTCTGCAGATTCATGACGAGAAGCAAGAAAGCTGGCTAGTCGTCAAAGGAAAAGCCGCCGTTATATGGGAAAACGAGCAGGGCGAACTAATCCAAACAGACCTACAAGAAGGACAGGGCTACAGCACTAAGCTTGGCCAACGTCATAGACTCGTTGGCGTGACTGACTGCGACATTATTGAGGTGTCAACTCCAGAACTAGGCACTACATGGCGCCTAGAAGATGACTATGCCCGTCCGCACGAAACGCCTGAGCAGCGCGACATCGAGCGCAGCAGCTAGTATCCGAGGTATAATTGAGGAGTTATGTTTGATTGGCGGTCGCCCCGCAGCCAGTTTATTGTCGCTCTTGGAGCATCCTCGTTAGTCAGCGTAGGCCTATTTGCTTATGGGGCGATGCGCAACCAAAGCTTGGGCTACAGCTATCTTGTGTGGAATCTCTTTCTGGCATGGCTACCCCTGATATTCGCTATTTGGCTGACGGCTGTGTTGCGCCGCAAGCTTTGGTCAAGCTGGGAGGGTTTAGCAGCTAGTCTGCTTTGGCTAGTCTTCTTACCCAATAGCTTCTATATGATTAGTGATTTTATCCATTTGCAAGACTCACAGCGTGTTGACATACTTTTTGACACCATAATGTTCACCTCATTTATATACACTGGCGTAGCACTTGGCTTTACCAGTCTGTATCTGGTGAACTTACAGCTGCGAAAACGGCTTTCTTCTAAGATTTCGACCTTATGGGTGGCCGCAACCTTATTTATTTGTAGCGTAGCAGTTTATATTGGCAGGGATTTACGCTGGAACAGCTGGGATATTCTGACTAATCCCGGCGGCATTCTGTTTGATGTCTCAGACAGGCTACAAAATCCTTCGGCATACGGTCAAATGACCTTAACAATCATTACGTTTTTCATTCTTCTATCTAGTATGTATGGGCTACTGTGGTCTGGTGCCAGACTTGTTCGTCACAATCGTAGCTTGTGACTTGACAGTCACCCCTGATTAGATTAAACTTTTTAGAAATAATGATCAATAAATCATTAAATTTAAACAAATTTAATGAAAACTTGATCAAGTTTTTACAAAACATGACCATTATGAACAAAATTGCTACACATACGCATAACCAACAAATAAGCCCAGTACAGATAGAGCGTGCTCAGACCGAAGATGCTGAGGCGATTTGGCCTGTTTATGTTGAGGGACGTCTTGATGCCCAGCCGAATGCCGAGATAGGCCTTACTCATGACGATATGCAGCAATATCTGTGTGGCGACAGAGGCGAGAAAGTCCAAGCTGGTATCAATGAGTGGCGCGGGCGAATAGCTTTACCAAGTGATACGCATCAGGTGTTTGTGGCGCGCGAGCAAGAAGAGGGTACGGTAATTGGAGTAGCTGAAGGTGACGTAGACCGCCATGGGGATCGTTGGCTCCACAAGCTTTATGTTGCCAAAGACTACAGAGAACAAGGAATTGGCGGCAAGCTTATCGAAAACGTCATAGATTGGCACCAAAACGAGAGAGTAAAGCTAAAAGTGGCTTCGTACAATAAGAGCGCAGGGGAACTATATAAGCGCTATGGCTTTGAAGTCATTAGAATACTTGATGTTACGTACAGCATCTACGATATCCAAATACCGCAGCTACTTATGGCCCGCGAAGCTAGCAAGTCCTAATCTGTTACACTAAGTGCAATGAAAGACGTTTTGGAGCAAAAAATAGCCCAAGTTTGTAATGAGCTGTTTGGAGTTGAAGTTGGCATTGAGCTGACTCGTCCAGAAGAGCAGTTTGGTGACTTTGCTACCAATGTGGCCCTGCAATTGTCCAAGCAAGTTGGCAAAAACCCTCGAGAGATTGGTGAAGCCTTGGCAGTGAAGCTCCGTGAAACTTTGACGCAAGAAGTCAGTGACGTATCTGTTGCTGGCCCAGGATTCATTAACTTGAGGTTGACTGACATGGCGCTGGTCACTGGCTTAAAGGCTCAACCAGCCAAAGGCCTTGATGGCCAAAACGTAGTTGCCGAGTATTCTGACCCCAATCCGTTCAAGGCACTACACGCTGGGCATTTATATACCAGTGTGGTTGGCGATTCTATAGCTAATCTTATGGAGCAGGCTGGTGCTACCGTTCACCGTGTTAACTTCGGCGGAGATGTTGGTTTACACGTTGGTAAAACCATGTGGGCGATCATTCAGGAGCTGGGCAGTGAAGACATTGAGGCATTACTAACAGTTGATCTAGATAGCCCAGAAGAACGAGCGGCTTGGCTTAGTCAGCGTTATGTTGAGGGCAACAATGCCTACGAAAACGACGAAGGCTCTAAAGTCGAGATTGTTGAATACAATAAGCGTGTTTACCAGCTTCACACCGAAGATGATCACGATGCACCATTCGCACAAATATATTGGACTTGTCGCCAGTGGAGCTATGATTACTTTCAGTATTTCTACGAAACTATCAATATTAAGCCCTTCGAAAAGTACTATCCGGAGAGCAGCACCTCTGGCATTGGTATTGCCAAGGCCACTGAGCTGATTGATAAGGGTATTCTTCAAGATTCTGACGGAGCTGTCGTCTTTAAGGGCGAGGATTATGGCTTGCATACCCGTGTTTTTCTGACCAGTGAAGGGCTGCCAACCTACGAGACCAAAGATCTCGGCCTAATCATCGCTAAGTATGAAGACTTTAAGTTTGATAAGTCAGTAATAATAACTGGCAACGACATTATTGAGTACATGAAGGTGGTGCTAAAAGTTGTAGAGCAGTTTGCACCGGAGCTATCAGCTGCCACAAAGCACCTGACACATGGGTTGGTAAAACTTGAAGGCGGCGAAAAAATGAGTAGTCGCAAAGGAAATACTCTCGGCGCGTTAGAAATTATCGATTCAGCCGCCAAGGCCGCAAAAGAGATCAACAATGATGATCAAGCTAAGCAAGAAGACATCACGCTCGGAGCTGTTAAATACGCTTTTCTCAAGCAGCGCATGGGTGGAGACATAATTTATGACCCCAAAGAGTCAGTAAGTCTTGAAGGTAACAGTGGCCCATACTTGCAATATGCTCATGCTCGAGCTCGCTCAATACTCCGTAAGGGCAACAACGTAAATGTGGTAGCTGAGGATGCTTTGCTAGAAGAAGGCGAACGCTCCCTAGTTCGTAAAATTGGCGAGTATACAGAGGTGATTGATAAGGCCGTCAATGACCTGATGCCTCACCATGTCTGCACATATCTATACGAACTGGCCCAGACTTTTAACCGTTTCTACGAGCATAATCGTGTGATTGATGACCCACGACAAACATTAAGACTAGGCTTAGTCCAAAGCTACGCTGATACTTTAAAGAGCGGCCTATCTTTGCTAGGTATTGCGGCCCCCGAACAGATGTAGGATAATGACCAAACATGGCAAAACGCAAACGAAACGACCCAACCATCACCCAAGTTGTTAGTGCAGGCAGTACGATTCGGTTCGAAACGCCCAAAAGTGCACGACATCCTAAGCCCAAAGTAACCCAAATCGTCACCCAAGAAGTAACCCAGCCAGTCAATGGTTTTATGGATTTCTTGCGCGAATATACAGTTGTTAGTGTCGCCGTGGCCTTTGTTATCGGTCTTCAGGCCCAGACTTTGATCAAGCAGCTTGTTTCTAGCTTTATTGACCCATTATTTAAGCTAATATTTGGCCAAGCCTTGAGTTTGCGTACTTTTACACTCGAATTTAACGGTCGTACGGCTGTTTTTGACTGGGGAGCTTTTGCGTATGGACTGCTCAATTTTTTATTCGTACTAGCGGCGATTTACGCTTTAATATCTATCCTGAATCTCGACAAACTCGACAAGCCCAAGAATAAAAAGGACAAATAATGTCTGCTCCGATCTCGGATGATGAATGGAAGGCTAGGCTGACACCAGAGCAGTACCATGTACTGCGTGAAAAGGGCACAGAGCCTCCGTTCAGCGGCAAATTGTTTCATAACGACAAGACGGGGGACTACGTTTGCGGCGCTTGTAGCACGACCCTATTCAGTAGTGACAGTAAGTATGAGTCTAATGTTGTTGGATTAGAGGGTTGGCCAAGCTTTGCTGATGTAATTGATGCCGGAGCTGTTGAGCTTGCTGATGATAGCAGTTTTGGCATGCAACGCACCGAAGTTACTTGTAAGAACTGCGGCGGTCATTTAGGCCATTTATTTGATGACGAATCTTCTCCAAGCGGCCAACACTACTGTATTAACTCAGCAGCGCTAGATTTCAAAGAGAAGCACTAGCAAGCGCTACGGTCGTAGTGCTTTGTGCCCCATTCGGCCATTTGTTTTAGGACAGGCTGAAGGTCTTGGCCTTTTGGAGTTAGGGTGTATTCGATTCGAGGCGGTACTTCTGCAAAGGATTTTTTAGTAATAATGCCGTGTTCTTCTAAGTCATCGAGGCGTTGGCTAAGAGTGCGCGGGTTGATGTTGCCAACTGATTTTTCTAGTTCGCAGAAGCGCCTAGGGCCATCAAATAGGTCGCGCAGAATCAAGGCTGTCCATTTATTGCCAATGATTTGCATGGCACTGGCAATGCAGCCGACGCGAGGTTCTAGCGGTTTGTTAACAGATACAGTTTTCATTGCTTTACAAAGTATAGTATTAGGCTTATACTAACTAATACTATACAAAGTATACCACATTCAATAAAAGGATAAATATGAAACTACAAATTATTATTGGATCAATAAGACAAGGACGCGTAAGCGATAGATTTGCCAAGTGGATTGAGACAGAAGCCAAAAATCTAGATAACACTGCGGTCGAAATTGTTGACCTTGCAGACTATAAGCTGCCATCCTTTGACGAACCAATACCGCCCCAGTACAACCCAGAACGTAAGCTCGACCCAGAGGTAAAAAAGTGGCTCGATAAGCTCGCCGAGGCAGATGGCTACGTGATTGCTACGCCGGAGTATAACCGTTCCTTCCCCGGAGTGCTTAAGAACGCTCTCGATTTTGTAGATTTTCAACTTGCTAATAAGCCCATCGCCTTGGTTGCTCATGGTTCTACCGGTGGTGCTCAGGCAGTCGGACAGCTAAGGGGTACAATACCTGCGCTTAAGGCTGTAACAGTGCCGGATGCTACCTTTGTTGTAGACCGTGTCGGGGAGCTAATTCACGAAGACACCGGTGAAATACTCGACGAAACAATCAAAAACAATCCATACGGTCCACAATCAGCCCTCAAGAATACACTTGGGTCACTGAAGTGGTACAGCGACGCACTCAGTGCGGCTCGCGCCAAAGACTAATAAGTTTGAGAGACTTATGTGTAGCCCCGACATTACGTCGGGGTTTTTGGTTGAGATGCTATATAATTATTGCCAATGAGTGTGCCAAAAACGTTGCAGTTGTATCTGCTGGAGGAGCTGGGAGACCACCCCGAAAAAATAGACTTAGTCATGATGATGGCCGATCTCGCGACCATTGGCAAACTAATCTCCGCTCGCACTAATCGCACTGGCCTAACAGATATAGCCGGCCTTGCCGACACCACTAATGTCCAAGACGAAACACAAGCCAAGCTAGACATCTACACTAATGACCTTTGCAAAGAGTATCTCTCTAGCACTGGTCTTTTTGCTGCGCTTGCCAGCGAAGAAGAAGACACAGCAGTTGATCTGCAAAACCCCGACGGTAAATATGTAATTGCCTTTGATCCTTTAGACGGCAGCAGCAATATTGATGTGAATGTTGGCGTCGGCACCATTTTTTCTGTTCACAACAAGCTTGAAGGCGTCCCTTCTGGTGATGAGAAGCAATTCTTGCAAAAGGGCAGTGATCAAGTTTTGGCGGGGTATGTCTTGTATGGCGCTAGTACTTTGATTGTCTTTAGCTGGGGTGACGGTGTACACGAGTTTACACTTGATAACGATCTAGGTGAGTTTATTCTTAGCAATAATCATGTCATGATTCCGGACGCACATCCTTACTACAGCTTTAACGAGGCATACGCATCATTTATTAGTCCAGAGGATCAGGCTTACTTAGCAAAAGTGAAGCCACTGACTCAGCGACTACGTTTTATAGGCTCTTTTGTTGGTGATTTTCATCGTAATCTTATCAAGGGCGGGCTGTTCTTTTATCCTGCTGTGGACAGTTCGGGCGAGGGCAACTACAAAGGTAAGCTGAGGCTTAATTATGAGGCCAAACCAATAGCTTTCTTGGCAGTTCAGGCTGGCGGATCAGCCAGTACTGGTGCTCAGGATATTTTGGACGTTGTGCCTACCGAGCTTCACCAGCGCGTGCCGGTTGTAATTGGAAACACTGACTTAGTTAACCTAAAGTAAGGAGATAAACATGCAATACGAAGACCAACTCAAGACAAACGCTGCTGCCATGGTAGCTAAAGGCAAGGGGCTATTAGCAGCCGACGAGAGTGCACCAACAATCGCTAAGCGCTTTGACTCTGTCGGTGTCGAGAACACCGAAGCCAAGCGCCGCGAATATCGCCAGTTGCTACTTACCACTGAGGGTGCTGAAAAGTTTATTAGTGGCGTGATCTTGTTTGACGAAACAATTAGGCAGTCTGCTGATGACGGTACGGCTTTTCCTGAAGCATTGAAGGCCAAAGGGATTATCCCCGGCATCAAAGTCGACATGGGCGCCAAAGACTTGGCCTTGCACGAAGGCGAAAAGGTGACCGAAGGTCTTGACGGGCTGCGCGAGCGCTTTACAGAATATGCTGCTCTTGGTGCTGGCTTTGCTAAGTGGCGAGCGGTCATCACAATCGTCGGCAATGACTTACCATCAGAAGCTTGTATATCTGTTAATGCACATGCTTTGGCCCGTTATGCAGCCTTGGCCCAAGAAGCCGGCATCGTACCTGTTATTGAGCCAGAAGTATTGCTAGACGGTGATCACTCTATCGAGCGTTGCCACGAAGTTGTGGCTCAGACACTGGACGAATTATTCGCAGAATGCGAGATACAGGGCGTAATGCTTGAGGGCATGATTCTCAAAACCAGCATGGTGTTGTCTGGCAAAGAAGCGTCTACACGGGCTGATGTTCAAGAAGTAGCCGAGAACACCGTTAAATGTCTCAAAGAACACGTGCCGAGTGCGCTCGCTGGCGTAGTATTCTTGTCTGGTGGTCAGACTGATCTTGAGGCCACAGCTCACTTAGATGCTATGAACAAAATTGGTGGTATGCCATGGCCACTATCATTCTCATATAGCCGCGCTATCCAGAGCACAGTTTTGCAATTATGGGCCAAGGGCGACCAAGAGGGTGCAGTTAAGGCTTATCTCAAGCGTGCCGAAGCCAACAGTCTTGCCTCACTAGGCCAGTGGTCAGAAGAGTTCGAAAAGAGCTAAGTCGTGGATCAAACCTCACTGATCGTCATCGGCGCCGTTAACACGGACTTAATTGCCTCTGGTATCAGCGGTTTCCCAAAGCCCAATCAACTAGCCAGGGGCGAGCACTTTAAGATTGGTCCTGGCGGGAAGTCCCGCAATATAGCTGCTATGGCGGGCTATTTAATGCCAGAGGGTAGCGTCGCTATGATTGCTAGGACTGCGGAAGATAGTTTTGGGTTGTGGAAGCCACCAATGGATGACTTGGCCAAAGCTAGAGTCAATACAGATTACATTCGGGTTATGAAGGCCTCAGAAACTGACAAGTTTCCTTCGATTGCACTACTTGGAGTCGACGCAGACGGCAATAACCAATGCTTCATGATAATGGGAGCGAGCGACGATTTTAGTACTCAGGATATTGATGATGCTGCACCACTTTTTGATGCGGCCAAACAAAACCAAGGAATTTTTGCCCTATCGTTGGAGTGTCCTTTGGACACAGCAAGGCACGCCATCGACAAAGCCCACTCATTGGGCCTGAGAACCATTCTTGATCCAGGCGGCATCATAGACACCATGGATATTTCTGATCTTTTGAGACAGGGAGTTTATTTGATCAAACCAAACGAGCACGAAGCTGAATTGATTACTGGCATGGTAGTGAATGATTTTGATAGTGCTCGCGTCGCTGCTGATAAGCTCAAACAAGAGGGCGCTAAAAACGTTCTCATAACTAATGGTGAAAACGGGGCATATCTCTTTACCGAGCAAGAAGAACTTCATATACCAATTCCACAAGTTGCCGATGGCGGCGAGAAGGATGCCACTGGTTGTGGCGATCAAACAATGGCTGTCTTATGTGCCTACCTCCAAGAGGGAAAATCATTGGTCGAGGCAGCAAAAATAGCTGTTCTAGCCGGCACGCTACAGTTTTACAAAGCGGGAATTCAACCAATTACTAAGCAAGAGCTAGAAGCTCAGTTATAATTGACCATAATGATAGATAAAAAGGCCACACCAACCAAGCTTCTCTGGGTAGACCTAGAGATGACCGGACTTGATGCGCAAAATGACGTTATTCTTGAGGTGGCAGCTGAGATTACGGACTTTGACTTTAAGACTTTGGCTAGCTATGAGGCGATTGTTCAGCAGTCCAAAGATGTAGTTATTGATCGAATGCAGAAGAACATTTGGTGGGCCGATTACCCAGAGAATCGTGATGAGTTTGTACGCAAAATGGACACTGCCAAGCCAAGCCAACAGGTGGAGCAGGAGCTAATAGAGTTGGTTGAACAACAATTTGGTGGCGAACCCGCAGTACTTGCCGGAAATAGTATTCACAATGACCGAAATTTTATTAAGCAATGGTGGCCGCAACTAGATCTCAAGCTGCACTACCGGATGCTGGATGTCAGTGCATGGAAGGTGTTTATGCAGGCAAAACACGATGTTCAGTTTGAGAAAAAAGAAGTCCATCGTGCCTTTGATGACATTCAGGCCTCGATTGCTGAGCTGCAACACTACTTGGAGTGGTTCAAGAACAACCAATAATCATAGATCATGGACCACAAAACTGTTGAAGACTACATAATGAGCATGCCAAACGCTCGACTAGATTATCCTTTTGGCAAGGATGTGGCTGTTTATAAGGTGGGAGACAAGATGTTCGCCTTGATTAGCGAGGGCAAAGACCCAGTACGGTTAAGTCTCAAGTGTGATCCCGTCTTGGCTGTTACACTTCGTGAGAAGTATGACGAAATCATGGCTGGCTATCATCTCAACAAGAAGCATTGGAACACCATGGTTTTAAGCGGCCAGCTGCCTTGGGAAGAAGTCCAAGGCCTGATTCGGCATAGTTACGACCTAGTGGCTGGCTAGGCTATTGTTTGAGCTGCTTTTGTAGTAGTTCGGCTTCGTCATACAGATCACTGAGAATTGCCTTACCTTTTGTGCCGGAAGTTTGATTGTAGAGTTGCTGCAAATCATTACTATAAGTCGCTAGTTTTTCGGCCATAACTTCTCTAAAGGTCTTGTTAAAGGTTGTTGCTTCGGCAGCAGCCGTTAGCTGACTGTCGGTCGACGCACTTATCTTTATGCCCAGCTGCTTAGGATCAATTTCTTGACCGTTGGACTGAATATACTGGCTGATCGTTGACCTGCCACTTACCAAGCTAAGCTTGGCAGTGGCCACAAACTCTTCATTTTGGGCAGATAGATCTTTTTGCTCCTGAGCATTTGCTAATAGGTGTATCAAAGCCTGCTGATCTTGCATAATGCCAATATATGGCGTCATATTATTGCCGCCCCCCAGCAAGCCTCGCAAAATCGAGAATATTATCAATAACACCACTAGGCCGCCAGCAATGATACCAACTTTTAAGGGCAGAGAGCTGTTGCCGAGTAGCGGTGTCTTAGGCTTTGGTTGATTTGGATTAACAATAAAATCGTAGGCCGGCGCTTGAGGAATTACAGCCTGTGGCGCTTGCGTAGGATATGTTGGTGCAGGGGTAGGTTGAGGAGGTGGCGTGTAATGCTGCTGAGGCGGTGGCCCCTGTGGCGAATTGAATGGATCCTGTGGCGATTGAGGCTGCATGGTCTTAATTAAACCATAAGCTCATCTCTCAAGGGAAACTTAAGCACCTGTGATTATGCCCAAAGCTTTGTTCTTATGCTATGCACTAAGGCCGGTTAGCTATAAGCTAGAGGTATGGACGCTGTAGAAGAGGTCAAGGCACGGCTGAGCATCGAGGATGTGATTGCTGAGTATGTGCCACTGAAGCGGGCTGGACGCAACTGGAAGGGCCTAAGCCCTTTTAGCAATGAGAAGACGCCTAGCTTTGTGGTTAGTCCTGAGAAGCAAATTTGGCATGACTTCTCATCTGGTAAAGGTGGCAATATGTTTAGCTTTATCATGGAAGTCGAGGGGTTGGAGTTTAAGGGTGCGCTGGAGCTGCTAGCTCGTAAGGCCGGCATCGATATTGAGCAGTACCGAACCCAAACTAGTCGCACCAACGGCCCAAACAAAGAAAAGTTATATTCTTTGCTAGAAGCAGCAGCACGTTTTTATCAAGTTCAGTTCTCTAAAAATAAAATAGCTCTAGAATATGTCTTCAAGCAGCGCAAATTCAGTAAAGAAACGGCCCTAGAATGGAAACTTGGCTATTCACCCAATAATGGCTCGGCTCTATTGGAGTTTCTCAAGACTAAGGGATTTAGTGAAGAAGAAATCAAGCAGGCAGGCCTGAGCGCCAAGCACTATAAAGGTGGAATTCAGGACATGTTCCGTGGTCGGTTGATGATTCCGTTACAGGATCAGCAGGGCAAGGTGATTGGCTTTACGGCGCGTCAGCTTGATGACGATCCTAGTGCACCCAAGTACATCAATACGCCGCAAACGGTGCTTTATGACAAGAGCCGACATATCTATGGCCTGCACTTAGCCAAGGAAACAATCCGTAAGAGTAAGTTTGTCGTTTTGGTAGAGGGGAATCTTGACGTCATAGCTAGTCACCAAGCCGGCGTAAGACAGGTTGTGGCCACAGCCGGCACCGCACTTACTGAGCCGCACCTCAAGACCCTCAGTCGCTTCACTGGCGACATAAGGCTGAGCTTTGATGCTGATAAAGCTGGCATTGCAGCTACTGAGCGGGCAATTCCGATAGCGTCGCGGGTCAAAGTCAGCCTGAGCATTATCGATATTCCGAGCGGCAAGGACCCAGACGAGCTAATTAAGCAAGATCCCAAGCTTTGGGACGCAGCTATCGAAAAGCATCAGTACGCCTTGGATTGGCTGATGGCGCGATACTCCAAGTTGCTTGATATCGAATCAGCGCAAGGTAAGCGCGAGTACAGCGATGTTTTGCTGCCGGTGGTCAAGAATCTATCGGACGACGTTGAGCGCGATCATTACCTGAACGAAATTGCCAAAAACATCGATGTTAGCCGCGAGGCGCTTGATCAAAAGTTTGCTAAAAGCTCGGGAGCAAATTCACCAACGACAAGACGGCGAATCAAGACAGAGACTGCCACTATCAATAAGTCGTCAGTTGAGAACAAGAAGGTTCAAGACAACTTCCTAGGTCTAATGTTGATGAGGCGAACACTGAGAGAGTTCCTAGACTTAGTGACTGACCAAATGCTTTATAACGATGAGGGTAGAGCGCTGCTCAAGTTTCTAAAAGACAACCCTGACTTCGACGGCAAAGACGCTCGAGCAGTGCAAAACTTGGCAGATTATGTTAAAATAGAAGCATTACTCTACGAGGAACTCTATCAGGGCCTCGAGCTTAACGAGCTTCATTACGAAGCCGCTCGATTGCAGGCAAGATTGATAGAACAATTTATAAAAACCGAAAAGATACAGCTCGCTCAAGCCCTTGAAAATGCCGATGATAAGACAGTTCAAACGTTGCTTGAACAAGTAAAAAAGTACGACGCACTACTCAACAAAGTTAAAGGAGGCATTAATGCCAAAAGCTAAACCCAAAGCAAAGGCCAGCAAACCAGCTGCCGAGACACTAACAGTCGAAGAACAAAAAGCCAAACTACTAGAAAAAGCCAAGAAGGTTGGTCATCTTGAGCAACGAGAAATCCTTGCCAAAATACCTGAGACACCAGAGAACGCCGAGGCCTTAGACTCGCTATACACCGAGCTAGCCGACCTTAATCTCGAGATCACTACTACTGAGCCTAACGCCGCTGGCTTTACAGCTGAGTGGGAAGCCGAGGACGAGGAAGAAGAAAAGGTTGCTACCAACACTCCAGTGTATCTTGATGACGACGTTGCTGATGACTCAGTGCGTTTGTATCTCCGCGAAATCGGTAAGATTCCACTACTTAATGCCGAGGAAGAGCTAGCTCTGGCTCAGCGTGTTGTGTCTGGCGAAAAAGAAGCCAAGGACCAAATGGCTGAAGCCAACATGCGTCTCGTGGTATCCATTGCTAAGCGTTATGTTGGTCGTGGTCTAGACCTTTTGGACCTCATCCAAGAGGGCAACACCGGATTGCTGCGTGCCGTCGAAAAGTTCGATCCAGACAAAGGATTTAAGTTCTCTACTTACGCTACATGGTGGATTCGACAGGCCATTACTCGTGCGATTGCCGACCAAGCCCGTACTATTCGTATCCCAGTTCACATGGTTGAAACCATCAACAAACTGCTGCGAACTCAGCGTCGCCTAACCCAAGAGCTCAACCGTGAGCCAAGCAATGAAGAAATTGCCAAAGAAATGGAAATCGACGTCGACAAAGTCGAGCACATCATGAAGATTAAGCAGGATATTTCCTCATTGGACGCTTCGATTCGTGATGACGAAGAGGATTCCGTACTAGCCGACTTCATCGAAGACGAAGATACCGTTAGCCCAGAAGAATCAGCTACCGGTCAGCTCCTAAAAGAGCAGGTCAAAGATATGCTCTCAGCTCTGACTGAGCGCGAGCAAAAGATTCTTAAGCTACGTTTTGGCTTAGAAGACGGCAAAAGCCACACTTTAGAAGAGGTTGGCCAAGAGTTTTCAGTTACTCGTGAGCGAATTCGTCAGATAGAGGCCAAGGCTTTAGCTAAACTTCGTAAGCATCGTGACGCAAAAAAGCTCCATGACTACATCAAGTAAACAACTCACCAGCAAACTATGGGTTATCGGTCTAGCCGGAACTAACGGTTCGGGCAAAGATACTGTCGGTAAGATTTTGGCTGATCATCATAACTATTTGTTCATTTCTGTAACCGAAATACTTCGCAATGAGGCTCGCAAACGTGGTCTTCCAGTCGAACGCGAGATATTGCGTAACATTAGTGCTGAGTGGCGTCGAGAACTTGGCCTTGGTGTCTTAGTTGATGCTGCGGTAGCTCAATATGAGACTGTTCGTGACAAATATAGCGGTGTTGTGATCGCCTCTATCCGCAATCCCGGTGAAGCCAACCGTATTCATGAGCTTGGTGGCACTATGGTTTGGGTTGATGCCGCACCACGTGTTCGTTATGACCGCGTGCAGGCCAACATTGCCTCACGTGGGCAGCGCACAGAAGACCAAAAGACCTTTGAGGAGTTTTTGAGTGAAGAGGCCGCAGAGATGCAGTTTACCGGCGACACTGCCACTCTCAACATGAAAGGCGTTAAGGATCGTTGCGACGCCTTCCCGCGTAATGACACGTCTGACTTAGAACTATTTCGCAAAGATATTGAACTGTCTCTAGGTCTAGCCTAAGTACCGAGCACACTAACAGAACGAGCAATTACTAGAGCAAGCGTAAAGACCGACACCAAGGCTTGGCCTGCCATAAGACACTTGGCTTGAAGAGTTAGCGGCCGGGCATCGGCTGGCGCGAAGTTGATAGCGTTCGTAATCGACATAAAGAGATAGTCACCAAACTGTGGCTGCCAGTTGGGGAACTCTTTTTCGAGGTCTTGTTGAGTAAACTGAAAGTCCTTATCATACTTTGACCACAAAGTACGTGTCAGGCCCGGGCTATCAATCTCCCAGTACCAGAGAGAAAAGACAATAATATTGGTCAGGAATATGGCGATTGCAGATACCAACAATTGTTCGGCATTAACAGTGGCGTGATCAACAATTAAGGCATGAAGCACAAATATCAAACCGCTAATATTGGCAGCAGATATAAGACTAAGCAACGTGACAGCGAAGGCATGATGAATACCCATGCTTCGTGCCTTTTTCATGTTGACGGTAAAGCCAATTAGGACAGCCAAAGCCACCTCGGTAAGGATAATTACGTACTGTGAACCTGGCAGCAAATCACCACCAATATTACGCGTCATTAGCTGAAGGCAAATGGCGACGACTAGGACTATTTGTATTTGAACAAGCTCTTTGCGAGCGATTCGGTGCAACATTGCCTATAGTTTAACGCCGCTAATGCTTCTCAACAAATTAATTCCTTTAGAATAGATATATGAAAACGACCAAAACTGAGCTCAGAAAACAGTTAAAACAAGAACGTCTGGCTACCGCGCTTGAAGCAAGGCAGCAAAACAGCGCACTGATCAGAGAGCGCCTGCTGAGCGTGATTGACTGGTCAAAAGTTGCGACGATTCATTGTTTTGAGCCAATTGATGAGCTGGGTGAAGTTGATGTTACGGGCTTTGCAGCGGGGAAGCAGATATTTACATCAAGATTGGTCGAAGACAAGTGGCAAATTGTATCTACTGATAACAGTAACGATGTACCGCAAAAGTTTGATGTAGTGATTGTTCCGATGCTGGGTTTTGACAGGCGCCTGCACCGTATTGGTTATGGTGGTGGCTACTACGATCGCCTACTGGCCGAGCATCCTGAGGCACATAAGATTGGTGTTTGCTTTGACACAGGGAAGATTGAACAAATTCCTATACAAGAACATGACATCCCGATGGACGTAATTGTTACCGAGGCAGCTATTTACACTCCCGATTCCACCCCTAAAGGAGTATAGTAATAGGTACTTTGACTACCGATAACCCAAAACTTGTAATTATTGACGGGAAGTCTGTCTTCTACCGTGGCTACTATGCCATGTCTAACCTCAGCACCAAGGACGGAACGCCAACTGGTGGAGTGTTTGGCTTTGCGACAATGGCTCTGGAGGTCATACGGCGCCTCAAGCCCGATTATGTTGCCGTTGCCTGGGACAAGCCCAAAACCAACATTAGGAAGCGTTTGGAGCTCTATCCGGCCTACAAGGCAGGCCGCAAACCTGCACCACCAGACTTTTATGCTCAAGTTCCTATTTTGCACGAGCTACTCGATGCTTTTGGATGGCCACTGTACGAGCTAGATGACTACGAGGCCGATGATATTATGGGAGCCTTGGCTGTTCAGGCTACAAAGCAGAATATTGAGACGCTTTTAGTTACTTCTGATATGGATATGCTGCAGCTAGTTAATGATCATGTACATGTTTATGCACTCAAAACCGGCCTATCCAACATAGAATTGTATTCACCCAAAAGTTTTGAGGCCAAATACGGCATTGGCGTTGATCAATTCTTGGATCTCAAAGCTATCAAGGGCGATTCATCAGATAATATTCCTGGCGTGCCCGGTGTTGGTGAGAAGGGCGGCGTAGATCTGTTGCAAACTTACAAAACTTTGGACGGTGTCTACGACAACTTAGCTCTGATCAAAGAGTCGACTCGCAAGAAGCTAGAAGCCGGCAAAGACCTAGCCTACCTAAGCAAGCAACTGGCTCAAATCTGGACTGATGCTCCGATCAAGCTTGATCTCAAAGAAGTTGACGGTAGCAAATGCCGACCAGAAAAAGTCTTAGAGTTACTACAAAGGTTGGAGTTCCGTAGTCTAGCACGTCAATTGCCAGAAGTCATGAAAGTAGCGATTGATGATCACCAGACGGCTAATGGCGGCATACCTCTGAGCAAAGGCAAAAACACAATTATTAGTTCGGCAGAGCAGCTGGCAAGCCTTAAGCTTGATAGCGCCAAGCAACTTTTTGTGTACTCACGCTCGGCTGGTAAGCATGGCAAAAATCCTCAGGTTTTAATAGTCAGTATTGATGGCCAAACAACCTACACATTAGACCTTAGCAAGCTAAAGTCCCAAGCTGTCGCTGACAAATTATCAGGTGTAAAATCCTTGATCGGGCACGACGTCAAGCAAACGCTAAAAGTTTTCATTGAGCTAGGAATAGATCAGCTGCCCCAAGTCGGGCATGACGTTTTAGTCGGTGCTTTTTTGATCAATTCATTGCGCCGCGAGCAAACTTTGACCGATCTAGCGCAAGTTGAGGTGGGCTATGATGGCTCACCTTTTGAGGATCTTGATAGCGAAGAAGTTATGAGCCGTGCGCCCGAGATTATTTCTATCATAAAAGCACTATACGAGGGACAGGCCAAGGACTTTAAGGACGAGCCTAAGTTGACTAAGTTAGCTAAAGAAATCGAATGGCCAGTCATACCAGTCTTGGCCGAAATGGAGCACACGGGAATTGAGCTAGACGTAAAATATTTAAGTAGTTTTGCCGACGAGATCAACGACATGATATCTGACTATGAGCAGCAGATATACGGCTATGCTGATCAAGAATTTAACATCGCTTCACCAAGCCAACTGGCCGATGTATTATTTGAGACGCTTAAGTTGCCAACAGGCGGCATCAAGAAGGGTAAAACAGGCTATAGCACGGCAGCTAGAGAGCTCGATAAGCTGCGTGGCACGCACCCGATAATCGATCTTATTACTCAGTACCGTGAGGTTGCCAAGCTAAAGAACACCTATGTTGATACTTTGCCCAAGCTGGTTGATGAGAACTCGCGTGTCCACACCACTTATAATCTAACAACCGCACAAACAGGGCGTCTCAGTAGCAATGACCCTAACTTGCAGAATATTCCAACGCGCACAGACTTAGGGCGACACATCAGAACTGCCTTTGTAGCCGGCAAAGGCAACAAGTTTGTAACTGCCGACTACTCACAGTTTGAGCTTCGCTTGGCGGCCATTCTTGCTAAGGATAAAGAACTTATTGATATGTTTAACAGAGGTGCCGATATTCACGCCACAACAGCCGCTTTAATCTACGAGCGCGAGCCAGAAGACGTCACCAAGCAAATGCGACGAGCCGCCAAGGTCATCAACTTTGGCATTATATATGGCATGAGCCCCCACGGCTTATCGGCAGCTACCGGCATGACTTGGGAGCAGGCCACGACCTTCATAAATCGTTACAAATCCGTTCGCCAGCCATTGTTTGACTACATGGACGGCGTAAAAGAGCAGGCTAAAAAAGACGGCTACGTAGAGACTTTGTTTGGACGCCGACGCCCGATGCCAGATATTCACTCCAGCAATTTTGTTGTTCGCCAAGCTGCTGAGCGAGCAGCTATTAATATGCCAATTCAGGGTACCGAAGCAGATCTTATGAAGTTGGCCATGACCAAAGTCGACAACCTACTTAGGGCTAAATACCCAGATGCCAAGCAACTACTTCAAATCCACGACTCAATATTGGTTGAATGCCCAGCTGCGGATGCGGATAAAATTGGCGATCTACTCAAAGACACCATGGAGAACATCTATAAGCTGCCAGTGAGATTAGACGTCGACGTTACGATTGGTGATAACTGGGGCGAGCTCTAACTACTTAGCTCTCGAGCGACGTCGACGACTTCTGCTAGTAATTCGTTTGCCCTTCGACCGCATTAGCCGGAAGGCAAGTGATATAATCCAAATCGCTAACGCCATATCAATCACGCTAGTCGTTAGACTAAGAGCATCTGTATGGCCCTTGGCATTTACGAGGGCTACCATGATTACTAGTAGCTCAGCGGCGATAAGTAACTTTGCTAACAGGTTGCTACGGCGTTCCTGTGCGCTGTAGCCAATAAAGCAGATCATTGCAAACCATCCCACTGTTAGCATCCAAAATAGGAGCGCTAGAATAATGTCACCAATGCACTCGCTGCTATTAGCGCGGCATTCTGTAAATACAGAGTTAAATCCGTTAGCTATGCCCAACAGACTCATAACGGTGAACTGAACCATCGTTGCAACGCCTGTTTCGTAGGTAAGCTTCATCTTGTCTATATTATATGCATAAGCGATAAGAAGCCAACCTCAAGATTGCAAAACACCCCTAATAATGGTAGTATAAGTATAATATTAACGTTGAGGATGCGGATTATGCGTTACTTTCTCGCTTTTTTGGTCACTATCGGGCTGCTCATCATCCTGATATTTGTCTTGTTTACTGGCGGGGGTAATGACAAGGCCAAGGTTCCAACTAGCAAAAAAACTCTTGTTAGCTATGCCAACACCGATGCCGAAGCCAGCTTGCTAATTGCTGGGCCAATCAACGCCAACAGTCTACACGAGCGGATATTAATTACCGTCAACAGCTCCGCAGTAACTTACAAAGCATTTAGGGGCTATGACGGCTACGTAACTCGCACAGAACGCTTTGCTAACTCCGAGAATGCCTACAGCGCTTTCCTTAGCGGACTTACTACGTCAGGCTTTACTAGCCAACGTACTGGCACAAGCTATGGCGATGGCGCCGGTACTTGTCCTCTTGGCCAGCGCTATACCTTTAAGTTTGTTGATAATGGCAAGTCATTGGTTAATTCTTGGGCAGGCTCATGTGGCGGTACAAAGACATTCCTAGGGAGTCTAAATCTGACAATTAGCTTGTTCCAATTACAGGTTCCTGACTATAATTTGCTAACAGTCGAACTCAACAATTTATAGCAAGACGCATTGGCTGTAGAATAGATAAATGATTAAGGCTATAATTTTTGACTGCTTTGGTGTTCTGACCACTGATAGGTGGCGTGAGTTCGTGGCAACTTTGCCAGAAGAACAGCGTCAGGCTGCCAGTGATCTCAACCGAACCTACGGCGCAGCCCACATTGATAAGGCTGAGTTTCTGCAAGAAATCTATGAGCTAACGGGCAAGAAGCCACAAGACATTGATCAATTATTGGACAATGATGCTTACAAAAATGTTGAGCTGCTCAAGTTGATCGCAGAGCTCAAGTCTGACTACAAGATCGGTTTACTGAGTAATGTCGCCAGCAACTGGATTAGAGATCACTTTTTGAGTCAGGAAGAACAGGCTTTATTTGACGATCTTGTGTTCTCTTTCGAAGTTAGAATGACCAAACCTGACCCAAAGATATTTGAGCTGGCTGCCGAACGCCTAGGAGTTAAGCCAGAGGAATGTATTCTGATCGATGATGTCGAGTATTACTGTGATGCAGCTCGAGAGTCTGGCCTAAAGGCCATTTGTTACCAAGATCTTCAACAGACCAAGGCGCAACTTGATAAGCTGTTAAGCTAAGCGATTCTAAAGGTAATCTTTTTGTCGAGTTGGCAGCGGCGCTTAATCTCTGGTCCGCGCAGTCTTAGGGTATTTGCTAGAGCGGCACTGGATACTGTGACCACTATGTCCTTATCACGGACTTGAACGCCAACGTCTGTTTTGAACTCATCTTGAACATACTTTTTGATCGCCGACATTTCTGGTGGCTCGTCAAAGTCTTTATTACTCAGAATAGTGTGCAGGCTGTCCATCCAACCCATTATACTTGGTATACTAAAGAGTAGATGCCAGAGTTACCAGAAGTTGAGACAGTCCGTCGTGGCTTGGAACGTTTATTGCCACGCAAACAGATCAAAAAAGTGGACTTTGACTGGAATAAATCGTTCCCTAACGCCGAAGCCGACGTAAAGCAGTTTGTGATTGGCGCTGAGGTTGTGACCGTCAAGCGTCGAGCCAAAGTTTTGCTGATCGAGCTCTCAACCAACTACACGTTAGTTATTCATTTGAAGATGACCGGCCAATTAGTTTTTCGCAGCACTAACGAAAACTTTGGGGCAGGCCACCCAAATAAGTCATTGGTTGGTGGTTTGCCGGACAAGTCGACGCGCGTGACACTGACTTTTAATGATGGCAGTCAGCTGTTCTTTAATGACCAACGTAAGTTCGGCTGGATGCGCCTGATCCCCACACCAGAAGTTATGAACCTTGATTTCTTCAAGAAGGTTGGGCCGGAGCCTTTGAGTGCGGACTTTACATGGCAAATTATGCGTGAGCGTCTTATGCGGCGCCAAAACACCAATATCAAGGCAGCTCTATTAGATCAAACCGTGTTGGCAGGAGTAGGTAATATTTATGCCGATGAGGCGATCTGGGGAGCCAAAGTTCACCCAACCACGCTAGTAAAAGAGCTGACGGCTGTGCAGCTTCATAAGCTTTATGACGAGTTGATCTTTGTTCTCAGATTGTCGATAGAAAAGGGGGGCTCAACTGATAAGAACTATGTCGATGCAGAGGGCAAAAAGGGTAGTTATCTGACCTTTGCTAGAGTCTTTCGTCGCGAGGGCCAAACATGCCCGCGCTGCGGCACAGAAATTATCAAGACGCGGGTAGCTGGACGCGGAACCCACCTTTGTCCTAAGTGTCAAAAGCCTTAGGAGCGGTTAAACAAGCTTTTTAAGCAGGCTAATGACGTCCTTTGATGAGGCAAGTCTGCTGTGAGCAATAGTTCGACCTCGACCAACCTTAATACTGTAGGCTGAGACGGGCAAGGCCTTAAAGAGGTCTTCGTCAGTCACGTCGTCGCCGATCGCTAATACAAAGTCATGTTTGCGCTTGAGCCAGACTTCGGCAACAGCACCTTTGTTGATCCGCGGGTTTTTAATCTCCAAGACTTTATTACCTTGAAGAAGCTCTAGCCCGTAGGTCTTTAGATATGGTTTGAGGACACGCTTAATGATTACGGCATACTTTTGAGCGTAGAAAGGTGCTGCACCACGATAATGCCAAACCAAGGAGTGGGGCTTAACCTCAACCAAAGCTCCCGGTGTAAGGTCAGCATACTTTCTAAGAACTGGTTGCAAGACGGCCTTCCATTTTGTGGATGTTTTTTCGATTGTTTGCCACGTGGTGTGGCCAGACTTTTTGGTTGCTGCACCGTGCTCGGCAACTAAATTAATTGGCAAATGACCAAACCATGTATCCAAATCGTCGGCGCCTCGACCACTGATAATAACGATCGTGGTATCCTTGTCGGCGCTCATTGTCTCCAATAATTGAATAAGTGCCTTGGGCGGCTGAGACGCTTTGTAGTTACGAGCAAAGCCCACCAAACTGCCATCGTAATCCAGCAAAAAAAGACGTTTCTTGGCTTGTCGCCAATCATTAATTAGCTTAACTTCCGACGCACCTTTGAGTGTTTGCACCAAGGCTGGTGTGTTAGGAATTGGCTGCTGCAGGGTTGATACAAAATCCTTGGCCCACTCCTGAACTGTATTTGTCGCTAACTGTTCCTGCATACGTCTTAAGCGGCCTCTTAGCTCTCGTTTGCGCATCTTGAGGGCTTGCTCCAAGCCCGTAACCAAAGACTCGGGATCGCGTGGATTTACAATCAAGGCATCTGACAATTCTTCGGCAGCACCTGCCGTCTGGCTAAGTATCAAAATTCCGCTACGTCGCTTGCTGGCTACAAATTCCTTGGCTGCCAGATTCATGCCATCGCGCAGCGGCACAATAAAAGCTATATCAGCAATTCGGAACAGCGCCGTGACCTCCTCAAAGGGCAGGGCAACATTAATATAGTCAATTGGGCGCCACTTTGATGTGCCATAGGTATCGTTGATGTCTGTCACCAAAGCATCAAGCCGCTTAGATAGTTGCTTGTAGGCCGGAATATCCGTCCTCGATGGTGCGGCAACCATGGCGAAGACTATTTTGCCGCGCAGTCTTGGCTTGCGTTCTAGTAGTTTGCCGTAGGCCTTCAGTCTTTCAATAAGGCCCTTAGAAGGGTCTAGACGATCAACCGCAACAATTACGGTTTGCCGCTTGTAGCGTTTACGATAGCGACGAACAGCGCGTTTGACGGCCTTGGACTTGGTTGCGGCAGCATACTTTTCGTAGTCGATTCCCATCGGGAAGTCTGCCACCCTAACCATTCGGTCATTAATAACAACTTCGTTAGCGGCAGTCAGCGGAATGCCAGCGGTCACGCAGTTGTCCAAAAAGTTTGCTACATAACTCGGTGTGTGGAAGCCAACAACGTCAGCACCCAATATCCCGTTCAGCAACTTTTTGCTTTCTGGCAAACGCGTCAAAGTCTTGGAGTCAGGGAAGGGTATGTGCAAGAAAAAGCCGGTAATTACATCTGACCGCTCAGCTCTAAACATTTCTGGTACGAGCAGTAATTGATAATCGTGAACCCAAACATGACCGCCCGTCTCGGCAATATTGAGAGCTGTCTGTGCAAACAGTTCATTAACTTTTCGGTAGGCCTGCCACCATTGTTTGTGCATGGTAGTAGCAGCCGCCGAACGTTTGAGATTATGGAACAGTGGCCACAATATCGTGTTGCTGTAGCCATTGTAGAAGTCGTCGACCTGCCTCTGAGTTAAAAAGACTGGTGTGTAATTGTACTTGGATAGCTCATCAACAATAATTTGTTTTTCATTGTTTGTCAGGCCGTCAATAGCGATGCCCGGCCAACCAATCCATCTGTTCTTGCGGTTGCTGACGTATGATGACAACCCAGTCGCAAGTCCACCAAGACTAGGGTAAAAAACGAGTTCACCATCCTGCTTTTTGACGCTGATGGGCAACCGATTGGAGACAATAATAACCTGTGACATAACCTGCCTTACCTCGACAGTCTAACAGATTAGGCCCAGTGCCGTCGTATCTATTGCTACAATAGGTGCATGGTGATTGTGTTGAATGGAGAGAATGGCTTTGGTTTGGGACTTGCACTCAGGCAGCTGATTGACGCTTTTGTGGCCGAGCATGGCGACCTAGCACTGGAGCGCATAGATGCCGAGGAGGTTGACTTTGCTCGTATTCGAGAAAGCCTGACCAGTTTACCTTTCTTATCGAGCAAAAAAATGGTGATTCTACGATCCCCGAGCAAACAAAAAGAGTTCGTCGAGAAGTTTGAACAACTTTTGGCAGAAATTCCCGAAACAACAGAGGTGATTATAGTAGAAACCAAGCTCGACAAAAGGCTCAGTTATTTTAAGTATCTTAAGTCCAAGACTGATTTTCGCGACTTTCCTGATCTAGATCAGAATGGACTAGTGAGCTGGCTGAACACTGCAGCCAAAGAACGCGGCGGTCTAATAAGCTCAGTCGATGCGCGCTACCTGATAGAACGAGTTGGCCCAAATCAGCAGCTGCTAAGTAACGAATTAGACAAATTATTGCTATATGACGCAAAAGTAACCCACCAAACCATAGATTTACTAACCGAACCTAACCCCCAGAGCACTATATTCCAACTTTTGGAAGCAGCCTTTGCTGGTAACACCAAGCAAGCCATGAAGCTTTACAAGGAGCAGCGAGCCCTAAAAGTCGAGCCACAGCAAATCATCGCCATGCTGGCATGGCAGCTGCATGTGCTGGCTATTATCAAGACAGCGGGTGAGCGTGGGGCAGATGAAATCGCCAGAGAAGCCAAGCTCAATCCCTTTGTGGTTCGCAAAAGTCAGGGAATAGCCCGCAACTTAAGCCAAGCTGAGCTCAAAAGTCAGGTCAGCGATCTTTTGAGCATCGACACCAAAACCAAGCGCACCAGTATCGACCCAGACGAAGCCCTGCAAAACTACCTGATGCAGCTAGCCTCCTAAGTCTTGCAAAAACACTCATAATATGGTACAATCTACAGATTGTGACCACTGAAGTATTCGTCGAAACAGCCGAAACCACCCCTCAGCAATTGCCAGAACTGCCAGATATTCATGCTGCAACTCTGGGCTATAGGGCGGTGGCGTTTAGCAAAAGAGCCTCTGATCCCTCTGCGCCAGAGGGTATAGCGCATGAATTTACAGACGAACTAGACAAAACGCGGCTTAAATTATCGGAGCTTGATGAAAGACAGCAGGATCTATTGAATAAGTATTGTTCGGATGCGGCCTCAAAGATTTTACGCAAAATTCATCCGGAAAAGAAACAAAATGATTCAGTTAACTGGGGTGAATGGCTTGCCAATGTTGCTGATGACAATCAACTTTTAGAATTTTTGGAATGGCACGTTGACAAGATTATAAAGCACCAAACAGCTCCCGCAGTTCAGTCAGAAATTTACGCCCAAAAGGCAAGATACAAGACCTCCTTACGCAATGCTATTGATGGTGGCTGGCTACACGAGGAAGCTGCTCAGGCTATAGATAAAGTTGACGGTACCAATGTTTATATAGGTGATATATTCGACACACTCATGCAAGAGCGTGGTGCTTATCATCTGCGTGGTACCAGCTTTGTAGTTATTGCTGGTTCGTCGGATCCCGTAAAGCTCAACTCAACCACTGCTCAGCGTGAGCTATGGAAAAACATCGGCCATGAGCTTAATCATGCAGTGGTCGGCCAGTTACCTTACAGGTGGCTCGATGAGGCCGCTACAGAGCACATAGCACTATCTTTAAAAGGTGGACTACCAGAAATTGTTGATCCACACGAACGCCAAAATCGACAACATATGAAGGGAACTTACGTCAAAGAACGCGAACTTCTAGCACATCTACTTACCAACGATAAACGAACAATCCCCGCCAGTTTGATAACAAGAACATACTCAGCAGGTCATTCAGTATACACTTTAGAACTTGCTTTGGAAGACGCGTGGCCACAGCATACCCCAAGACGAGGCCCTACCATGCTAGGTCGCATTAACACCCACATTGTAGGCCTGCAAATGAAATATGAGGCCAGAGGCATAACAGGCAGAGAAGCTGAGGAAAAGTCAGTCTCAAAAACCCTAGAACACTTCAAGACAAAACCACAAGTCATCTTCGGAGACAACCCTAGCTTTAGGGTGCACGGACCAGGCCAGCAGAACGGCTAGTTATTTTTTCTTAGAAGCGGTCTTTTTGGCAGCTGGCTTCTTTGCGGCAGCCTTCTTAGCAGGAGCAGCCTTTTTGGCAGCAGCTTTGGCTGGCTTAACACCAGAAGCCTTGGCTTTCTTAGCAGCACGACTCTTAAGGCGAGCAGCTTTGTTCTTGTGAATGACGCCTTTTTTGACGGCTTTGTCTAGGCCGCTTTGGACGCTGCTGTGAGACTTAGAGGAGGGGCTCTTAGTAAATACTTTTAGAGCATCCTTAAGTGTCCGACGAGTTTTGCTGTTACGAATAGCAGCTTTTTTAGCTGTCTTAACGCGCTTTTTTGCTGATTTGATTATGGGCATTGATTTCCTTAAATTTATTGACTTATCGACGCTCAACTATACAGGGGTGACGAATTTTTGTAAAGAAACCCCTATTTAACAGTGGACAAGCACAAGCTTTTATGCTAGTCTGAAAGGTGAACGTAACCAAAAACAAAAAGACTCGGAAAAACAGCTCATGGATGACGCCAAGCAACAGCTCGCCGAAAAGCTAAAAACAGCCAATAATATTCTTGTTACAGTCAGCCGTAACCCCTCGGTCGACCAGCTGGCTAGTTGTATTGGTTTGACCTTGCTGCTCAACAAGCAGGGCAAGCATGCCGCCGCCGTTTTTAGTGGTACCGTTCCCTCTACGCTAGAGTTTTTGCAACCAGAAGAAACAATCGAAAAGAACACCGATTCGCTCAGAGATTTTATAATTGCTCTCGACAAATCCAAGGCTGACAAGCTTCGCTACAAGGTCGAAGATAACGTTGTTCGGATCTTTATAACACCTTACAAAACGTCAATTAGCCAAGCGGATTTAGAGTTTAGCGAAGGTGACTTCAATGTCGACCTCGTGATCGCTTTGGGCGTCCAAAAGCAGGATGATCTAGACGAAGCGATCACTGCCCATGGACGAATTCTGCACGACGCAGCCGTTGCTTGTGTCAATATCTCAGAAGAAGGCGGCCTCGGCAGTATCAATTGGAACGACCCGAACGCAAGCAGCCTATGTGAACTTATCACCGAACTTGCCAACGGCCAGCTCGACACTCAGATTGCCACCGCGCTTCTGACCGGTGTTGTGGCCGAAACCAACCGCTTCAGCAACGACAAGACCAGCTCCCAAACTATGAGCGTTAGCGCAGCCTTGATGGCCGCCGGCGCCAATCAACAATTAGTAGCTAGCAAGTTAGAAGAGACACCAGCCGGCTCGTTTGAGAGTGATTCTGGAGTAAAACTGGCAGCTGCCGTTAACGAAGACGGCTCGATGGATATTAATCATGACGACGAAGCTGCAGGATTAGATTTGCCAGCGCCAGTACCACCAACCGCCGACGGCGCGGCTTTTGACCTACCAAGCCCAGATGTCGTTAACGCTTTACCTTCAGAGCAGGCTCCTACCGACCCCTTGGCCAGCCAACCACACCCGCCAAAGCTAGTTACCGAACCGCCATCCATGGGCGGTCAACTTACAGCTAACAGTAATGAAGAGGCCTTGGAGCCGTCAATCGACCCATTGGGAATGACAACCGCCGAGCACCCACAGCTACTTGATCGCAAATCTGATCCTTTCTCAATGAATCCTCCATCCCAAACGGAGCAAACGAGTGCGCCTGACACACCAAGTCCCAACCCCGCACCAACATGGGTTCCGCCAACACCTGCGCCAATTAATATTGCCCCAAACGGCCAGATGACAACTGCTCAGCCACCGGCCGGCAACACTCCGGCTACCAATCCAGCTGCTGATCCGTTCAGTACGCTCGCTGACCTAGAACAGGCTGTTCAGAGCCCTCATTTACAAGCCGAACATATGGATGAGGCTCGAGACGAAATAAGTCAGGCTTTCAATAACTCCGACGCCTCTGCACCAGAGTTACCGCAGGCAATAGCGGCACTAAACGCCCAGCCTTTAGGCGAAGATCTACACCCTGATCCTAATTTGGCACCGACGTCTCAAGCTCCAGCCATGCCAGACAACCAAGTGCCAACTACACTTGATGCTTCTCAGCCGACTATTGTTGCTCCAGCCCAAGTTCCTACAACAGACCAGCCAGCCGATCCAAACGCGCCACCACCGGTGCCGCCGCCAATTCCATTCCAGTTTGGCAATCCGCCACAATCGCAGTAAGCTAGCACTTTGAGTTACACTGAACCTCATGCAAGGCCTACTTTTAGTTGATAAACCCGCCGATTGGACTAGCTTCGACGTTGTTAATTACGTGCGTCGAATCGTAGCTACTCACGAGGGGAAGAAGCCCAAAAACGTTAAAGTCGGCCACACCGGAACGCTTGATCCTTTCGCTACGGGCTTATTGGTGCTTTTGATCGGCAAAGATTACACGCGTAAAGCCGCTGACTACTCCAAACTCGACAAAACCTATGAAGTTACCATGCTTCTCGGTAAAAAAAGCTCTACCGGAGACCCAGAGGGCGAAATCGAAGCTGTGTCTGGCACTGTTCCGGACCAAAAGGCCGTCCTTGAGGCTGCTGAGCGGTTTAGAGGCCAAATCGACCAAGTTCCACCGGCATATTCGGCTATCAAGATTGGCGGCGTACGGGCCTACAAATTAGCCCGCGAAGGCAAAGAAGTCGTCATAGAACCTCGCAAAGTGACTATTAACTCCTTAGAGGTTACGGATTACACCTATCCTGAGGTGAAATTTGTAGCGAATGTGTCCTCAGGGACGTATATTCGCACCCTAGTTGAAGATATTGGCAAAGCGCTGGACACTGGTGCTTACACCTCAAGCCTAAGACGCACCACTGTAGGTGACTTTTCGATCGATGACGCAACTGATATTGAAAGCCTTAAGACCATGCCAGAGATGCTAAAGGAACATCTCAATACTTGACATAGATTACCCAAGGTGCTATAATAGTAGGATTATGAGCAATATTAAGGAATTACCCCCAACTCCTGTTGAGATGATTGACGCGAGAATCAGTGAGACTACGAGGGCAGGTCAAAAAGCACTAAGGCATCTAATAGATAGTTTCTCAGCTGCTGCACCTTCCGTTGGTTTCACAGTGTACTCTGTAGGTGAGCAAGATCCTGCGGCGACAATACTTGGCACAACAGTGGCGGTTATAAGTCTAGGTGCGGCCAAAAACTTCTATGACACCAGACGCGATAGGCAAAGAGAAGAACATGAGCTATGGGTGGAGCGGCTCGAATACACAAACCCTAAGCCCGTCGTAGCTCAATCACTGGAACCAACATCTGCAGCAGAGAAGGTTAGACCTTACTTGGTTGCTGGCGCGGTTCTAACTGGACTCAGTGCGGCATTAGAAATTGTTGTAGGTCAAAGAGCCCAGCCTGAAGTTGAACAACCCGAGCAACATATAGCTGCCAACCAGCAGGACTAGCTACATGCCGGAAGAGGCTTCAAGACCAGAGGCAAAAGAGGCTCAAATCGCTGCCTTGCGAGAACGACGGAAGGATGCCGCCGTGCCTGCAGGTATATATGCAGCGGCTTCAGCGTTCTTCTTGGTTCAGGCTTGTGATTTTAATATTGGGCTAGGCCACGGCAATACTAATATTCTGGGAGCTGTGGGTCTGGCGTTTGCTGTCGCAGCATCTATAGCTCAAGTGGAATTTCAGACTGCTGGCAATAAAATTCGAAAAATTGAACAACAAGACAGAGATTGAACACATTTTTGCCGGACAGGGGTTGCACGAGGTCTTCGTATCTGGTAGAATGAGCAGTACATGATTACAACTGAGAAGAAAACTGCAGCTATACAGAGTGTGCAGGTTCACAAGAAAGATACTGGTGGTTCAAGCGCGCAAGTGGCTGTTTTAACCGAGCGCATCAAGGAGTTAACTGAGCACCTTAAGGTCAACAAGCATGACTTTATGGCGCGTCGTGGTTTGCTTCAAATGGTTGGCAAGCGCCGCCGTTTGCTACGCTACATCGCCAAGCGCGATAGCCAAACTTATTTAGACCTGATCCAAAAACTCGGCATTCGCCGCTAAGTGCTTAGACTATAGTTCCCGAAGTTCGGGGACTCAAGCTTGTGCACATTAAATACGCTGGAAGACTACTTCCTCGCCAGAGCAGCAGATATATAGCACCCTTCATGCACAAGGGGAACGCCATATATTTGAACTCTTGCGAGAATCCTCCAGACAGAAAGGTGATCTAACCAATGGGACAAACCATTAATCCGTTAGGTAAAGATATTATCAAAGTTGAGACAGAGCTGTGCGGTCGCACGCTTAGTCTAGAAGTTGGCCGTGTTGGCTTCCGTACTTCGGCGTCTGTTTTGGTGCGTTACGGCGACACCGTAGTGCTCGGAACTGCCATGGTTGGTAACAAGCCAGTTAGCATGGACTACTTCCCACTTAGCATTGACTACGAAGAGAAGATGTACGCTGCTGGTAAGGTGAGCGGCAGCCGCTTTATTAAGCGTGAAGGCCGTCCTAGCGACGACGCCATCTTGCTTAGTCGTCTTATCGACCGCCCAATTCGTCCTCTATGGCCTAAGGGTTATCGTCACGAAGTGCAAGGTGTTGCTAGTGTATTGAGTATGGACCCAAGCTTCCGTCCTGACATGGTGGCTATGATTGCTGTTAGCGCGGCCCTAAACCTTACAGGTGCCCCATATGACGGCCCTGTGGCTGGTCTGCGTATTGGTCTTGTCGATGACAAGCTTACTGCTTTCCCAACTCTAGAACAGCTAGAAGAAGGCGCTCTTGACCTAGTAGTTGCTGGAACTAAAGACGGCGTGATGATGGTTGAAGCTGGTGCCAGCGAAGTTAGCGAGGCTCAAGTAGCCGAGGCTATCCAGTTTGCCTTTGACGCAATGCAGCCAGCAATCGCTCTTCAGCAAGAACTGGCCGAAAAGATTGGCGTAACCAAGCAAGAATACACTCTGTCGCTACCTGACGAATCAATTCAGGCCACTGTAGATAAGTGGCTAGAAGGCAAGCTAGGCGAAGACCTCCGCAAGCCATACCCAGAACGAAACGTTCTTATCTCAACTCTGCGTGACGATATGCATACCGAGCTAGCCGAGAGTCTTGGTGACGATCACTCTGACAACAAGAATGACTACGATGATGCTTTTCAGTCGGCTGTTCACAAGGATGTCCGCAAGGGCATTATTAGCGACGGTTTGCGTCCTGACGGTCGTAAGTTTGAGGAAGTCCGACAGCTTAGCAGCGAAATCGGCCTATTGCCACGAGCTCACGGCTCCAGCATCTTCACTCGTGGTCTGACTCAAGCCCTTAACATTGTTACTTTGGCTCCTTTGAGCATGGTTCAGCTTGTAGACACTATGGAGCGTGAGGGCGAACGTCGCTACTTGCACCACTACAACGCCCCCGGCTACACAGTTGGCGAAGTTCGCCGACTTGGCAGCCCCGGACGCCGCGAAATCGGCCACGGCTACCTTGCAGAGCGCGCTTTGACCGCAGTATTGCCTAGCGAGGCGGAGTTCCCGTACATGATTCGATCCGTAACCGAGATCATGTCTCAGAACGGTTCAACCAGTATGGCCGCTACTTGTAGCAGCGTTTTGGCTCTACTCGACGCTGGTGTGCCACTCAAGGCACCTGTTAGCGGTATCGCTATGGGTCTTATGGTTGATGGTGACGACACTTATATCTTGAGTGACATCGCTGACGCCGAAGACTTTGCTGGCGACATGGACTTCAAGGTTACTGGTACTAGCAAGGGCATTACGGCAATTCAGATGGACATGAAGGTTCACGGATTACCTGTTTCGATACTGCAGCAGGCTTTGGATCAGGGTCGCGAAGGTCGTGCTCACATCTTAGAGCACATGCTGACCACTATCGCCGAGCCGGGTGAGATGAGCACTTATGCTCCTCGTGTCGAATCTATTCAGATCAACCCTGACAAGATCCGCGAAATCATCGGTAAAGGTGGTGAAACCATTCAGAAGATCACTGGCGAAACCGGTGCTGACATCGACATCAAGGACGACGGCACAATTATGATCGCCAGCCCTGATAAGAAGTCGATTGACGCTGCCCGTGAGTGGATCGAATCAATTGTAGCCGAGCCAGAAGTTGGCAAAATCTACTTTGACGCGCCAGTCATGACTGTCATGGACTTCGGTGCCTTTGTTCAGATCATGCCAGGCAAGGACGGCCTTGTCCACGTCTCAGAAATGTCAGAAGAACGCGTTAAGAGTCCATCTGACGTTGTCAAAGAAGGCGATAAAGTAACCGTTAAACTAGTAGCGATCGATGATCGTGGCCGTTTGCAGCTCAGCATGAAGGCTGCTGCTCGCGAACTAGCCGATAAGAAGTAAGACTATGATCAACCAACTCGACAAATGGCATAAGACAAAGCTTGGATTGGCGGTTTTTGCTGTTGTCGAGTTGGCCATCACCTACGGCTTCGCCAGTCTGGCAATCGACCGTGGTAACCCGCTTTGGTATCTGTTAACCCTGATATTTCTAGTCGGTACATTACAAAATTTATTCAAGTTAATCGGAAGTTTTATTAGCAATGGCAAAAAGTAAGCGAAAGCCAAAAACATTCCGTCAGATGATAAAAGGATTATGGTTTTCATTTATCAATCTTTTAGGAATGGGTCCAACATAATGAATAACCAAGCAAAACTCGACGCTATCAAGCAGCAAATTTTGGATGACAAAGTCACTCCAGACCTAGCGGCTACTGCCACGCAACTAGTGTTTGGTGATGGCAACCCTAATGCTGATCTAGTATTTATAGGCGAGGCGCCGGGTAAGAACGAGGACATACAGGGCATACCCTTCGTCGGTGCGGCCGGTAAGTTCCTAAACGAGATGCTTTCGACAATTGGGCTAAAGCGAGAGGACATTTACATTACCAATATCGTTAAATATCGTCCACCAAACAACCGCGATCCATTGCCAGAAGAAAAGAGCGCATTTATGCCGTATTTGGAGTCCCAATTAGAGGTAATTCAGCCTACGTTGACGATCACACTTGGTCGTCACAGCCTGAATTGCTTCTTGCCGGACCTTCAGATTGGCCAAGTTCACGGCCAACCCAAGCGCTACAAAGGACGGACTTATCTGCCTTTGTTTCATCCGGCAGCAGCACTATATAACGGCGGACTGAGGCAAACGTTGATTGACGATTTTGCTTTGATCCCAGCCATAACTCAGAAACTTAAGTTATCTTAAAGAATTGCAAAGAAAGGAATCTATGCAACCAACCAACAACAATAAACCAAACCAACCACCAAGAAACAACGGTGGTCAAAAGCCAGCTAGCAATGGCCGTCAAGGCCAAAACAAAGGCCAAGGCCGAGGTCGCGGCCCCAAGCAGGGACCTAACAAGCCAATGACCAGCAGCCTAACCACCTCGCGTGGCCAAGCTGTGCGAGCCCAAAGGCGCTCGCAGCAAGATGCCCAACGCATTGCTAGCCAATACGTTCCGGCAGCCGACAACGCCGACAAGCCAGCTCGCGCCAATGTTATCGACGACACACCAAGACTAAAGATTATTGGTCTAGGTGGAATGGACGGTGGTGGCTCCAAGAACATGATTCTTGTCGAATATATGAACGATGCAGTCATTCTAGACTGCGGTAACGACCTTGGTGTCGACCTTCCAGGTATTAACTACGGAATTGCCGACACAACTTACCTTGAGAGCATCAAGGGCAAGCTGCGCGCCTACATAATCACCCACGGTCATCTTGACCACATCGGTGGTTTACCGCACATCGTACCGAAGTTCCCAGCACCAATCTACGGTAGTAAGTTCACGATCGGCCGTGTCGAAGAAATCTTCGAAAACTTTGGCCTACCAATGCCAGATGGCTTCGAGCTTAAGACAGTAACTATGAACGAGGACACCCACGAACGACTAAAAGTCGGCGAATTCTTCGTTGAGTTAGTGCGTGTCACACACTCCATTCCCGGCAGCACTGTAATCGTGCTTGATACGCCAGTCGGCCGCATCATTAACACCGGTGACTTCCGTTTAGACCCTAACCCTCTAGACCACGAACGAACTGACATTGAGCGCCTCACAGAACTTGGCAAGGAAGGTGTTCTAGCGCTACTTAGCGAGAGCACCACTACCGAGCGAATGGGTCGCACACCAAGCGAATCCACAATTGAGCAAAGCTTCAAAGACATCATGAACAACGCCCCCGGACGAATCTTCGTTGGCTTGTTCTCAACCAACATGAACCGTGTCCAAATGATCATCAACGCCGCTGTTCACAGTGGTAAAAAGGTCGCCATGGACGGTCGCAGCATGGTCAGTACACTAGATATGGCTGTGCGTCACGGCTTTGTCCGTATTCCTAAGGGTACATTTGTGCCGATCGCTTCAGCTGCCACTATGCGTGACACTGATCTTGTGGTTGTTTGTACTGGTTCTCAGGGTGAGCCTAGCTCAGCCTTGCAGCGAATGAGTAACGGCGAACACCGTCACGTTAAGCTAAAGGAGCAAGATAGCGTGATTCTATCTAGTACGCCGATTCCTTACTCAGGTAACGACGCCAAGATTCGTACCATGGTCGACGAACTTCTTAAGAAGGGTGTTCACGTCTTCCGTCACGAAACTCGCGAAGTTGATGGCATCGGTCCGTTGCACGTTTCCGGTCACGCATCACGCGATGAGTACGCTGACATGATTAACATGACCAAGCCTAAGTTCTTCATTCCGATTTACGGCGACTTTACAGCCAAGCGCTACCACGTCGATATTGCGATTGAGCAGGGAATCGCCCGCGCCAACACACTCAACGTCGGCAACGGCCAGATTATATCCCTGACCTCTGACAAAATGGAACTTATTGGCGAAGTTCCACACGGTACAATCTTGGTTGACCAGACCGGTGCTATCGTCAGCAACGTTGTCATCAAAGACCGTGTTCTACTGAGCGAAGAAGGCCTAATCGCCGTAATTCTAACCGTCGACAAGAAGAATGGTACGCTGCTAACCAGTCCAGACATCATCAGTCGTGGCTTCATATATATGCGTGACAACGAAGAGATCATGAACGGCTTACGCATCGAGCTCAAGCGAGCCGTACAGCAGCGCTTCAAGCGTATTGACCTAGATCGCTTTAAGGTTGAGCTCAAAGAGCACATCACTCACTACCTATTCGAGCACACTGGTCGTAGCCCAATAGTCATTCCTGTGATTAACATCATCAGTGGTGGCGGAGGCGGCAAGCCGGCGCAAGGACAGAAGCCTCAAGGTGCCGGCGCACCGGGGCAGGGTCAGAACGGCGAGCCACAACCACCTGCAGAAGCAGTCAAAACTCCAGAAGAGATAGCTGCCGAGCAGCAAAAACGCTTCCAAGAGATGCGCACCCGTTTGCTTACGCAAGACCCTCGCACTGACTAGTTCACAATCTTGACTTTTTGGCACAAATTTGCTATAGTTACTGCTAGTAAGTAACAAAACAAAAATGCCAACTCAAGAACAAACCTCACCACAGCCAGCCTTACAAGAAGCCGAAGCTTCACAAAGGCAAGTCCCAGCTCATTTACAGGAGTTCACCGGTGATATTGCTCTACCGGATAACTTGAGCGAGGCTGGAGCTGACAACACACAAGAGAAGCTAACCAAAGTCTTGGGGCAAGCAACGGAGCTATTGGATGTTGCTAAAAAGCATCTGTCCGAGTCGGGTCAAACTACAGGGAACAGACGAGATGACGAAGAAGCCGTCACTGCGGAAGCAGCAAATATGGCAGTAGAGGCCGCCTTGGAGGCAGATGATGAGCAAGGTTCTGTCGAGGCAATGGAGGCCCTAGTAGCAGTACACCTGCTGGGTAGTGGTTACACTAGAGCGCCATTTCGACAGGCTGTGTGTGAAGGTCTTGGCGACAGTTTGGTTACCGCTTTGCAGTCCACTAAGGATCTAACAATCAAATATTCAAGTGTTGCAGATAACTTGGGTGCAAATTCTCTACATCCTATAACAGGACTTCTAGGTATGGCTACAGGCAAGCAGCTGGACGCCGACTTTAATGTTACGGGTGTCTATGACATGAAAACCATGGAATCATATCCTGGTTATGACGAGGCTTTGGATGTATTAGCTGCCGTTAGTGCCACGCCCGACAAAGAACGCCAACTAGAAGGCGTAGAGCTTATATCTAATTGGGGCTTTTCTAAGCTGCTCAAGCAACAACTATCGAGCGGCACAGATCCTAACAAGATGAAGGAGTTCTATAAAGTTGCTGAAGCGGCTGGAGACGGGTACAAAGCGCAAGATCTTTTGAAGTATGATAATCCGGCTGCAGTGCTCGAGATAGCCCAGAAATACGGTATTGAAGATTGGGAAGCACAATCGTTCTTCGGCACCGAAGGGGAGACGGGGCTTTATTTTATCGATCAACAAAAAGTCGATACCTACAACAAGTTAAATGAGATGTTTGAACAAGCTGGAGTTAAGCAAGCTGATCTGGATGGCAACCTAAGCGAATTCTACAGTAGCCGCCTGAAGGACATGATAGACGGGGTTGTTGCTAGAGGCGTTAGGCCAGAAGAATACGTAGAAGATGCTGTAACTAACATTGAGCTTAAGAGTGCTTACAAACGCGCCTTCGGTGAGATAAGCTATCCAATTGAAGCCGCGAAGGAAACATTTGCCAAGATCGATTTCAGTGAAGTGCCAATGATCGGAAGTCGCTTAGCTAAGCTAGGTCTATCACCTGAATTATCCAAGGATATGTTCGAAGCGTGGGGCACTTATCAGGCCTATGCCAATCGAGCTTTTGAGGGTGGTAATAGTGATGATTTACCCCAAGAAGCTCCAGACGAGCAAACTATGAGCAGCATAGTTGATAAACAAGCCGAAGCTATTAAGTACAATCTTGAGAGTCTCGAGAGTTTTGCCGAAGAATATGGTGTTGAGACCATGCAACAGGTTATCGATAACTTTGGTATACGCAACTTTGCTAGATACAAAGCCCCAGAGCTAATCGAGCAGAATGAGCGCTGGTTAAGTGGTGACGGTGCTGCTAAGTCAGTGGTGGTTAACGCTCGCAGTGACTGGAATAGCTATGTAGGCAAAGGTGCTATTTTTGAAAAAACAGATCAAGAAGGGCGTTTCATATTTGAGGCTGGTTCTGGAGCTGAAGTAGCTAAGGTTGCTGTTAGGGTTGGCCAAAGGGAACGTGTTGCTGGACGACAGCCAAACGTCTCGGACTTTATAGTTCACGCACATGGTTCACCCAACGTCATGGTCATGGGTCCTAACGGTGAATCTATTGACACCAAGGCTTATCACGAGGCTGCTCTCAAGCGTCAAAAACTCCATAACACAGAGCTCAATGACTATAAGAAGCACCTTGGCGAGAACTTCCAACTAATATTGTATTCTTGCTCAACAGCTGGTGAAAGTGACGAAGCTGGCACTGACAATATGGCCGAAACTATGAGCGAAGCGCATGACACTAAAGTATTAGCTTCAGACGTGACGGTAAGCGGCTTGACTATTAAGGCTGATGGATCGGTAGAGTTCAAGACAGATGAGAGTGACGGCCAACCCGTTATCTACGAATAGGAACTCGATTGATAGGAATGCCATCTTGATTTAAGTTGTATAATTGATAATGATTCGATTTATAGGTGGCTAAAATAAAAGGAATAACAAATGCAACCACAATCACCAACACCAGACCCGATAACACCGATAACACCGATAACACCGATAACGCCGATAACGCCGATCCAGCCTGTCCCTGCACAAGTGCCACAGACATCCGGCACTATTAATATCCAGCAAAATCCCGCCCCGAAAGTCGACGAGGCTACTATGCAACGGCCACTAGACCCCAACGACCCTGACGATAAATACATTTTGGACCTTCTTGATAAGCTCAAGGAGACCGACCAGACTCAACCACCATTGACTTAAAGAGCAAAGTTTGCTATAATATCTATAGTTCAATAAAAATAAAAAGAGTAAAAAATGACAAACGAAATACCAAGCCCAGAAAACAACGAACAAGAGATTGAACAGCAGTTTATTGATTTTGTTCAAGCTCACACTCCAGAGCAGCCAAATGACGGCAACGGAAAGCGAGCCGGTTATGACTTTATTGGTCAAGATCAACTAATACCTGTAGATTCCGTATCATTTGCTGTAGGCACAAGCACAAATTCTCCTGACTATGACATTGACACCGATACTGGCTCGTCACAGCAGTTTGAGATTGAACTTAAGGGCGCATTAACAGATGGCTACGACATTAAATATGATGATGCCACCAAAGAGTTCACGACTTATGCAGAAGCATCAGGAGACAGTGGCCAGATAGATCCTAGCGCCGTTCAAGCGGTACTGACTACTTTGAGCAACGCTGAGCAACAAGGCTTGCTTACTCCTAGACCCACATCTTAGGGTCATGCCAATGAACTTGATATAATAAAAGTCTATGGCAAAAAAGAAAAAGTCATCCAAAAAGAAAAAAACCACTAGAGCGGTAGCAGAGCCACTAGAGCGCTCACCGTTTTGGGCGTATAGCGCCGCTATCTTATTGATGGTGCTGGCCTTCTTTTTGCTGCTTGGCGGCTTTGGAACAGGTGGGCCGTTGCCCGTTAATCTCTTCCACGGCACTTATTGGTTACTTGGCTGGGTAGCCTACTTTACCCCTGTAGCTTTGGTCTACTGGGGCGTTTGTAAGTTTAAGGCTGAGGATCACCGCATACCACTAAGCAACCTCTTTGGAATGATGGCGGTATTGGTATTCGGCAGTGCCTTTGCATACGTGACTTTTGCCTCGCAGAATAAGGTCGGTGACTGGACTGGTGGCAATGGTGGTGAACTAGGCCGAGTCGTTGGGAACATGGCACTGACGGCTTTGGACAAAATTCCGGCACTAGTGCTTTTCTTAGTTTTTACGATGTTATCTGTGTTCTTCGCATTCGGAATCAACCCCAAAGTCTTATTGGGGGTCGGAGATTTGTTCAAGCGTGACCAAGCATCCGAGGATGATCTTGCTGCCTTGAAAGCCAAGGCCGAACAGCCTAGCTTCCAGCTTAATGAAGGCGTGCCAGTGATGCATCACAATGCTACAGACAGGGAAGCGCCGGTGGCTCGTATGTCCACCCTTAAGAACACCGCTCAAAAGCTGACTAGCAACGAGAATCACTCAGCACTAACAACCGCTAGTGACCCCAACTGGCAGTTCCCAAGCATTGACCTGCTCAATCAGAAGCAAGACAAGGCCGATGCCGGCGATGTTAATAAGAATGCTCAGATTATTCATGACACCTTCGAGAACTTTAATATCGATGTAGAGATGGAAGGTGCCAACATCGGTCCGCGCGTTACCCAGTACACTCTCAAGCCACCTGCCGGCACTAAGCTGACCAAGATTACGGCTCTAGAGAACAACTTGTCACTCGACCTAGCAGCGCATAGCATTCGAATGGAAGCACCGATTCCTGGTAAGCGCGCGGTTGGTATTGAAGTTCCTAACGTTAAGTCAGCTACAGTTCGCACCAGCTCTATATTATTGTCCAAGGAATGGCAGCAGATGGAGAGTTCGCTCGGCTTTGCCATTGGTAAGGACATTTCTGGCACATCGATAGTTGTTGATTTGGCTAAGATGCCGCACATTTTGGTGGCCGGACAGACCGGTTCTGGTAAGTCGGTTATGATTAACACGATTCTGACCAGTCTCTTATATAGGAACTCCCCAGCCGATCTTAAGCTGATCCTAGTCGACCCTAAGCAGGTAGAACTTAAGCCCTATGACGAAATTCCGCACCTCTTGACCCCAGTTATTACTGAGCCTGAGAAGTGTATTAGTGCGCTCAAATGGGCAGTCGCCGAGATGGAACGCCGCTACCGAACCTTAGCCGATGAGAACAAACGTGATATTGCCTCCTACAACAGCCTCAAAAAAGAAGAGGGCATGCCTTATATCGTGATTGTGATCGATGAGTTGGCTGATCTTATGATGATGGCTGCTCGTGATGTTGAGGCTTTGATTGTGCGTATTGCTCAGAAGGCCCGTGCGGTTGGAATCCACCTCGTGCTGGCTACACAGCGTCCGTCTGTCGATGTTATTACCGGTCTTATTAAGGCCAACGTTCCGGCTCGTATTGCCTTTACAACGGCTTCACAAGTCGACAGCCGTACTATTATTGACCAGGTTGGTGCTGAGAAGCTGCTTGGTCAGGGCGATATGCTGTTACTAACGGCCGATATGCCCAAACCCAAGCGTGTCCAAGGTGCGCTGATAGGTGATGACGAAACCATCAAAGTCATCGACTTTATAAAGATGCAGCGACCTCCACAATATGATGACGAAGTTGTTTCGCAGCCAGTTCAACTCAATGGTAAGGGTGGAATTGTGGCCGACTATGGCGGACAGGATGCCGATGATGATATGTTCCGTGATGCCGTAGGTGTTGTTATCGAGAATCACAAGGCAAGTACCAGCTTATTGCAGCGACGTCTGCGCATCGGCTATGGCCGCGCAGCTCGTCTTATAGAGACTATGGAAGAACAGGGCATTATCGGGGCTGCGGACGGTTCTAGACCACGAGAAGTACTGGTACGCTCGATTGATGAAGTGTTTGGTGGCGGCGGAACGTCGGACGAAGTTCTCGACGAGAACTTTGACGACCAAGCCTAAGCTCTCGAGCAACGCTGTTGACCAACAGGGGTGAATAGGTTATACTCAAGGAGTAATATTAACTTCAGCTCATGACCCCTAGTGTGCATGGGCTTAACCGAAGGAAGGAGTATTGAGTTGAATCAGTACGAAATCGCAGTTCTATATCATCCAGATCTAGAAGTCGACCTAACCAAGGCCGAGGAACGAGTAGCTAAGGTTGTCACCGATAACGGCGGCAAGATTACTGCTACAAACAACTGGGGCAAGCGCAAGCTAGCCTACGCAATCAAGGGCAACGAGCATGCCGTGTACGTTTTCTACACCGTAGAACTACCCGGTACGAGTGTAGCCAAGGTGGAGAGCACGCTCAACATCGTTAATGAAGTAATTCGTTTCTTGATTACTCGCCCAGACCTAAAGGCTATTGCTAAGGCAGAAGTCCTAAAGGCCGAAAAAGCCGAGCAAGCCGCCAAGCGTGGTGAGCGCGGTGGTGACAGTTCTGACGACGAAAAAGACAAAGAATCCGAAGAATAACACCTTCGGCATTTAGTAAATCTTAAATATTTGTTAAATGTTACGCCTTCAACTTGACGCAAGTTTAGGCACAGGCGTACGGTAAACGTACTAATTAATCTTAAAGACATATGTCTTATAAATAAGAAGGAGCCGAACATCATGGCACGAAGCCTCAACCAAGTAACACTAATGGGCAACCTAACCCGTGACCCAGAGCTAAGACAGACACCCAACGGTCAAAACGTAACTAGCTTTAGCCTAGCGCTAAACCGTAGCTACAAGGACTCTAGTGGCGAATGGCAAGAAGCTACTGACTACATTGATATTGTATGTTGGGGTCCACTGGCCGAGCGCGTAGCTCAATACCTAAGCAAAGGCCGACGTTGTCTCGTACAGGGTCGTTTGCAGTCCCGCTCATGGGAGCAAGACGGCGCTAAGCGCAGCAAGGTAGAAGTTCTCGCCAATGACGTAACTTTCCTTGATAGCCGTGGCGGCGAAGAAGGTGGTAGCTCAAGCGACGCACCAGCTGCTTCGTCAGCTTCCAGCTCGAGCTCAGACGCCAAGGCCGACAAGCCAAAGCCGAGCAAAAAAGCCAAAAAAGATGACGTCGTCATAGAAGACATCGACGACGCCCCAATCAACCTAGACGATATACCATTTTAATTAAGGAGAACCATGGCAAAGATTTTTAAACACCGAACTGACGTAGCCTTCTTTGACTACAAAGACTTTAAGACCCTACAACGTTACGTAAACGTTTACGGACAGATTGAGTCACGCAAGAAGACTGGCCTAACCGAGAGTCAACAGCGCCGACTTAGCGTTGCTATCAAGCGCGCTCGTCATCTAGCGCTAATGCCTTTCGTAGCCACTAACTAGGACTACCAAGTGGCACTCAGCATCACCAATCTCAAGAAAGGTGTCGTCTTTGAGCTAGAAGGCGAGCCTTACCGCGTAGTCGACTATAACCAGAAGGTTATGGGTCGTGGCGGTTCTATCGTTAATGTTCGCATCAAGAGCTTGCTTAGCGGCAAGGTCTTGGACAAGACCTTCAAGGGCAACGAGCAGTTAGATAGCGCCGACGTTACTAGCGAAGACGTTCAATACCTCTACAATGACGGCAACACCTTCTACTTCATGAACGAAAAGACCTTCCACCAGTTCGAGGTTGCTGCTGACCTAGTTGGCGACGGAGCCGGCTATCTTAAGGAGGGCGACCGCCTGCAGCTTCAGTTCTGGGGCGAACGTCCAATCAATGTCGAGCTACCTAAGAACGTTCCTCTAAAAGTCACCTACACCGAAGATGCGGTCAAAGGCGACACCAGCTCATCAATCACCAAGGATGCAACACTTGAGACTGGCGTGACTATCAAAGTTCCAGCCTTCATCAAGCAGGGCGACTTGATATCTGTCGACACGACTAACGGCAGCTACCGCGAACGCGTTAAGGATTAACATGCAGGAAAACACGGCCATATTAATTGTTAGGTCGGGAACTGAGTATGTGCTGCAGCACAGAGATGACATACCAACTATTGTCTTTCCAGGTGAGTATTCAACATGGGGAGGCCTCATAGAGCCAGAAGATAAAACGCCCGCAGCTGGTGCAGTGCGAGAGTTAAAGGAGGAAACTGGTTTAGATTGCGCCGAATCTGATCTTATATACATGGGTCAAGAACAGGTTATTGCTGCTGCACCGAATAATTTGAACAATACCATCATTTTGCATTACTTTGCACTCTTGATAGATGAAAATACCACTGTTGAATGCTATGAAGGTCAAGGCGCTGTCACAGTAGCTAGTCCCTACAAGCCAAACCCAAAGGTCAGTACGGTTACTATTGCTGCCATTGAAAGATATGAAGCAAAGACTCGATAAAACACTAGTTGAGTTGAAGCTCGTATCGACTCGTAGCCAAGCCGAAAGCTATATAAAGCTCGGCAAAGTAAAAGTAGACGACAGGGTTATTAGCAAAGCTAGTTTTCCAGTCGACGCTAGCAAAAAAATTGAACTCACCGCTGAGCAGCAATATGTCAGCAGGGCAGCACTTAAGCTGGCATCGGTGGCTGAGGCGATGCACCTAGATTTTCGCGACAAAGTTGTACTCGACGTCGGCAGTAGCACCGGTGGCTTCACCGATTACGCGCTAAAAAATGGAGCCAAAAAAGTTATTGCTGTAGAAGTTGGCACCAACCAGCTCCACCCAAGTCTGCATGGCAATCACAAGATTGAGCTGCACGAAAAGACTGATATCAGGGACTTCAAGACAGAGGACAAGATCGATATTGTAGTCGCCGACGTATCATTCATTAGTCTTAGAGAGATTCTGCCCAGCGTGGCTAAGCTCAGTACGACCAAAACCCAGATAGCAGTGATGGTTAAGCCGCAGTTTGAGGCAGGACACAGCAATCTCAAGCACAAAGGCGTTATCAAGAACGATACGATGCGGCGCGAGATTCTAAAGGGCTTTGAGGCGTGGACCCAGCAGCACAACCTAGTCACGCTTAATAAGGCTGATTCGGCCGTTAGTGGCGCCAAAGGCAATCAAGAACGGTTCTACCTCTTACGAAAGTCAGTGTAATCCAAACGCGCAGTTCGCAAAGTATAAGCGGAATGCTACACTGCAGGCATGTATTTTGCCTCAAGGGTTCAGGCGGGTCGAATGCTGGCCGCTCAAATATCCCAAAAGTATAAGGATGACAAATGTGCCGTTCTGGCTTTGGGCGATGGCGGTGCTATGGTGGGTGTTCAGATCGCCAAGCAATTGCACTGCGTACTTACATTATTGGCTAGCAGTGAAATTATGCTACCAAGAGAACCAGAGCCAATTGCCGGCATAACTTCCGGAGGTACGGTGTCCTACAACCATGCTTATTCAGCCGGTGAGTTGGATGAAATGGTGGGCGAAAACTACGGCTTTATCGAGCAAGAAAAGCTGTCGCATATGCACGATCTCAATCAGTTGCTTGGCAAGGGCGGCACCATTAACAAAGGTCTTCTCAAGGATCATATAGTTATTATTGTCGCTGATGGTCTTAAGACTGGGTTTCCGGTTGATCTTGCAGTCGAGTTCCTCAAGCCGGTGGCAACTGACAAGATAGTTGTGGCGGCGCCTTTTGCGAGCGTAAGCGCTGTTGATAGAATGCATGTTTTAGCTGATGACATTTTTTGCCTTAACGTAATTCACGATTATTTTGACACTGATCACTACTACGACAAGCAGGATGTGCCTGATCACGCCACGGTTCTAGACTCGATAGAGAACATTATTGCCAACTGGAAATAGCTAGACCAAATACTTACGTAAAGCCTCAACGTCCTTGAGAAGAGTATAAGACTGCTTGTTGACCAGTAGGCCCTTGCGCTCGAGGGCAGACAGCTCTCGGCTGGTGGTTTCACGGGTGGCATTGATTGAGCTGGCGATATCTTGGTGACGGATCGGGACCTCAATCAGTACTCCATCAGTTGTTTCTTTGCCAAAGCGTTGACTCATGGTTAGCAAAAAGGAGATTATTCGTTCACGAACAGTCCGATATTCTAGGTTAAGAATGCGTTCACCATGCAAGCGGTACATCTCCATGGTCATATCGAGCAAAGGAGTTAGGGCATCCGAACTACCGTTAATAAACTTCATAAAGACATCTCGTGGGATCTGCCAAGTGATTGTGGGCGCCAAGGCTTGGTAGATAATACTGTGTTCTTTGCCAGTGACTGCCCAGATAAGCGGGAATATCTCATCTTGCTTACGAACGATCAATAAGTTCTCTTCGTTGTACTTGGTTATGTCGTAGGCTTTGACCAAGCCTTGGTATATGTAGAAGACGCCCGGAGGTGCATCGCCGGGGCGGATTACAAAGTCTCCTTTTTTGAATGTTTGTTTAACTCCGTGTAACCTAAAAAATTCCACAAAATCTGCCGTTTGTTTCAACGTGGCAAGCATACCCAAATTATGATACGACTGGTCCAAAATGTCAATCATTAACAGATACGAGCGTTAGCATTTGTGATGAATATCCCAACTTCATGGTGACTATTCTTACGATGTCGCAGCACGCAGAAGCATATAATAAAAACTGTTAAAAGGAGGAGTCATGGTCACAGAAGAATCCGTCCACGCACAACTAAAATCTTTGGGATTTAAGACTTTCGGATGGGGCAAAGCAGAAGTAGGCGAACTCCATAATATCCTACTTCCTGATGAAGAAATCTTTGAGTGTGTAAACGGCTTCTATGAAGGCGGCTTTGCGCTGTTATTGGCCACCGACATCCGTGTTCTATTAGTAGATAAAAAGCCACTTAACTACTTAACGGTGGAAGATTTGCGCTTCGACATGATTAACGAAATCGACTATAACCACCGCTTGCTTGGGGCCTACATAACTATTGCGACAGGTAGCAAGTTGCTGAAGTTCACTAGTTACAATCAGGCGCGTTTACGCAAATTAATTGGGCATGTTCAACATGCCATGGCCGAGATCAAAAAGACGGTGGTAGGCCATCAAGAAGGCCAAAACCAGCACCTAGAACAGATCAACCAGCAGCTTCAGACTTACTTGATTGCTCAATACCAGCAGCAGCAAAAGCTGCATGAACAGCTTCAGACTTTTCAGGCTTCGCAAGGTGACGGGGCTTTGCCGGTTGTGCCGAGTGCGATCGCACAGCCCATTAAGCCTAGTCCAGAGCTAGCTGACTACCTTTATGCTCAGGGATTGTTGGCTGAGGCTAAGCTGCAGAACACTCCGGCTTCGGCTTCGGTGGCCCAAACACCTGTCCAAGAAGCCATTCGGCCCGCGGAGTTCGCGGAGTACGCTCCCGTACCAAAGCGTGATGAGCTGGCTGAGCTTTACTCCGAAGGCATGCAAGAGATTTTTGGCAAAAACGATCAACCTGTTGCTGTCACTGAGCAGAGATCATTTTCTTCGAGAACTACGCCCAAGTCGCTAGAGATAAACCCTCTGAAGGTCGCTTACTCTAAGCTGCCAATGGTCTTACGTAATCGTAAGTTTGGCAAGTTTGGAATGGCTAGACGTTAAATCGGAACTCAACTATGTCGTCAGTCTGCATGACGTAGGTTTTACCTTCGGTGCGGACTTTGCCGGCGCTCCGAGCGGCCTGAATTGAGCCGGCCTCTATAAGATCAGGGTAGGCTACGATCTCGGCAGCAATAAAACCCCGCTCAAAGTCACCGTGGATGACTCCAGCAGCTTGCGGAGCGGTTGAGCCTTGCTTGATTGTCCATGCGCGGACTTCTTTTTCGCCAGCGGTAAGGTAGCTTTGCAGTCCGAGTGTGTCGTAGGCGGCGTGAATCAGCTGTAATAGGCCGGATTCGTGCTGGCCGTAGCTTTCTAGTAGCTCAGAGGCGTCTGCTTCGTCGAGGTCTTTGAGTTCGCTCTCCAGCTTAGCGCAGACGAACAAAGCTTGTGACGGCGCGACAAGTTCGCGCAGCTGCGACTGCTTAGCCGTATCGGCTAGCCCAGCCTCGTCGAGATTGAATAAATATATAATCGGCTTCATGGTTAGCAGCTGTAGATCAGCTAACAATTCGGCGTCTAACTCGGGGTAGTTCCAGAGCGGCTGGCCATCATTAAGAAGTTTATGCACCTGCTCGTAAGCATCGGCGATAGGCTTGAGCTTAGGATTGGCGCGAGCTTCTTTGGCGAACTTAGGAATGCGCTTAGTGATGGTCTGTAGATCAGCCAACACCAACTCCGTGTTAATAACGTCGATATCTTTGCGTGGGTCATGGGCTTCATCGACGTGAGTGACATTAGGATCGTCAAAAGCACGCACAACCTGCACGATGGCGTTAGTAGTCCTGATGTGGCTCAAGAACTTATTGCCAAGGCCTTCGCCCTCGCTAGCTCCTGCCACCAGACCGGCAATATCAACGAAAGTTACAGTAGCTGGCACAATTTTGTTGCAGTTGTTCTGCTTGGCTAACTTGCCAAGCCTCACGTCCGGCACCGGCACAATGCCCGTATTTGGCTCGATTGTCGCAAAAGGGTAGTTGGCCGCCAGTATATTACTACCGGTCAGGGCGTTGAACAGGGTGGATTTGCCTACGTTGGGTAGGCCGACTATAGCTATTTGAAGCGAACTCATTCGTATATTGTAACAGATTAGAACTATTGACAAAACAGTATAAATTTGCTATTGTAATTATGAGCTAATCACTAAAATAAAAATATGCCCGTTCAAACAGCACAAAATCCACCAGCGAATCCAAATCAAATAGCCTCTGAGCGAGTTATTGCTGCGAGTCCGGCCATCGGTAGTATCGGTTTATCAGGAGTTGAAGTATCAGCAGGACATTTTTATGGCAGCGATGAACATACTGCTTTACACGATAGTCTTGAAATGATGCGAAGCTTGGAAACGGTTCGTACACGTTCGTTGGCTCATATTGAGATGACTGACTCAACGTTCGCAAGTTTCACGACACTTGAGCATTACAACCCCAAAGTAGCACCGAGCCGAGACACATATCCGGCACCCAGTCATTTAGAAACCATGTTAGCGGATAGTGGGTCAGGCGACCTCACTTACCGCAATACGGTAGCGCAGGAAGGTTGGCAAACAGAATTACGCTCAGTTCTTGCTGACTATCTTAAAAACGACCTTGGTGGGCAGCAACTAATCGCTAGTTTAAAAATCCGTTCCTTAAGCCACTTAACGCCTGAACAAGCCGTGAAACTTAGTGCTGCGTTCGTGCAAAATGTATCAAGGTACAGCAACGCAGATCTGGATTCCAAAGAACTTACACGTGCCGATCAGTCAACTGCTTCCGAACTATTAAAAGAAGGCATAGCGAACAAACAAGACCCAAACTGGAAGGGCAATGGTGTATGCAGAAACGTGGCCTCTAATGTGAAAGCGGTCTTTGAAGCACTTAAACAAACACAGACCGAGTTAAGTATGCTCAATAACACCTACTGTGTTTACGGTGCAGGATCAGAGGGAGCCGGCTATACAGACTCAAGATCAGATAGTAATACTACAAAGATGGGTGAAAGCAGTGGCCACGCTTGGAACACATTTGTAACCGTAGATTCGGTAGGGTCGGCCGTCACTACAATAATTGACGCAACATGGGCATTAGATAAAGACACTAGTGCTGCTATCAAACACCTTGATCGTACAGAAGTCCGAGCTGCTGCACAGCTTATGCAATTATTTGAAAAGAGTGAGGTCAAGACAGAAGCGTTTGACGGATTAACAAACTATGTCCAGAAGCTAATCGGAACTAGCCATACGAACCGACAGCTTAGCGAGCCCGCACGGGAAGGTATCCGTGAGTATGTCACAACCGAATATCTGAAAGCAGCTGCAAAGTTGCCAGAAATTCCCGAGGGCTTTCGTTTGCCAGCCACAATAGTAGGCAGTGCTTATCGGCTAAGAGGTAAGCTGGAATATGAAGAAGTTGCGACTTTATTTGCTTTGGATAAAGCAGGTGGTGGCCTTGAGCAAGAACGCATTAAGGCAATCATTGCTGACTACGACAGCAAAAGAAAAGTACCTATTCCAGATTGGAAAAGTGCCGAAAATCTTGTTTTTGCTGACGATGACTTGCAACAACTAGCGTATGAAGCTGTTGGAAGTAAACGAGTTACGCAGTTAGCTGAGCAGAGTGGCAAGTTTCGTGTACGGCTACGAGGTTTACTTCCTGAAACACTGCCGTCATTTGATGCTTCAGAAAGGCAAGCTGATGCCCAAGAACTTAGTTATTTTGCTGAGCAGAACGGTATAAACGACAATGACCCCAAAATGATTATGAGACAGTTCAATCGTGCTCTAAAAAGACTTGCAGGTGATGACGGCATTTATGAAGCGATTGTAGCTGGGCGAGCTGACTATGACCTTGCAAAAAATTTCAGCAGTATATCCAAAGCGCTACGTCACAAAGCCAAAAGCTAGAGGGCAAAACCCAACTGGACGATGCTTACTATAATGTGTATAGTATCGGATAAGTTAAAATCTCAAGCCTAAGAGGCGATAAGAGGGAGAAAAATATGGCAAAGGCCAAGAAAGCTGTCAAAAAATCCGGTCAGACTAGTCACTGGCTGATTCTTATTCTGTTGGCGCTAGCCCAGTTTATGGTGGTGCTTGATGTATCAATTGTTAACGTGGCATTGCCGGCGATTCAGAAGGAATTCATGATGAGCCAGTCGAGCCTACAGTGGATCGTTACGCTTTACGCTTTGACGTTTGGTGGTTGTTTGCTGCTTGGCGGTCGTGCGGCTGACCTCTATGGTCGCCGAAAGGTGTTCCTCATCGGCATCACATTATTCACCCTAGCTTCTCTCGCTGATGGTTTAGCCCAGTCCGGCAACCAGCTTATTTTGTTCCGCGGTCTTCAAGGTTTGGCAGGTGCGCTGATGTCACCAGCAGCTCTTTCGATTATTTTGGTTACATATAAGGAAGGACACGAACGCAACGTGGCTTTAGCCGTCTGGGGCGCCGTAGCATCTGGTGGAGCTGCCATGGGCGTGTTGCTCGGCGGAATCATCACTCAGTACCTAAGCTGGCGCTGGAACTTCTTTGTTAACGTTCCCGTCGGTATCTTTGTGGTACTTGCTTCTCTAAAAGTATTGGATCGACATGACTCTAAGTTGGCACACAACAACCTCGATTTGCCGGGTGCTGTTCTGGCAACCGGTGGTCTGATGACACTGGTCTATGCTCTTGTTAAAGCACCTAGTGAGGGTTGGACTTCCGGACCGATTTTGCTCTACTTCGCCATTGCTTTTGTGGCACTAACAGCCTTTGTTATTAACGAAAAATACGCCAAGCACCCATTGATGCCACTACACATCTTCCGCAACCGCAACCTTGTCGGTGCTGACACATTGATGTTGTTTATGGCGGCTGGAATGTTCTCCATCTTCTTCTTTACGACTCTATATTTGCAGCAAATTCTCGGCTATACGCCGATCAAGACTGGTCTGAGCTTCTTGATTGTGCCGTTTGCAGTCGCTATTACGGCTACTAATGTGCCGCGTTTGGTGCAGAAGGTCGGCTACAAGCCGGTATTAGTTGTTGCGCCACTTGTCGTCTCAGCTGGCTTGTTCTGGCTATCTCACATTCCTGTCGACGGAACGTTCTGGGGGAATGTTGCACCCGGCATGATCTTGCTTGGCCTAGGCATGGGCGGAACCTTTGTCGCTGCAACCATTGCCGCAACTTCTGGCGTGCCTCAAGATGAATCTGGCCTAGCCTCAGGCATCCTTAACACCGCTCAGCAAATAGGTGGAGCAGTCGGCCTAGCCGTTTTGACCGGAATCGCTACCTCAACAGCCACTCGCTACATTACCAACCTCAACCTGCTATCCGCGCCAACACAAGAACAGATTGCTACCGCTGCTGTCCGTGGCTTCCACGATGGCTACTTGATTGCCTCGACCTTTGGTATCGCCGCCTCGTTAATCGCACTGTTTGTCATTAAGAACACCAAGCCAAAAGGCAAGATCAACATGACCGATCTTGCTGCCAGCGCTTAGAAGCCCTTGGGCTTTTACGACGGTTTATCTTTCTTCAGTTTGTCTGGCTGACTGGTCAAATATCTAACAGTGGACTTGCAAGTAGGGTATACAATGAGAGTGGACGCGCTTATACTTGCTAATTATTGACAAGTATGGTATTATGAGTCCGTTAATTAGGAAAATGTGATGGTCAACAACACTATGGAACTGGCACCTATAGGTTCACTTGCTCCGCCTTCTAGCGAAGTCGCGGAAGCTGCTGGTGTTGCGCTAGACCAGAGTCGACTTGCCGCTCTCGGCAGTTGGGCGGTTGACCTAGGCAATCGAGCGGTGGATTTTGGTAATCGAGCCGCAGACAAAATCACAGACATCCTACCCGATAGATTGAAGACTCAAACTGCAATCATGCTAGGTGCAGGCGCTTTTGGTGGTGCCGTGGCAGCTGAGGCGGTGGCTACAACACCTGCAGCTTCAGCTAGGACTTTGGAAAAGAGTAGCTCAAGTAGAACATTGCTTAAATTCAATGCATTCAATGGATCAACCAAACCATCCTACTCAGTTACGAAACCCAGTATTAATCAACCCATTTATGCGAGATACAGAGTTCAGGATAGTTTTTACCAAGGGGTATACACGCCAGTAGAAGCTAGCCTCAAGTACGTATCAAAAACTAAGTACAAGCCTGCCGGTGTAAGTCTCAAAAAATCACCAAGTTTTTCAAAAATTTATGGCAATCGAGCCTACAAAGCTAAGGTTGTATTGAATAAACAGTACACCACAGGGATATTTAGCCAAGATAGGCAGCAAACCAAAGAACTTGATCAGTACGATCCTAGCGTCACAGTAAAACTGAAACCAAACAAAGTCAAAAAAGTTAAATTCCTAGCACGACTTGATAAGTGTATACCGTGGCCGGTAGCCAGCACTCCAGAGCAACAACAAGATCTTAAGGACATGACTGGGTTCAGCTCTCAACCGGAGGGCTATACGTGCACACCTGCAAAAGTGAGCATACACTATGAAGCAAAAGGCCTGCAAAAACGGCGATACTCAGTAATTGATATGAGCGGCGGTATTAACCTAGAAAACGTGAAGATTATAGCGCCCGCACAAACAGTAGAAGAAGCTCCAACACAACCTACCGCAGAATAGGATCTAAATAACAAGGGTCTGCTTCTTAAAAACTTGCACATAGCCGTGCTATACTTTAACCATAAGCATAGTGACACGAATATGAATAAAACTGAAGAGGTAAAAAAAAGACATTTACCCAGATGGGTGTCAAGCTCAAAGTCTAGGGCTGTGTTTGTTTTAGTTGTTTTAGTTATTCTTGTTGGCAGTGCATCAGCGTATCTTTATGTGCGAAATAACGGCCAAAATAATTCAATCACTACTTACTATCAGGAAGGCAAAGGTGGAGACCCGGCGGCGGTTATCAAGTATCACAAAGAAGCTGTTAAAGCATGGAAAGCAGGTGATGAGGGAAAGGCTAAGAAGTTGGCCAAGAAAGGAATCGAACAGGCTAACAAGCTTACGATCGCTCAACAATCCAAAATTCCTAATGAAATGAGTGTCGTGTATGAACTCAATGATCTAGTAGACGGTATCTACTATGGCAAATAATAGGTTAGCTAAAACTAAGAGAATTGCGTTCTCAACCAGTACTATTTTGGTACGCTGCTTGATAATCGCACTCGGGTGGAGCATATTTATTGCGCCCACAAATGTGTCAGCTGACTACAATGACCTTCCATCATATTTGAACGAAACGTATGACCAGTATATAAGTTCTAAACCAGAAGACTCCATCACTCACAAAGGCAACTTTACGCCTAGCCTCCAGTTCATGATATATTCACCACATAACTCAGAAACTGACTATGTAGATATAGTAAAAGGTGCAGAAGAACTCAGCGACTATCCTAAATGTAGTGATTTTGCTAAAGTCGAAGCCTATGCTGTTACTGCTGATGCTAATGCTAACGGCAGGACCCTTATAGGTACTCAAGCAAAAGACCTTGATTGCAATCAAAACGGCACTACTTTCAGACTTAGTGGTTTAAAAGGCACCTTTAAATATAGATGTTCCGCAAGATTGTCAGCAAATTCATCATGTTCAGCTTCACCGAGCTACAGCGTTATTGCAGTGCGGATCACAGTTAAAGCTAATACAAGCGTGTTTGCTGATGTACAGGCAAGTAGCAACTCTAGGCTTAGTTACATAGGGGACAACAATATACCAAGTGAAGGCCCAAATTCATACACTGGAGTGAGCAGAAGTCTGCCAGAGGCAGGCGGTAGTCTTATTTCGTCTGAGTTTTCTCCACCATGCAACTATAGTGGCGGCAGGGCTTATGTATATTGGAAAGATGCAGATTCCAGCGAGCCTCCAAACGGAGGAGAACAAGTTAAATTTTATCTGTATGAGCAAGGCAAGAGTACCCCACTTGATGAGGGTGAAGCGTACGGAGACGGTGAGATACATCATACAAGTTTTGTTCCCAAGAAAGGCAAGCATTACAGGATAGTGTTCTCACCAGTTCGTAAACGAAATGTATCTCAAAATATAGCATCTAACACAATTAAGATATGGCCGCCCTTTGACTCTGCTCAGCCAAGATGCGTCAACCCAACAGGTACAGGTGATGCTACCTGTACCAACTGGTCCAAAGACATAACTGACCATTCATTATGGAGGATCAGCGTATTCTCGGTAGGTTCTGAGCCTACGATACGCGCGTCTGGCAACAATGCGGTGAATGACGGAGTGACGCCACCATATCCGTCTGGTGAGGGCGGCCATACAGGCGCTGCGATTGATCAATGGGCGAAGTTTAAGAATTTGCCTACTCCCGTAGTCTATGATGAGTCACCGAGTCACGACTACACGCTTACACATAACTTCCAACCACCTTCTTCGTCAGGATGGTACGTATTTACAGAACATTGGTTCCACCAATCTAACGGAAACTGGCAATATTTCTATGACGCATTGCCTTTCCAAGCTAATTGTTATGCTGCTAGCTGTACTATGACTGTCGACGGAAATCTTCCTAATGGATCAAGTAACGTGCAGGCAGGCTCATATAATTGGGGAGCAACAGCGTTCGTTAATAATACGGGCAGACAGCCACTTCAGATGTTGGGAGACACCATCCCTGCCGGTGCCAATGGTTACCCTGTTGATATAGATACACCTCAAGCTCCGACATCCCAAGGGCATTATCCAAATTATGTTGGGGGTGCAGTTACTGCTGCACCGTGGGGCCCATCATACTCTGTAGCAAGTTGTGCAGCGGCAGTTAATGCATACCAGCACTTCACGCTAGTACCAACAGCGGGCATAAATCCTGCGACGGACGATCAAGATCCTACAGTTGTCTCATACAATACTAGTGTGACGTATGGCCCAGATCCGTATCCTTTTCCTTACGGGGGTCCAATTAGCTCCAATGTGCATAGCAAGTTGAAGTATGATCCCGTATCGGGGGGCGAAACTATCGTAATGAACACGCCTCGCTCTGGTAGTTATGGCACCCCGCCTCCATACACGGATGTCTACACTAATCCCAACCCGATTGTTGCGGGAGACCAGTATTGTCCAGAAATGACGATTGATACAGCAACTGGCTGGATTGGGCCAGGCGGCATCTTGTATCCTGCCTCTGCCACTTCTGATAGCGGCTGCTTGACAGTAGTAAACAAGCCCTACTTCAAGACCTATGGCAGCGGAGTTAAGGCGGGTGGTGGCTTTGTGGGTGCGGGGAACGGCGAGATTTCGGCTTGGACTAACAATGTTGACGGCACGTTCCCATATGGTTCTGGGGCTCAGCTGGTGGCCTTTGCCAACGGTGATATAACCGGTTTTGCTAGCGCGCAGGGTGTTGCTGGTTTGTCGACCAGCTCCCTTAGCTTCGCTAACAATAGTGTCAGCGTTAACACCGGCACATATAGTCCTAGGTTGGGCGGAAACTTCAACAACACGCATGCTTCAACAGTAATTGATGTAAAGCCTACAGAAGGAGCTCCGGCAGATGGAATTCTTGGTGGCAGAACCGTGAACGGTAATCAGGCAATAGAATCCAGTGAAGATATATACATAACCGGCAATATAACCTATGGCTCTGGACCGTGGACAGCCGACTCCATTCCATCCTTTGTCCTGTCCACCACAGGCAACATCTATATCGCACCTAATGTTACTCGGCTCGATGGCGTATATACAAGCCAGAGAGCGAATGGCGCTATATATACCTGTTCTAAGAACTCTGGCGGAGGCAACTTTGACCCAATAAGCGCTAATGTTCCTGCCGATAACTTCTTTAGTACCTGTAAGAATCAATTACTTGTTCATGGTAGCTTTGTAGCGGACAAAATTCATCTTATGCGTACTTACGGTAGCTTGCGCGACGAGAAGCCTACACCTACGACAACGCCTAAACCCGTACGTTACACTAGAAACACAAATTATTGCTTTGGCGAGAATGATGCATTGACGAATGCCAACTGTAGGGCCGCCGGCTACACCAACTGCATACGTATTGACGAAGCCTACAACCCCGGCTACCCATATGTCTGGTGGAGCGATAACTGGCTCTGTAATCGACCAAGTGATGGCGTTATTATGCAGTGGACTCCAGCCGGTGCAAATCTTGCATTGCCGAAATGTGCCAATTGGTCGCCGGGCGGTAGAGATAATAGCGGCTGGGCGTGGAGCGACAATAAACTATGTATTAGCGGCAGCAAGAATATATCCTTCCAGTCTTCTAATCAGACAACTGTTCCTAACTCATTTGGCGAGTACCAACGATACTGTATACACCTTTATGATGCCAGTGATCCAAACACAGGCGGCGTTGGTGGTGGTGCGTGGCTTTGCGAAGAGCAAATTGTTACTGATCCAGGTAGCGATGGTAGCCCACACGCCAATGTCGCTGATCCATGCAGCAACGGCATCAATGTCGGTGCCATAAGAGTTGATACCAGAACTTGTGCGGCTGAGGTGTTTGACTTTAGCCCTGACCTATACCTATCAAATCCTTCTATCGAACTGCCGGGGCGCAGCAAGCTGCGTTTTGATTCAATAACGAGTCTGCCGCCCATACTATGAAAACTGTAGGGTGGGGCACAACTGATTGCGCTTATGGTATAATTTGCCTGATGGCAACGAATTTAACAAAGATCCGGTCGCAAAGTAGTTCAACAGGGGTGGAAAATGAGCTCGTTTCTTAGCACGTCTGACTTCTTTGGTCTGGACATTGGTACCACGGCCGTACGTTTGGTGCAGCTTAGGGGTGCACCCGGACAAAAATCCCTCGTAAAGTACGCATATGTTCCCTTGGACAACAAGCTTTCTCTAAGTGAGGCAAAAGGTGACCAGCAAAAGCTAGCCCAAATTATCAAAGAGTTAGTATCTCAAGCTGGTGTTAGCACGCGTGGCGTTGCTGTCGGCATTCCTTCTAGTCGTGTCTTTACTACTGTGGCTGATGTTGAGCGCTTGCCAGCTCACGAGCTGGCCAAATCTATTCGTTATCAGGCCGATTCGTTGATTCCAACACCTTTGGCAGAGTCCAAGATGGACTGGGCCCTTATTGGTGACTCACCAGCCGACAAGACCAAGCAAGAGATTCTATTAACAAGTGTTCCTAACAAGTTTGTTGAGGATCGCTTGGACATGCTTGAGTCGATTGGCCTCAATGTCGTTGCCTTTGAGCCTGACAACTTGGCTATGGCTAGAGCTCTAGCTATGAATGACGCCTCAGCCCAGCTACTACTTGATGTTGGCCGACGAACAACTGATCTCGTGGTAGTGCTTAACGGTGTCCCGCACCTAACCCGCAGTATCCCGACTGGAGTAGAGGCAATTGTCAGAGCTGCCACTCAAAACTTAAGTATTGACGAGAAACAGGCAGAGCAATTTGTGTTCAAGTTTGGCCTCAGCAAGGATAAGCTAGAGGGCCAAGTCTTCCACGCTATAAACGGCACTGTCGATCTGTTAACAGGTGAGATTGAGAAGTCGATCAAGTTCTTCCAGACACGTTACATCGGCTCTAAGATCAGTCGCATTATTGTTACTGGCGGCGCATCAGTTATTCCTGAGTTCCCACTGTACCTAGCTAACAAGTTCACGCTTGATGTTGAGATCGGCAATGCATGGCGCAATGTTGGCTTTAGCCGCGACAGGCAGAACGAGCTACTAGCTATATCTAATCAGTTCGGCGTTGCAGTCGGCTTAGCGGAGCGCGCCTGATGATTCAGCTCAACCTTCTACCAGATGTAAAACTAGAGTTTATTAAGGCTCAACGCGCTCAGAGACTGGCTTTTACTATTGCTTTTATCGCTAGTGCGGTCGCAATCGCGTTGCTCGTTATACTATTGAGCCTGACAGGTCTGCAGAAGAAGCACCTTAGCGATCTAAGCAAAGATATAGAGGACTCAACGGCCAAGCTCCAGAAACAGCCGCAGATAGGCAAAATACTGACAGTCCAGAACCAATTGGAAAGCTTGACTCAACTGCACGATCAAAAACCTGCTGCACCAAAACTTCTGGAGTACATTAATCAGGTCACGCCAACTCAGGTGGACATAACCAGCTTAACAGTCGACTTTACACAACAAACCGCCAGCATAACTGGTACTGCTGATGCACTAAGTAGTGTCAACAAGTATGTCGATACGTTGAAGTTTACAACTTATACAACCCAAGATGACCAAACTGCTAAGCCAGCATTTAGCAATATTGTGTTATCAAGTTTTGGCCTAGGTGATAGTGGTGGATCCAAGTCAAACCCACACCCAGCTAACTACACTATTACTTTGTCATATGACACAGCTATCTTTGATACCACACAGAAAGTCACCCTATCGGTACCAAATCTTATAAGCACTCGATCCGAATCTCAGCCAGCCGATTTGTTCAAGGCTAACCCCACTACTAAAACAAAGACGACGGGGAACTAAGACATGGCCAAGCTTGAAATATCAACTAAGCGACTAGCAATCAGCAAAGCTAATGCCCGAATGGTGGCAGTTATAGCCGCCGCCGCCTTTATAACTATCTTCTGTCTTGTTGCTTCGAATGCAGTCTTTAGCCAGTATCGTTATCAAGGCAAAGTAGTGTCACAAAAAGAGAAGGCAAACAACCAGCTTAAGGCCAACATTAAGGCCTTTAACAGCCTGTCATCTTCGTACAAGGCCTTTGACTCGGCCTCGGTCAATGTTCTTGGTGGTACTAGAGACGGCGCTGGTGATAATGACGGGCGTAACTCCAAGTTAATCCTTGACGCCTTACCTAGTGCGTATGATTTCCCAGCACTCGCGTCGAGCGTCGAAAAGATATTAACAGACAGTGGCCTAAAGGTGGGCAGCATAACTGGTACTGATGATCAGCTAAACCAACAAGGTAATGTATCAAGCCCAACACCTACACCAACAGAAATACCTTTCTCCTTTAGCGTTACTAATGCTAGCTATAGTTCAATCCAGCAACTCCTCGACAAGCTTCAAAGGTCCATCCGACCAATACAAATCGACACAGTTAGCGTCACCGGTGGAGGCACTGATGTGTCGCTAACAGTTACTGCACACACGTATTATCAGCCCAGCAAGAGCCTTAATATTACACAGAAGGTAGTCAAATGAAACAAAAAGATTTGATACTTATCGTCATAGTAGTTTTTTTGAGTGCTATAATATCTTTCTTCGTCTCCACCTCGTTAATCGTTCCTTCAAACAATCGACAGCAAAAAGCTGAGGAAGTACAAGCCATAACTTCTAATTTCCCGCAGCCCGATAAGGATTATTTCAACGACAAAGCTTTTGACCCAACCAAACTTATTACCATTGGCCAGACCAGCAGCTCCGATCCATTTAGTGGCGCAAAACAGTAAGAAAAAGCCATGAGCGTACTATCGGTCGCTACCGAACAACAAGTCGAAGATACATTAATTGCCGGCGGCATGATAACCGCCGACAAGTTAGCTGAGGCCCGCGTTGCGGCTACCAAAGCCAAGCTGCCCATCTTCACCTACCTAGTGCAAAATAATATAATCACCGAAGAGCAGCTGACCAAAGCCAACGCCACAATTACCAAAGTTCCTTATGTTAATCTGACTTCTGCACGAATCGATCCAGCCATCCTAAAGCTATTGCCTCAAGATGTTGCTGAACGTTACATGGCGGTCCCGCTGGGCGAAATGCAGCGTCGCTTAGTAGTGGCCATGCTTGATGCCGACAACGTGCAGGCAGTGGACTTCCTCAGTAAGCGCATCGGGCGCTCTCTAAAAGTTTATGTGGCTAGTGAAGCCGGTATTAGACAAGTCCTTAAGCAGTATTCAGCTCGGCTTGATACTCAGATTGATGATGCCTTCAAGGAGAGCAATAACCAAGCAGCCGCGGACGCTAAAGCAATCGCCGAAAAGGGTGAGGGCAAAGGCAAGAAGGCGGACTCCGCTAACGAGATCAAAACCATTGTTCAGGATTCACCGATCAGCAAAGCGCTGTCGGCCATCTTGGAGTTTGCAGCTCGCAACCGCGCTAGCGATATACACATTGAGCCTCAAGAGAAGGAACTCAAGGTTCGTTGTCGTGTCGATGGCGTGCTACGTGAGGTTATGCGACTTCCTAAGAGCACAGAGCCAGCCTTCATATCTCGTATTAAGATCTTGGCCAATCTCAAGATTGACGAGCACCGTACGCCGCAGGATGGTCAGTTTACGGTTGAGGTTGACGGTAAGCCTATTGACCTTCGTATTGCGATTGCACCCGTGGTGTGGGGCGAGCAAGTGGTTATTCGTCTGCTCGATAAGACTGGAACATCACTCAAGCTAGAAGACATGGGTTATGCCGGACGAGCCCTCAGAACGATCAGGAAGGGCCTAGAACGGCCTAACGGCATGATTCTGACCAGTGGTCCTACCGGTTCTGGTAAGTCGACCTCGCTATATGCTCTGATTCAAGAAATTAAGAACGACACCATCAACATTGTTACCCTAGAAGACCCAGTCGAGTACAAAATGGACGGCATTAACCAGATTCAGGTTAATCCTGATGTTGGTCTGACTTTTGCCTCTGGTCTGCGTAGTATCCTGCGTCAGGACCCTGACGTTGTGATGGTTGGAGAGATTCGTGACAAGGAGACTGCCCAATTAGCGGTCCAAGCGGCTCTAACAGGGCACCTAGTGTTTAGTACGCTGCACACCAGCAGCGCGGCCGGTATTTTGCCACGTTTACTTGATATGGGTGTCGAGCCATTCTTGATAGCTAGTACTGTTCATACGGTTATTGGTCAGCGTTTGGTTCGTCACATCCCTGATGTAGGCAAGCAGACCTATCAATCATCTACATCCGAAACTGAGGCTATCAAGACGGCTATTGGTGGATTGTTGCCTACAGCGGCTGATCAAGTGGCAGGCGTTTCCGAAGATCTCGGCTTCAAAAACTTGCCCTTGGCTAACCAAAGCGCTTATACTTTATTTAAGGGCACAGATAGTCCCGAGACGCCAGCAGGCTACAAGGGTCGTTTGGGTTTGTATGAGGTGTTCGAAGTCTCAACCGCAATCCAAGGATTGATCATGAAGCAGGCTACCAGCGCCGAAATAGAAAAAGCCGCTCAGGCAGAAGGCATGGTTAACATGCGTCAAGATGGTTACCTCAAAGCTCTCGATGGTCGCACGACACTCGCAGAAGTTAACCGAGTGGCCGCTGAGGATAATGCTTAAGGACTATGACCAAAATGATTGAAAGGGTGGAATAATGCAGGCACAACCAAAAATCGAGGTTCTACTCGACGAAGTTATAAAAAAGAAGGCCTCTGACCTGCACATTCAGGTTGGATTGCCACCGATGCTCCGCATCGACGGTTCGTTAGTAGCTGTTAATGGTGCTGATGTTCTCAACGAAGAAGGTGTCGAGAGCCTAATCTTTGCCATTCTCGACGAAGACCAAAAGCAGATATTGCTCAAGGACAAAGAGTTCGACTTTAGTTTTGCCTTTGGTGATTTGGGCCGGTTCCGTGTTAACGCTTTTCACGAGCGTGGCAACATGGCAGCTGCTTTGCGACTGATCCCTAACGAAATATTGAGTGTTGAGCAACTTGGCCTACCAGCAATTGTTAATAAGTTTGCTGATTATCCTAGGGGATTGGTTCTTATCACTGGACCGACTGGTTCTGGTAAGTCTACGTCTCTCGCAGCACTAGTCCACAAGATCAATAGTGAACAGAGTAAGCACATTATCACGATTGAGGACCCAATTGAGTATACTCACCGATCTATTAAGTCAGTAGTTGTACAGCGTGAAGTTCACTATGATACATATTCGTTTAGCGCGGCTCTGCGAAGTGCCTTGCGTGAGGATCCAGATGTTGTCTTGATTGGTGAGATGCGCGACCTTGAGACTATCGCCAGTGCTATTACCATTGCTGAGACCGGACACCTTGTGTTTGCCACTCTACACACCAACAGCGCCTCACAGAGTATTGATCGTATGATTGACGTCTTCCCGCCGCACCAACAGCCACAGATTAGAGCGCAGCTATCTAACATCTTGATGGCGATTGCTTCGCAGCGACTAGTGCCTTCTATCGGTGGTGGTCGTGTCGCAGCTGCTGAGGTGTTGATTGCTACTCCAGCCGTTCGAAACATCATTCGTGAAGGCAAAGCTCACCAGCTTGAGGCTGTGATCCAAACCGGCGCCGAGTTTGGTATGCAGTCTATGGATAAGCAGCTTGTTAGCCTGATTCACGACGGCACAATAACCTATGACGAGGCTCGCAACTTTGCTGTCGATATCGATGAACTAGATAGGCTAATGCGGAACTAGCCATGCTGACATTTAGTTACGAAGCTCGTAATGCTAAGACCGGCCAAAAGGTTAAGGCCCAAGTTCAGGCTGATAATGAGGAGGCCGCAACTAAGCTTATTCGTGAGCAGGGGCTGACGCCGATTGACATTAAGCTAGATAAGTCCGAGAGCGGTGGCTTTAGCTTTAAGCGCATAAAGACCAAAGACAAAGTCTTGTTTAGTCGTCAACTATCAACACTTATCAATGCTGGCCTGCCGCTGGTACAGAGCCTGCGCAGTGTGGCCAGCCAGACAACCAACAAGCCATTTAAGGTTGTGATTAATCAGGTTATCAGCGACGTTGAAGCTGGCACATCTTTTGCTGTGTCACTTGAGAAGCATCCCGCTGTCTTCAATAGAGTCTACATAAGCTTAGTGGCAGCAAGTGAAGCTTCAGGAACCTTAGACAGTGGTCTAGAGCGACTCGCAGATCAGCAGGAGAAAGACGCCGACATCATTGCTAAGGTAAAGGGCGCCATGATTTACCCTCTAATAGTTTTGGCCGTAATGCTTTGTGTCGTTGGCTTCATGATTATTAAGGTTTTGCCACAGGTGCAAGGAATATATGCCGGACTAGACGGCGTATCTTTGCCACTGGTCACTCGCATATTATTGGCTATCTCATACTTTATAACCCACTTCTGGTGGATTGTACTGATTATGGTTGGCTTGGCAGCTTTTTTTGGTACTCGCGCAGCCAAGACCATGGGGGGCCGGCGAATTATCGACAGAGCCAAGATGAGCGCATGGCCAATAGGACCGCTGTTTATGAAGCTCTACATGGCTCGCTTTGCCCGTACAGGTACAACCTTGGTAGCAGCCGGAGTGCCACTTATACAGGTGCTTGAGATTACTGGTGAGGCAGTAGATAACGTTCATATCCAAGATTCACTAAAGCGGGCCATCGAGAAGGTTAAGGGGGGTAAGGCGTTAAGTGATGCAATTGCCGGCGACAAAAACTTTCTAATTTTGGTACCAAACATGCTGAGTATTGGTGAGCAATCAGGTGCTCTTGAGACAATGATGGCAAAGATAGCCGAGTATTACGAAAAAGAGGTTGATAACGAGGTCAAAGCCATCAGTACAATCATTGAGCCAGTCATGATGGTTGTTATGGGTATTATGGCGTTGATTATCGTTGCTGCTATCTTGCTACCGATCTACGGCTTGGTTAACCAGTCCGGCTTTACGGGCGGCTAGGATTTATCGATGAATGCTCAACAAACCAGCAAGCAAGCTGGTTTTACAATCATTGAAACCTTGATAGTGCTTGGTATCGCAGGGCTGATATTTATGATTATATTGTTTGCCATTCCAGCTCTAATACGCAACTCACATAACGGGCAGCGCAAACAAGATGTAGCAGCCGTGCTCAGTGCGATCTCGCAGTATCAGCTCAACAATTCAGGCACATTTCCTTCAATACCACCGCCACCGAGCGGCTATGACTATCTTCAGTACACCAAACTATCTTTTTACGAGAACAGCGATGTCAGGTTGAGGCCCCAGATCGCAAACACAGATCTACTACCTGCGGCTGCCGAAATAACCGCCGATGACATAGGCGTTCAAGTATTCAACTATGCACTCTGTAATACTGACGGTAACGGTGCTACGGGTATAGGTGCTGGCTACAGAGACATCGCGGCGCTTTACAAAATTGAGACCGGCAGTGGTTTCAGCCTCAAGTGCCAGCAGCTCTAGCTGTGGATAACTATTGTGTAAAAAGCTTGCTTTTACCCCAGTAACTAACTATTATCAAAGCATAAGCAATAACATAGTAACGCAAAGGGGGCATTTGCAATGCTTAACAAACTAAAAAAACTTCAACAACAGAAATCAAGTGAAGGCTTCACCATTATCGAAGTCATGATTGTGCTGGCTATCGCCGGTTTGATCATTTTGATCGTCCTATTGGCCGTACCTGCATTGCAACGTAACAGCCGTAACACCGCTATTAAGAATGATGCATCTGCAGTTGCAGCGGCTATCTCAACTTATGCATCTGACAACGATGGTAAAGCGTTGACTGTTGTAGGGGATATCACTGGATCAGCGCCTACCTACACTATTGGCGCTAGTGGTACATCACAAGCAGAAGCTAAGGTCCAAGGTGGCACAACAGTTACAGCAGTAGTTGCTCAACCAACAGTTGCTCTTGACCCGGGCGTCATCCAAGTCGTCATCAGGAAAGATTGTGACAACAAGACATCCAACCGGTCAGTAGCTATTTGGTACTCCATCGAAACATCGAAGGCTGTTCCTGCAACTGCTCCATTCAACAACAAGTGTATAAACGGCTAACCCAGCCCAATGCTTAGTAGTTGATCAGACCCCGAAAGGGGTCTGATTTCTTATTGTGCTAAGATATTGCTAATGATTATAGTGGTGTTGATTGTGTTTGGACTGTGTCTGGGGAGCTTTGCGAATGCTCTAGTATGGCGTATTCATGAGCAAGAGGAGCAGGCTAAATCCAAGAAGAAGACCGACAAGAAGTACCAAGCGCGCTTATCAATCGCAAAGGGCCGCTCAATGTGCCCAGACTGCAAGCACGAGCTTACCGCTAAAGATCTTATACCCGTACTCAGCTGGCTTAGCCTAGGAGGCAAATGCCGATATTGCAAGATGCCAATCCCTGTTCAATATCCATTGGTTGAGCTAGTCACGGCCTGTTTGTTTGTAGCTTCTTATATCTGGTGGCCAGAGAGTCTTGAAGGGACCCAGATAGTCGTATTTGGCCTCTGGCAGGCCATATCAACAGGGCTAATGGCGCTCCTAGTCTATGATGCTCGTTGGATGCTGCTCCCCAACCGGCTAATCTATCCCTTGACCACTGTAGCGGGCCTACAAGCCCTGATTGTCATAAGCACGTCAGATAGACCACTTATGGCCCTGATTAACACCATGGCGGCTGTAGTTATTGGAGGTGGTATCTTTTACGTTCTGTTTCAGGTTTCAGCCGGCAAATGGATTGGTGGCGGCGATGTCCGACTTGGCTGGCTGCTCGGATTAATAGTAGCTACTCCTACTAAGAGTATTTTGTTGATATTCTTGGCTTCTATGCTCGGTACACTAGTATCATTGCCTCTGTTGATTAGCAAGCGCATGAAGCGCACCAGCACTATCCCATTTGGTCCATTCTTGATCGCAGCATCGGTTATTGTTGTTCTGTTTGGGACTGAAATTCTGCAGTGGTATCAGAGCGTTTTCTTGCCCTTTACAATCTAGCCCTCACCCCATACCGCTTGTGCTATAATTTGACTAATGAAGGGCAAACATGAAAGGTGTTAAAAAGCCATTTGGCTACACTGTAGTTGAAGTCATGATTGTGTTGGCCGTATCTGGGGTCATGTTTTTGATTGCCATCGACTTCATAAGTGGCAAGCAGGAAAGAGTTAGCTTCCAGCAAGGTAGCAACGAGCTGGTATCCAGAATCCAAGGCATTATAGAAGAAGTTACGGACGGGCAGTACACCGATATTCCAATCAGCTGTAACACTAATGCTGGCGGTTCACTGACGATAACAGGCACACTGTCAGCAACACAGGGCCAGAATCTCAATTGTACGTTCCTAGGCAAGTTACTTCACTTTACTGGCGGAGAATCTACGGATTACGAGGTGTTTTCATTGGCAGGCGCTAGGCTCATACAAACAGGCGTCAACGTTGGTAAGCCGGTAGCAAGCGTACCCGACACCAACATGACCCCCATAGACGACAAGTTTACTAATGGAGGTAGCGTGACGGGTGTGACCCTAACTCGTCAGTATAGAGTCCCTCAAGGCTTACTGATTAAAGATACAAAGATAGTTGATACTGACGGCGGGGTATGGTCAGACAAGTACGCTTTTGGTTTTATCCAAGGACTTGGAACGAGCGGTGTTGATGCCGTGACCGGTGTAGCTAACGGAACGTATAAGTCTGGTGCCCAAACCCTTAGCATTATTTTTAATAAGAGCATTGTTGAAAATCAGACTCAAACTGTAGCCGCCAACAACATTAAAGCAGATTCATTGCATACCGGCACGGCCAAATACGTCTGCCTAGCTATTACAGATGGAACACGCTGGGCATTGGTAAGAATTGGCTCCGATTCTATCACTAATAATGGCGCACAGCTTAGTGTATCCGTCCAGCCAAAGGGCTTAATTAACGGAGCTACTATCGAATGTTAAAAAAGCCTGAGCTACATAAGCTTCAAGAACGAGGCGATACCATAGTCGAGGTTATGATTGTGTTGGCAGTCTTAGGGCTAGCGATCGGTATTAGTTATGCCACTGCTAACAGGGCTCTACTACAAGCCCGTCAGGCCCAAGAGAACACCCAGGCTACCCAACTTCTGCAATCTCAGATAGAACAGCTTACGACCATGACAGCCAATCAACCAACAAGCCCGAATTATATCTTTAGGGCTGGGCCATACTGCGTCAGTAATCAGGCAGTAGTTACCGGCACGGCTTGCAGGAGCATCGACACCTACTATGATATCGACATAACCCAAGCGGGTAACCTTTTTACGCTAACGGCCAAGTGGGATGATGTCGCTGGTGAGGGCAACGATCAAGGCAAGGATACTGTAACGCTAATGTATAGGTTGTACCCGTCATGATGAGGCTCAGACACAGCCAAAGAGGCTTCACAGTACTTGAGTTAATGATTGCTACGACAGTCGTATCGGTAGTACTGTTAATGGTCAGTGTCATGATGATCAATATCGGTAATCTGTACTACAAAGGCATTACGCAATCTAAGGTCCAAGATAATATTCGCAGTATTACAGATGACGTAGCGCAGCGCATATCACTAAGTTCTGCTACCCCCAAGTGGCTAAATAGTGCGGATGGTAGTCTTCACGCTGTCTGCATAGGTGACACCAGGTACACCTATATATTAGGTATGCAGATAAACAAAAATCCTTCATCATCTCAGGCAAGACATGCCTTATGGCGGGATACGATAGCTGCCGGCAGTTGCCCAACACCAGACGACCAAAATTTGGTGCTCATGCCTGAGAATAATATTAATACTGACGCACTGATAGGTGGCTCAGCCCCGGCTTCTGGCCAGCTCTACCAAGGTACTAACGGTAGTGAATTGCTATCACCAAATGCTCGTTTATCTAACTTTGAAGTCAGAGGCCTCGGACCACTCAACACTGCCCCATACCAGATCGTCGTTAATATAGCCTATGGTGATGATGATCTATTATGCGGACCTAGTATTGCTGCAAATACTTGTGATGATGACACTACGGTAGTCTCACCAGCCGAAATTGCCACCAGAAAGCTAAACTGCAAAGGTAAAACCGGAAACAGCTATTGCGCCACCGCTAACCTAACAACCGTAGCGGTTCCTAGGCTACAGTAAGAGGGGTGTACAATGATAACAGTTATGCATAGAACAAAAAGATTAACAGGGAACGAACAGGGTTTTGTGTCCATGGTTGTGGCAATGACCTTGATAATTATCCTCGCGCTTCTGACTGTTGGTTTTGCTCAACTAGCTCGTCGAGAGCAAAAGCAAGCTCTAGACAAACAACTGAGCGTACAGGCCAAATACGCCGCCGAGAGCGGCATTAATGACGTAGTTGAGGCTATAGAGAACGGTACTATCACCGATACTACACCAGAGGCAGACGGCAAGACTTGTATCAACAACATAGCCTCTCAGCCAGCTCCGTTAGTAAAAGACATTAATATTACCTCAGCCATCAAGTATACTTGCGTTTTGGTTAAGACTGATCCAGATAGCTTGCAGTACGATCAGGTTTTGCCCGAAGTGCCTCATTACACCTCTTTTACTACCAAGAATGCCACTACCGGTTTGGTACAGCCTATGACACAGTTAATAGTTCAATGGGAGAGCCCACACAAGTTTGATAATGATAATCCCGACCACCACCCTAACTACCCATCACCTGCCGTTACAAACCAGTTCTTGCCATTCGACCAGTGGAATTCAATACACAACAAATACCCAAGTGTTATAGAGTTTGGCTTTACACAGTTCGATAAAAATTCAACAGACCAAGCTACGCTGATTAATAACCAGTTTGTTACCTATCTTTACCCAAGTACGGGTGCAGGCGGTTCTATCAATTACACTGGCAAGACGGGCAGTGGCGCGATAGTAAACGGCAATTGCTCGACGACCACTCATCTTTGCAAGGCGACTATCAATATTAGTGGCGGCCCAGCTAACCCTAAGTACTTGATTCATTTCTTGCCACACTACGCGACCACTAACTTTGTTATTACTGCGAATGGCGCTTCAGGTAAGCTGGCCTTTGTCGGAGGACAAGTCAAAATTGACTCAACCGGCAAAGCTCAAGACGTGTTGAAGCGTCTTCAGGTTAGAGTGAAGCCAAAACCACCACTGCCAGACTTTCCAATCGAGTCTCAGAATGTTTGCAAGCGACAAACGACAGAGCCCAGTAGCACCAAGTTTATTGCGAGTAATGGCGTAAATGCCAGTGCTGGCAACGACCCATTCTGTATCCCTAACTAAAGCTGCCCGCAGGCGTTAGTCTTCATCCCCATGCCGATGGAACTTCTCATGAACCGCCTTTAAGTGCGGATCGGTCACGTGAGTATAGATCTGAGTAGTGGCAATATTGCTGTGGCCGAGCATGGCTTGGACGGATCTTATGTCGGCTCCGTTCATTAAAAGGTCTGTAGCAAAAGAATGTCTCAGAGTGTGCGGGCTAACGTGTTTGGTGATTCCGGCTAGCAGGGCGTTGCGGGCAACTATGCGCTGAACGCTGCGAGCAGTTAGGCGTGTGTAGTTGCCAGACAGGTCAACTTTCTTGGATCCGCTATATCGAACAAATAATGGTCTCGCCTTGTCCTCGCGCTTACTAAGATAATGTTCAACCCACTTGGCAGCCTCCGGACTGATGAATATCGGACGGTCTTTTTGGCCTTTACCGCGCACCATAAACTCTTTGCGCTTCAGATTGATATGGTCACGATCAAGCCCAACCAACTCGCTAACACGCAGGCCCGAACTAAATAGCAGCTCAAGTATGGCACGGTCGCGCACACCGGCGATCTCGTTTAGATCCGGCTGCGCAAATAAACGCCCAAGCTCCTCCTCATTTAGGAACGTAACTTGTTTGCGCTTAGTCCGCGCCAGCTCGACCTTGTCGGCGGTTAGGGCAGAAATATCGCGCTTCGCACAATACTTCAAAAAGCTCCGCAGTGCGATTAAATGGTAGTTTTGAGTAGTCTTACCAAGTTCGTCCGAGGTGTTGGTGCCGAGGCGGTTGAGCCACAGGCGCCACTTTCTTATTAACTCCGGGTCGATGTCTTTGATCTCTATGTCGCCGGCAAAGTCGATCAGTCGCGTCAGGTAGTGGTCGTAGTTTTGGATAGTCTTTTGCGACCGGTTTTGTTCGATTTCTAGATACTCGAGGAAGTCTGTTTTAGCCTTGGCAAATAGCATGAGCTCATTGTAGCACCACCCAGCGCACCATAAATTTATGATGTCAGGCTGATCTGTTACAATAGAGGTAATTAAACAAGGACAAAACCGACGTGGAAAGAACCCTGATCATTGCCAAGCCAGACGCCGTACAACGCGGACTTATCGGTGAAATAGTTCAACGCTTGGAGAGCAAAGGCCTCAAGCTAATTGGCATCAAAATGACCAGTCTAGACGAAGCCGTTCTAAGGACTCACTATGCTGAGCACGTCGAAAAGTCATTCTACACTGGCCTAGAAGAGTTCATGAAGAGTTCGCCAGTGGTGTTAATGGCATGGGAAGGCTACCAGTGCGTAGAGTCTGTAAGGAACATTGTTGGCTCAACCAACCCACGTGAGGCAGCTCCGGGCTCAATAAGAGGCGATCTAGCTATCGGCACTGGCCGCAACCTAATTCATGCCTCAGATTCCAAGAAAAGCGGCGAAGCCGAGGTTAGCAACTTCTTTAAGTCAGAAGAATTGTTCGCCTACGACAAGTCCGAATACATTCACATCTACGAAGACTTCGAGCGCAATTAGCGGTCAACAAGCAGCAGCAACTGATACAATCAAAGCACGCCTCTGTAGTTCAATGGATAGAATACCTCCGTCCTAAGGAGTAGATCTGCGTTCGAGTCGCGGCAGGGGTACCAGTAAGCTCAAAACACCGTAGAAGACATCCAAGTGATACAATATCCTTATGGTTGAACAAGCCAACACCAACAACAAACAAAAACCGGTTAAGTACTTCAAAGATCAGTTTGATGACGAAGAAGTTCTATTTGTTTTTCGCCGTCATCCAATTGTCATGCGCAAAGGTCTAGTACTAGGCATGCTTGGGCCGCTACTGGGAGTGATTCCGGCCGCAATCAACCCTAATTTAGGCTTTAGTATCTTCTTTGGAGGGTTGGCTCTAGGCTGTCTTCTCGGACTTCTTATATTTATACCTAGTTGGATTGGCTGGCACTTTAGCGTATTTATTACCACTGACCAGCGGTTTATACAGATTAAGCAAAAGGGCTTGTTTCATCGTTCGGTGGCTGATTTGGGTTTGGTTCAGATTCAATCTATCAACTATGAAGTTAGTGGTCTGCAAGAAACGCTCCTAGGATTTGGTACAATAGTAATGCAGACTTACGTAGGTGATCTGACAATTCGCGATGTACATCATCCATCGCGGATACAGAAGAAGCTTATCGGAATTCTGCGCGAGGAGGGGGTAAATACTACTGACAGCTACCCTGATGACCTCCAAAAAGCAAAGCGACTTAATGAAGAAACCGAAGAAACCTAAATTAAAGGCACCCAAGCTCCACCCCGTTATTAAGCGGCCAATTAAGGGCGCTGGTGCTCTGGCGTCAAAAGGCGTCAGCAAGCTGCCGATTAAGCGCGCCAAGACCACCGAGGAGAAGGTTAGTGATGCGCTCAGCAACGTGCCAAGGATCACCAACGACACGGTATCTGATCACCGAGAAGAGGTCTTGAGCAGCGCCCGCAAGTACATTTATCCTCTGCAACACTCCAAGCACCGCATTATCCGCATAACCATCGGTATTTTAGTCGCCGTTTTGGTGATCTTTTTTGTTTACTGTGGCTTGGCACTGTACAAATTCAACAGCACATCGGCCTTTGTATATGACGTCACGCGAATCGTGCCATTCCCAGTCGCCAAAGTTGGCAGCAACTGGGTAAGCTACGAATCTTATCTGTTCGAACTGCGCCGCAACATGCATTATTACCAGACCCAGCAACAGGCAAACTTCTCAACCAAGGACGGAAAGACTCAGCTGGATCGTCTCAGCAAGCAAGCTCTGGCCAAGGTTACTCAAGATGCTTACGTCAAACAGCTAGCAAACGAGAATGACGTCAGCGTCAGCGATCAAGTAGTCAAGAACCAGCTTGTTTTGGTCAAGAGCCAGAACCGACTGGGCAGTAATGATCGCGTCTTTAGAGAAGTTCTTAACGAGTTCTGGGGTTGGAACGAATCAGACTTCAAGCGCGAGCTCAAGCAGCAACTACTAGCTCAAGCCGTCGTCGCCAAGCTAGACACTGCTACCAACACCAAGGCCAAAACCGCACTGAGTCAGCTTAAGGGCGGGGCAGACTTTGCGGCCACAGCAAAAGCGGTCTCACAAGACCCTCTGACAGCTCCAAACGGTGGCCAATACCCCAACGCTCTCACTGTTAATGACCGAGAGATACCGCCAATAGTCACAAACGCAGTTTTCAAACTCAAGCCTAACGAGGTATCAGACATTCTTAACTCCGGTTATAGCCTAGAAATCGTCAAAGTTATTGAAGCTGCAGCTGGCAGCGTTCGAGCCGCTCACATACAGTTCAACTTTAAGCCAATCACAGATTACACCAAGCCGTTGCAGGCCAAAGAGGCGCCTCGCTACTACATTAGCCTGTAATCAGGGCTCTTAGGGTTTGCTTTTTGCCCAAACAATTGCTATGATTACCCCTTATGGGCTCGTAGTGAAGTGGTCTATCACGCCTCCCTGTCACGGAGGAGATCGCCGGTTCAAATCCGGTCGGGCCCGCCATGAATATTGACAAAATACTATCTTTGTGATAGTATTTTTTTTATGACATCAGAAATACCAAAACCAGAACAAGCGACTATTTCACCAGAACAGCAGGCAGTTGCAGACCTATCAGCTGTAGTAAAAGACGTTATTGATGCTCAAGGAGTTCCTACGCAGACCTTAGAAGATGGTAGTCAGACAAGAATAGCAGAAGTAAGTTCATTCCTAGGTGACTCACTTGCAGAGACGACTGGGCCCGACGGGTCTAGAAGCTACGAGGTAACTAGTTTTTTCAGCCAATCACATGATAGAGGAGTGATCACTAGTAGTTGGCAAGAAGGAGCTGACACGGTTACAAGAAGCAGTAAAATGGAAGTCGCCGGCGATGCCAGCACTACATATACTACGGCGTCGGAGATCAAAAGAGTCGAGAGTGACGCAAAGCACATAGCCACAAAATTACCCGAAAGGGAAGTTCAGCAAAAAGGACGTTTCAGCAGAGTGCTCGGTAAGTTAGCTACGAGACGCTAAAACAGCGCTAAGTAACCAAAGTTAGCGCCTGATTAGCCTCCTTCGTTTATACTAGATGTATCATGGACCAAGAGGAAAACGCACATTATCAAAAGCATCAAGCCGATGCGCTTACACAATTAGATACGTTGCACAAAAGAGCGGTAAACGTACTTTTGAGGTGTAAGACCGTTTTCCCATTTGATTTGTTTCCAAACACTCTAATTATAGATTTCAACAAAGTTGATATTATTTATAGTAATTTTTTTGGTTCAAGTCAGACTGTTTCTATTCCGATCCAAAGGCTAAATCATATTTCGGTAGATTCAGTTTTATTTTTATCTACCTTACGGATTGAAGTAAAGGGAATGGATAAAAATCCACCCCCGTTACATTCGCTTATGTCTAAAGATGCTCACTTAGCTAAAAATATAATACTAGGTTTAATGAGCGCTTCGGCAAATGGGATAGATTTGTCACATCTACAGAGCAGAGAAGCCATCGAAAAGTTAATTGAAATTGGACAATCAGTTTAAAAAGGGATTGCAGCTCGGGAGTCCGATTCAATGCTCCGCCAAGAATTGACGAGCTATACGCCCCTGGCAAAAAGCACTAACAACACTACCAACAAGGGAGCATTGAAAAAGCTGCTAAAATCTATACATGGATATAATTCAAGCGGTTATCATGGGCGTCATCGAGGGCGTGACTGAGTTCTTGCCTATATCTAGTACGGCTCACCTGACAATTGCCGAAAAGCTGTTTGGATATTCGATTAGCGATCCAGATATTGTGGCCTTCACGGCAATTATTCAGATTGGCGCAGTGTTGGCGACCTTGGTTTACTTTAGACAAGATATTTGGCGAATTCTCATCGGTTGGCTTAACGGACTCTTCGACAAGAGTCGTCGCAAATCTGATTATAAGTTTGGCTGGGCAGTAATTGTTGGTTCGATTCCGATCGCTGTAGTCGGTTTGTTGTTCAGGCATCAAATCGAGAACAATTTGCGCAGCCTCTGGCTAGTCAGCATTGCCTTGATACTCTGGAGCGTCGTGATGTGGATAGCCGATAAGACGGCCAAGCAGAACCGTCACGAAGAGGCAGTCACATGGCGCGATACTTTGATAATTGGTTTGGCCCAGTGTCTGGCATTAGTGCCCGGTGTCTCTAGGTCGGGCGCAACTATCTCAACTGGTCTTTTTAGAGGTTTGGACAGAGTAGCGGTGACGCGTTTATCATTCTTTTTGTCGATTCCTGCCCTTATGGCTGCCGGCTTGTTCGAGGTTGTCACTAAGGGTGCTCACATCAGTCAAGGTGTCGGCTGGACGGCCACAATTATAGCCACAATTGTCAGCTTCTTTGTGGCCTACGCCTCTGTTGCATGGCTACTAAGGTTTGTAAGTAAGCACAGTTTCGGTGTCTTTATAATCTATCGAATCGGCCTCGGCTTGCTACTGGTAGTCCTACTCGCCAGTGGTGCCATCACCGCCACCTAATTGAGGCTGATATAATACTGGGTGATTTGGCATATGCCACCTTAGCTCAGTTGGTAGAGCGACACATTCGTAACGTGTAGGTCAGCAGTTCGATCCTGCTAGGTGGCTCCAACTAGTTCGGCACAGCGGCAGGTAGGCGGGTATCGTATAGTGGCTAATATGCAACCTTCCCAAGGTTGAGAGGAGAGTTCGATTCTCTCTATCCGCACCAGAGGTGGTACAATAGTCTCTAATCCATGGCAATCTCAAAGAAGTATTTTCACGATCATTTGGTTATGCTGTTGCTCAGCGTCAACATCTTTTTGGCGATTGGTGGCAGCCTTTTTGTGCTGATTAGCTTGAGCACTGGCCATAGCAATGGCTACATCGTGCAATGTCGTGATTGTTCTAACACCTTGGCGGTTAATAGATTCACCAATGGTGATTTGATTGAACTTCTGAGCTTTGTGGCCTTTGCGCTAATAGTGCTGGGTGTTCACACTGTCTTGAGTCTGCGGGCTTACAAGGTGCATCGTCAGTTAGCCCTAGCTATTTTGGCCCTCGGTATTTTGCTGCTGACACTAATGATTATCATCAGTAACTCACTACTAACACTGCGCTAGGCCGGTCATGAAAAATCTGGAAATTCCGTTTGAGAAGGACCGCAAGGGTCACTATCGCTTCTTTGAGATTCTACCCGGTGCTTTGAGCTGGACGCTGCTGTTTACGCCGCTGATTCTGAGCTTTATCAATGTCACCGTTGCGGTGTTCTTTATACTTTTTTATCTGTTAATTTTCTTTGTTCGGTCGTTGGCCTACGCGGCTCGAGCTATAGCAGGTTATCGAACTATGAAGCGCTACATGAAGCTCGATTGGAATGGTCTAGCAGCAGATCTAGAGGCTGGCGAAGTAGTCGGAGCCTCAATCACACGACCGCGCTGGCACTATGAGAACCTCAAGCGCTTGGATTTTCGCTCGCACGATATTAAGCCTAGCCAACTACTGCACGCCGTCATTATCGCCACTGTAAACGAGAGCCGAGAGGTGTTAGAGCCAACGATTCAGGCGCTTTTGGATGCTGATTATGACCCTAAGAAGATGTTGCTGGTTGTCGCCTATGAAGGGCGGGCAGGTAAGGAATCTGAAGATCGGGTGAAGCAGCTGATTGATTTGTATGGAGACAAGTTTGGGCACGCCATGGCCGTCAAGCATCCCGCCAACATTGAGGGCGAAGTCATCGGTAAGGGCGGCAATATCACGTACGCTGGCCGTGCTTTGCAGAAGTATCTCGCTGGCGAGAAGATTGACCCTGTTAACGTGATTGTCACTACCTTGGACGCCGACAACCGTCCTGACAAACACTATTTTGCGGCGCTTAGCTATCTGTTCTGCGTCGTTCCTAATCCTTTGAGAGCTTCTTATCAGCCATTGCCGATGTTCACCAATAACATCTGGGATGCGCCGACGCTGATGCGGGTGATTGCTACTGGTAACAACCTGTTTTACATAGTAAATACTCAGCGTCCACATCTGGCGCGGAACTTCTCGGCTCACGCTCAGAGCATGCAGGCGCTGATCGAGATGGACTTCTGGAGTGTTCGCACTATTGTTGAAGATGGCCATCACTTCTGGCGATCTTACTTCTGTTACGACGGTGATTATCGAGTCTACCCGCTGAGCATTCCTATCTATCAAGACGCTGTTTTGGCGGATGGATATTTGCGAACTATGAAAGCTCAATTTGTTCAGTTGCGACGCTGGACTTATGGTGCATCAGACATTGCTTACATCGCTGATAAGGGGTTCTGGCAACGTAACACGGCCCCCAAGCTCGATGTTCTGGCCAAATTGCTACGAAGTATAGAAGGGCACGTCACTTGGGCTACAGGACCGCTACTGATCTACTTTGCGGCCTTTATTCCACCTCTGTTACACCCTCAGAATCTAGCTGCCAACGAGCTGCCATTGATCGTCAGTAAGGTGCAGCGTATCGGCATCTTGGCCCTTCTAGCCACGGTCTACGTCTGCCTGGTGACTTTGCCGCCGCGTCCAGCTCGTTATCGTCGGCACCGTTCGATCTTTATGTTGACTCAGTGGATCTTTCTCCCTGTTACAAGCTTGGCTTACGGCTCTTTGGCGGCCTTTAACTCCCAGACTCGACTGATGTTCAAGCGGTATTTATCGAAGTTTGATGTAACTGAGAAGGCTACCGTTAACACCGGTGGAGTTCGCCACAGCACTAATGCTGACCCCAGTCGGGTTAAGCGTGGAAGGCTGAGTAATGTACGCTGGCGGCGACGTCGAAGCGGTTGAGCGCCACCTGAGCCACCTGTGCAATGCCACGCTTGCTTATAACGCCGTCTCTAGCCTGATCCCGTAGTTTGATAATAACCGTGTCTGTCAGGGCTCTAGCGTCCTCTACAGCGGTCTGGCGGTGCTCGCAGCTCTTATGTAGGCTCAACAGCAGCTTATCGCGGCTAAAGGGCTCTAATTTGCTCTTAGGATCTCCTTTGACCATCCAAATTGCTTTGTACTGAACTGTCTCCTCTGTTGTGAAGACTGTTTGGCAGCTATTGCAGCGTCTTCTGCGCCAAACTTGATTAAGCCGCTTCTGCGGTCTTGAGTTAATAACTTGTGTTTCTGAGCCACATTGTACGCAAACCATGACTACATATTGTCATATCGCTGTTGATAATGCTAGTGGATAAGTTTGCTTATTTAGGGGTATAAACACTATCTATAAAAACTAGAAATCCCGAGCAACCTGTCGGTTCTCGGGGCGGAGACTGTTCCTTTACCTTGGCTATTTAGCGGTCGGTCGGAGTCGTCGAATGCGATTGTTGTTGGGGTTGGAAGAGATCAACTCTTCATAGAACAACTGAAAGGCGTCAAGCGCGCTACTTTTACGAATACCAAAACTTCCTCGTTTAACCGATCTATCCTATCAGCTATCGGGCCGGCGGTCAAGTCCCTAGGGGTTTGCATAGGTACACCTAACAGGGGTCAAATAAAAAATCCTGCGCTAATTGTGCGACAGGATAATTACTGGTGGGCGATAGAGGATTCGAACCTCTCACCTCCGCAACGTCAATGCGGCGCTCTAGCCAAATGAGCTAATCGCCCCTGTTGTGCAGCTTGCTTGAGCTGCGTCTAACAGATTATAACTTACCTCAAATCCTTAGTTTGCGCAACTATTAACAGGGGTTTCGTTAGTGTTTTTTGTGATGAGCCAAGAATTGGCCTGTTTATGGCTCATGGCAGAAATTACTAACTAAATCGGCCCCCCATAACCCAACAAACCACAGCCACCTCTTAACCCAACAAGCTACAAAATTAAAAGAATAAGCTTTAACGCCAAGCATGACGTTAGGAAAGAATAGTTATCCCCATGTGGGAATGTCGTAATTACAGCATAAATAGGCTAGCCTTATAATACTAACCCTGCTACTATAGGTGTTGAGGCGAGGTTTTGACGAGACTGTTTTTACACTCGTACGAACAAAAAGGGATTGAATGCATTGCGAGATCATTCAATCCTTTTTGCTTGGCTTTTGTTAGGCTGTGACACCGATGTTATACTTATCCTTAATAGAGGAGCTAAAAAGTGCCAGATAGTAACCAGTCAGATCAGTTACATGCCATGAGGCACTCTTTGGCGCATATTACGGCTACGGCGGTGCAGCGTCTTTGGCCAGAAGCTAAGTTTGGCGTCGGGCCAGTGGTCGAGAACGGCTTTTATTACGATATTGACCTCGGTGAGACCAAGATTTCTGAGGAGGACTTTGGCAAGATTGAGGCCGAGATGGCCAAAATCATCAAGGAAAATCAGCCCTTCGTAAGATCAGAGAAGCCAGTTGACGAGGCGATCGCATGGGCTCAGCAGGCTAAGCAACCTTATAAAGAGGAACTACTTAACGATCTTAAGAGGGCTGGCACCACTGTTGCCAAGGACCTAAACGCCGACGAGCTCGGCACCATAACAGAAGGCGATGCCCAAATAACCAACGTTTCTTTCTACCAAAACGGTGACTTTACTGATCTCTGTCGAGGTCCGCATGTCGCAACGACCGGAGAAACAGGTGCCTTCAAGCTATTACGAGTCGCCGGTGCCTATTGGCGCGGCAACGAGAAGAACCCCCAAATGCAGCGTCTCTACGGCGTGGCCTTTGCTACTAGTCAGGAGCTACACAACTACTTGGCACTAATAGAAGAGGCCAAGAAGCGCGACCACCGTAAGTTGGGGCAGGAGCTAGATCTATTTACGATGTCTGATCTGATTGGGCCGGGATTGCCGCTGTTTACGCCTAGAGGTACGGTTCTACGAAACGAGCTGGTTAGATTCTCTGAGGAATTACAGAGAACAGCTGGCTATGAGGCTGTTTGGACGCCGCACATGACCAAGGTTGATCTGTACAAGGCTTCTGGCCACTATGAGAAGTACCCAGAGCGTTTTGATGTTAGTAGTGTCGAGTCCAGTGATGAGTTCATGCTTAAGCCGATGAACTGCCCACATGTGACCCAGATTTATGCGTCAAGACCACGAAGTTACCGTGACCTACCCCTGAGATATATGGAAACAACTACTATGTACCGTGACGAGAAGAGTGGTGAGCTGCATGGTTTATCAAGGGTCAGAGCACTGACTCAGGATGACTCGCACGCTTTTGTGCGGCCCGATCAGATTCAGGAGGAGATGAGTAACATCCTCGGTATGGTTAAGCAGATGTATCTGACGCTTGGCATGGAGCTTAGCGTTGACCTGTCATTCCGCGACGATGGCGATAACTACTTTGGTGATCCCAAGCTTTGGAAGGCTGCGCAAGACATCTTGGAGGGTGTAGCCAAAGAACAGGAGCTTAACTACAAGATCGAGCTAGGTGAGGCTGCCTTCTACGGTCCAAAGATTGATATTCATGTTGCCGATGCGCTTGGCCGTAAGTGGCAGTGTGCCACCGTTCAGTTGGACTTTGTTCAGCCGGAACGCTTTGGGCTGGAATATATTGATGAGCACGGCGCTAAGCAGCGTCCAGCCATGATTCATAAGGCAATTCTTGGCTCAATCGAGCGATTCCTATCTGTTTATATAGAGCACACTGCCGGTAAGTTCCCAATTTGGTTAGCGCCAGAGCAGGTCAGAGTCATTACGGTAAATCAAGAGGATGCCACCGTCGCCTTCGCTGATAAAATTTTGTCCCAAGCCAAGGAGAAGGGCGTTCGTCTGCACGTTGATAATTCCAACGAGTCTGTCGGTAAGAAGATTCGGGCTGCTGAAGTTGCCAAAGTTCCATATACCCTAGTGATTGGCGAAAAAGAAATAGCTAGCGGCGAAGTTGTGCCGCGAATTCGCAAAGATATGGCAGTTATGGACGTACCGATGACGATTGGTATCGATCAATTCCTCGGAACAGTGGTCAACGAGGCCAAATCCCGAGTTCTTAAGACGTCATTATAGTGATATGAAAGAAGTTGAAGCGGGCTTTGCGCAGCGGGTGGAGGCCATCGTAGCTCAGATTCCTCAGAGACGGGTGATGACCTATGGACAGCTGGCTGCTCTGTGCGGCAATGCGCGGGCAGCGCGAATTGTTGGTGGTATCGCCCACTTTGGTGATCCGGACTTGCCATGGCAGAGAGTGGTTAATAAGCAAGGCGGGCTGGCGGCTGGCTATCCTGGTGGTCGCGCAGGACACAAGCAGGCTCTTGAGGATGAGGGATTAGAAGTATCAGACGACTACAAAGTATCAGTAGAGGAGTTATTGTGGTGGCCACCTCAAGAGTAAGCCCATTATTGGTAATTGTGGGCGAAACAGCGTCTGGTAAGACGGCCTTGTCCATAGCCTTGGCGCAGCGCCTGAACGGCGAGATCATCTGCGCCGACTCATGGACGGTGCGCCGTCAGGCTGACATTGGCACCGCCAAACCCTCCAAAGAGGAGCAGGCTATGGTTCCGCACCACCTGCTAGACGTGGTTGATCCAGATGAGGACTTTACTGCAGCTGTATTTAAGGGATTGGCTAATGAGGCAATCGACGACATAGCCAGCAGGGGTAAGCTGCCAATAATGGTCGGCGGCACTGGCCTATATGTCGACGGCGTCTTATATGACTACGGCTTCTTGCCAGCTGGTGACCGCGGCGCACGTGAGGCGCTCAACCGGCTCACTAACGAGGAGCTACTGCAAAAGATCAAAGACCTAGGGCTAGAGCTAGGCGATGTCGACATCCGCAATAAGCGTCGATTGATAAGGCTGATCGAAACTAATGGAGCCATTCCAACTCGCCAAGCGATGCGTCAAAACACATTAATGATTGGCCTAAAGTACGATCGCTCGGAGCTTGAAGGGCGAGTGATTAGACGGGTTGATGGCATGCTGGAGGCTGGCCTAGAGGACGAAGTTCGAGACCTTCAAGAGCGCTATGGCTGGGACTGTGAAGCTCTAAAAGGCGTCGGCTACGCGCAGTGGAAAGGCTACTTTGAGGGTACCGAATCGTCCGAAGAGGCAAGGCAGAAGATCATCAAACAGACCCTAGACCTCGCCAAACGACAAAGAACATGGTTCAAGCGCAACAAAAGTATACAGTGGTTCACTACCCCTGTTGACGAAGAGGAAATAGTTGACACAGTTACAACATTCTTAGCCAACTGAAGTTCACAATTGAACCAAACTTTGATACACTAGTCACATGGTTGAACAACTCTTTGGGTCAAAAACTCGCGTCAAATTATTACAATTGTTCTATAGCAATCCGAACCGCTCATTCTTTGTTCGTGAGATCACTCGCAAGATCGATGAGCAGATTAACTCGGTTCGCCGCGAACTTAGCAATTTGCTAAGCATTGGCATTATCACGTCCGACAACAATAACAATAAGTTGTATTACGAGGTCAACCAAAACTTTGAGTTCTATGAGCCACTGCAGCAAATCTTTGGCGGTGGCGTTAAGCAGACCGTTAAGAAGGCTGCTTCAGTTGCCGGTGCCATTCCAGCCACCGACACAACTATAGAGGACGAGCTACGAGCTATCGGCCAGATCGACCTAGCAGTATTTACCGGTCAGTTTACTCGTGACGAAACTGCCGGTGTCGACTTCTTGATAGTTGGTGAGGTTAACCCTAACGCCTTGCAGAAGTACGTCGATCAACTCGAAGCTCAAGAGAGCAAGTCCATCCGTTATGCAGTTATGACACTACCCGACTTCCGTTACCGCCAACAGATACGAGATCGCTTTGCGACAGCTATTCACCAGTCTAAGAAACAAATATTAGTTGATAATCATAACCTATTATCAGAAGAGGAGAGTGATAAGTAATGGACTTTCAGTTTTATGGCGCGAATTGTATTAGCCTGACCAACAAGGGCACACGCATTATTATCGATGACAATCTAGCCGATCTGGGCGCCAAGAGTATCACCAAGCCTGACGATGTAGCTTTGTTCACTGGACCACACGAAGGCGCCAAGTCCGGACGCCTAAGCTTTGATAGCCCTGGCGAATACGAAGTTGCCGACACCTCTGTTATCGGCATCGCTGCTCGTTCTCACATGGACGAGGAAGGCAAGCAATCGGCCACCATGTTCAAGCTGATCGTTGGCGAACTTAAGGTCTTGGTCACTGGCCACATTTATCCAGAACTTAGCGATGCCCAACTAGAGACAATCGGTATGGTTGACTTGATGTTTGTACCTGTTGGCGGCAATGGCTATACAGTTGACCCAGTTGGCGCTCTTAAGCTGATAAAGGCTGTTGAGCCTAAGCTAGTCGTGCCAACTCATTACGCTGATAAGGCCTTCAACTTCCCAATGCCCCAACAAGATCTCGCTCACGCCCTCAAAGAGCTGGCTATGGAGCCACAAGAGACTGTCTCCAAGCTAAAGCTTAAGCCATCTGAGCTTAGCGACCTGACACACCTGATCGTTCTCGAAAAATCCTAAGTCGCACGGCGCGCGACTAAAGATTTACCCAAAGCAGCTATTTACTTAGCAGGAGCGACGGGCTCGAGAAGGCCCTTTTTCTTGAGGGTACGAATAGCTTGGGTGCTAAGCTTCATTTTGACTTTTTTGCCATCGACAACAACAGTCTTCATCTGAAGATTAGGCTTCCAAACCTTCTTGGTGTGGCGCTGAGAAAAGCTGACATTGCTGCCGTACTGCTTGCCTTTACCGGTGAGTTCACACTTTTGCATAGGTGTTAATTGTAGCGAATTAAGGTGTTTTAGTCAACACCTTCGCCAACAATTTAGTCGATTCTTTGGATGACCGACTCTTGATCGGCCTCTATGTGTGCCAACAAAGCCGCTACAGACAGTTGACTAATCGGATCAACAAGCTCTGAATTTAGGTCGCATAAAGGCTTCAGAACAAAGTCTCGCTCGCGAAAACTCGCATGCGGAATTGTCAGCTCTTCGGTCTCCATGTGCATGTCGCCGTACAAGATAATATCGATATCAATCTCACGTGGCCCCCAACGGAAGGTAGCCGTGCGGCCGACTTCTTGCTCAACCTCTTTAATGAGAGCGAGTAACTCGAACGGTTCAAGCTCGGTCTTGCCGCCAATAACAGTATTTATAAAGTCTGCTTGATCGGTATAGCCAACAGCTTTTGAGGCGTACAAAGGGGCTTGCTTAATGTGTTTAACAGACTTGGAGAGTATCTTGATGGCTTGCTTAATGTGCTCGGCAGAATCGCCGACGTTAGAGCCTAGGGCTAGGTAGACTACTGCCATTAGCCGCGCTCCACAATAATCTTGAGTGCCCGACGCAAAGGTTCAGCAGCGCCCCATAGCAGTTGGTCACCAACCACAAAAGCCGTCAAATACTCAGGCCCTAAAGACAGCTTGCGAACCCTACCGACAGCAATATCAAGTGTTCCGCTGACGGCAACGGGCGTTAATTGCGATAAAGTTGCCTCGCGATTATTGGGCACGAATTTAACCCATTCGTGAGCCGAGCTGATCATTTGCTCTATCTGTTCTAACGGAATGTCTTGCTTGAGCTTGATAGTGACAGCTTGGGCGTGCGAGCGCAGCGAGCCAACACGGACGCAAGTTCCATCAACGGCGATGGCTTGCAAGGCGCTAAGGCCAAGCAGCTTGTTGGTCTCGACCTCAGCTTTCCATTCTTCGCGCGATTGGCCGGCAGTGACCTCGCTATCAATCCATGGCAGGATGTTGCCAGCAATCGGATAACCAAAATTGTTGATAGGGAAGTCGGAGGAAGTTAGGGTCTGTGACGCCTTTTTATCTATATCGGCTAAGCTTGCTGCGGGGTCGTCTAGCATTTCGGTAGTGGCTTGGCCTAGAGTTTGCATCTGTTGCAGCAGCTCTTTGACATAAACGGCACCAGCACCTGAGACGGCTTGGTAGGTATCGGGCTGTGCCCATTCAACTACATCATTCTTAAAAAGGCCACCAAGACCCATCAGCATCGTGCTGACAGTGCAGTTGGCGCCAATCAGGTCCTTGATGCCACTGTCTAGGGCTTGATCGATCTGAGAGCGGTTAATGGGGTCTAACAATAGGATGGAGGAATCTTGCATGCGAAGTTCACTGGCGGCATCAATCCAGTAGCCGTTCCAACCGCCTTGGCGTAACGAGTCATGAACGCGCTGGGTGTAGTCGCTGCCCTGACAGGTCACAATTGTATCTAGTCTTTGTAGCTGGTCGAGGTCATAGGCGTCCGCCAGAACAGTCTCTTGGCCTTCGATCACCGGCCCAACGGCACCAGCTTGAGAAGTAGATAAAAACACCGGATCAATGCCGGCAAAATCAGATTCTTGCTGCATTCGATCCATCAGCACACTGCCAACCATGCCGCGGTAACCAACAAAACCAACTAACTTCTCGCTCATTGAACCATCATAACAGTCATTTGATCTGTTGTATATCTGTTACAATTATTGAAAGATTGCCCTAACCTAATCATAGAAAGCATGGATTTGAGCAAAGACATTGTCGTAGCAAAGTTTGGTGGAACGTCGATGGCGGACGCCGCCGCAATTAGTCAATCGGCTAAGGTTGCCTTGCAGAATAACGTGTCTTTGGTGGTAGTTTCGGCGGCTAGCGGCACGACGAACAAGTTAGTTGAACTCACCACGACTGATCAATCTCAAACGAACACTTTAATTGACCAAATTATCGCCAATCACCGACAAATTGCCACTGAACTGGCTGCCAGCCAAGGCATTTTGGATGATTTGGAAGCACTTTTTGAGGAATTGAAACAAGCTGTTGGTTCAAAAGACTCAAATGACGCAGCGGGGGCTGACTCGATCTTGGCTTTTGGCGAACTACTATCATCCAACTTAATGATCGCTGCTTTTGAACAACAGAACGTGTCGGCCGAGTTGCTGGATGTCCGTAAAGTCCTTAAAACAGACGATCACTTTGGCCAAGCCACACCACTTATACGAGAAACCAAAGAAGCAGCCACTGCAATCAAGCCGAGTCTTAATAATGGCAAGATTTTAGTCACGCAGGGCTTCATAGGCTCAGCACCGGATGGCGCCACGACAACACTAGGCCGAGGTGGCAGCGACTATAGCGCTGCACTGCTGGCCGAGGCAATTGAGGCAGACAAGTTGCAGATCTGGACTGATGTAGCCGGTATTGCCTCAACTGATCCGCGAATTACAGCTGACGCCCGACAAATCAAGCAACTGACCTTTCAAGAGGCGGCTGAGTTAGCCACGGCTGGCGCCAGAGTCCTATATCCTAGAACAATAACACCCTTGAGGCGTTCAAAGATTCCGCTCTTTGTCGGCAATACATTTGAGCCAGAGCAAGGCGGCACAACCATTGTCGACACTACAGATGATCAGCCACGAGTTCGGGCGATTGCTCTCAAGACAAACCAGTCGATTCTCAAGCTCACAACTCCGGAGATGGCCCACCAGTTTGGTTATCTCGCCAAGGTTTTTGATATATTTGCTCAGTTTAAAGTCAGCATTGACCAGATCAGTACCAGCGAAATATCAATTGCCGTAGTTCTCGACGACCAAACCCTGCTCAACCAAGACCTAATCAACTCCTTAGAAGACATGGGCGAGGTGAGTATCGAGGGCGATCTGAGCATCATATCGCTGATTGGCAACAAGATTAACGATTCGCCGGGGCTGATCCAAGACATCTTCGGTAACCTAGAGTCTGATAACGCCAAGATTTCTGTCAAAATGATCTGTCAGGGAGCCAGTCAGCACAACCTTTGCTTCTTGGTGTCCGACGAGTACGGCCAAGACACTGTTAAGCGTTTACACCAAAATTTTATTGAGACCTGAACCAACATCTTTACAAACATTGACAAAACGTTAATTTATTTATATAATACTCTTGTAATTTTTACCAAGGTCAGTCATTAATAGAACTTGAATTATGGCAACTCCAGAACAAGGCTCAGCCGCAGAACACCAGCCAGGTGTAATTCTGGGCAGATCACCTGATAGCATTGATGTTCTCGTGGCAAATGGCATGAGTCAAATATCTGCTTATTTGCTTGATCCTAGCGCTTTCGAAGCCTCTAGCGTAAAGCCCCAAGTTGCTGAGCCCGCTCCTACATCTGATTTTGCAACAACTGGTATGAGACCAAATGGTCCCAAGTATGTTCACCGTGGGCCTTTGAGGCCTGACTGGCCCAACCCTCTTGAGCTAGACGATGTTCAGCCCGGACTAAGGCTGGTTGCTCATAATTTTCTGAGTAAAGTTAAGCCCGACCAAACAATCGACAGAACATATTCTTCTACTCGTAACTGGCTTGTTATGTCTGAGCCGTATGTCATCAAAAATTATTTAGGTGAAGATGTTACCTATGTGGATGCTAAAGAAGTTGACGACCACGAAACAGATAGGCGTGACCCAGATCTAGATGCTAAAGTACAAAAGGTCGCCATTGCTGCTCGATGGGGCATAATCCCAGATGAAGAGGGGCTATATGGTCAGACAACATATGTCGAGCAGTATCATGACGAAGAGTCACTCAAAAAATCAATCTCCTACCTAGTGAGAGAATATCAATAAGCCAACCCGAAGTTCTTTGGTATCATAGATATATGAAAATAGCCCTATTAGGAACCGGTAAAACAGGCGGTAAAGTCGTCGAGCTTCATGGCGCGGACAACGTGACCCAGTTTAATAGTGCTAATCCGCCAACGCTCAACAAGCTCAAAGGTCACGACGTAGTTATCTCCTTCGTACCTGGGCCGATTTTTGTCGAGTATATCGATATGTTGATCGAGAGTGGTATACCCGTCGTTAGCGGCAGCACTGGCTTTGACTGGCCAGAGGATATCAATCAAAGACTTAAGGCTAAGAATGTCGCATGGATTACAGCCTCCAACTTTAGTCTGGGCATGAACTTGGTGCGTGGTATGATCAAGGTTTTGGCCAAAGCACCTCTGTTATTCGATAACTTTGATCTTAAGTTGCATGAGATTCACCATGTTCACAAAAAAGATCAGCCTAGCGGCACATCACTATCATGGCAAAAATGGGTCGGCCAAGACGTTAACATCAGCAGTGGTCGTGATGGCGACAACCCAGGTGACCACAAGCTAACACTGGTAACTCCATACGAAGACATCAGCGTTCAACATCAGGCCAAGGATCGAAGAATCTTTGCCGAGGGTGCAATCTGGACAGCCCGCAAGCTACTCGACATCAAGCTTGAGCCAAGACTATACGAACTATCAGAAGTTATGGAGAAAGAACTCAAAATATGAATGACCTAAGTACCTATCCAGTCTGGACCGCCGTCGTTACGCCTATGAACGAAGATAGTAGCGTTGATTACGATGATCTTAAGTCTGTGCTGCAGGCACAGGCTGCGGCCGGCAACGCCATTACAATTCTTGGCAGCACCGGTGAAGCCCTTAACATTGACGAATCTGAGAAGAAGCAAATCCTAGAGTTTGCGATTGGCCTAAAGCTAGGCGTGCCTTTGATGGTCGGCGTTGGCGGAATCAATCTCAACACTCAATTAGAGTGGATCGACTACCTTAACACCCTAGAAGTTGATAACTACCTACTAGTTGTGCCGCTTTATGCTAAGCCGGGTGCAGAAGGCCAGTATGGCTGGTTTAAAGCCTTACTAGACCGCGCTAACAAGCCATGCACGCTCTACAACGTTCCGGGCCGAACAGCAGTAAAAATGGAGCTAGAAGCGGTCAAGAAGCTGAGCGATCATCCTAACGTATGGGGTATCAAAGAGGCCAGTGGCTCTGAGGCTGAGTTTGCAGAGTATGCCAAGGCAGCGCCGCAAGCGGCCATGTTCAGTGGCGACGATCCTCTCTTGCCAGCTTTTACCAAGCTCGGTGCTAAAGGAGTTATATCGGTTGCAGCCAATGTCTGGCCGGTCGCCACTCACGAAGTTGCTAGGCAGTGTATGGAGGGAACATTTAAGGATGACCAAATGTGGTCACAGGCCACCAGTGCTTTATTTTGTGCCAGCAATCCTGTGCCAGTTAAGGCCCTAATGAGCGACCTTGGACAGATTAAGACTCCTGAGCTACGGTTGCCATTGAGCTCCCAAGATATGCCTGACCTCAACGCAGTACGACAAGCCAACGCCGCTGTAGAGCAGTGGCTAGCTAAGCAGTAGTCTACAAATTAGGGTAATCGAGAGTAGCGAAGTAGTCGTTGAGTGTTTCGTTACGGCGAATTTGCAGTACAGTGCCGTCTTCCTTGAGTAAAAGCTCGGCGTGACGAAGCTTGCCGTTGTAGTTAAAGCCCATGGAGTGGCCATGCGCGCCAGTGTCGTGAATGACCACAACGTCGCCAAGCTCAAGCTTGGGTAGCTGGCGGTCATCAGGTCCGGTAAAGACGTCGTTGTTCTCACATAGGCTACCTGTAACACGCTGCGGAACAGTTGGCTGATCTTCTTTGCCCATAACCGTTAGGTGGTGGTAGGCGTCGTACATACCTGGTCGCATCAAGTCTGCCATTGTGGCGTCTACACCAACAAAGTTGTGGTAAGTCTCTTTGGTGCTGGTGACTTTAGTGACAAGGTAGCCGTTAGGACCGGTCACATAACGGCCGTTCTCAGTGACCACTCTTATAGGATCGAGGTCAGCTGCCACGATGATGGATTGGTACTTCTCGCTAAGTCGGGTCTTAAGTTCATCAAGATCTATCTCAGAATCATCAGGGTGGTAGGCGACACCAAGGCCACCGCCTAGGTTAACGAACTCAACTTTGATGCCAAGCTCTTCGTGTAAACGAACAGCCAGCTTGAAGACTACGTCAGCGGTCAGAGCATGTGCCTCAACGGTCCGCTCATTGGAAACAACCATGGTGTGCAGGCCAAAACGAGTTGCGCCCTTGTCGCGGGCTAGCTTATAGGCCTCAATCAATTGGTCAGTAGATACGCCAAATTTGGCATCGCTAGGGTTGCCGATAAAGTTGTTCTCAGTAGACTCTATCGCTGGTCCTGGGTTGTAGCGGAAGCTGATCAGATCTGGGAACTTGCCGTCCAATGCCGACTCAAGTCGTTCTATCTGGTTGATGTCATCAAGATTAATTACTGCACCCAATCGGTAAGCTTCTTGGTAGTCCTCGGCTGGAGTGTTGTTGGAGGTGAACATAATCGCCTCTGTCTGCAGCCCGACTTTATCTGACAATATCAGCTCAGCGAGCGAGCTAGCATCGGCGCCCATATCTTCGTCCTTGAGGATCTCTAACAGGTAGGGATTAGGGGTGGCCTTAACTGCAAAGTAGTTCATGTAATTTGGCGCCCAGTCGAATGATTTGTTCAAAGCACGGGCGGTTGCGCGTAGACTCTTCTCGTCATACAGATGGAAGGGCGTAGGGAACTCAGCAATGATTTTATTAAGCTTTTCTTGGTCAAATGGTAGGCTCTTGTCGCTCATACTTTTAAGTTTTCCTTAATACTTTTCATTGCTTTTTTAACATTAGCTCGATCACCAAAAGCGCTGAGACGGAAGTAGCCCTCACCGCCAAGACCAAAGCCCGCCCCTGGTGTACCAACGACATGAGCCTGATTCATCAGTTTGTCGAAGAACTCCCAAGAGCCCATACCATTAGGTGTTTTGGCCCAAATGTAAGGAGCGTTAACGCCACCAAATGTTGTAATACCAACATCAGTCAAACCGTCGCGAATGATCTTGGCGTTGCCCATGTAGTAGTCGATTAGCTCTTGTGATTCCTTGAGTCCTTGCTTAGTGAGTACAGCTACGCCACCCGGCTGAACAATATTGGAGGCTCCGTTGAACATTGTAGATTGACGACGATTCCATAGACCTTGAACTTCACCCGGCTGAGTACCCTCTACTGCTAGCTTATGCGGCACAACAGCCCAGCCAAGGCGAACACCGGTAAAGCCGGCCAGCTTAGAAAAGCTACTGATCTCGATCGCACAGGTCTCAGCGCCGTCGATCTCATAGATTGAGCGAGGCAAGTCCGGATCAGATATAAAGTTGGCATAGGCCGCATCAAAGATAATAACGGCATCATTGGCGTGGGCGTAGTCCACAAAGGCCTTGAGCTGCTCGCGGGTCGCTACAGCACCAGTTGGGTTGTTGGGGCTGCAGAGATAGATCAAGTCGACCTTGTCCTTAGGAACTTCAGGGAAGAAGCCATTAGCCTCGTTACATTCCATGTAGACGATGCCTTCGTAGCGACCATCCTTGTAGCCACGGGTCTTGCCACCGATAACTGCGCTATCAACATAAACAGGGTATACCGGATCCTGAACAGCAATCACCGAGTCATCAGCGAAGATCGACTGAATATTAGCAGAATCAGGCTTAGCGCCATCACTGACAAACACCTCATCAGCCTTAATATCTACACCAAGCTGGCCATAGTAGTCGGCAAGTGCTTGTCGCAGATCAGGGTTGCCTTGCTCAACACCATAGCCGGTGTAAGTTTTGGCGTTAGCGAGGTTATCCACCTCTTGGTGAAGGCTCTTGATAACTGTTGGCGTCAAGGGCATGGTGGTGTCACCGATGCCTAACTTTACCAGCTCTACATCAGGGTTTTTAGCAGCAAATTCGCGCGTACGGCGAGCAATCTCCGGAAACAAATAACCAGACTGAAGTTTGGCGTAATTATCGTTAATCTTGGCCATCTGAGCCGACTCCTTACATTAATTTAGCAAACGGTTTGTGTTTATTATAAAGCATTGGTCTATTATGTATGAGTATATGGTAGAAATAGTTGGAATTCTCAATCTCACACCTGACAGCTTTAGCGACGGCTCGAAGTATAATGAGCGCGATTTGGCAATAGATCGTGCCAAGGAACTGTTTGCTGACGGCGCGGCAATTGTCGATGTTGGGGCAGAAAGTACTAGGCCAGGAGCAACGCCCTTAAAACCAGACGAAGAATGGGAACGATTGGGCATAATTTTGCCCGAACTAATAAAAGCTTGCCCAGGTGGACGCTTCTCACTAGATACTCGTCATGCAGAAACTGCCGAAAAGGCATTGAGTATCGACGAGCAAATAATTATTAACGATGTATCCGGCATGAAAGACGAAATGCTCGATGTCGTAGCCAGTTACGGTGGAGTTTGCGTCATTGGTCATATACCCAAGGGCAAAACTCTTGAGAATGTTCATGACGGCGAACTATTGGAGGATATAGAGGTAGTTCGTGATGATCTGTTGGCGCGCGCAGAAATCGTAGAAAGTAAGGGCATACCCAAGAACAACATAATACTTGACCCTTTAATTGGCTTTGGTAAGACTAAGGAGCTTAACTGGGAACTACTAGAGTTCGCTAAGCAAGTCCCAGAGTATGCGGTCATGATTGGCTATTCTAAGAAGCGCTTTTTGGGAGGGTTACGAATGAAATGGCAGACAAACGTGGCGGCCGGTAAGATTGCAGCCCTAGTCGCCCAGAATCTCGACCAACCGACCTATCTGCGAGTTCATGACGTCAAAGAGCATGTTGAGTTTATAGATCTCAAACAAGCCGCTTAAGCTGCTATAGTATTAGGATATGTTGAGTAGTGTCACTGGTATCGACCTTGTAGTTGTACTGTTTTCGATCATTATCGCGCTGTCGATTCACGAAGCAATGCACGCTTATGTAGCGCATTGGCTAGGCGATAGCACTGCCCACGACGAAGGTCGTCTCACCCTTAACCCCTTAAAGCACATTGACGTGGTAACCACTGTGGCGCTACCGATGGTGCTGCTGATCTTTGGCCTGCCACCGATCTTTATCGCCAAGCCAGTGCCCTTTAACCCCAATCGGGTTAAGTACGAGGAGTTTGGCGTTGCACTAGTCGGTGTGTCTGGTCCACTGACTAACTTGGTCTTAGCAGCTCTTGCAGCTGTTGTGTTCCGCCTATTTGGAGCTGATATGAGCCTTTTCTGGCAGGGTGCTTTGCTAATATTCACACAGGTGAACATCGGCTTCTTTATCTTTAACATGATTCCTTTCCCGCCACTCGACGGTTCTCGCTTGCTCTACGCTTTCGCGCCTGAGCCTTTGCAAAAGATCATGCTCCAGCTAGAATCCCTTGGACTGATGGGCATACTGTTCTTTATGCTAATTCTCTTCCAGTTCATATCTGGGCCATTTGTGACGATTCAGAATTACCTTCTGAACTTCTTACTGGTCTAAATTGCTCATGCTTGCTTACGCGTACTGATAAGAGTATAAAAAGGTAAATATCTTGATAGTGAGGATAGATTATTATGACAACTGTAAAACAAGCTTTGGAGATGCCGCCAACTCATGTTGAAGAGGGCGATGGTCCAATAGATATTGTAGGCGTTGCTACATATAACGCCGGCTGGAACCATTGTCTAGACGTTGACCAAGTAAAAGAAAAAGCAATTGACGAAGCCATGGAGCGGCTAGCTGATGTAGTCGCAGCGCCGGAGTATACAGGGGACTATCAGACTGCCTTGATTCATCACATGGGACGAGCTGCCTTCGATGGCTTCGATGATTTAAGGCACTCTATTGAGTCTGCTAAAGAGATTGAAGAATCTAAGCCCGCACAAGGCATTATTCCAGTAATACTGAACTACACCTCTCGCGAAGATCAAAGACGGTCACAGAGCATGACAGCATTCGTCGCTGTTGACCCTAAGCAACCATTCAGATCAAAAGTAATTCATGAAATCGATGTTCAACAAGAGGGTTTTGTAGCGCCAATATCCGTTACTACAAGAGAACTTTCATTGGTCGGGCAGGCTACCGTAATCAACACAAACCTTGCAAACCTAGGCATAGCCACGGATGATAATATCTTCGGGGATGTTCTTCGCAGCTTTGATGGTGAATTTGTAGTCAGACAGACAACCCAAAAAGACCCTCGCAATAGGAAGCGGCCCACCGGCTTACCGCCAGAGAATGAATTTGTGCGTGGATGGAGTCCTCATATTAGGAATTTCGATCACTTCATAATCCGTAATACTGCAATGCTCGTAGGCTGGAAAGAAATAAGTGAACGCCTCTTCGAGTGCATACCAGAGCAAAATGCTGGCTTGAGTTACATTGAGCGAGTAGTTAACTTCTTCGAACAAGCTGAGCAGCTTGATGCACTAACCAAGCAAAGTCCAGACATGGCCAAGAATGTAGCTTTGAGCAGAGAAATCGTAGATCGGCTTGCCGAATTAGGAACTCCAGCAGAGAAGTCGGCCGATTAAGATATAATAGATCGGTCGGGTAGGGCTTCCAAGCCTCCTTCTGGGATAATGATTATCTGAATACTAATCATTAGGGAGCTCAACAGAATGGCAACCGTGGTTGTCAGATGAGAGCACCCACCTGGGTCTACTCAGGTGATCACCCCAGTACCCGACGCTTTTATGACTAGGATTACGGGGTGTAGCGCAGTTGGTAGCGCGTACGGCTGGGGGCCGTGAGGTCGCAGGTTCAAGTCCTGTCACCCCGACCAAGTATTGACAAAAACAAGCATTAGTGCTATCATGTGTTTATGAGTATCAATAAAAGAAGTATCGGTTTCAAGATAGAATCAGGTCCAAACGCATCGGTTAATCCAGATCCTAATATGGGCGTAGTTGGCTCTACAGAACCAACCTTTAAGCGTGCTAGTCTTAAGCAAGAACTTGGGTTGGCGGCAGCGTTTATCATGGATAGACTAGTGACACCAAGTGATTCCGTTCAGGATCCAGCGGCTTCTGAAAGAGTCGTACGCATTGATGAGGAAATCAATACCGGTGACACCGTTCAGCACAGGGCCGATGGCTCACAGGAGTTCATCGCAGGTGGTAGTCAGGAAATCCCTGAAGACATGATGCCAACACTTGGTAGTCCGAATCCGAAAGAGCCATCTTCTCCGTTTCCAGCTGGATCTAATAGCACCAAGCCTCACAGTTAGGTTGCTACATGGGCCAACATTTACCCGAACAACAAGAATCGCAAAAAAATCTAATGCCATTGCTTACGGCAGAAGGTGTGTTTCTAGGTCTTCAGACCAAGGACGGCAAGCCTATATATCTGCAGGCAGGCGACAACGGCTATCGAATAAGCGGTCTAGAATACATTGATCCAAGTGTACCCGAAAGAGAGCAGTGGGCTGCTCACAAGTCGTGGGATCGGCCTGTTTCAAATGGCCATAGCTACGCCGAAGAAGGCTTGCGACATGAGACGGTAGAGGGCGCTATGGAATATTTGGCTGTCACTGCTGCAGCTAATGGTTTTGTTATTGAAGGCTTGCCAGAAGGTGCTACCTTTGATGTTCAGGCATCAGAACAGTTCTCAGACTATGAGATGCAACGTCACGACCGCAATGATGGCGGCGTCGTCGCTCATTTTGTAGTATAAGCAGGTGCAGCGTACATTGACAAATCATATATCTTATACTAATATATTAAACATGACAGAACAGAGCGAGCAGTCACGACCCCAAGAAACTCAATTATCACCGGAGCAGATTTTTCAAGCTGGTAGCGAATTTCTGCAGCATTTTGGGGTTGAAGCAGACCCATTTGAGCAACCACAAGAATTCCAAGCTGCTTTGGAGCAACTTAATCCTCGTTTTCAAGGTGGCAGAGACCTAGTGCGGTTTGAGCTTGAGGCTGATCAGACAGAATGGGACGAGCCTACCAAAGATGTCATTATGCGTGCCGCTGAAGGCATGCGAATGTTAGAGACAGAGACACCCTTAACAGATAGATTTGATGTGGTAATTGCTCTGGGTGGTGCAAGGCAGTCTAATCTTGACCGTACTCGATATGCAGTAAAGGCTATTAGGGAGAAAACAGCTACTGTTGATAATCTTATAGTCGCTGGATCTAGTCGAGTGTTGAGCGAAGCTGAGCAGGATAACGTCGAGAATTACGCTTATGGCGCTGAGAGAGAATACCAACTCTGTTCGGCAGCGGCAGCAACTGTTCGTGGAGAGAATCCAGATCTTACTATAGGAGTATTTGGATCAGAAGGAGTAGGCGAAAAAGCAGGAACACCAGCTATTATCGAAGAAGTACTTACTATGTTTCGAGATAAAGGTAAGCTACCATATGGAGCCCGCGTAGGCGCAGTCACTACTCAGATTTATCAAGCGTCAACTGAACTTGATTTGGCGCGTGTGGCTAAGCAATTCGGCATTACAGAAACTTTCACTGCTGGGAATCCGTCTGACCCTAATATTGTTGAAGCCCGTACGCCGGCTACATATCTTAGCGAAGTTTTGCGAACTCTAAGGGCCGCTGCTAACTCTGTCGAAGCCGAAAAAAACGGGATCGAAGAAAAATATGTACGAAGTAATGTTCAGCAGCTATTGAGTGAGAAGCATAATTTGTCACAAAGACAGAGTGAAATAGATCGCGAACTAGACGAGATTGACAGACTGAACCCTCAACTTAGTCAACAAAGAGAGGAAGAAGACGGCTCACTAATAGTTACGCTAGCTAGTGGCAGGGAGTGGACAGCGGTAGATGCCACCGGCACGCATTACTCCAGCCCTAAAGATACAATCGGTTCCGTACCCGAATAAGCCGTGGCTTATTCTACTTCTTTCGACGAAGCAGCTTGCCAACGTACTTGACGATCAAAGCAGCCAAGAATGGCGCCAAGATAGCTGCCAAAGGCGCCAGCTTAGGCAGCAAGATCAACAGACCAATTGTCAGGACGAGCCACGAAACACCCTTCTTGCGGTTGATTCGAGTCCTTAGGAACTCACTACCCAAGTAGTAGTAAGGGAAGACGGTTAGTACCAAGAAGGTGCTGGATAGCAGACCACCAACAAGCACTACGGCTAGGCCTTCCCAGAATGGGCTGGTGATAGCTAGTGGGATCAATGAGGCAATAGCGGTTAGGCTGGTAGCAATCAATGGTCGGAATCGCTCAGCAAGAGCCTCGTGTGCGGCGTCTACGGCGCCCATGCCTTCTCTACGGGCTTGGTTGGCATAGTCTGTCAGCAGGATCGTATTCTTGAGGCTCAGGCCGATTAGGGCAAAGAACCCGAGGGCTGCAAAGAAGCTAAAGGCGTTATCTGTTAGGTAAAGTCCGAGCGTGATTCCAAACAGGCTGAATGGAATGGCCAAGAAGATCAGTAGCGGCTGTAACATGCTTCTAAACTGGAAGGCCAGCAGTACATATATGACACATAGCAAGATTGGGAAGGCGATAGCTAGAGTCTTGAAGCTGTCTTGGTTCTCAGATTCTTGACCGAAGTCGAAGGCTAGAGCAGTTTTGCTGAGGCCGTAGGACTCAACACGAGACTCTGGGAATTCCTTCTCAACAGCAGCCTTAGTAAGGGTTAACAGTGTTGTGGTGTCGGTGTCGACATACTTGGCTGTGACCTCGACGTATTGCTTGTTATCCTTGCGGTTGTAGATGCTGGAGTTGGAGACTGAGACGCTAGATACTTTGGGTATTGTTCCATCAACGCGCTTGATTTCAGCGGTTTTTAGGTAGGCGGTGATGTCGTCGGCTAACTTGATAGCACCGGCACGGTTAGTGCTGGACTCGACTTGAGCGGTGAAAGCTGATCCGGGAGGGCCTGCGTCAATCTGCCCAACTTCTACAGTGGCTTGGTCGAAGTTCTTGAAGTCGCCCTTAAGTTGCTCAATCAACTGTGGCGAGGTAGTTGAACGATCGTTGTAGCTAATCAAGTTGACCTGTAATGTGGCCTTCTGAATGTCGGCTTGACCGTAGTAAGAGGCCTTAACGAAGTTGGTGTCCAAGGACTTATTAACTATCTTATCGGCATCGTCAGCTATCTGCTGAGCTTGCTCAATATTAGTGTTGGGTGGCATTGTCAGCACGACACTAATCTGGTCACTGTCCTTAGATGGTGGGAAGATGTTGAAGGTAACCTTGGAGAACAAGTAGCCGCCGCCCATGATGAATCCGACACCAATGAACACGGCTACTAGACCGACACTGACAAGCTTCTTGCGGGAGTTCTTAGCCCATAGCATTGGCTTGGATATAAACAGGGCGAGCTTGGCTTCGATACCGGCTGCGGCCTCGGCGTGACTTTTGGGTCCCATCTGTTTTTTAGTTAGCAGCAAGTAGCGAGCAAATAGAGGGATGAATACTAAAGCGACTATCAAGCTAACGACCAAAGATATGATGATGGTTACCGGTATTGCCCTAATAAAGCTACCGAGTATGCCGCCAACGAATATCAGTGGTGCAAAGCTGAGAGCTGCGGTACTAGTAGCGGCAATCATCGCCTTACTAATCTTGCCAGTAGCCACTGTTACGGCCTCTTCTGGGTCTTTGCGTTTGCGTCTTTGGGAGTCGATGGCTTCTACCATGATGATCGTGTCATCTACGATTAGGGCAAGACCTAAGATTAGAGCAAACAAGGTGATGGTGTTTAGGCTGTAGCCGATTAGGTACATGATGGCGTTGGTGACGATCACCACGGTAGCCATAGATATTACGGTGATTAAGGAAGCGCGGATAGCGATCACTATCGAGCTAACGATCAATATTGCCAGAAGGCCTTCTAGGAGAGATTTTTGAAGTTCACTTATTTGGGCCTTGATTTGTGGTGCGTCACTAGCGCTAACGACGGCGTGGAAGCCCTTAAAGTCTTCGGCGCTATTTAGCTTAACGACGGCTGCGTCAATTTGCTTACCAAGTTCAATCTGGTCAGCTGCTGGCTGGGCTTGAACGCCAATAACGGCAGTCGTGTAGAAGTTGGTGGTATTGTTAGTGCGCTCACCGTATCTGTCAAAGGACTTCTGAGTTAGCTCGGACTGACCAGTGAGCGGGTTAACGGCCTGCTCAAAAGGATCGATAACCGAAACATCTTTAACTAGACTTAGGTTCTGTGACTCGATGAAGGTGGCTGCTTGCTTAGCTTGGGCGACCAGCTCTGGAGTAGAGGCTTGCTTGTCGGAGTAGAACGAGATGACAATATTGTCGCCACGGACTGTGTAGCCAAACTTGTAGGCATTTATATTAAGAGTTGCTTGAGCGGGAAGGATGTTTTGCTGGGCTGCGGCCTTTTGCAGTTCGGCACTGCGAGCGTCGGCATTTACGTCGTCTTTATAAGAAACAATTGCCGTGTAGAAGTTGCCAAAGCTTTGGGTTTGAACATTCTTTACGCCCTCTTGCTTAAGTAGGAAGGCATTAAGTGGCTTGGCCACCTCGGCATCTACTTGGCTAGGGTTGTTGACTATATAAGAACCTTGAGCAATTGCGAAAGGCGTGTTGATAGAAGGGAAGCCTTCGCGCTTAAGAAGCGTGGTGTAACTAGCGATACCGAGCAAGGCTACAACTAGCCATATTAATGCTGTAGTGCGCGGCTTTCTGAAGAAGAACAGGCTTAGTCTTTGGGTTGGTTTGAGTTTTGTGTTGGCTTTGGTAGTCTTTTTCAAGATTTTCTCCCTCTTAAGTATTGCCTCTGATGCCATAATATTACCTGTTTTTGTTCATAAATCCAAGGAGTTACCCAAGGCGTGATCTTTGGCGTGCTAAGATAGTAATCATGTGGCAAGAAACCAAACACGGTCTATACAAACAATTCAACTTCGACGACTTTAAGTCAGCTTGGGCTTTTATGTCTCAGGTGGCTGAGATTGCTGAAGAGTACCAGCATCACCCGCGCTGGGAGAACGAGTGGAGCGTTGTCCAAATCTGGCTTATTACTCACGAAGGCGACCAAAGAATCACTGACAAAGATCACGAGATGTCGCGTGCTATTGATGCTGCTTACTCTGGTGAAGCGCCTCAGGGTGAACAATCTGCTGATCCGAACGCTCACCCAGATAAGGTTAAGATATTTGGCGATGGTGGATCACGGGGGAACCCCGGTCCGAGCGCCAGTGGCTTCGTGGTGTTAGATATGGAAGACAACGTGCTTGTCGACAAAGGCGTATATCTCGGCGTTACCACCAACAATCAGGCTGAGTACACAGCCCTCAAATTGGCTCTCGAAGAATGCCTCAAGATGGGCGTCCGCGAAGTTGAGGCATATATGGATAGCCTGCTAGTTGTTAACCAAATGAAGGGCATCTTTAAGGTTAAGAACCGTGACTTGTGGCCGATCCACGATGCTATTAAGCAATTGGTACCTAAGTTTGAACACGTTAGCTTTACGCATGTGCCACGCGAGTTTAACAAGTTGGCCGATGCAGCTGTTAACCGTGCGCTCGACGAAGAACTTTCTGGTTCCTCAACAGAGGTGGTATAATAGAACTTGGCCAGATTATCGATTGGTCGCGAACGCTCCGGCGTTCGAGGAAAGTCCGGGCAGCAAAGGGAAATGGCAGTCGCTAACGGCGACCGAGGGCAACCTTAGGGAAAGTGCCACAGAAACAATACCGCCTCTTCGGAGGTAAGGGTGAAAAGAGCGGGGTAAGAGCCCGCAAGTCCCAATGGTGACATTGGGAAATGGTAAACCCTGCCTGCTGCAAGGAGATGGATACTTTGAGGCCTAAAGCCTAAAGCGTCCCGCTAAGGATTCATCACAAGAACCGCTCGAGCCTGTTGGCAACGACAAGCCTAGATAGATGACCAATCTCGACAGAACCCGGCTTACAGATAATCTGGCCTTTATCATTGACAAATTGGTGTTAATTTGCTATTATAGGCTTTATGAAAAACAGTCCAAACGTACGCAACGCCGTCCAAAAAATTAAGAGTAACGCCAAAGAAATTGGTGCGCTCACCCTAGTTGTAGCCGCAGGCGTATTGCCTGTGTCAGGTACGGCCGAAGCTGCCACCAAACACGGCAAGCCAGAGCTACACAAGCGTGCTCCTATAACCTTACTAGAAAAGCGCACAGAGAAGCGAATCAATCAAGACAAGGTCGTAGCTTTCTATGACGGCACGTTGACTATTAGCCCATCCGATACTCCATCAACTGGCGGCGCCCCGTATGCTCCAGAAACCGGAGGAGCTTCTTATTCGCCGAAGACTGTAGTCATAGAAAACCCATTGATTGTTTACCGTGGTAATCCTCGCGATGACTTGGACCATAAGCGACTGCTAGGTGGTGATTTCGCCTTCGGCAGCATTGGTCGTGCTAGTAGTCAGGCGGACGTTACTCTATATCCTTTTGATGCGCAGGAAATGCATTTCCACCCAAGTGACGGTGGTTTATACAGAGGATACCCCTTATACAGCGCTCTAAACTATACTAATTTCCAGAAGCTTGCAGACGGTGGACACAACTTTGTACGAGTTGGTCTAGAGACTACCCCTCAGAAGTAATTACTTAGTTCTTGGCAGCTTTGACGACAGCAGTGAAGGAAGCTGGCTCGTTGACGGCTAGCTCTGATAGAACTTTGCGGTCTAGAGTGATGTCAGCTTTCTTAAGGCCTGCGATCAGCTTGCTGTAAGTTGTGCCGTTAAGGCGAGCACCGGCGTTGATGCGGGTGTTCCAAAGCTCACGGAATGTTCGCTTGCGGTTTTTGCGGTCGCGGGTTGCGAACTGCAGGGACTTGGTGACGGCTTGGCGACCACGCTTGATACTGACACGGTTAGGGTGACTAAAGCCTTTAGTAGCTTTGCGGATTTTCTTGTGCTTGGCGTGACTTGCGACGC